>NZ_JAEHBQ010000001.1:0-635251 GCF_016483555.1 Bacillus cereus group sp. N14
GTCTCGTGGGCTCGGAGATGTGTATAAGAGACAGACACAGGCGCTACTGGACCTCAAGGTGCTCAAGGTAACACAGGTGCTACCGGGCCTCAGGGTATTCAAGGACCTCAAGGTAACACGGGCGCTACTGGCGCTACCGGACCTCAAGGTGTTCAAGGTAACACGGGCGCTACTGGTGCCACTGGACCTCAGGGCGTTCAAGGTAACACAGGCGCTACTGGTGCCACTGGACCTCAAGGTGTTCAAGGTAACACGGGCGCTACTGGTGCCACTGGACCTCAGGGTAACACAGGCGCTACCGGTGCTACTGGACCTCAAGGTAACACGGGCGCTACTGGCGCTACCGGACCTCAAGGTGTTCAAGGTAACACGGGCGCTACCGGACCTCAAGGTGCTCAAGGTAACACGGGCGCTACTGGCATAGGAGTTACCGGACCTACCGGACCTTCTGGCGGGCCTACTGGACCTACTGGACCTCAGGGGCCTCAAGGTGTCCAAGGTAACACAGGCGCTACCGGACCTCAAGGTGCTCAAGGTAACACGGGTGCTACTGGTGCCACTGGACCTCAAGGTGCTCAAGGTAACACGGGTGCTACTGGTGCTACCGGTGCCACCGGTGCCACTGGACCTCAAGGTGTTCAAGGTAATACAGGTGCTACCGGTGCCACTGGACCTCAAGGTGCTCAAGGTAACACGGGTGCTACTGGACCTCAAGGTGTTCAAGGTAACACAGGTGCTACCGGTGCCACTGGACCTCAAGGTGCTCAAGGTAACACGGGTGCTACTGGACCTCAGGGCGTTCAAGGTAACACAGGTGCTACCGGTGCCACTGGACCTCAGGGTAACACAGGCGCTACCGGACCTCAGGGCGTTCAAGGTAACACAGGCGCTACTGGTGCCACTGGACCTCAGGGTAACACAGGTGCTACCGGTGCCACTGGACCTCAAGGTGTTCAAGGTAACACGGGCGCTACTGGACCTCAAGGTGTTCAAGGACCAACAGGTGCTACCGGCGCCACTGGTATAGGAGCTACTGGACCTACTGGACCTTCTGGTGGACCTACTGGACCTACCGGGCCTACTGGACCTAGCTTCCCTGTAGCAACAATTGTTGTAACAAACAACATTCAACAAACAGTACTACAATTTAATAACTTTATTTTCAGTACTGCAATTAACGTAAACAATATTATCTTTAATGGCACAGATACAGTTACAGTTATCAACGGTGGTATTTATGTCATTAGCGTATCCATCTCTACAACTGCACCAGGATGCGCTCCTCTTGGAGTAGGCATTTCAATAAATGGAGCAGTCGCAACTGATAACTTCTCTTCAAATTTAATAGGCGACTCACTTTCATTCACTACAATCGAAACGTTAAGAGCTGGCGCAAACATTTCTGTCCAATCTACTCTTAACGAGATTACGATCCCTGCAACAGGAAACACTAACATTCGCCTTACTGTATTTAGAATTGCTTAAATTTCACTATGTATTGTTTATAGCAAATAAAAAAAGAGCGAGAAACTCGCTCTTTTTTTGTTATGTACAATAATTCATTACTACTCTAATTCAATTGAAACATTTTTTTGTGGTACAAATGTAGAAATTGCATGTTTATAAATAAGCTGTTGCTTACCCTCTGTTTCCAGTAGGACTGTAAAATTATCAAATCCTTTAATTAATCCACGAAGCTGGAAACCATTTAATAAGTACAGCGTAACAAACGTATTTTCTTTACGGAGTTGATTTAAAAACTGATCTTGAATATTGATTGATTGCTTCATGTCGAATCCTCCTCTTTTTCTCTACTTACTATTATTCGACTTTAGTTGTAACTTTCCTTCTATGTATCGTAAAATTTCTGACGTTTTTTCACCGCCTGTAACATCAAACCACGTGACATCCATCTTATTACGGAACCACGTTAATTGACGCTTTGCATAACGACGTGAATTCGTCTTTAATTGTGATACCGCTTCTTCTAAAGAGACACGATCCTCAAAATAATCATATATCTCTTTATACCCAATCGCTTGAATAGATTGACAATCTCGTATCCCTCTATTATACAATCCTTCTACTTCTTCTAATAACCCTTGGTCCATCATTATATCAACTCGTAAGTTAATGCGATCGTATAGCATTTCTCGATCCATTGTCAAGCCAATCAAGGAAACATCGTATAATAACTCGTTTTCTTGTTTTTCAAGTTGATCACTCATTTTTTCACCCGTCGTGTGGAAAATTTCTAACGCTCTAATGACACGACGTACATTATTTGCATGAATACGCTCAGCACTTTCTGGGTCTACTTCTTGTAATTTCTTATGTACATATTCCACACCACGTTCTAATGCTAACTTTTCCATTTGTTCTCGGTATATAGTATCGCCAGCATCATCCGTAAACTGATAATCGAATAAAACAGATTGTATATACAGACCAGTTCCACCAACGATAATTGGCAATTTACCACGCTCTGTAATCTCTCGAATATGCTTACGAACACGTTCTTGAAATTCGGCAACAGAAAATGATTCTTCTGGATTTTTTATATCGACCATATAATGCGGAATTCCATCCATTTCTTCTTTTGTCACCTTTGCAGTTCCAATATCCATCGTACGATAAATCTGCATGGAATCTCCACTTATAATTTCACCATTCAACGCTTTGGCAAGATCAATACTTAACTTCGTCTTTCCAACAGCAGTTGGTCCAATGATGACAGCAACTTTTTCACGTTGCACTTCTCCCATATCATTCAACTCTCTTTATGTAATGTACTCCATCTATTGATTATATCCAATCTTACCAATTTTAACGGCATGATTGCAAGTTCTTTCATTCCGGTACATGAAATTACAAATAAAAAAGAACATAGTTTGTCCAATTCCGCATATACATGATTAAAAATACCTTCGAGAGGATGAGTTGACTATGAAACAATCCACCATCAATTTTTCATCTTTAACAAAAGACCTTATTTTAGCTACTGCTACAAAAGAACAAAATTGTTCACAAGAAGAATTATATTTCGCCTTAAATTGTTTGCTACGTTCTTTTCATTCTACTCTCCAAGAAACAACATTACATCCAGAAAATAAAAATACAGAGTATATACAAAATCAATTTTGCAGTGCCTATAAAATTATTACAGGTAAAACTATTTATCCTTTTCAATAACCCATAAAAGGCGGTTGCTTACATACTTTCAAGCAACCGCCTTTTATATTAATACATATACACTATTTGATCACTTTCACTTTTACAGATTTGCGCCCCCAGCTATCGGCACTACCATCTGAACCGACTAATACATCAATACGATTTCCTTTAATCGCACCACCAGTATCTCCAGCAATTGCTTCTCCATATCCTTCTACCCATACTTTTGATCCAAGCGGAATTACTTTAGGATCAACAGCAATTACTTTCATATTCGGATTTGCTGTTAAATCATGCCCCATTGCAGTTAATACACGACCACCATACGTACCATTCTCACTTGGATGCGCTGTATACGCTGTCGCTTCTACTGTTATTTCACGTCCACCAGCAGGTGCACTTGTTTCAGTAGATTTCGTAACTTGTTTCGTAGTTGACTGCTGTTTTGCCACAGGTTTACTTGATTCTACATTTTTAACAGACTCTTTGTTCTTAACTACTTTATTATTTTTAACCGGCGTATTTACTCTTACTGGCGCCTCTTCTTGCGTTACAACTTCTTTCTTTTCAATTACAGGTACCGTCCCTGTTAAAAATGGCATGTGAACATATCCCGTTTTTCCATTATAGTCAAATTGTAACCATTCATTTTGAACTTGATTTGTCGTTTCAATTACATCATCTTTATTCAGTTTACCAAGAATTTCAGAGTCAGTATTCGCTCCAGCACGAACATTTAACACGCCCGCCGTTACATAATATGTACTTTTTGTAAATTCAGCACTTACAAACGCTTCTTTACCATTTAATTTAATTTTTGCCCATCCGTTTTCTGTATTTATAACATCTAATTTATTTCCACTTAACATTTTACCTACAAGCTTTGACTCTACAGTTGGGTTTTCTCTAACATTTAATACGTCTGTTGTTACAATCGTTTCTGCTTTCGCAGAACCTGCAAAAATCCCAAGACCAAAAACTGCCGCCGTTGCTATACCTAATAATTTTTTCATGAATAGCCTCCATTTGCTTTGTTTTCGTATTTTCATTATAGCAACAGATTTTTAGGATTTTTAGAAATCACACAATTACAAACCATTCGTAATACACGATTAATGAGTTGTAACATAAATTTCCATATTAATGAATTCCATTTCTAATAGAATCCCCAATAGTTTTCATATATTTTCCACATACTAGCCCAAAATTTTTTCCAGAAAAAATTACAGTATTACTTTTTCGTTACAAAAAAAACATATTTCATTACATCTTTTACCAAAATTCATCATTCTCCAATTATTAATCTCCTTTTTTGTAATAAAAAAGAGCAGCTAATAAAAGCTACTCCTTTTTCATGTGTTATTTAACTTTCTTTTTCCAAATCCCCATCATAAGAGCTGAAATAACTGTCCCTATGAATATCGAGAAAATATATAACACCGGTTTATTTACTAATGCGATAACAAACAATCCACCATGCGGTGCTGGTAACGTAATTTGGAATAACATAGATAATGCACCCGCAACACTTGAACCAACAACACAACTTACTATTACTCGAATCGGATCTGCAGCTGCAAATGGAATCGCACCTTCTGTAATAAACGATGCTCCCATAATATAATTTGTTAAACCAGATTTACGTTCTGCTTCAGTAAATTTTGATTTAAAGAAAGTAGTTGCGAATGCAATCGCTAATGGTGGTACCATACCACCGGCCATAACAGCAGAGTGCACGCCAAAGTTCTGCGCTTCTATTGCAGCAATACCAAATGTAAATGCAGCTTTATTAATTGGACCACCCATATCAATTGCCATCATACCACCTAATATAAGACCTAGTAATATAGCATTTGTACCGTTCAAACCATTTAACCATCCTGTTAACATTTCATTCAATGCTACTACAGGCGGAATTACTACTTTTTGCATAACAACTCCTGTAATCAACAATCCAAAGACCGGATATAACAATACAGGTTTAATTCCTTCTAACTGTGCTGGTAATCCTGAAAACAATTTTTTCAATCCTAAAACAACATACCCAGCTAAGAAACCAGCAATTAATCCCCCTAAAAATCCAGCATTCGCATGTGCAGCTAAAAATCCACCTACAACACCAGGCATGAAACCAGGGCGATCAGCAATAGAACTTGCAATAAATCCAGCTAAAATTGGTACGAGGAATAAAAACGCACCTGTTTTGCCTCCACCAATAGACATTAACAATTCAGCCAATGGTCCTTCTGCTTTTATGCCACCAATCCAAAATGCTAGTGCAATTAAAATTCCTCCACCAACAACGAATGGAAGCATATTACTTACACCGTTCATTAAGTGCTTATAAATTCCTAACCCTTTTTCTTTCTCTGTACTTTCTGTCTTCCCATCTTCCTTTATTCCTTTAAAGATTGGCGCGTCTTGTTTTACAGCTCGATTAAGAAGCGCTTCCGTTTTTCTAATCCCATCAGCGACTGGCACTTGAATGACATGTTTCCCAGCAAAACGGTTCATTTCTACTTGTTTATCTGCCGCAACAATTATAGCCGTTGCGCGTTCAATGTCCTCTTTCGTTAAACCGTTTTTTACACCTGTTGATCCGTTCGTCTCAACTTTAATTGCTATACCTAGCTCTGCTGCTTTTGCTTTCAAGCTATCCGCTGCCATATAGGTGTGAGCGATTCCAGTTGGGCAAGCCGTAACTGCTAGTACGTATGGTTCATTTCCTTCTGGTTTTGCAACTTCAATGTCTTCTTCTTCTTTTTCATTCTCTTTTTCATCAAATAAACGAAGAAGTTCCTCTTCATCCTTTGCTTCTAACAATTGCTTACGAAATCCTTCATCCATTAATAATGTAGATAGGCGCGATAACGTTTCTAAATGAGTATTATTCGCCCCTTCGCTCGCAGCAATCATAAAGAATAAATGCGCTGGCTGTCCGTCAAGCGATTCATAGTTGATACCGCTTACACTTCTACCAAAACAAATCGCTGGTTGCTTAACAGCTTTTGTTTTCGCATGAGGTATTGCAATCCCTTCTCCTATTCCTGTCGTACTTTGTGATTCCCGCTTTAAAATAGCTTCTTTAAATTCAGCTTTACTATTTAAACGATTTGCTCCGTCTAATTTCTCAACTAATTCATCTATGACAGCTTCTTTATTTGAAGCTGTCAAGTTCATAATAACTGTATCCCTTTTTAATAGTTCTGTAATTTTCATATGTTACTTCCCCCTATCGCTTAGTTACAATTACTTGCGACAATAATTCTTCTACTTTTTCTTTTTCACATAAATCAGCTGAAAATGCTGTTGCACTCCCTGTTGCAACGCCATATTGAAATGCCTTTTCAATATCTTTTGTCTGTTCATATTTACCTACAAATCCTGCAACGAGAGAATCTCCGGCCCCAACCGAATTAATTACAACACCTTTTGGAACAGTTGCTTCATATATACCTTCTGCCGTAAATAATAAAGCCCCATCTCCAGCCATTGATACGATAACATGCTCTACACCTTGTTCAACTAATTTTCTTCCAAACGGTAAAACATCTTCTACTGTTGAAATCTCTACTCCGAATAACTCACCAAGTTCATGATGATTAGGCTTTATTAAAAATGGTTTATTTTTAATTACATGCTGCAGCGCACTTCCACTTGCATCGACTACTACGCGAATACCTTTCTCAGCTCCGAGCGCTGCGATTGATTCATAAAAAGTAGTTGAGATAGACGCCGGTACACTCCCAGCTAGTACAACACAATCTCCCTGCCTCATACTTTCGATTTGTTTCATTAATTGTTCAAATTGTTCATTTGTCACATTAGGACCTTGCCCATTTAATTCTGTCTCTTCTTGCCCTTTTATTTTCACATTAATTCGGGAATCACCGTCTACTTGGACGAAGTTTGTTGTTACACCTTCCGCCTGTAATACATCTTTAATAAATCGACCGGTAAATCCACCAGTAAATCCAAGCGCTACATTTTCAACACCTAAACGATGAAGAACACGAGAAACGTTAATGCCTTTCCCTCCAGGAAATTTCATATCTTTCTCTGCTCGATTTACTGCGCCTAAATCGAAGGAATTAACTTGTACTACATAATCAATAGATGGGTTTAAAGTAACTGTATAGATCATTGTTTATCAGCCTCAATTACATTGGTTTGTCTTTTATATTTTTCTAAATCAATTTCTAAATGGTTTGTAATAATATTCGCTTCTTCAACATTGGCAATTTTCGCAAATGCAACTTCTGAGAACTTACTTTCATCAATTAAGAAATATCCTTCGTTCGCAAATGTTAATGCCATTTGTTTTAAAAGTGCCTCTTCTGGATCTGGAGTTGTAAAACCAAGCTGTTCATGTACACCATTTGCTCCTAAGAAACATTTATCAAAACGATACTTCTGCATACTTTCCTGTGCCATAGCACCAATTAAAGCTTTCGTCCTACTTTTCATCATTCCGCCTAGTAAATACGCACGAATATTATTTTCAACTAAAGCTTCAATATGCATAAGTCCATTCGTAACGACAGTAACATCTTTATTTATTAAAAATGGGATCATTTCAAATGTTGTACTTCCTGCATCTAAATAAATGCAATCACCTTGTTCAACAATGCTAGCCGCATAGTTAGCAATTTGTTGTTTTATTTGAATGTTTTTGGATGATTTTTCAACCATCGTTGGCTCTTGTCCTTTTCCTGTTAAAACAGCAGCACCACCATGAACTCTTTTTAATAACCTTTGCTTTTCCAATTGCGCTAAATCACGACGAATTGTTGATTCAGAGCTTTCTGTTCTTTCCACTAATTGCTGTAATTTAACAACCTTCTGCTCTTTTACAAGTTGCAATATCATTTGATGACGTTCAGGAGTTAACATTTTATTCACCTCTTCTTTGATTACAGTATAATGAAAACGATCACAAAAATCAACCATAAACATTCAAAAATAACCAAAACCAGTCACAAACAGTTATAAACAACAAAAAAGAAACCCATTTGATTGTTATATCAAATGGGTTTCTTTGCTTGATTCACTTATAAAGAAGCTTTATATATGCTTAAAACATCGTCTTTATTTAATTTTTTAAAGTTACCAAATTCGCCATAAGCCATTGCTTTATCCGCCATTAAATAAATTTCATTTTCCCCAATAGCGTAATCAGCTAATGTTACCGGCGCCTCAATTGAAGTCCAAAATTGACGTAACGCCTCAATTCCTTCTAACGCAACTTCTCGATCAGTTTTCCCATCTGTTTCTACATGGAATACACGAATAGCGAACTGTTTAAAACGACTTACATTTTCATCTAGAACATGCTTCATCCAGTTCGGGAATAAAATCGCAAGGCCACCCCCGTGTGGTATATCATGAACCGCAGAAACTGCGTGCTCAATATTGTGAGTTGCCCAGTCTCCTTTTACTCCCATCGCTAAAATGCCGTTTAACGCCATAGTACCGCAATATAAAATGGTTTCTCTATGCTCATAATTTTCTAAATCACTTAAAAGCTTAGGAGCGGTTTCAGTTACTGTTTTTAATACAGATTCACAATAACGATCTTGTAGTTCTGTATTTGTTCCTTGGTGGAAATACTGCTCTAATACGTGCGACATAATATCTACCATACCGTAAATTGTTTGGTCTTTCGGTACAGACGCAGTATGGACTGGATCTAAAATTGAAAACTGCGGGAAAGTAACTGGGCTACCCCAGCCATATTTTTCATTCGTTTCCCAGTTTGTAATGACAGAACCAGCATTCATTTCAGAGCCTGTCGCTGCAAGAGTAAGCACCGTACCAAATGGTAACGCCTCACTAGCAAATGCTTTTTTCGTTACAATATCCCATACATCTCCATCATATTTGCTACCAGCAGCAATTGCCTTCGTACAGTCGATCACACTTCCTCCGCCAACTGCTAAAATAAATTCAACACCATTATCTTTACAAATTTGAATTCCTTTCCTTACAGTTGATACACGAGGATTCGGTTCAACGCCTGTCAATTCAAATACTTCTGCATTTATATCTTTTAAAATAGAAATTACATTATCATAAATACCGTTTCTTTTAATACTGCCTCCCCCGTATACGAGAAGAACTTTTTTACCGAACTGTGGAATTTCAGTTTTCAACTGTTCTAACTGCCCTTTACCGAAAATAAGTTTCGTTGGATTACGAAATACAAAATTTTGCATATTCCTTTACCATCCCTTCTATATGAAAAGCAACTATACTTTTGTATACCATATTTTTTTCATTTCACAAAAATATTTGCCTAACAAAAAAATCCCAGCCTACAGGCTGAGATTTTTTATTGGTAATAAGGTGAGATCATTAAGTAAACAATAACACCAGATAAACTTACATATAACCAAATCGGCATTGTCCAACGTACAATTTTACGATGACGTGTTAATTGATTTGTAAAACCAAATACAAGTGCAAACAATGCAAGTGGTACAATAATTGCTGCAAGGATAATATGTGTAATTAAAATAATGAAGTACACATATTTAATGAATCCTTCTCCACCAAAATGTGTTGCCGGCGCCAAGTAATGATACGATAAATAAGAAACACAAAATAGCAACGTCGTTGTAAATGCTGCCAGGATAAAACCGCGGTGCATTTTCACATTTTTCTTAATAATAGAGTATAAAGCTGCTAATAAGAATACGAACGTAAAGCTATTAAAAATTGCATTTAACATTGGTAAAATTGTTACATCAAAATGTACTTCTCCTTCATAGCCAACAGGTCCAAAGAACAAAAATAAAATAATCGCATTTACAATTACAGAAAGCGTTATCACAATAGGAGCATAGCTTTTCTGATTAGTTGATTGATCCACCAAAATGGTCACTCCTCTTCCTTCAAATATGTATACGTAACCTCACTATTTTAACATATTATTCACAGTGTAAATGTGACAATAGTTTGACACAGTAAGACAGAGCATAGAAAAAAATCCTTCTTAATAAAACTTCTTAAGAAGGATTTTATCGCTTTATTATTTAAATAGCAATGTAATTAGTTTTTGTTAAAAAACGTATTGCTATATGCTTGATAAATTTCAGACACTTGATATCCCATTAAAGAAATTGCTGTTAATGAAAAGAAACCAATCATAAGAAATCGAAACCACATATAAATCTCCTCCTTGTATTTAGCTTAAAAAGCAGTCGCTATATTACAAGTTGAATGGCACTCTTCATCGTCACTTTCCTTTTTCTTTACAATTGCTGTTATAAATTGAATCATAAAGAAAATCACAAAAGGAAATTGTTCGTAATTTACCTTGGCATAGTTTGGCAACGGCTCGCGCTGCACATCGAACGGAGATGAGAAGGAATAGAACATACCTTGCTCTTCCATATATACAATTACAATTTTCATACAAAACATTATTCCTAGAAATGAAACAATATCTTGCCATTCTGTCGTATATAACAAGTTATACAGCTCTAGTACGTACTCTTCCATCGTCATCCCCCCTTCCTTTTTTACCATTTTGCTCGCCTTCATATAAAAAGTCAAGAAAAAAGTTTATATTCACTATGACAATAGTAATTACTTGTTTCTATGATTATATATGATTCTTTTATAGCAATGATTGGGTGTAACTCTCTTCTAAAACAAGAAATTAGAATCGAACAGATTCCTCATTCTTGCTTTTAGGATTCAATAATGTACTATTTTTATTTCTATTAAAAATAAAATAAGAAATTATTATAAGAACAGTAACAAGCATTGTTAAAAGCGCTTGTGAACGTAAAGATTCAATTGCGAGCATGGCAACTAAAACTGCTATAATCGCAGTAATTGTTACATATGTTACATATGGAAAAAGCCACATTTTGACTTTCAAATTTTGTTGTTCCGCTTTCCCCATTTTTTTACGTATCTTGAAATGTGAAACCGCTATAACGAGATAAACGAGTAACGCAATCCCGCCAGATGCATTCACTAAAAATAAAAATACTTTATCTGGAGATATGTAACTAAAAACAACTCCAATGTAAGCAAAGAAAGTTCCAAATAAAACCGCCCGAACTGGAACACCACTACTATTCAATTTCAAAAATGCCTTTGGCGCGTCTCCTCTTTCTGCCATTGAAAAAAGCATTCTTGAGTTCGTATATAAACCCGAATTTAAACAAGAAAGTACAGCTGTTAAAACGATAAAGTTCATAATTTGTGCTGCCGCTGGTATCCCTATATGTTCCAGCACCGCCACAAACGGGCTTTTTAGTATGTTCGCTGAATTCCACGGAAGGAGTGTAACAACTACAGCGATCGATCCAATAAAAAATACGAGAATACGCCAAATTACACTATTTGTTGCTGTTTTTACTGCTTTTACAGGTTCGGCAGACTCTCCAGCGGCTACTGCGACAATCTCTGATCCCATAAATGAAAATATAACGACGGTAATTCCAAGTAGCACCGAACTTATACCATTTGGCATAAATCCTCCTTGCCCTACTAAATTCGAAGTGCCAGGTGCTTCCGTTCCTGGTACAAATCCTAAAATAACAGCGAGTCCAAGACAAAGGAACAAAACAATACTTATTACTTTAATAAATGAAAACCAATATTCAAACTCTCCAAATGATTTCACCGAAAAAACATTCGTCAATGTTAATAAAATCGTTAATATTAAGCTTAATAACCAGAGCGGGATTTCTGGAATCCAATATTGAATAATACCAGCACCTGCTGTAGCTTCTATCGCAATAACAATTACCCAGAAAAACCAATATAGCCACCCAATTGTATAACCGGCCCATGGACCAATTGCTTCTCTTGCATATGTTGCAAATGAACCACTTGTCGGGTTAATAGCTGCCATTTCCCCTAGCATTCTCATAACGAAAATGACTAGAAGTCCTGCTAATGCATATGAAACGATAGAACCTGGTCCGGCTGAATGCACAACCGCACCGCTTCCAACAAACAAACCAGCTCCTATTACGCCACCAATGGAAATCATTGTAATGTGGCGTATTTTGAGGTCTTTCTTAAGATTTTTATCCAACTCTTGTACATCCCCTTCCAAACTTAATTTTGAAATTTACCCCGCATTAACGGGCAGTAAGACCCCCACCTCAAAATTCAGCGGAAGCAAAGAAGTTAGGTGGGAATCTACTGCCCGTAAAAGCCCGATTGGTGAGGGCTGATAATCAGCGGGGATGAACAAAGCCCCACTGATTAAAGTTTCACTTTATGTAAGAGTATTATGCGAAAAATCTTGTCCTATACTTTAAAATATATCAAAATATTCTGAATTTAACAATCGTAATTCGATCTCCTCCAAAAATTATTACATTAGGTTTAATAATTTTCCATACACAATTGTTGAGAAAATTATAGTCACCTTACAAAAGATCGAATTTTCAGATATCATAAAATAAACAAGATTATACATCTAGACAACTTTTTGTATAGGAGTGTTGATATGTTAAACAAGTTCAAATTTATTTGTTGTACGTTAGTAATTTTCTTACTGCTACCGCTAGCTCCCTTCCAAGCACAAGCTGCAAACAATTTAGGATCAAAATTACTCGTTGGATACTGGCATAACTTCGACAACGGTACTGGCATTATTAAATTAAGAGACGTTTCACCAAAATGGGATGTAATCAATGTATCTTTCGGTGAAACTGGTGGTGATCGTTCCACTGTTGAATTTTCTCCTGTGTATGGTACAGATGCAGAGTTTAAATCAGATATTTCTTATTTAAAAAGTAAAGGTAAGAAAATAGTTCTTTCAATAGGTGGACAAAATGGGGTCGTTTTACTTCCTGACAATACGGCTAAGCAACGTTTTATTAATTCCCTACAATCTCTGATCGATAAATATGGTTTTGATGGAATAGATATTGACCTTGAATCAGGTATTTACTTAAACGGAAATGACACTAATTTTAAAAACCCAACTACTCCTCAAATCGTAAATCTTATCTCAGCTATTCGAACAATCTCAGATCATTACGGTCCAGATTTTTTATTAAGCATGGCTCCTGAAACAGCTTATGTTCAAGGTGGTTATAGCGCATACGGAAGCATCTGGGGTGCTTATTTACCGATTATTTTCGGAGTAAAAGACAAACTAACATACATTCACGTTCAACACTACAACGCTGGTAGCGGGATTGGAATGGACGGTAATAACTACAATCAAGGTACTGCAGACTACGAAGTCGCTATGGCAGATATGCTCTTACATGGTTTTCCTGTAGGTGGTAATACAAATAACATTTTCCCAGCTCTTCGTTCGGATCAAGTCATGATTGGACTTCCTGCAGCACCAGCGGCCGCTCCAAGTGGCGGATATATTTCTCCAACTGAAATGAAAAAAGCTTTAGATTATATCATTAAAGGAATTCCTTTCGGAGGAAAGTATAAACTTTCAAATCAGAGTGGCTACCCTGCATTCCGCGGCCTAATGTCTTGGTCTATTAATTGGGATGCAAAAAACAACTTTGAATTCTCTAATAACTATAGAACATATTTTGATGCTATTCCCTTGCAAAAATAATAAAAAACAACAATAGGTTACATAACCTATTGTTGTTTTTTATTTATGTAAATTACTTTTTCACTTCTACATGATGAAAAGATTCTTTTCCATCTCTACATAACTATTTACAATACTTAAAAGTAATTTGCCACGAAACCATTTCGTTATATAAACTTTCCAATTCTTTATGCCATGTTTCTACCATAGAAATTCCCCTTTCCTTTTTAACACTTTAAATAAAAATCACATAACATTCTGTATTTACCCAATAAAAAAAGAGAACTTTCTCTGAAAGTCCTGTTACTACTCTAAAATAGTTTAGTTGCTATTTTGCTTTAACACAAATACTGAAAGTTCAGGTACACTCCAAAATCTAACAGGCATTCGTGTTGTCCCAATACCACGATTTACGTATAAATGTAACGGCTTATTCTTCCCTTCTAATTCATACATACCTTCAACATGACTCTCAGCTAATTTTGTAGTAATTAATGGACCTATAAAAGGAATTTGAACTTGTCCTCCGTGACTATGTCCTGACATTTGAAAATCAACTGGGTAACGAGCTACTTTGTCTACAATATCCGGCTCATGTACTAAGAGCATATTAAAATCTTGTTGCCTTACTTGTTTTAAAGTCGCGTCTATTTTCGGATTCCCTAATAAAAAATCATCCAAACCTGATATTGTAATATATTTGCCATTTTCCGCATTAATTTTATGCACTTCATTTACTAACACAGAGAAACCAGCTTCCTCCATATACTTTTTATAAAATAAACTACCTCCCCCGCCCCTATCATGATTCCCAAACACTGCATATTTCCCTAAGGGCGCATGTATTTTCTGTAAAATACTTTTCGCTTCTTCTCTTTCCGCCTTATACGATCCAAACTTATCTATTAAATCCCCTGTAAAAACTACTACATCTGGATGTAATGCATTCATCTTCTCTACCAAATTTTCTAGTTGTTTCAATGTAAATTCTGGCCCTAAATGCACATCTGAGAATTGTAATATCTTTTTGTTATTAAACTCTTTAGGAATTGTAAAAGCTTCTATTTCATTCCACGTAACTGTTACTAGTTTTCGTTCTATTTCTGTCGCATAGAAATACAAACTTATTGAAATCATTACTATACTTATGAAACTGATTATACATATCTTGACGATTGATTTTTTTTGTTCTTTTTTTACATGATTCGTATTCATGTTCTCACCTCTAGAAGTACTTTAAAGCCTTATTGTTACATTAATGTGACAACATGAACAATGTTAGCTATATCCAATTCTATCCTCATTCACTTTGACAAATTTATACAGAAGTCATAACATATTTTTATAATACATAGATTCTTAAAAATGTTCCTTCTATTCATTCTATCATTTTATTAAGGAGAGATTATTCATGTCTGTATTTACACCAGAAGAAATTACGGAACTTGCTGCGAATTCCGGTAGAAAAAAAGCTCATTTATCATTACTCCCTATGCTAATTCTCGGTTTTTTTGGTGGTGCTTTCATAGCATTAGGGTATTTACTCGATATTCATGTTATTGGAACAATGCCAAAATCTTGGGGATCATTTACTAGTTTTCTAGGTGCCGCTGTATTTCCTATCGGTCTTATACTCGTTATTCTTGCAGGCGGTGAGTTAGTAACTGGCAATATGATGACCGTTTCAATGGCGTGGCTTCACAAAAAAATCGACTTATTTCACTTCATTCGAAATTTAGTTATTGTTACGTTTAGCAACTTCATAGGTGCTGTATTCGTTGCTTATTTTTTCGGTCATATCGTCGGATTAACAGAAGGCGCTTTTTTAGCGAAAACAGTTTCTATTGCGCAAGCTAAACTTCAAGATACACCACTACAAGCCTTCATTTCTGCAATCGGATGTAATTGGCTCGTTTGTTTAGCTGTTTGGCTTAGTATGGGAAGTAAAGAATTTATCGGAAAGATTATCGGCATTTGGTTCCCAGTTATGACTTTTGTTGCGATTGGATTTCAACACGTTGTAGCCAATATGTTTGTTATCCCAGCTGCAATTTTTGCCGGTCATTTAACTTGGATTGAATATTTTCCAAACTTCATTTTTGTTTTCTTTGGAAACTTAGTAGGAGGTATGTTATTTGTAGCATTACCTTATTTCATATCCTATAATAAGAAACTCCCTTCCAATAAAGAGCAAACCGCATTAAAGAAAAAATCTGTATCCGCTTAAATTGAATGTCTATAAAGTGGCTCTCAAAAATATTACAAATTTCATTTTTTTTACGAATATATGTGCGTACACTTGTTCTCGAATGTTTTATACGTTATAATAACAACTTAAATAGCATTATTTACATATGAGGTGAAAAACATGAACAAAACAGAATTAATCAAAAACGTAGCACAAAATGCTGAGATTTCTCAAAAAGAAGCTACTGTAGTTTTACAAACTGTAGTAGAATCAATCACTAACACTTTAGCTGCTGGTGAGAAAGTACAACTTATCGGATTCGGTACATTCGAAGTTCGCGAAAGAGCTGCTCGTACAGGCCGTAACCCACAAACTGGTGAAGAAATGCAAATCGCAGCTTCTAAAGTACCTGCTTTCAAAGCTGGTAAAGAACTAAAAGAAGCTGTAAAATAATGAAAAATAGCCTTCTCGTTTATGAGAAGGCTATTTTTTTCATTACATAATTAATAAAAATCTGACCATTATGCTGTTTCTTTTGTTCCTTTATGCAAATAAAACCGTTACTTTCAAAGAAAGGTTTTGCTGTAATACTCGCCTCTGTATATATCTCCCTATGACCCAAGCTTACTGCTTCTTTTTCTAACTTCTGTAGTATGTAGGAAGCTATCCCTTTTCCTTGATAATCTTTATGCGTAAATAAGCGATCCACGTAATGATCATCATTATAATCCCCAAATCCCACGATCACACCGTTATGATCCGCTACATAACTAATATTCTTTTCTAAAGACTTTAACCAGCTTTCTCTATCTAGTCGATCTGGTGCCCATGCCTGTAGCTGTAACACGTTATAATCTTTTGCATTAATTGTATGAACTGTTTCATAGAACAACTGTAATACTTGTTCTAAATCCTCCTTATGGAATGTTCTAATGATCGTATCTTTTAACATATATGAACCTCCTTACTAAACTATCATTTAACTTGTCTACCATCTAGTATTCAATATTTCTGCTTTATTATATCTTTTTTCTTTCTATATAAACAAAAAACAATACTTATTTCAAAGTATTGTTTTTCGTTTAAAAGCATATGCAATTACTCTCTAGATTTTTATTTTTTTAATTTCACTCTTTGTAATCGTAATGCATTTAATACAACGGATACAGAACTAAATGCCATAGCCGCTCCTGCAACCCAAGGTGCTAAGAAACCGAACGCCGCAATCGGGATTCCTAATCCGTTATAAGCTAGTGCCCAGAATAAATTTTGCTTAATATTTCTTATCGTCATCTTACTCATAAAGATTGCATCAGCAATACTATTTAAATCCCCACGGATTAACGTAATATCTGCCGCTTCCATCGCTACATCCGTTCCTGTTCCAATTGCCATACCGATATCCGCCGTAGCAAGAGCAGGAGCATCATTTATTCCATCTCCAACCATTGCTACTTTCTTACCTTGTGCTTGGAGTTTTTTCACTTCTTCTGCTTTTCCTTCTGGTAATACTTCTGCAATTACGTGATCAATACCAACTTGCTTAGCGATTGCCTGAGCAGTTTGTGTGTTATCTCCTGTGATCATAACAACGTCTAGACCCATTTTCTTAAGTCTTGCGATAGCTGCTTTTGAAGTATCTTTTACAGTATCTGCAACGGCCACTATACCAGCATATTCTTTATTGTTCGCAATAAGCATTGCTGTTTTTCCTTCTCGTTCTAGCTCTTCCATAGATTTAGAAACTTCTTCAATATCAATATCGAATTTCTTCATTAATCGACGTGTACCAATTAATAATTGTTTCCCTTCTACAACTGATTCGATACCGAATCCTGGAATCGCTTCAAACGTTTCTGAACTTGGGATTTCAATTTTCTTTTCTTTAATTCCTTCTACAATCGCTTCTGCAAGTGGATGTTCAGAATTTTTTTCTGCCGCACCTACTAAACGTAGTATTTCTTCTTCGTGGAATCCATCTGCTACAATTACATCTGTTAGCACCGGCTTCCCGTTTGTCACTGTACCTGTTTTATCTAAAATAACTGTATCTAATCGGTGCGTTGCTTCTAAATGCTCCCCGCCTTTAAATAAAATACCATACTCTGCTGATCTTCCTGATCCCGCCATAATAGATGTAGGTGTCGCAAGACCTAATGCACATGGACAAGCGATAACAAGTACAGCTATCATTTTCTCAAGTGCTCCGCCAAAATCACCAGGTGTAACAAATAGCATCCACACTGCAAATGTGATAATAGCAATCACAACTACAACCGGTACGAAAATACCTGAAATTTGATCAGCTACCCTTTGAATAGGAGCTTTTGAACCTTGCGCCTCTTCTACTACTTTAATAATTTGAGCTAATGCAGTATCTCTTCCTACCTTAGTTGCTTTCACTTTTAAAAATCCGTTTTTATTTATTGTAGAACCGATTACTACATCCCCAATTGTTTTATCAACTGGAATACTCTCACCTGTTAACATCGATTCATCTATTGCTGACTTTCCTTCTACAATTTCCCCATCTACCGGGATTTTTTCACCAGGTTTTACATAAACGATATCACCAGCTACCACTTCTTCGATTAAAATTTTTATTTCTGTTCCATCTCGTAAAACAGTAGCGGTTTTCGCCTGTAATCCCATTAATTTTTTAATTGCTTCTGACGAGCGTCCCTTTGCTTTCGCCTCAAATAATTTACCTAAAATAATTAATGTAATAAGTACTGCACTCGTTTCAAAATACAAGTCTGTCATATGTTCAGAAGAACCAATCGACCTAATACTTAAATACACACTATAGAAATACGCTGCAGACGTTCCAAGTGCAACGAGAACATCCATATTGGCACTTTTATTTCGTAACGCTTTATAAGCTCCAACATAAAACTGCCCACCAATGATAAACTGAACCGGAGTTGCAAGAGCTAGCTGCACCCAAGGGTTCATAAGCATATCAGGTAAATAAATAAACGATGTAAATGAGAAATGACTTACCATTGCCCACAGTAACGGGAATGATAAAATAAACGAAATAATAAATTTCTTCTTTTGTCGCTCAATTTCTTGTAAGCGATGATCAGTTGATCCATTTTGCTCATCTGATTTCACTTCCAATTTATAGCCTAATTTCGTAATTGCACTCTTCATTTCATTTACATGAATTTCATCAGGATTAAAATCTACTGTAGCCGATTCCAAAGCGAAATTTACTGTCGCTCCGTTCACACCTTCTAATTTATTTAAGCGCTTTTCTACTCTATTCGCACATGCCGCGCATGTCATCCCTGAAACAGTAAACTCAGCTTTATCACTTACAATTCCATACCCTAGCGATTCAACTTTTTGCTTAAATTGTTGCGGATTTGTTTTTTGGGGATCATACATTATTTTTGTTTTTTCAAGTGCAAAATTTACATTTGCATCATGAACACCTTCTACTTTTTTCAAGCCTTTTTCAATTCTATTCGCACATGCCGCACATGTCATTCCTGATATTTGAAGATTGGCCTCTTTTTGTTCATTCATGTCTCTCACCTCTATATACCCTTATGAGGTATAATTATTAGCAAAATAAATCGTACTTCCTATAAAGTACGATTTATTTCCATATCTAAAAATAATTATTGAACATCGTATCCTTGATCTTCAATTACAGCAACAATATCTTTTAACGTTACAACTGATGAGTCGATCGTAACTTCAACAGTTCCTTCTGCTAATTGAACTTTCACTTGTTCAACACCGTTTAGTTCTTTCACACTGCTTTCAATAGAATTTACACAATGTCCACAAGACATACCTTCAACTTGTAATGTTAACTGTTCCATTTAAAATCCTCCTCTTGTTTCTTCATTGTTTGTTAATCACAATTATATTTTACCATACCCCCCTAAGGTAATCAATGGTTTTGTATCATGATTTTTCAATTATTTTCTAAAAGTTTATTTTACACATCAATACCTCGAAATCCTATATAGAGGTAAACAAAAAACAAGCCAGTTACATACTAGCTTGTTTTTACGCTTTTGAAAAACGTTCAAATACTGTCATTAATTCTTCAATTGCTTCGTCACCATTGCCATCTTTAATAGCACCTGAAACACAATGACTTGTATGGTTTTTTAATACACCCATTCCTACTTTTTTCATTGCTGCATTAATCGCTGAAATTTGCACTAAAATATCCACGCAATAACGATCATTTTCAATCATATTTTGAATACCGCGGACTTGTCCTTCAATTCTCTTTAATCTATTTATAATTTGTTCTTTTTCTTTTTCTGATCTATGTGTTACCGCTTCATGATCTTTATGATCCATATTATCACCTTCTTAAAGTTTCTCTTCATCCAATAAAACAATTGCTTTTACGAGTATACCAATTATAGCATTAAATATCTACGTATGATACCCCATATGAGTATATTTCCGCTCTATGCTTATTCTTAACAACTTATTAGCTTCTCAGACTCAATTATTATGATACCCTTGCCTTTTTTTCAAAAAACAATAATAAGCAGGGATTATCCATCCCCGCTTATTATTCATCCACAAATATAAAAGTCTCAATTTTCACACGTGTAAATTGAGACTTTTTTCTTCCTATATATAATTATTGCTGATCACATACTTTTGTATCATTCACTACTGAAGTTCCTTCAACGGTTACCGTATGAAAACAGTCATTTACACGAACTGTCACGACTTTATCTTGACGATCAATGATATGATATTCATTAAAATTTTTATTCAGAGCACTGCGAATTTGTTCTCCTTCATAAATTGGAATGCCATGTGATAAAACCCAAATAAGCCCAGCGATAGCAAGAATAGTTTTCATACGATCTACCTCCTTGAAAATATAGTGAACTTTTAATCCATGCTTTTTCAGCTCTACTAATCATGAATGGAATGAATCAAGCCTTTTTGGAAATAAGTTCATTTCGTCTATTTTATGTTTATGCTAATTGTGACCGAATTGTGACAACTTTTTGTCTCTTTAGACGAAAAGTTGAAACAAAACTTTCAAAAAGGACAATTCTACTTGCACAAACAAAAGGCTATGGAGAATTTCCCATAGCCTTTTGTTTGCATTTTATTAGATATTCATTTCAATTTATACGTGACTAATAAATCTTAACCCTTTACTTAAAGAGGTCGGCACAACTGATGCATGATTCTCCCCTTCAGCTTCATAAAACGTAAATCGAAACTGATCGTGTTTCACTCGGAGAAGGCGCTCTGATAATTCATTTGCACCTACAACCATATGCTCTCGTTCTAGTGAACCAACTGTAAGAAATACTCCTGTTTCAACTTTTGCATTGTTTAACTCATTTATTAGATTCTCTTCTTTTTCAAGCACGGATTGGTTATTCCACCAAATAGATGGACTACTAATAAAATAACTTTGAAAGGCATTTACGTTTGTAAATAGTATATGTAAAGCAAATAAACCACCTAGTGAATGCCCAAATAATGTTTGCTTCCCTTTATCAATCTCATAATTATTTTCAATTTGAGGTTTTAATTCTTCTTCAATAAAAGTAAAGAAATTATGTGCTCCTCCTGTTTTAGGCCACGGTTTACCGTCTGGTTTTAAAGGGGCATCTTTTGAAATTACACTAGGCGTAAAATCATAGCATCTTTCCTCACCTGAAAATGCCCCTTCAATTGGATAACCAATACCTACTATAATGGCTGGTGAAACACCTGTTTTCTCTGCTCTAACTGATTGTATTTTAACCGCTTCATGGAATGTTTGAAAAAAGGCATTGCCATCTAATACGTATATAACAGGATATCCTGACTCTGGTGCTGGCTGCCTCGGCTTTGAAATATGAATTTGATATTCTTTACCTTCTAATTTTGAATACATTTTCCACTGTTCTGTATTAGATGTAATAATCTGCTTTTTTTCAATAGTAGTATTCATCTTATATTCCCCCCTTCTTAACTCGTTACATATATCTCTACTTTCTCTTCTTGAGATACAACGCTATCGTAACCGAAACAAACAGGAGACCCATTATACGGATCAATCATGACACGCGCATCAATATGAAATACTTCTTTTAACACTTCATTTGTAATGATTTCTTCTGGGCTACCCGTTGTAATGATTTCTCCTTCCTTCATCGCAATAATTTCATCTGAAAACCTTGCTGCATGGTTAATATCATGCAGTACCATAACGACCGTACAATTATGTTCTTTATTTAACTTCTCCACAATTTGTAATACATCTAATTGATGAGACATATCAAGATATGTCGTTGGTTCATCTAGTAGTAAAACTTCTGTCTCTTGTGCTAAAGCCATTGCTAGCCATACCTTTTGCCTTTGACCACCTGATAGATTTGCTATTTGTCTCGTTCGAAATTCAGAAGTTTTCGTTATATCTAATGCCCAGTCAATCATCTCTTTATCTTTTGAAGTTAACTTATTTACGTTATTTCGATGTGGATAGCGTCCATAAGAAATTAATTCTTCTACTTTCAGCTCTCCTGGTGCAATTGGAGTTTGCGGAAGTAAAGCTAACTGCTTCGCAATTTCTTTCGTTGGAATTGTATTTAAATCCTGTCCTTGTAAATATACTTTACCGCTCTTTTGCTTTAAAATTCTTCCCATTGTTTTTAACAATGTCGATTTACCGCACCCGTTTGGTCCTATAATTGTCGTTACTTTTCCTTCTTGTATTTCCACATTTAAATCGCGAAACACTGTAAGCTTTTCATAACTCGTTTCTAAATTTTTTGCACTTAAAATACTCACTTTTATTCCTCCTCTTACGCTTTCGCCTTATAAAGTAAATATAAGAAATACGGTACACCGACAATAGAAATAACGATTCCAACTGGTAACTCTACAGGTGTGAAAACTGTTTTTGCGATAAAGTCTGAAGCAATTACAAGGAACATTCCGATTACTCCGCACGTAGGAATAATATGCTTATGCTGAATACCGACAAGTCTTTTCGCTATATGCGGTGCCATTAATCCAATGAAACCAATACTTCCTGAAACTGCAACACATGCACTGACAAGTCCGATACTACTTAGTAATAAAATAGATTTCTCTCTTTCTACTGAAACACCTAAACTTGTAATACTCGTTTCTTCCAATTGAAATAAATCTAATAAATAAGCTTTCTTTTGTATAAGCGGAATTAATATGATAAGCCATGGTAGCATTGCAATAATATACTTCCAGTTTGCATTATATATACTTCCTGACACCCAAACTGCAGCCATCTCGAAATCAGTTGACTTCATTTTGAGTGATAAATACATAGAAAATGCTCCAAATCCTGATCCAATTGCAATCCCTGTTAATAAAAGACGCTGTGAATCTAACTTACCATTTTTCCAAGAAAACAGATAAATGATGATAGCTGCGCCTAATCCGCCGACTAAACCAAACATTGGCATCATCATAATAGAAACCCAGTCTGTGCTCTTTAATTGTCCTTGAAAGAAAAACATAAAGATGACGATTGCTGTTCCTGCCCCGGCATTTACTCCTAAAATACCTGGATCCGCCAACCCATTTCTCGTAATCCCTTGAATTACAGCACCTGCAACACCGAGACCTAATCCTACTAATCCAGCAATTACAATGCGCGGAAGACGAAACTCAAAAATAACTAAATCATGATCTGGTACTGGATCTATTCTTAAGAGTGTTTTAAATACATCTTTAATCGTAATATCAAACGTACCATTCGTTAAACTAATATAAATAGCACATAGTATTAAAAATATAATAATCCCCATTGTCATTCCAAAGCGCTGACTTGAACTTTTAAGCATGTCTCTCTCCTCCTCTTGTACGGATTAAATAAAGGAAGAAAGGAATTCCAATTAAGGAGGTAACGACTCCAATTGGTGTTTCAAATGGATAGTTTACAAATCTACTTAAAACGTCACATAATGCTAAGAAAACTCCGCCAATAACGCCTGCACATGGCAATATCCACTTATAATCTACCCCAATTATAAAGCGAGTAATGTGCGGAATAATTAAACCTACAAAACCAACTTTCCCGACTAAAGCAACTGCTGTTCCTGTTAAGAAAATAACCGATAAAATTGCCATCGCTTTAATTATTTTTGTACGCTGACCTAGGTTAATAGAAACTTCTTCCCCTAAAGAAAGAATAGTAATAGATTTTGATATTAACAGCGCTAAAACTATTCCAATTATCCCAAATGGTATCGTGATTTTAATGATATTAGGGTCCACTTGATCTAACTTTGCATTAAACCAAAAACTAACATTTTGAGAAATTTGGAAATATGAAGCCATTGCAGCAGATACACTACTTAAAAATGTTCCAATAACTGTTCCGATAATTGCTAGCCTAACTGGTGATAAGCCATTTTGAAGGAGCGAACCAAAACCAAACACGATACCAGCTCCAAGTGCAGAACCAATCATTGAACATAAAACCATACCAATTGATGACATTCCCGGAAGAAAAATCATACAAAGTGTAATAACAAAAGCTGCCCCATCCGTCACACCCATAATAGAAGGGGATGCAAGATAGTTTCTTGTCATCCCCTGCATAAGTGCTCCTGATATGGCTAGAAATGCTCCGACTAAAAGAGCTGCAACTACCCTTGGCAAACGTGAAGTAATAATAATATTATGATTTACATCGCTTGAATCAAAATGAAATAATGCATTCCACACTGTTTCAGCATCAATGTTTTTCGCACCATATAAAACAGAAAGTATAACGGTAATTAAAATCAATATGGGTGCTATACATAAAATCGTTACTGGTACTGCATTCGTTTTCTGCATATCATTCAACGCACCTTACTTATTGTATTATTTAGATAAGTTTTTCACTGCTTCTTTTAAGAACGCTGTTTTACTCCAAGCTGTACCACCTTGTGCCATTGGATCTACAACGTTTACAAATACTTTCTTTTCTTTCGCAGCATTCATACTTTGCCAAATTGGATTTTTTTCAATTTCTTCTAGTACTTTCGGATTTTTATTTTCAGTTGTCTCATATTGTAAGAAAATATAATCTGGGTTCAGTTCAGCAAGTTTTTCAAATGAAATTTTCTCTTGTGCTTTTACAGTTTTAAGTTGTTCTGGAGCAGTTAGCCCAAGGTCTTTATAAATGACAGGGTTGAAGTATACTCCTTCTGGATATAGGAATAATTCGTTTGCTCTTAGTCTAATGACAAGTACTTTTTTGTCTTTTAACTTATCTCCTAGTTTTGCTTTTGCCTTTTCAGCATCCGCATTGTAATCTTTAATAATTTTTTCTGCTTTATCTTTTTTACCAGTTAATTCTCCCATTAACTTTAAGTTATCTTCCCAATTTGTTGAAATGTGTGATACTGGGAGCGTCGGAGCTACTTTCGTAAATTTCTCAGCTGTTTCTGCTGGGAATTTCGTACTTGATGTAATAACATCTGGTTTTAATTGCAATAATGTTTCAAAATTTGGTTCCATCTTCTCACCAACAGATTTCGCACCTTCTAAATCTTTTTCAAGATACTTCGGTAATTTACCACCAACAGTAATGGCACCAACCGGTTTAATTCCAAGTACTGCTGCATCTTCCATTGACTCTAAACTAGCTGTCGCAATTTTATCTACTTTTGCTGGTACTGTATATTCTTTACCTAAATATGTAATTTTTCTTTTTTCGTCTTTTTTCGTTTCCGTAGCTTTTGTCTGTTGCTTTTGCTCCCCTGAAGTCTTATCTGCACTATTGCACGCTGCTAATCCTACACTTAAAACTGTAACCATCCCTAAAGTAAATAACTTCTTGTTCATCTTTATATAACTCCTCTCGAATTCTCAAACTATATTCTCAATAAAGTTTAACTATATGAAACTTGTCTCACATATATATTTCATTATATTAATAATTCTATCCAGAACTCATTCTCGTTCACTTCCCCTAAACTATAATTCTTTTACACCTCATCCATTGATAACCTTTTCATTGATAATGATTATCGTTACTAAGTATATATTTAATATGCAATTATTTCAAGAAAGATTTGAAAAATTTTAACAAACTGAATAAAAAAAGAAGTATCTGCCTAATGTTAGGAAGATACTTCTTTTTTTAGAAATTTATATGTAATGCAACTGGGCAATGGTCTGATCCCATTACTTCACTATTAATTTTCGCCTCTGTTATTTGGTCTTTCATTCTTTCCGAAACAACAAAATAATCTAAACGCCATCCAATATTTTTTGCTCTGGCTCCCATACGATACGACCACCACGAATATGCACCTTCCTGATCAGGATACAGATAACGATACGTATCAATAAATCCTTCTTCTAAAATACGTGTGAATTTCTCCCTTTCCTCATCAGAGAATCCAGGATTTTTACGATTACTTTTTGGATTTTTTAAATCGATTTCTTTATGAGCAACATTTAAATCTCCGCAAAAAACAACGGGCTTTTTTTTATCTAATTGCTTAATATAAGCCCTGAAATCATCTTCCCATTTCATTCTGTAATCTAATCGTTCTAATCCTCGTTTTGAGTTTGGTGTATATAACGTTATCATGTAAAAATCTTCGAATTCTAAAGTGATAACTCGTCCTTCTTGATCATGCTCTTCAATTCCTAAACCGTATGTAACAGAAAGCGGTTCTTTTTTCGAAAAAATAGCCGTTCCTGAATATCCTTTTTTCACAGCATAATTCCAGTATGTATAATATCCCTCTAGATTTAAATCAATTTGCCCATCTTGTAATTTAATCTCTTGTAAACAAAATATATCAGCATTTGATTCCTCGAGATATTCTAAAAATCCACCTTTTGCGATAACTGCTCGCAAACCATTTACATTCCATGAAATTAACTTCACTTATAGCCCTCCTCTTGATGTTTATTTCCAAATTTCATGCTATCACAAAATAGAAAAACAATCATATTTTCCCCTTTGTAATCTTGCTCTTACATTTGTGAATACATACATATGCACTTCATTCAGGTTATACTAATTTCAGAGGTGATGTTCTTTGCACAAAGAAGGGGTTACGTTAACAAATGAGTATTGGCAAGCAATTATTCATAATGACTCTTCCTATGATAGCAAATTCTTTTATGCCGTGAAATCAACCGGAATCTTTTGCAGACCGTCATGTAAATCAAGAATACCGAATAGAAACAATGTACGAATTTTTCATTATGCAGAGCAAGCATTGAGTGAAAACTTTCGCCCGTGCAAACGTTGTAAGCCAAATGGGCTCACTTTACCTAATGAAGAGTGGGTAAAACAAATTAAAAATTATATCGAAAAGCACTTTAACAAATTATTAACTCTCGACATACTTGCGGAAATGTGCCATGGTAGCCCCTTTCATTTACAACGAACTTTCAAAAAAATGACAGGAATAAGTCCAATAGAATATATACAGCAGTTCAGGATTGTTAAAGCGGCAGAACACCTTTTACAAACAAATCAATCCATTAAAGAAATTAGTACTGCTGTCGGGATAGAAAACCCCGAGTATTTCGCAACTTTATTTAAAAAGAAAACCGGATTTACTCCTACTGAATACCGAAAAAAGAACGAAATGAAAGAGGGATACAATAATGAATTCCTACAAAAATAAATTTATATATTGGACGCTACTTACACATGAAAATTGGCATTTTCATGTTGCTGCAACGGAACATGGACTATGTTTCATTGGGTCTCAAGATGAAAGCTTTGAAGAACTAAATATATGGGCTAGAAAAAAATTGCCCCAACATATATTGGCCTGTAATCCAGATTATCTACAATCATATACGAAAGAAGTTATCGAGTATTTAGAAAGTAAACGAGAAACTTTTACATTCCCTATCGATGCTTACGGAACTGATTTTCAATTATCTGTTTGGAATACGGTACGTGAAATTCCTTATGGAAAAACATATTCTTATTCAGAAATTGCCGAAAGAATACAAAAGCCTACTGCTGTACGTGCTGTTGCTACTGCTATTGCTGCCAACCCTCTTCTTATTACGATTCCTTGCCATCGTGTTATTGGAAAGAATGGTAAACTAACCGGTTTTAGAGGTGGATTAGAAATGAAGAAAGAGTTGCTTACATTAGAAAAGTCACAGGTAGAATGCATATGACAGCAGAGTATACTAGCCCATTAACTTTAGCAGTTCCAACAGAATTTAGTTTCCAAGAAAATTTACGCTATCTATCACGTTCTAACAATGAATGTATGTTTCACATTGAAGATAACAAAATTTATAAAGTTATCCCCGTTCATGATGTACATCCTTTAGTTGAAATGAGTATGAATACGGATGGTAATATTCAAATACGTTTTTTAGAAGAATTATATACATCTGAAGAATCGATACACGAAGCTATAGCTAACTATGTGAAAGAGTGGTTTGATTTAACTACTGATTTAGCTCCCTTTTATACATTAGCTAAACATGATGTACTCCTTCAAAGGCCAATT
The DNA here is from genome assembly GCF_016483555.1 of Bacillus cereus group sp. N14. NCBI lineage: Bacteria > Bacillati > Bacillota > Bacilli > Caryophanales > Bacillaceae > Bacillus > Bacillus cereus group sp. N14. Next base: position 28,376 of record NZ_JAEHBQ010000001.1, read on the forward strand.
GAACAATATTATGGCCTGCGTACTTTAGGTATTCCAGACTTATTTGAAGCACTTTCCTGGGGAATTATCGGTCAGCAAATTAATCTCACATATGCTTATACGCTAAAAAGACGATTAGTCGAACACTATGGAAATTATGTAGAATGGAACGGTAGAAAACATTGGATATTCCCTTCTCCTGAAACGATTGCCAATTTACACGTAGAGGATCTTAAAAAATTAAAAATGACGACTAGAAAATGCGAATATGTAATCGGTATTGCAAAGCTTATTACAGAAGGAAAACTATCAAAAGAATCTTTACTGCAAATACAAGATGTGAAACAAGCTGAAAAACAATTAACTGCTATACATGGTATAGGACCATGGACTGCCAACTATGTTTTAATGCGTTGTTTACGATTTCCTTCCGCTTTTCCAATTGACGATGTTGGCTTGCACAATGCAATTAAATATATAACAGGTTCTGAAAGTAAACCGACTAAACAGGAAATAAAAGATTTTGCGGCAAATTGGACCAACTGGGAGTCTTACGCAACTTTTTATTTGTGGCGAGTATTATACTAAAGAACCAAGTAGCGCATCCGCACTACTTGGTTCTTTTTTAAGCTTGTTCCTCGAATCGTCTTGCGATTTCCACAATAACTTGAACAGCTTTTTCCATCGTATCCACCGAAACATATTCAAATTTACCGTGATAGTTTTCACCACCTGTGAAAATATTCGGCGTTGGTAATCCCATATACGATAATTGTGATCCATCTGTTCCACCACGAATCGGATGAATGTTTGGTTCGATATTTAAACTTTTCATCGCTTCATATGCAATATCAACAATTTCTCTCACTGGTTCGATTTTTTCAAGCATGTTATAGTATTGATCATTCATTTCTAAAACGACTGCATTTTGTCCATACTTCTCTTGCATTTGCTTCACAATATTTTCAACGTTATGTTTACGCGCCTCAAAATTTTCACGATCAAAATCTCGAATAATATAATACGCTTTACTTTGCTCAACATCACCATTTAATGAAAGTAAATGATAGAATCCTTCATAGCCTTCTGTATATTCTGGTGCCTCTTCTACTGGTAAGTGCCCATTAAACTCCATAGCAAGTTTAGTTGCGTTACGCATTTTATTTTTCGCTGTTCCAGGATGTGTATTCGTTCCGTTAAACGTTAACTTAGCACCTGCAGCATTAAAGCTTTCATACTCTAAACCACCTAATGGACCTCCATCCATCGTATAAGCACATGATGCACCAAACGCTTCTACATCAAAATGCGCTGGCCCACGACCAATTTCTTCATCCGGCGTAAATGCTACTCTTATTTTCCCATGTTTAATTTGCGGATTATGTATTAAATAGTTCATTGCAACCATAATTTCAGTCAGACCAGCTTTATCATCTGCTCCAAGAAGTGTCGTACCATCTGTTGTAATAATCGTATGTCCTTTATAAGATGGTAACTCTGGGAACTGTTCTGGCGTTAACACAACATTTAGCTCTTCATTTAACGTAATTGCATTGCCGTCAAAATTTTCATGAATTTGTGGTTTTACGTTTTCCCCTGTAAAATCTGTTGCCGTATCTAAATGTGCTAAAAAGCCGATTACAGGAACATCCTTATCCGTATTAGCAGGAAGTGTTGCCATTACATACCCATTATCATCCATTGTTACTTCTGTTAAGCCAATCTCTTTTAACTCTTCCACTAATAACTTACCAAACTCAATTTGTCCAGGTGTTGTTGGTACTGTATGACTTTCTTCATTTGATTGTGTATCAATCTTTACATATCTCGTAAATCTTTCAATAAGTTCTTGTTTCAAACTCATTCACTCCCTTTTATGTTTCTCGTTCTATTATAATCCTTAAAACGAAATATTTTAACTTTTTTGACTGCGAATATATATTTCATTTGTATTTTAGCAATTTTAAATAGCAGCTAAAAAGTCGTAATATTTGTACATTAAAACTCTTACATGTAATATACATAATTATAAAATATGGGAGGTTTTAAAGATGAGGCTAACTCTCTTTCGCTATTTTCTTTTTTTCTTAGGATTAATTTTTTTCGGCCTTGGAAACGCCCTTGCAGTCAAAGTTAAATTTCTCGGTTTACACCCTTGGGAAGTTTTAAACATGGCTCTCTACCAAAGGTTTGGGTGGACCATTGGTACGTGGAGTGTCATATGTGGATTATGTCTCGTTCTCATTTCTTTACTAGTAGATCGAAAATATATAAATGTGGGCACATTTTTAAATGCACTACTTATCGGTCCCATTATGGACTTTTTCTTACAATCAAATATCCTTCCAAACGCTAGTGATTATTTATGGATGAACTTACTCATTTTATTTGCTGGTATTGCAATTACAGGTATTGGGGGAGGGATGTATGTTGCGGCTGGGATTGGTGCTGGCCCTCGCGATGGATTCATGCTTACTATTTCCGACAAAACAGGACTGTCTATTAGCCGTGCTAGAATTATAGTAGAATGTGTTGTACTAGTTATTGGATTTATGCTAGGAGGTCCTGTTTTCATCGTAACTTTTCTTTACACCTTTATTCAAAGTCCAATCTTTCAGCAATCATTTAAGATGTTTCAAACACTCTTACATACTTTACATAGCAAAGAGAAAGTTAGTGAACATATTTAAAGTACAGCTTAATACAAATAAATTCACCCTATTTACGATTCTCACCACAAATAGGGTGTTTCTTTTTTCATCTCACAATTTCAGAATATATACTACTCATTCACAATAAAAGTATATACATCGTCATAAATACAGCCATTTACTTTAATTACATACTTCCCTGGTTTACTAAAACGAATTGTGTATTTATTTAACTGAATTGCTTCTTTATCTCCAGAAAGAATATCAATACTTCTACCACTCAATACATAAAATTCACTTTGATTCATCGTTACATCAATCGCATTGAAATTTCCTTCTTTCACCTGCTTTGTTTCCGCAGCGCTTACACTTGGTTCTAAAAACAGTAGTCCACTTAATCCAATCGTCCCCGCTAAAGCAACTCCCGCAAACTTTTTAATCTTTTTCATCACAATGTCCTCCTTATAAATTTTGTGTAAAGATGATGTTCCCCTTTACACCACAAAGCCTATATGTAATGAAATGAAAAGTAAACGGGGACCGTAAGACAAAATTCTACATCTTTTTCTCTGTTTGAATATAAATCCAACGTTTGGAGTTTCGTCAAATTTAAAATTGTTTCCTTAAACCAACTTCCATTTATATTATTCAGAAATTGAATAATTACTTATTGATTTAAGATTCTAAAAATAGTTGATAAAAATGCTTTCTATAAAAAAGTATATTTTATAAGTACGAATTAAAACATACTCCATATATTCAGTTTCATTCTCCTATCCATAATTTTTCTACATTCAATAATTGTTCATCATTAAATTCCAGCTTATATATGTCCGGCTTTGATGTATGTATTAGAAATCCAAACCCGTATTGCTTATCAAAATAATTCATCATGAGTGTCATTACAAGCCCATGTGTGCCAATTACAATTTTTTGTCCTTGAAAATCCATTAATATTTCCTTTAACACTTTCACTACCCGTCTCTGACAATCCTTATATGACTCTCCTTCCATGAGTGCAAAGTCAGGATTAGAGAACATCTTCTTTACAAGTGGATACACCTCTTTATCTGATATAACTTGATCCCCACTGGAAAACATACACTCTTTAAGGTTTTCATATACTAATATTTCTTTTTCATAGAAATTGGCTGTTTTTTCTATCGTTAACACAGCCCTCTTATATGGACTTGAAATGAAAGTATCAATTCCCTCTGTTTTTAATATGTCTGTTACTCTATGAGCGTCTAAACTTCCCTTTTCAGTTAAACCACGTGTTCTTTCACTCCCTTCTAATTTTGATGATTCACCGTGCCTAACCATATAGATATATGTATTCATACTTCCTCCTTGAAAATATTCATTTGTTTTTTATAAATTTTGTTGTTTTGTTCGTGTAATCCATTCTCCTACTAAACTCTCGAATAGTTCAGGCTGTTCAATTTGCAAGTTATGTCCCGCCATATCAAGCACCGCTAATGTTGCTCTTGGATAATCTTCAATAATTTCTATAACATCTCGATAACCTACCGATATATCTTGTCTTCCTGCTAATAAAAGAACGGGTTTCTCATATTTCTTTCGGTGAAACTCCATAGTAAGAGAATAATTTTTTTGCAACCTTTCAATAAATTCATAATTAGCAACATCTAACCCCGGCTTAATTTCTTCTTTAAATCGCTTATATGTATATTCATTTGCTACCACTGCTAACTCCCTAAATTCATTTCTTTCGGTAGAAGTTAACGTATTTAAAAACTCCTTATCTTGTACAATTATCTGTTTATCCGGCAAACGCCTTTCTTTTTGCAGCGCAACAACCACAGGACATATTAATAATAATCCATTGACTCTCTCAAACATTTTTGAAAGTATCCCTCTAGCTAAATATCCGCCGAAAGACTCTCCTACTAGTAAAAAATCTTTCTTTGGAATGATTTCTTCAATAAATATATTTAACACTTCTAATATATGATCTGAACTATTTATCCAATCTGGAGCATTCGATTTCCCCATTCCAGGTAAATCAATATATATTCGTTGATAACCTTCATATTTTTGAAATACTGATTCCATACATTTCATCATTAACCTATGATCCGGCGCACAGCCATGTATATTAATGACTGGTTTACCCTCACCCACAATTTCATAGTATACTTCTGCACCTTTCATTCGAAATAACATAAAAAGTCCTCCCTATTTAGTGAAAATACTATCCACTCTGTAAGAATACACGTTCTTATTTTATATCCTTTTGTAACATTTTTACAAATGTTAATTTTCAGATTAAAAATGAAAACCTTACTTAAAATAGCCTATAACAATCAAAAGATCAGCACAAAAGAGGATTCTCATCATTTTATATGCAATTGTGCATCTCCACTTACAAATTACTAAAAAACCTTTACAATTCAAAGGATGACTAAATATACAATTTCCATTTAAAATCTTGATGAAGTACATATTATCAAACTCAATATTTTTCAATTTTAAGAAGTATTAAACTCTTCAATACTTTCCTTATAAACAAGATTTTTACAAGGAAATCTGATACAATTCTTAAATAATATTATTATGTATAGATATTACGAATATAGTGCATAATTAAAGAAGGTGATTTTATTGAAATTAAATAAAAATTTACAACTATGTATATTAATCGGAACATTAATATGCTATTCAATCTATTTTATATTTTTTTATCTGTTCCCTACTCATTTTTCAAATTCGGATGTACGCTTCGCTTCACTTATCGTTGAAGCCATTACATTTGTATCACTAATTTATTCTATATATTCTAAAAAAGTCAGTTCAAATCCATTTTGGATATGTATCACAATAGCAATTGGGAGTTTTTTATTAGGAAAAATAGTATATACATATCAAGATAGCTTCTTCGAAATTCCAATACATCGTTTTACTATTTCTGATGTATTTTACATGTTTTTTCTACTCTTTTGTCTTATCGCTTTCAGTTATAAAATTTTAAAAGAATGCGATAAATGGGAAAAAGCGTTCTTTATTTGTGATATATGTATAGTACTTACTTCCATATTCACATTAGAGTGGTATTTATTTAATCAACCAAATTTAAATATATTCTCTCTTTCACTAGGAGATGTTTTCCTTTCATTTCTATATCCAATTGCAGATTTATTATTTCTTCTACTAGGCGTTAGTCTCTTTTTCCGTCCGACAATTTTTAATTCTAAACGGAAGATTTATATCTTTATTTTTGTATTAATAAGTTCTGCAACTTTTAACTATATTTATTTCTACTTAAATAACCATTTATCAACTGAAACGATAACATTATTACGTCTTTTATATAGAATACCTATATTGTTTATTGCAATAGCTGGATCTATTTCAGCAGATCGTAATAGCCATAAAAATTATTTCATTGTTAACCCTATAATAGGAAAAAAGGCTTTAGTTGTATTTCCCTATCTTGCTGTTGCAATACTAATCGGGTTTACATTAAAAGAACAAACAGCATCTTCAACTCTCATTACAGGAAATTGTATTACTTTCATTTTCGTACTCATTCGTCATTCTATTGTACGTATGCAAAACAATTCCCTAACAAAACATTTACAGGCATTTAATGCGCAACTAGAAGAAAAAGTGACTTTACGGACTTCTGATTTAGTTCATAAATCAGAGGCTCTATCTCAAAAACAACAAAAGTTTAAATCGTTATATGAATATCACCCTGATCCTATTTTTACAATTGATTTACACGGCGTATTCTTAAATGTAAATCAAGCCGGGAGTATACTACTTGGGGCACCAACAGATGAGTTACTCGGTGAAACATGTTTTTCAATTATTTTAGACGAAGACAAACATAAACTAACATCTGCATTAGAAAAGGTGAAACAACAAGAATCGGCATACTTACAACTAAGTTCTAAATATAAAGATGGTTTTACTTATTTTTTATACGTTACCATCGTCCCTATTATAATAGACGGACAAATTTCAGGAAGCTATATTATGGTAAAAGATATTACCGCACTAAAAAAGCAACAAGAAGAAATAAAGTATTTAGCATTCTATGATACGGTAACGAAAATTGGGAACCGTGCCTTTTTCCATAAGAAATTAAAAAAAATTATAAAACATGCTAAAACGACAGAAAGCGAGTTTGCATTATTATATTTAGATTTAGATCGCTTTAAAGCAATTAACGATACACTTGGACATTCGGCAGGAGATCACATATTAGAAGAAGTAGCGAAGCGATTCCAATCATGTCTTCCATCACATACTCATCTGTCAAGAATCGGTGGCGATGAATTTACAATCTTAATTGAAAACTATACTGACGAAGATTCCTTATTCGATTTATGCAACCAGTTATTTGAATGCATGGAAAAACCGTTTGTCATACATGAGCATACATTAACTTTATCACTTAGTATCGGCATTGCTATTTATCCACATTCCGGAATCGATACCGCTACACTTTTGAAAAACGCTAATGTTGCCATGTATGATGCGAAAGCAAAAGAACTTAACTCTGTCTCTATTTATGACGATGTAATCGCTAAAAAAATTGAAAGACGATTACGATTAGAAAAAGATTTACCAAACGCAATACAAAATGAAGAATTGTTCCTTTTGTATCAACCTCAAGTTGATAGTGCATCTAATAAAATTATCGGTGCAGAAGCTCTAATCAGGTGGAATCATCCTGAATTAGGCGTTATTTCTCCATACGAGTTTATTCCGATTGCAGAAGAAACACTACAAATTATTCCAATAGGAAAATGGACGTTACACCAAGCTTGTGAGCAAATGAAACGTTGGCACACACTCGGATATTCTCATTTAAAAATTGGTGTAAACTTATCTGCTAAAGAATTTGAACAAGAAGATTTTGTAAAGTCTATTTCTTCTACATTAGTAGCTACAGGCTTATCGGCAAGTTCTCTCGACCTTGAATTAACAGAGCGCATTGCAATGATGGATGAGCGAGAAACATTGATAAAGCTCCGCACACTAAAGGGTTTAGGAGTTCACATTTCAATCGACGACTTTGGTACAGGTTATTCTTCACTAGCGTATTTACCTTTATATCCAATAGATACGTTAAAAATCCCAAGAGAATTTATAACAATGTCTGAAACGTGTGAAGATGGAATGGAAATTATTAAAACGATTATCACATTAGCAAATACATTAGGAATGTCTGTTATTGCTGAAGGTGTAGAAACGAAAGAACATGTGAATTTCCTTCAAAAAAATAAATGTCAGTTTATTCAAGGTTACTATTATAGTAAACCTATCCATACTCATGCATTTACTGAGCTATTAGAAATCGGTATTCACCCATAGTATATAGCTAATTTGGATAAGTAATAATGAATTTGAACAACTATAGTAAAAAGGAAAGAAGATACCTTCTTTCCTTTTTACTATTTAAATTTCTATTACTTCACCACTTCATTTATTATATCTATTAATTGATGAATCCCCTCATCATTTGTTTTCTTATATCCATTCATGTTTTGAATATATCTCTCCTTATTTGTATGCAACTTATTTACTGCATGTATGAATACATTCGTACTTATTCTGTCTTGGAGTAAAACTTCCGCATATCCTTGCCGAGAAAAATATTCAGCATTTAAAACTTGATCTCCCCTACTGGAACTGTTAGTTAACGGGATAAGCAACATCGGTTTCTTCAAAAATAGCAATTCAGAAATAGCAGTAGAACCCGCTCTAGAAACTACAACACTCGCCATATTTAGTATATGCGGCAACTCGTCCCCTATATACTCAAATTGCATATAACCTTCCATACCAATAGATGAATCCACCTTCCCTTTACCGCACATATGAACAATATTAAAATTTAATAGTAATGTTTCCAAACTTTCCCTTACCATATCATTTATCCATTGAGCACCTTGACTCCCACCCATAATTAACAATACTGGTTTATCTTGCTGAAATTTACAATAGCTTCTTCCCCGCAATACGTTGCCCCTCTCAATTTCTTCCCTTACAATTGGTCCTACATAAACCTTCTTCTCATTACTTACATTTTCTCCTGTCTGAGGAAATGTTGTGCATAGTTTTGTAGTAAAAGGTAATGCTATTTTATTTGCTAATCCTAACGTACTATCTGGTTCACGTATTATTACAGGTACTTTATTCATCCACGCTCCTATTACTACAGGAACGGACACAAATCCTCCTGCCGAAAAAACAACATCTGGTTTTATTCGTTTCATCAATTTATAACTTTGTATGCAACCTTTTATTATTTTAAAAGGATCTTTAAAGTTCTCCCAATCCCAATACCTCCTAAGCTTCCCTGTTGAAATACTATTATACTTAACATTTTGAACTAATAGTTTTTCAATTCCATTTTGAGATCCAATATACTCAACTCCCCATCCTTTTTCCATAAATTTAGGGATCAATACCATATTAATCATTACGTGTCCGGCTGTACCGCCCCCAGTAAAGAGAATCTTTTTATTCATAATTTATATCCACCTTTATCATTAAAAATCTTGTTTTATACTAATCTATTAAATGTAAGTAAACTTACTATTATTTATATAAACATGTAACTCAAATCCTACATCTTGCAAAAAATCTTTAATAAGATCATAAAAATCATTTCCATACTCACTACATTCATACTGAGCAAAGACTTGGATTACAGGCCTAGTTCCTGTACCTATTACTGGATTTTTCCGATCACCCTTTCTTCCTTCCACATAGGCCCGACATTTCTTTATCGCCTCATAGATACACAAAACATGCTCTTCTTCATCTTTCCAGTCCAGCGTATCAACAATTAAAAGACATAGCGTATTTTGATTATCTATTGTTTTATAGCCATTCATATATTTCTTACATCCTTTTCATTTTTCATTGAATGCAGATTTCACTACACTTCGCATACTCGAGTACATCTTTTAATGATTGATGGAATTGAATTTCTGGGACCCAACCTAACCTTTTTATATCCTCTATTACTAAACTCTCATTTGATTCGCTCCCACTATGCTCTGCTTCTTTTATGGAAAAATTCAGCTGTGTTAATTCTTTGTATTGTTCTAGTACATCTAATAAAGACCGTTTTACCCCTGATCCAATATTATATTGTTTTCCATTTATTCCATCGCGCAATAACACATGATACGCTTTAACCGCATCACGTACATCTAGAAAATCCCTACTATCTTTCAAACTGTTTACTTCAATAATTGCTTCACTTTTATTCGACTCTATAGTTATCATTTTTTTTGCAAGAATAGAACAAATACCATTCGATACTCCTGGACCAATTAAATTCGAGGGCTTTGCAATGATAATATTTGAATTCATTAATTCACTCCACGCCTCTGCAATAATGACTTGCATCGTTTTACTTAAACTATATGGATTTGAAATTTTTATGTTGTTCATACTATCTGCTTGCAAAGCAGATCCTATAACCAATGTTCTACAGTGAGGTACTTCTTGCTTAATTGCTTCTAATAAATATAATGTCCCTATTACATTAACCTCTACATATTCAAGAGCAGCTGTCCAAGACTCTATGACCGAATTCCTTCCTGCTAAATGCAATACATAATCTGGCTTTATTTGTTTCATTACCTTCATTACTTCGCTCTTATTAGTTAAATTACAAGTAATACCATTCCCAATTATTTCTCTATGTGCACGATTTTGAAACATAGGAATTACATGAAAGCCCTGCTCTAAAAAATATTGGCAAGCATGGCGCCCTGTGAAGCCATTTGCGCCAGTTATTAAGAGGCTCGCATTTTTTTTCATCGTAAAAACCCTCCTTTTTCTAGCATTTGTTTCACCTCATGTTTTGTAAGTAAGTCTTGTTGAGAACTAAAACTCTTCACATCCACAAGCGGATAACTAGCATAATATTCTTGAAGTCCTTCTATAGGAATAGTCGGTAGCACAACAAAATAATTTTGATCAAAACTTATACTTGTTTTACTCTCTACCTCAGATAAAAGCATTTCACTTAATTTTTCACCAGGTCTTATCCCTACCTCTTTTATCTTCACATTTTCTTTTTTCGAATCTTCAATCAATACTTTTGCTAAATCCGTTATTTTACATGCTGTCATTTTCATAACAAAGATCTCCCCTCCTCTTCCTTCAGATGCTGCTTTAAATAACAATCGAACAGCATCTTCAATCGTTAAGAAAAATCTAGTCATATTTGCATCGGTAATCCCTACTTGTGAAGATTTTTTAATTTGGTTTTTAAAAAGTGGTACCACACTTCCGCTCGTCCCTAAAACATTTCCACCACGAACACAAATAAATTTTGTTTTCTTCGTTTGCATATTCGCATGAACCATTAACTTCTCACCAATTGCTTTTGTCATCCCATACGTATTTGATGGGTCAGCTGCTTTATCCGTTGAAACATATATAACTTTCTCAACTTGCATCTGTATAGATGCTTCAATTACATTTTGTGTACCATGTATATTAGTTTTTATAGCTTCATAAGGATAATACTCACATACTGGAACATGTTTTAAAGCTGCAAGATGGAATACATAATGTACACCTTGGCATGCATAGGCTATTTGATCTTTATCACGAATATCTCCAATAATAAATTTTAACCTATCATCATTTATAAACTGTTGCTGCATTTCAAACTGAACCGTTTCATTTCTTGAAAAAACCCTAATTTCTTTCGGTGATTTTTCTAATAGTTGTTTTATAAGTTCATGTCCCCACGAACCTGTACCACCAGTAATTAAAATTATTTTATTCAGCATCTCTTTTCCTCCTACCAAACATTTCAATTAATATAGTATTTATAAAATTTATTGAATTATTTTCAATTGATTTAAATCATAATCGTCGTTTGTTACATTTAATTGACAAAATAAAAAAACAGAAACTATTAAAAATAGTTTCTGTTTTTCATTTCACCTCACAACAGTAAGATTTTTTATACTGTTTGCATAATAAATACCTTGTAAAAAACACCGCTCATTTATTTCTTATACTCGTAATAAAATAAATAGAATGATTCATAGCCAATAATCATGTTTAAATTTATGAAAAAGGGAGGTAATGGAATGTACCGAAGCAATTCAAATCATACAGATAACGGACTTTCCAAAGCATTGCCTCTATCCCTATTTGATGTAAAAAATGAATTGAAACAAAAAAACAAGCTCATTCATTCTGACACGATGTATAAATTAACGAAAGAAGAGCAACTGATCATCAACAACATAAAAATACAAACAGAACAGCTAAATAAAAATAATGTTACAAGAACACGCGCATACTACCAATTTTACATTCAATATCCAGAAATACATTGGGCACTACTTGGGCATATGGTATCACGTAACGGCGGTTGGAATATGACTGATTTAAAGGGCGATTTATATACGAAAATTTTATCAGAGAAAGATCAAGTCACATTTTTTTCTTTTTTAGAAAGAGGGAATTGGCTTATTTTCCAAGATGTATATCCTCAATTTCTGCTTTACGAACAAAGTGTAAAAAGAGCACAAAAGCTATTTCACCTTCTCCCTCACCTAAATGTTTCTACATTTATGGAAACGATGTGGAACGATTTTTGGAAAACAGGTAACAAAAAAACATTAGCCATTGCAACTATTATTAATGAACAAAACTACTTAGAAAAAAGAGTGATTCAAAATATACAATTTAAAAAGACTGTACTTAATAGTATTGGATTTAAACTCTTTGATTTCTTTCAGTTTAATCATATCCTTTTCCCATTCTACGAAAATGATAAGAAACACAAAGTATTACTATTTGGTGATACAATGAAGCATTTCACTTCCTTACACGAACGAATCTTAATTGGAAAAAGGTTGTATTCCTTATTATTTCGAGACACACATGTTTTATCTCAAATAATAAGCTGGGCCCAGCACCATCCACATACAGGATCAAGGAAAGATTACTGGCCTCATTTATTCTCAAGTGTAAATGAATCTTTTTCCCGTGAATTTTATAAGCGTCGAATAAAAAAATGCCAGTTGCGTAGTGGCGCTTATCGTATATACAGTCCTGAACTCATCTATGCATGGCGAGATATGAAGCATGAAGAAGTTGACAGTGAAGATTGGTTTACGGACTGGCAAGTTGTAAATTACTTAGTAGATAAGGAGGAAAATATAAATGGACAAATTACAGAAGACTACTGTAAAACGCTCGAAAAAATTGAACTCGCCATTCTTGCAAAGAAAAACGTCCTCCTTCGAGAAGAAGAATGATTTTTTAGCATTAGCAGTTACAATCTTACTCTCTTGTATTATCGGAACTTGCTTAGATGCTTTCTTTGTCGCGAAACAAATGTATGCCTTTCCGGTTAGACCATTCTCATCCATATTTTCAGTTAACATTGGTTTTACTTTGTTTGCACTACCGATTTTAACAACGATTTTCATACAAATTTCAAAAACATTAACTGCAGTTTCTAGAATGCTATTTATTGTTTCAATAGGTATTTGTGCTAGCATTTTTGAACAGGTTGCTGAAAGATTCGGTTTCTTTATCCATAGCGTAGATTGGAATCATACATACTCTTTATTTGGCTATATGATTTTCTTTTCTTTTATTTGGAAAATATATCATTTCATACAAAAATAAAGAGACCATTATAGATCTCTTCTTAAGCATAATCTTCAGTTATTGCTAATGATGCAGGATTTTGAAGAATTTTTGAACGTAAACGGTAGGCAACGATTTTCTTCTTATATTGCTTGATTACATCCACATGTTCCTCATGGCTATATAGAGAAAACCTAATCTCTTTATTCCCTTTCTTCGTGTTAATAACGATCGGTGTTCCTTCCCCGTGCGGTGGGAAATAATGTTTATCTAAAAATAAAGCCTCATTAAATTCATGAATAACTTGTAGTTTCATTTCCCCCTCTATATTTTTTCCATTTATCGATATAGAGGTATTCTCTTCTTCAAGTTTTTGATGCAATTCAAATCTACTAATAATTGATTCTACAACAGAAGTTGGCATACTAGAAACTAGTACTTTAAGAGCTCCAAAAATAAATAATGTAACTATAAACCATGTTGTCATTTTCACCATCTCCATTACATTTTAAAATATAAATTTCGTTCCATAAGGTATAAATATACTAATGAGTATTCCGGTTACAATCATCGTCACCGAACCGATCGTCGCCTCTTTCTCGCCCTCCTTCACGAGACGGCTCACACCGATAATATGTGATGCGCATCCCATCCCCACTCCTTTTCCAATCGTACTTGTTATTCGGAAAAGCTTAAGTACTGTTGGTCCGATAATAGCACCTGTTATTCCTGCAACAACTACAAAACTAGAAGTCATAGATGGAATACCACCAATTTGATCCGCTAATGAAACGGCGATAGGCATCGTCGCTAATTGCGGCAGTGTTGTTAATATGAGCTCCTTATCTATATTTAACATCTCACCAATCACTACATTCATACTCGTTAAAGCCACTATACCTACCGCTACGCCGATAAGTATCGACAAAACGTTTTTCATAAGTATTTTTCGCTCTTTAAATAAAGGTATCGCTAACGCTACAATTGCAGGACTCAATAAACCGGAAAGAATATCTCCCCCATTTTCTCTATACTCATGATGAGAAATACCAAAAATCAGAAATAAGCAAATCATACTCGCTGTAACTGTTAACACCGGTAATGTAAATGGAAACGTAAATTTTTTATATAACTTTGTCGCGAATACATACATTACTACAGTAATAATAATTAAGACCATTTGCATCATGCACCTTGTCGATTTTATTTTTTTGATGTTACTAATAATTGACTTATATACCCTGAAACAATCAAAGTTACTACCGTGCTTGCAACTACTAAAAGGAATATAACACTCCCCTTACTGAAAAGAAAAGACCCATATTCCATCAGCCCTGTTGTCGAAGGAATTAGAAATAACGGTAAAAATATGATTAACTTTTCCGCACCTTCCTCAAACCACTTTAATGGTAAAATACGAGTAGAAAGGAGTAAAAACAGCATTAACACCCCTATTAAACTTCCCGGCATTGATAGATGGAATACTCCCTGAATCCACGTACCAACTATGCTAAATACATATAGCACGCCTACTTGAAGTAAAAGCGTCACGTACTTCATTTCTTTCCCTCATTTCAATATGCATCACTATTATGAAATCTCATTTAACGTTTCCGCAAACCTCGTAATTCCCAGCTGAATTTGTTCGACATCTACTCTCCCAAAAGTAAATCGAATATATTCACTTTTAGTACCTAAAACACTTCCCGGAACAAACGCTACACCATTTCGTATAGATTCACCTAATAAATGATATTCATCAAATGTTCCTTGCACTTTGCACCATAAATGTATTCCACCCTCTGGAACAAAAAATTCAACCTGGTCCCCCAATATTTCTTCAAGCTTTCTAATTAATGCATCTCTTCTTTCCTTCAATTGTCCACGAAGCATTGTAATATGTGCATGAAAATCTTCTGATTCTAAAAATTGATTTGCCACCCACTGCGTAAATACGCTATGGCCAAAATCAACTTGCTGCTTCGCATCTGCTAAACGTTCTATTACACGCGTAGGGCCAATTACCCAGCCAATACGTAATCCTGATGCAACAATTTTTGATAATGAACTTATATAAAGAACATTTCCGTTTTGATCCATTGATTTTAATGTTGGATTCACTTCTCCATTAAATGAAGTTAAACTATACGGATCATCTTCTACAATCGGTATCCCAAATTCAGAAGACAGTTCTAAAATCTTTTTACGTCTTGCTAATGAAAGCACAGTTCCCGTTGGATTTTGATAATCTGGATTCAAAAATACCATGCGAATACGATGCTTTTTATGCAAATCAATTAAATCATCTGGATTCATTCCATGCTGATCAACAGGTAAATGGAATATTTTTAAGCCAGCGGATTTAAACATCGGCAATGAGAAACAATACGAAGGGTCCTCAATTGCAATCGCATCGCCAGGTTTTAATAAGCATTGAACGATAAGATTAAGTGCCTGTTGTGCGCCAGATGTAATAAGGATAGAATTCGAATCTGCTTCAATTTGTTTATATTGCTGAACATGTGCTGCAATTGTTTTTCTCAACATTTCATTTCCAAGTGGATGGTCATAACCGAGGTTTTCCATAAATGTTTTCTCCGACAAAATCGTTCGGAATCTATCACTCGGAATCAATTCTGGTGACAATTCACCACTCGCTAAATTAATTAAGTCGTCTTTTTGTGTTTCCGTTCGAATTTGTTGAACGAGTGGTACATTAGGTAAGAACGATCCATCCTCAACGTACCTACCCCAGTTCGGTATTCGTTTATGTGAAACACCCCATATGTCTGTATTTACCCGTGTCCCACTTCCTTTTTGCCGTTCTACTACTCCAAGTGATTTTAATTCTTCATATGCAGCTACTATCGTACTTCGGTTCACTTGTAATTCTTTCGCTAACGTACGCTCAGAAGGTAACTTGCTGTCAGAAGGAAACTCACCTGAAGAAATACCCCTTTCCATATAATCCGCTATTTGTTTATATACAGGCGTCTTATCTGCACGATTTGGTTTCCATTCCACCTTATTGCCCCTCTCAAAACGAAATATACTTGATTTCCTAATAACAGTATTGACTGTAATAATAGTATTAATTAAGTGCATGATTTAAAAATCTTTCTACCGTCATATTAAAGCTAGTCGGCTGTTCTAAATAAGGTAAGTGTCCACTATTTTTAAACTCAATAAAAGTTGTATTTTTCAAACGTCTTTCAAACTCTCTTACATATTTCTCGGGAACGAAATCATCATTTTCCCCTCTTATAATTAAAGTAGGACATGAAATATTTGAAAGAAACGGTCTTTGATCATAATCTACTAATTCAGCAAATAATCTTTGAATATGCACCGAATTAATAGACTGTAAAGATTGATAAAATCCCCTAACAATTACTTCATTATTTGCTACTCCCATCGCCTTCAATAATGTATCCGCCCATGTTTTTCCATTATCGTGTAAGCTAAGTAAATCATATACTTCAATTCGTTCTTTTCGATCTTCAGGATCCAAATAGGGACATGCATTTACAACAATTAAACTGGAAACAAAGCCTGGATATTGAATAGCAAAATCGATACCGACTCTAGCTCCTTTTGAAAGACCACACATAACTACTTTTTGTAGCTTTAAATAACTGCATAACTCATACAAAACATTTGCATATTCTTTAAAAGGAATTTCCAGCCCTTCAGATTTCCCATGCCCCGGTAAATCAAGAGAGATCACCGTCCAATTCTCTTTGAAATATTGCCTTTGATATAGCCAATTGTTTGCGTTCCCACCAAGACCGTGTAATAACAATATAACAGGGCCCGATCCTTCTATATTGTAAGAAATTTTCCGATTCTTATATTCAAAATACATATTCATCACCTTCAGCTATAACGTCACTTACTCTTATCTTTGAATGAATATATCCAAAATGGTTCCTTTTCTAACCACTCTACTGTTTCCGGTACACCTTCTTTATACTCTCTTTTTAGTTCCGTTACTTTCGTCGCAAATTGTGATGCATGTGCTTGCAATGCCTCTAACTTTTTGGGAACATATTCTTTCACTTCATTTTTAAAATGTGGAGGACCTATTTCCGCTTCATGATTCTTCGAAAAAGCTACCGCATAAAATGTTGGCCTTTTATATTCCGGAATATTAGATAACGCCTCTGCTACCGCTTCTCCTGTTGCATCATGATCTGGATGAACCGCATATCCCGGAGAAAAAGAAATGACTAACGAAGGATTCACTTCTTCTACACATTTTTGTATTACACGTCTTAACTCTCCGGGAGTTTCAAATTCAAGAGTTTTATCACGATATCCCATCATACGTAAATCTTTAATCCCTAAAATATTTGTAGCCCTCTTTAGTTCCTTCTCTCTTATAACATTTAATGATTCACGTGTTGCAAAAGGAGGATTCCCCATCGTTCTCCCCATTTCACCTAACGTTAAGCAAACATAAGTAAGAGGAACATTTCGCTGCGCATAAGCTAAAATTGTACCTGCCACGCAATATGACTCATCATCTGGATGCGGAAAAACAATTAATACGTGGCGTTCATTTTTTATCAAAATCATACTCCTCCATCATATACAATATTAACCTTTTTCTTTCAAAACTATTAAATCACTACCGCATACCACGTTACCCCAACAAGTAGTACAAAAAGAAGGAGAATATAAATAGTTGATAAGTTTTTCACATTTCTCTTTGTAGACTTGCCGTAATTCTCCTCCACATTTCGTGCAACTAGCACGGTCCCAAACAGCGATACAATTACAATAATAACCACTAGTGAAATTGCAAAACTCATTGTATCTTCACCTCTCTAAAGACAATCTATTTTAATAAAGAACTTCCTCTTTAAAACGTTAATAACATACTACCTTTCTTCTCTTATCATAATGTATGTTTGCCAAAAACGGACCAACCACTTTTGTGTTTTTTTGCTCATCCACTTTGAAAAATAAAAAGCAACTGATCACTTTGGACTCAGTTGCTTTTCACAAGATAAATTATTTTCTTTTTTTATTTGAAATTAATTCGATTTAAAAGTTTAGTCTTTTCATAATGAAACATCGATTGAGATAACTCGAAAATTGTCCCGTTTACAAGACATACTGTATTTTCAATAAGAAGCGCCGGATCACCTTCATTTAATTCTAACAGCTGCGCGTTTTCTTTATTTACTTTTTCACAACTAATAACTTTATCGGCAAAGCCAATATTTAATCGTAAATCTTCAATGAAATAACTGTATACAGAGCTTAATGCTATTTCTTTATTCAAATATGGAATAATATCTTTTTTGAAATAACTTACTTCAATAGAGAACGGTTTACCATCTACAATTCTTAAACGCTTCAAAAAATATATCCTAGTTTCAGCTTCGCATTGCATCCGCTTTGCTATATCTTCGTCCGCATCTATTACTTCAAGCTCTAACACTTTCGTTTCAATATTTTGCGAAACGAGATTTTTCGTTAATCCACGTAAACTTCCTAAATTAATGTAATCTGTTACAGAAGTTTCGCGTAAAAACATACCACTACCTTGCACTTGAAAAATATAACCTCTATTTACAAGCTGACTAATTACTTTACGTATCGTATTACGGCTTACTTCAAACCGATTCATCAAAGCTTCTTCTGTAGGTAGTTTTTTCGTTTCATTAAAAAGCCCATCTCGAATGTTTTGCTCTAACACATCTGCAATTTGTTTATACTTTGCACTCATACACTTTCTCCTAAAATACTCTTTTATCTGTTATAACTCTTCTCCTCTCGTTTCGATCACATGTTTATACCAATGAAACGAAAGTTTTTTCTTACGTTTTAAGTTATCATTATGATCGACAAAAATAAAGCCATATTGCTTTTTATACCCATTTAACCAACTTAATAAATCAATCACTGACCATGCATAATAACCTTTTAAATTGATTCCCTCTTCAATTGCACGCTTTATTACTTTTAAATGCTCTTCAATAAATTTAATTCTCGGAACATCTACAACTTCTCCTTCAATGATTGGATCTTCATCACCAAGTCCATTTTCCGTTACATACATCTTTATGTCACCGTAACGCTCTTTCAACATATGCAATCCATCTAAGAAACCTTCGGGAGATATTTCCCATCCCCATTTTGTATATGTTTTATCATCCATTTTTACTGTGCGATAAAAACCATCAAAAGAAGGATTACCTGGAGCAAGTGTTGAGTTTTCTCGAGAATGCTCATCGCTCTTTATATCCATATCGTATCTTTCTACTCGTATTGGTTGATAATAATTCAAGCCAATAAAATCATTCTTTTCGGCATTTTGTTTAATGATTTCTAATTCTTCAACCGTCCAATTAGGAGTCCACCCTTTTTCCTTTAATTGTTGAACAACATAAGGTGGATACTCACCTTTTAAAACTGGATCATAATACCAATACGTTTCATATTCATTCGCATGATTTGCTGCTAGTATATTTTCTTTTTCATCATCCACACTATAAGCAGGTAAGAAAACATGTGTAATCCCAATCTCCCCATATTGTTTCAGCTGCTTGTACACCGCAACTGTTTTCGCATGCGCATAAAATACATAATGAGTCGCTTGAAAATACTTTGGAACATCATTTTGTATTCCTGGTGGATGTGCACCTTTTAAATAGCCTAATCCACAAAACATTACTGTTTCATTAAAAGTAATCCAATGTTTCACTCTATCACCAAATGCCTTAAAGCAAATTTCGGCATACTTTACAAAAGCATCTGCTGTTCGTTTATTCGTCCACCCACCATCCTTTTCTAACGGTAATGGTAGATCCCAATGATATAAAGTGACAAACGGTACAATCCCGTACTTTAAACATTCATCAATTAAATTGTTATAAAATTTAATGCCTTTTTCATTTACCTCTCCATCTCCAGTCGGCAATATTCTCGCCCAAGAAATCGAAAAACGATACGATTCCAATCCCATCTCAGCCATTAAACGAACATCTTCCTTATATCGATGATAATGATCAACCGCTACATCACCATTTGTTCCATTGTATGTTTTGCCAGGAATTTTTGAAAACTCATCCCAATTCGTAACACCTTTTCCATCCTCATTCCATGCACCTTCTACTTGATAAGAAGCTGAAGCAGCCCCGAATAAAAAATCATGTGGAAACTTCATAGTATATACCTCCATTTCATTAGAATAAATCAAATTCATTATTACATATTAAATTTATAGGTACAAATTTAAATGATTATTAAGTTTCTGTTTTTCACTATAATAGAACATAGCATTCACACCATTTACAAAAAAAGAACCTATAAAGGTCCTTTTTCAAATTGTGCAACGCAGACTATATTGATTATCTTAAAGTTTATACTAATGATAAATGTTAACAAACTTATTCTTCAATAATGAATTGTGAAATTAGCATTTCTAAATTTTCGACTTTCTTTTTCATTTCATTAGATTTCGTCGTTATTTCTTGAATCAATGTGGCTTGTGCTTGAATTGATTGTACCGTTCGATTCGTTTCTTGTGCGACTTGTGTTGCAGTTTCAGAAACTATTGATAAAGAGGCATTCACTTCTTCTGTCCCAGCAGACATTTCTTCTGTGGCAGCAGACACTTCTTGAATTTGGGACGTTATTCTATTAATATCTTGCATAATAGATGAAAATGCGAGTTCTGCCTTATATGCTGCTTCTTTACCACCACTAACCTGTTGATGACCTTTTTTCATTACATGAACTGTATCCTGTGTATCTTGATGTATAAAACGTAATAAATTATTTATATCATTTACAGACGTTTTAGATTTCTCAGCCAGACCTCTTACTTCAGCTGCAACTACTGCAAATCCTTTTCCATTTTCTCCGGCGCGTGCTGCCTCAATTGCAGCATTTAAGGCCAGTAAATTCGTTTGTTCTGCAATATTAGTAATAATATCTAGCGCTTCTTCAATTTGTTGTGTACGTGTAACAAGTCTATCAATGACCTTAGAAGTTTCTTCGACAACTTCATTCACACTATTCATTTGACGAATAGATTGTTTTATAACTTCACTACCAGCATTTGCTTGGTCTATTGTTGCAACAGCAACTTCAGCAACCATCGCTGAAGATTCAGCTACTGTTTGAACTCCAGTTGCAATTTCTTCCATCGCAGTTGAACTTTCTTGAATACTAGTCACTTGTCCCTCTATTTCTTTATTTATTTCAGAAGTAGTTCGAACAACCTCGTTTGATATATTTGCTGCCGTTTTTGTCTCTTGTAACATATTTTCAGTTGAAATAATCACTTCTTTTGCTGTAACCTTCACCTGACCGACTAATTGTTGCAAGTTATCTAACATACTATTAAAGGATTGTACAATATGGCCTAATTCGTTCTCGGATTTATAAGAAGTTCGAATTGTTAAATCTCCAGCAGATACTCGTTCCATATCTTTTTGTAATAATACAATTGGTTTTTTTATAACATTTTTTATTATAAAACCAATAAAAATAATTATTATGATTCCAACAAATGAAATAATTACAAATGTTATTATTGTATTTTTCACACTATTTATATTCTCTTTTTGTAGTTGTTCAGCCGCGGTATTATTATATAAAATAAGTTCACGGATAGACTGAATTGTTTTTCCCATATTAGGCTCAATTTCTTTTAAATAATAGCTATAGGCTTCTTCATTATTAGTCAGTCCCAAGTCCTGTGCTTTCTTCATTTGTATTCTTAAATCTTTGAATTGACTTTGAAATGCATTATACAAGCCCTTTTCTTTATGAGAACTAATTCTAGTTTCAAATTGTTTTAATAACTCATCATTTTCTTTCCTAGTCTTATCCATTTCTGTTATTAGTTCTTTCATTCTTTTTTCATCTTTCGATATCATAATCTCCATAAAATTCATATTAACATGGTAAAAATTTGATTCTACAGTTCCTATCCATTCAATTGGTAATAGCCTTTCGTCATACATACTAGAAGATGTATTTTCACCTTTTTGAAGCCCTAAAAACCCCAGAGAAGATAACATGATACAAGCCAAACTCGATATAATGACTAACACATTTAATTTCGTTCCAATTTTACTATTTTTAATAAAAGACAATAAATCCACCTCATCTGTATATTATACTTATATGTTTTATATTACAATAATAATCGACATTTATCGACAATTTTCTCATGTCGATTTTATAACTGCATTAAATTATTATATAAACCTATTCAAAGAACTTTGATTCTCATAATATCAAATACTAAAAAGTCTTATGGGAATTCCACAAGACTTTTAATAGCGTTACATTGTTTCTATGAAATTATGGTGAAACTTAAAGTGACTTATTAGTTCTTATAACTTCTTGATAGAGAATCGGTGACCACTTATCACTAACATAATCTTGGATCACCCAACCAACTCTTTTTGGATTCTCTTGTTTAATATATGCCGCAATTTCGGGATTTATATAAGAGGCATAATAATATGGGCTATTCCATGCTGTACCACCAGAAGACAAGCTTGTAAAATTAACATATAGATGATTTAAATCCTCACTATTGTTCATCGTTTCATTGATCGTATCTTTAATAGATTTTACTTTCACATCATAACTCACTTTATATTTATCTTGTACTGTTACATTTACATTTTGATTTACAGTTGTCGTAAACGTCTCATTATCTGGCCAATAAAAATTATTATATCCTCCAGATTCATTACTACCACTATATCTTTTTAGTAGTACAATTTTCCCTCGAGCATCTCCAAGTTTTATATTTCCTTCTGTTTTTAAAAAGATAGGATCAACAAAATATTTTTTTTCAAACGTATTACTAAAGGAACCTTCTGCCCCTTTCATATCCTCATACTCTTTTTTTAAAGACATAATAATTGTTTCACTTGGGTTATCTTTTAAAAATTGTTTCGCTTCGTTTATGAATTCATGCAGTGTTACATAAAGGTATAATGGCCCATGATGAAGAACTATCGTATTATCATCTGTTAAACGGCCTCTTATATCAAAAATGCGAGCTCCATGATCCATTTGATAACGAAAATCATACTCTTGCGTCATTCCCCATACTTGCTTTATTGGATTTTGTAATTTGAACGTACCACTATCATGTGTTCCTGGAATTGAAATTCGTGCTAACGGGATGTTATCAGGTATAGGTTGCATCCATTTTGACCAATTTTCAAGTTCAATAACAGAGCTAGCTGCAACGACTTGCTTATCATGTAAAGCAAATACAGATGTGATAAATATCATACTACATATGAATAATTTCAAAATAAACTTCTTATTGCTCATTATTCTTCCTCCTTTTTCCCTTTTATATCAAACTTATTGAATATAATATAATCTGGTGAGTAAAAAATAAATAACATTTCATCAATATGAAATATTGCATAGAAGTAAAGTTAAAAAATCATTCACATATACTGAATTAGAAAAATTTAAAGGAACTTCATCTGAAGTTCCTTTCGTTTATTTTATATTCAATATATATGAACCATCTTTATTCTCATACTTATAAACATATAAATAATATTTACCTGGCTTTGCATTATAAGTTCCTTTAACTACATTCCCTTCATTTTCACCATATGCTACATAGTTGTTTAAATCTGATTCATGATGAAGTACCCATGTCATTCCAATGTTTTGTTCATTTAGTAGAGAAATATTAATATTTTCTGGTGAGTCAATTTGGAAAGTAAATACATCTACATTATCCCTATTATGTAGCGTTCCTTTCACCGGTGTATGAATGTTAACTTTATTTGCCTGTCTAGGCTCATTATTTGGTTCATTTTCTGTTACTTGTAACTCATTCCCACCGTTTGGTTTTCTTTGTCCATACCCTAAGTTTACTAGTATAGACTTCAAATCTGGTAAAACACCAATTTTATCTAAATATGGATCTTTAGATTTTGTTCCTGTGTTGTGGTTGCTTAATATTGCTCTTAGTTCACTTGGTCTATATGGTTGTCCTAAATTTTCTTTAGCAATGCTTTGTACTAAAGTCGCTGCTCCGGCAATAATAGGCGAAGCACTCGATGTGCCACTAAAGCTAGATGTATAAAGATTTACAGCACTTCGACTTTGCTCAGCTGTAGTTGTATCTACGTTTTCTCCCCAGCCATACACATCAATACGGCTTCCATAATTCGAAAACCACATGCGCTCGTGAGGGAAAGATGAAGAGCCCGCTCCTACCATAATTGCACCTGAATCTTTAAAATCTTTACTATTGCGATTTAAAATTTGTTTACCATTTCTATCTTTAAATTGATCTAAATCATTCCAACCATTTGCTCCAGCCTCTATAATGACAACACCTTTATCTGTACCAGCACGAATTGCATCAAAGATATCTGGTTGTACTTCAACAGGTAAATATTTATCACCATATCCATCAAAGGAAGCTTGTGCCTCTAATAATAAAACATCCCCAGCTTCTAAATGATTTACAGCACTTAATATTGCATCAGCTGTATTATACTGTCCGTTATCTCTTATTTGAGAAATCACCTTTGCTTTCGCTTTTGGCGCAATCCCAATATTCCCAACTTCATTGTCCTCAGAGGATACAATTCCTAGTACAGACGTCCCATGGCCGACATGTTGATCTATATTTATTCCAGACATTAATTCAATATTTTGATGTACTAAATCCTCATGATTTAATAACCAACCATATTCCATATCAACAAAAGTTATACCATTTCCATTTCCACCTTGAACTCCCCAGGCAAAAGACGCATTAATACCGTATGGGGCTGCTTCAAGATATCCTTGTTTTTTAAATCTAGGATTATTATTAGGATTAAGAGATACATTTGATGGTTGTACTTCTGGTGGCGTTATTTTTTCTTGTTTCTTCATATACACATCTTCTATTAAAGAAGATGCCTTTAGCTTATCTACTAGTTCTTCTTCATGCCCACTATTTTGATTTCGAAGAATATAGTAGTTTAATAAACTTGTAGATACATTATTAGGTGCTTTCACTTCAAGGTCTTGTATTTCTTCTGGACTTACAGATGTAAATAAACGAGTAAATGTTGCATCTGGATATTCTACCAAAAGATCTTCTAGTACTTTGTCACTTGCTTGATCTTGTATCTGTTTTTCAATACCATCTTCATATGGCAATTTCAAATCTGCTCTAAATTTTACAATGATTTGCTTACCTGCTTCTTGCTCTATTCCTAATTTACCCTGCTGTTCTATAGAATCAGCATTTACAATATTGACAATACCTCCTATTCCTAAACATATTGAAATGATTACAACTGAAACAGATATTCTTTTAAATATATTCATTACATCACTCCTCCAATTGACAAACTATTAAATCATTATATTAATCTATAATGATTTAATTTCTATAACATATAAAGTTATCCTTCTACTAAATAGATTATAGTAATCAGCAATATGAACTTCAATGTATTTTCATATGCAATATTTCATATTCGGACTCTAAACTAACTAAATAAGAAACTTATAATGATTATTTATTTTATACGTGCTAATATACTTATATTAAAATATTATACATATAAATTCTGAACTACATTACTTAACTGTTTCACCTTATTTTTCCTAGGAGGATTTACAATGAAATTATTAAAAATAAAACATATAATCCCTTTATCTGCAGCTGCAATTACATTCGTATGTCATCAAAGTACAGCTGAAGCTTCTACCATTCACACAGTAAAAAAGAATGATACACTTTGGGGCATTAGTAAACAATACGGCGTTTCAATACAATCCATTAAACAGGCTAATAATAAAGGAAACGATCAAACTTTCATTGGCGAACAGTTAAATATTCCAGGGTCCACGAACTCAAATGAAATTACCGTTCGTCAAAACGTCAAACCTGCAAACATTTCTGGACAAATTATTTATCAAGTACAACAGGGAGATTCATTAGAAACGATAGCAAAGCGTTACAATGTTACCGTTCAATCTATAAAACAAATCAACAATACAGTCGGAAACAAACTTTATACGGGACAACATTTGAAAATTAACTCAAGCATTTCAGAAAAAGAAAAAGACTTAATGGCACGCTTAGTTACCGCTGAAGCAGGTGGCGAATCCTATAAAGGTAAAGTGGCTGTAGCAAAAGTTATACTAAATCGTGTAAACGCAAAAGGTTTTCCAAATACAATAACAGGCGTTATTTATGAACCTATTAAACACGGATATGCATTTACTCCTGTTACAGATGGAAGAATTAATCATCCTGCGAGCCCAGAAGCAAAAATGGCAGTAGAAGAGGCTATCTCCACAAATGGAATACATTCTGATTGGCTTTATTTCTATAACCCAAAAACATCAACAGACAAATGGATTACGACACGTCAAACAGTAGCAGTAATCGGTAACCATGTCTTCGCTAAATAAGATTTGAAATCATTAACAGACCTCTTCACTTTAAAGGTCTGTTTTTTATATCTAAGATTTTATTAATCATATGACATAGTGATCCTTTAAAACCATTTCTTCTTTCAAATAAAAACATTTGTATTTACTTCACCCATCGGAGAAATTAAAAAAGCATCAAGTTCAAAAACTCTCTCTTTATTAATAAAAGCTATTTCTTAACTTCATAAAATTGTTATACACTAGAAAAATAAAAAACAAACTATTCGTTAGCAGGTGAAAGAAAATGTATGATGTTACAATTATCGGTGCTGGAGTAAGTAGCATTTTTATGGCTTATTCACTGGCTAAAAGTAACAAAAAGGTTTTAATTCTTGATAAAGGTAAAGCGCTAGAAGATCGCCATTGTCCTTTAGACGAAGGAAAAGTGTGTACTTGTACTACATGTGATAAATATTTTGGGTTTGGTGGTTTAGGAAAATCTGAAGGGAAATTTAATTATACAAACGGATTTGGCGGAGAACTTGAGCAAAAAGTCGGTAAAGAAGGCTTTATACAACTTATGGCTGAAGTAGATGAAATTCTATGTCAGTTCGGAGGAAGTTCTGTTTCAAAATACTCTACAGAAAATCCAAATCTCAATAAGAGAGCTGAAACGTGTGGTTTACAAATGCTAACAACAGAAGTAAGACATCTTGGTACTACCCTTTCAAGTGACATTTTTCAGCAGCTCTATGAATTTTTACTTACGAAAATAAATATACAATTTCATATAGATGTACAACACATTATGAAACAGAAAGATCATTTTACAATAGAGACAAATGAAGGAACAGTTCAATCTAAGCAACTAGTATTTGCAACTGGGCGTTCTGGAGCGGATTGGTTAAAAAAAATGTGCACTTCTCTCAATATTTCTCAGGAGCAAACTCGTGTAGATTTAGGGATTAGAGTAGAGATGAACGAACACCAATTACGTTCTATATTAAAAGATACATTTGAGACAAAACTTTCTTATGAGCATGAACACTTCACCGCAACTACATACTGTATGAATCCAAAAGGACGCATCATTAGAAAGTACGAAGAAGGTTTAGTTATGCCTGACGGTCAAAATTTTCGAGAGGAAGGAACTGGCACACCTAACTTAAATTTCACTTTATTTATCCCGCGCTATTTTTCAACTCTCAAAGAAGCAAATGTATACGCAAGTTCAATTATTAAAAGCATTAACCAAGGACAAGATCGAATTGTTATACAGCGCTTAGAGGACTTACTAAATAAACAACCTACAACAGAGAACGGCATGAAACATAACCGTATACAGCCTACACTACAAGGAGATTATGGAGATTTGAATACAGAAATTCCTCGATTATATATTGAAGGGCTTAAAGAATTTTTATTACGTTTAGAACAATTTATCCAGGAACCGATCGATAAAGATACTTTATTATATGGAATTGACGGAAAGTTCTATGCTCCTACGATAAAAACCAATAACCATTTTGAAACAAGTGTGCATGGGCTATTTTTAGTTGGAGATTGTTCAGGCGTCACTCATTCATTATCTCAAGCTGCTGCAAGTGGGTTGTATGTTGGAAAATATTTATCTCATATTTAATTTCTTTCATTAAGATAGCAATCAAATATTTTAACTTCCATAACGCTTTATTTATGTACCTTGTCTTTCCAACGCTAATGATTATCCCGCCAAGAATCGGGATTTCACGAGATACATATGTAACATAACTATGTATGGTAAAACTATCGACATTCAATTCTAACAAATTGAATGTCAACAGTTTTAAAAGCCTCTATTCATTTCCACTTTCATTTGTTCGATATTTTGTAACATCATCATAGTGTTTAATATGTTAGGATGTCTATAAGTATTTTTTACTACAACTATGACTTTTTCTGTTCTGTTTCACAAAATAGATTTGTGCTTTAAAATTCCCCATTGTACGTATATGAATACTTCATATTATTACCTTTAGAAACCATTAAATGGTTCATTACACTCTAATAGTTATGAAAATATAATATATAACACAAGTTAAATAAATTGTATAAAGAAGGTGTAAAAATGAAAAATAAAATCAATTTACAAATGCAAAATATAAGCTTTGTTTTAATAATTGCTTTAGCAGTATGGTTAAAAACATATCTTATTACAAGATTCAGTTTCGATTTAAAAATTGAGTCTTCTACACAAGAGCTTATTTTGTTTATTAGCCCTCTCGCTGCATCATTAGCTTTTGTCGGATTAGCATTATTTGCAACCGGTGAAAAGCGAAATTATATAGCGCTATGTATTAATCTCTTATTAACAATCGTACTTGTTGGGAATGTAATGTTCTATGATTTTTATAGTGATTTCGTTACGTTACCAGTACTTGGACAAACATCAAACTTTGGCCAATTAGGCGGCAGTATTATAGAAATATTGAACTATAAAATTATACTCGCTTTCGTAGACATTATTTTCTTCTTTATTTTATTAAAGAAGAAAGCACTCGTCTTCCAAACAGGACGTGTAACTCATCCGGCACGCTTCGTATATTTTCTTTTAACGATTGGTATATTTTTTGCGAATCTACATCTTGCAGAAAAAGAGCGCCCTGAACTATTAACGAGATCATTCGACCGAGTCATGCTTGTTAAAAATTTAGGACTATACACTCATCAAGTATATGATTTAACACTACAAGTAAAAGCAGGATCACAAAAAGCACTTGCTGATAGTAGTAAATTACAAGAAACTGAAAACTACGTAAAGGCAAACCAAAGTGAGCCAAACCCTAACATGTTTGGTGCAGCGAAAGGAAAAAACGTAATTGTCGTTACTCTTGAATCCCTGCAAACCTTTTTAATAGGCGCATCAGTTAACGGTCAAGAAGTTACACCATTCTTGAATGAATTCATAAATGAAAGCTATTACTTTGATAACTTTTTCCACCAAACTGGGCAAGGAAAAACGTCCGATTCTGAATTTCTAATCGATACGTCGTTGTATCCATTAAATCGAGGAGCTGTATTTTTCACGCACGGTAACAATGATTATACTGCGACTCCAGAAATTTTACGTCAGCAAGGTTATTTCACTTCTGTATTCCATGCGAATAACGCAACATTTTGGAATCGTAACATTATGTACTCTGCTCTCGGTTATGATCGTTACTATAATGAACTTGATTACAAAATTACGCCCGAAACAAATTTAAATTGGGGATTAAAAGATATCGAATACTTTGATCAATCAGTAGATATATTAAAAACTGTTGACCAACCCTTTTATGCTCGTTTCCTTACTTTAACGAATCATTATCCATTTACGTATGATGAAGATACAAAATTTATTGAACCATACAACTCTGGTAATGGCGTATTTGATCGTTATATCGTAACAGCACGTTACTTAGACGAATCAATTAAAAAATTTATTGAGCGTTTAAAGGCCGAGGGAATGTATGATGATTCTATTATTGTGTTGTATGGTGATCATTATGGCATTTCTGAAAAACATAATCGCGCAATGGCACAGTTTTTAGAAAAAGATCAAATAACAGAATTTGATACTTTAAATTTACAACGCACACCTTTATATATTCATATGCCTGGACAAACAGAAGGTCAAACGATTTCAAAGCCTACGGGACAAATCGATATGAAACCTACTATTCTAAACTTACTTGGGATTGATACTACGAACGATATCCGTTTTGGTCATGATATGTTTTCAGATGAATATACCGGTTTTGTTGTTTTACGTGATGGTAGCTTTATTACAGACAAGTATGCATACACAAACAACACTTTCTATGACCGCATAACGGGTGAAATTGTAGATTTACCAAAAAAAGAAGCACAAGCACTCATTAATCGTGCACAAAATGAATTACGAATGTCTGACAAAATCATCGAAGGCGATTTATTACGTTTCTCAGAAAGTAATAAAATGAAAACTGGCGAAGTACAAACTAAAATTAAAGAGACTGAAAAATAATCTAAATAGTAAAAGGGAGCAACTGTAATAAGTTGCTCCCTTTTACTATCGTATAACATATGATGCAATGTCATATAAAAACCTCGTATATTTTACTTTTATTCTACGCTTGTTTCTAAAGTTACATCTGTATAGGTATGATCATCACCTATATTTAAAATTACTTCACATTGACGTAATCTCAATTCAAAGAGCATGATAGAATCATGATAAACTTCAGGTTGTGATTTCATCTTATGTAACATCTCTTGTTTTTCTTGTATTTCTAAATGAGTGTTTTCTACAGCTTGTTTCAAGGAGTTAAATGGATTTCTAAAGAATATGTTAATATCCCGCTCTTGCGTGTTTTCAAATAGCTCAAATTGCAAGAAAAATTTCTTCATAATAGAAGCCGTTACCTCGGTATAATCTTCATTTTCTACATACTGTTTGTATTTGTTATATAGCATAGCTTTGTTTTTAGGAAGAACTCCAAATAATTTACCGGCACTTTTCAGTAAAAATTGTGCTGGCGTAAAGCGACGTAAAATATTTACTTCATCCATTTGTATTCTAGTCGTCATTCTGTCAGTATCTCTGCGCCAGTCATCAAGCACTTTAAAATCACATTCTAACTGTATTCGATTTTCTCCAAATAAAGAATTAAGCCCTTCACTAAGTTCTTCTAGATACGATTGACTTTGAAGGAGCTCATTATTAGAAGTTGCAATCCAATTTTGCATAGAAAGAGCAAGATTAGGTAATACAGTTTGTTCTAAATATTTATGCACTCTTTCATTCATTGCTTTATTTAGTTCCGTATCAATGTTCCCGAAATCACTTTCTTCACTAATTAAATCCGAACAACTCTGTAATATCTTCGGAATATTTTCAGTAAGATCATTCGTAATTTCAGTTTTCATTGTACGATATGATTTTGTAATGAAATGAATTTTTTCCTTCTCAAAAGCAGTAAGATTATTAATGCTACCATTTAGTTTCACTAGCATATCTTCATTCCAATGAATAGAATCCACTAATTTATTTTCTTTCTCAACGCGTTTATCCAATAGATATTTAATTGTCTTTCGAATGAAAAACAATAGCTTTTCCGTACGTTCTGCATCGACATTTTTATGATTAAAGTTAAAATGAATAAACTCAGTTAAATCATTTAATTGTTGACTACTTGTATATAACGAAGAGTAAGGGAAAATTCTCGCCTGCGGGAAATATGTGTTTATTCTCGCTTGCGTATCATGTAATACTCTTTTCACTTCTGCATCACTGTAAATGTTATCGATTTTATTTAATAAGAAATGAATTTGTAAATTTGGTGTATGTTCTTGAATGCTTAATAGAATATCACGTTCTTTGTCAGTAAAAGGTGAATCCGCATTCAATACGAATAGTAATTCGTCTACAGAATTCAAATATTCGAATACTTCATCTCTAGTATCGTTATTCCTATTAAATCCAGGTGTAACTACAAATGTAAGTTTATTTTCACTTAAAAATCGGCATGGTAATTTAAATTCAACACATGCTCTATCTCTATATGTTTGATGGTGCTGAGACATCATATTATGGTAATCCGAGACATCTTCCGTTGTTGTAATTGCTAAGTCTGTTATGGCGTTAATTTCTGTATGCGCATCATTTTTTAAAACTACTACATTTGAAATTGATTTTTCTAATATATTTTCTCCTATTATAGAGTTAATAAATGTAGTTTTTCCGTTTCCTGAAGTTCCCGTTACTAAAATGCGATTTGTGCTTAAATCTGCGAGCTCGCCAACTAACCATCTAAATCGGTGACCCATTTCTATATTATGCTTTTGTGCCCACTCTGTAATAGATTCAAAAAGATGCAAACTATACTCTAAGCCGTTCACATGATTAATAGAATATAACAACAGGTTTTCAGCATGTTTTATATTTGCTGAATCTATTTCGGAAGGGAAAATCTCATCCCATGCCAATACAGCTGCTGATGGAAATACAGCATAAGATGGATTGACTACCTTTAACCAATTTGTTAA
This sequence comes from Bacillus cereus group sp. N14, assembly GCF_016483555.1. Lineage (NCBI taxonomy): Bacteria > Bacillati > Bacillota > Bacilli > Caryophanales > Bacillaceae > Bacillus > Bacillus cereus group sp. N14. The sequence goes on from NZ_JAEHBQ010000001.1 coordinate 61,066, forward strand.
CAAGCTTGGAATGATATCGTGCAATTTTTTAAGCATATATTGACCTTGAATTAATTCAAAGTACGTTCCTTCGTAAAGAGAAGAAATTTTGTCCCATATATCGGACGAATGTATTTCAATATGTAAGAAAAATTCATTTATTGTGTTAAGCCATAATAAGTAATTTTGTTCATTTTTATAACTATTCCAAAGTGATGAAACCATTTGCGTAAATTGTACTTGATCCACATTATTTAACGTAACTAATACTTCATAAAAATAATCTGGTGAAATATGTTTAGTAAATCCTTTATCAATATACCCTTTTAAAACTTCAAACCACGGATAAGATTCTGTTCGAATTAACTCATTCACAGCAAGCTCTACTGCACTATCAAAATCTTGCTGCTCCTCATAAAAGGAACGGGCAATTTTTGTGACATTTGGATAATCCGGATTTAAAGAAACTGCTTCTTTAATAACAGCGAAAGCAGAGTCAAAATTATTTTGCTCTATGTAAAGAGAAAGTAATTGTAATCTAATCTCCGTCATCAATATTATATTATCAGTAGTAATGGACGTATAAACATTTTCAGCAACTGGTAATTGATTAAGCTCGAAATAAGCATCGGCAATATTTTTTTGTGCCCATGGTGCTAATTCATTATTAACTTTTTCCCATTTAAAAATAGCTGCTTCAAAATCTTGATGGCGATAATAAAATTCACCTTGTGCAAAACGAATGTAAGATCCATCAGAAATCTCATTTCTTTCTTCGTTTACATAAGCTTCTCCAAGTACATCAATAGGTGGTTTTGTTTCATTCTCCATTAGGAATGTTTCATAATACATCTTTTTTATTAATTGTTTTTCTACTCTCATCTTTTCCCCCACTATATCTTGAAAATACATTTTTAAGATATGTCAATACTTTTTGTATGTATGCTTTTTATCTTAACAAAGAATATCTTTTGGAAAATTTCATTTTCCTTTCATTTTTCAAGTTAGATTGAATTTTTATGAGAAAAGTTTCAGTTTTTTTTCATTTTCCTTTCAGTTGTGAAACAGCATTAAATGTTTCTAATAACCTAATAACACTATAATCTCCCGCATTATATTATCAGGAAAAGTCTATATAAACCATATTATAAAAACAATTTATAACGAATATATATGCAATATTTCCTTCCCTAATAAATAAAAGAAGCATTATCATATATTTCTCACATTGTTTTCCTTTGAAATATTTCAGTAGTTACGTAATTTAATTCCATTAACCTATATAAATAACTAGTCCAAAAAAAATCTATATGCATATCATGTTATAGTAAAGAATTCAGGAAATCCTAAAAGGAGGCATTTTCATGTTTGAAGATAAATCTAAAATAAACTACCCATATGAATTTACTGAAACTACAACAATCCCGCTAAAAAACCCCATCAATAAAACTTTCAAAAACGGCTCTGGTACACATACTTTCCCAATTAAAAAACACTATAAAGAACAGGTGTTATATACGGAAAAAATTAATAATAATAAAAATAAATAAGCGTATAGATCCTTGTGACAATTAGCCAAATAAGGATCTATGTTAGACCTTGTATAGTTATATTTTTAGTAATATATAAATCTTTCTTATACAACCCACGTATTTTTTAAAAAGTGCTGATATACGGCGCTTTTTTATACATAGATAATGGAAGAACAAAAAAGGTATGGATATTTTCCATACCTTTTTGTTCTTTACTATTTATAAATAAAGTACTTCCATGTTTATTTTACTTAATGGTACTTTAATAGGCCTTCTAGAAGTTATTGGATTGAATTTATATCCCTTCCAATCCCTACTTTTTATAGGCCGTTATTGCTCTATTATATATATTTTTAAATTTACCAAACGCAGTTTCAAAGCAACTTAGTTTTCATAAAATATTTTTTGTTTCCGTTGGAACGGATAGACTTTAATCTCATCTGCATCTAAATTTTCATGAAATAAATGAATGGCTATAATTTGTCTACAATCGTAAGTATGATAATAATATGTTCCGGACTCCATACACATTACGCTTGTATAAATGGTATTATCTAATGCACCTTCTTCTGTTATTACTCCGCCTTTAGGAACCTCGCAATTTGATAAGATATGAAATAGGGCCGATACTCCCTCTTCTTCACTATCTATACCTTGAATGTTTTGTTTACCATATGCTGCTCGCACAAACCTTGATGGCGGAGTGAAGTCCCCTGGAAGTCCCATTGAACCTGAGCCCTGACCAAAAGCACTTAATGGTACATTACTCCACTCAGTTGGTGCGAATGGCTGCGATTTAAGGCCTATATATTGCCTTAAATTTTGCAAATGCCAATTAAACTCCGGACTATTCGTCATCACTCCTAGTGGGTTATCATACATTTTTAATCCTTCATTTGTTGGCTCCAGTACAATGCAATCTCCCCATTTATCCGCTAAAATCCAATGTAGTGGTGGCGTAAGCCCTAAATCCGGTAATTGTATATCCAAAAAGGTAAGGCTATCTACAGATTTCTTTAACTCTTTGACAGAATTGAATTGTGTCAAACTCCAAGTCACAAAATCAAATGGAGCCAAATTCGTATTGTTGTCATCTATGCTTTGACTATAAGTAGCGAATCCTGGAAAATAGAGTGTTGCACATGTCATACCTGCTTCATTTACTCCGTCCGCCATAATGATCCTTCCTTGATGATTAATTCCCATTCCGACCGTAGCATGTTTCGTATTAATGATTTCACCAGTTATATTATTCCACTGGTAATGTCGAGGAATGACTATTACTTCTTGATTCAAATCTAATGTGAAGTCCATCGTTCTTGCAAAAAGATGCTGACCGTTTTTTGTCTGTAATGTCAAACTAGTACACATAAAGAACACCCCGTTTTATGGTTTTATCTACACTTTACATAATTCTGATAAATCTGTAAATTAAAAACCTCTTTCCTTACAAAAATCGGTAAAGCACATATACATTACAAATAGGTTGAGGTTATCTCTAGTTTATAAATGAATTATATTAAAAAGGAGCGACTTGTTATAATCTGTACCCTCTCTACTACACTGATATTTCCAAAACAACTTTTGCACCGCGCAGCTTTTCCGAATTACTTAAGTAAAGGTTTCCACCGTGCTGCTTTGCAAAGTTTTTAGCAATGTATAAACCCATTCCATGATGATTTTTAGAGTTTCTACTTTTATCTCCTCTATAAAACTGCTCTGTAGCTGAATTTATTTCCTCTTCTGTAAATCCTCTTCCCGAGTCCTCTACAATAAATTGCAGTTTTTCACTAATCATTTCCACTGAAAACATCAAGTCACCATTTGTTGGAGAATATTCAATTGCATTCATCATTATATTCATAATAGCCCTTTTCAAAGCAGTCTCGTCAACATGAATCAAATTTGGTATATCCTGAACATTTTTAATTAGATTTAACTGTTTGTCCAAAACACAAATTGCACTTTCTTCTATAATATTACTAATAAATTTATGTAGATCTATTTGCTTAAATTGAAGTGAAGTGCCTTCCTCACATTTCGTAATGTCGAGTAAAGTTTTCATATACAGTTCCATCTCATCAACACTTTTCAAAATATGCTCATTACATTTCTTCTGATTTGAATCTAGCGTTGATTCATTTAGTAGCTCGGCATTCCCTCTCAGTATCGTTAATGGTGTCTTAATATCATGTGCCAAAGCAGCAATTTGCTCTCTTCTATTCGTTTCCATATCCCACTGTGTACGTAAGGAACTATTCAATTCATCTTTCATTTTTACTAAAGAATTTAATACTTCATTCACTTCTATTATTTTAGATTGTTCTACTCGAAAATCTAAATCTTCCTTTTGAATTTTATCCGTTACATTTCTCAAAATCAGCATTTCCTTTGACAATGATTTACCAAAATAGCGAGATAGAAATATCACTTCAGCAACAAATAATAGAATAAAAAGGACAATTTCACAAACTTCCGGACTCGGTAAATACTTCTGCAAAAAAGGGTTTTTAAAATTTGCATGTAAAGTATATAGAATGACACAAACATCTTTATCGCGTTCTATAATTGCATAGTAGTACTTACTATCGCCTTTTTCATCATTCTGCATGTTATTCCATATTTGCTCCGCATAATCTTTATTTATACTCCCTTGAATAGCGTTTCCTGAAAAATCATACACTGCATATTTATATTGTTTTAAAATTTGATCATCTTCCTGTTCAGCTTTAACTATGGCGTCTCTTTGCGACTCAATCTGTTTCTCATAATAATTTGCTGGAAGGATTATCTCTGTGTTAACTCCAATTTGGAATAGAATCATAAAAAAAGTAACTAATGCAATCGTCCCTATTGAAAATGCAAAGATATACCGGATTAATATTTTGCTAAGGTTGACTTGTTTTTTTACTTTCTCCATTTATAACCAATTCCCCATACTGTTTCTATTGGATTCATGTCATGCTTACATAATTTTTGACGAATATTTTTAATATGTTCTACAATTACTTGGTTATCACTTTCTCCCTCATATCCGAAAACATTTTCGTAAATCTTTTCTCTTGAAAATACTTGTCCATGATTCAAAGCTAAATATTCACAAATTCCGTACTCACTTTTCGTAAATGCGATAGATGTATCTTCATGCCATATTTCTTTACATGATAGATGAAATGTAAGACCTGATAGAAAAAATGCATTTTGCTTTTCTCTATGCTCACGCCTTACATGTGCAGACACCCTCGCACGCAGTTCTCCAATTCCAAAAGGTTTTGTAATATAGTCATCTCCGCCAAGGCTAAGCCCTGTAATCAGATCCTTCTCCATTGTTTTGGCAGTTAGAAACACAATTGGACTATCGACCAAATCTCGTATTTCCTTACACAGTGCAAATCCATCTATTTCTGGCATCATGACATCTAATAGAATTAAATCATAATGACAAAATTTATCCTTTGATATTGTAAGAGGATTACTAACGGCCGTTACCTCATGACCTTCTTTCTCTAAAGCACTTTTAATAATATAAAGGATACCGTCCTCATCATCAATTGCTAATATTCTTGCCATATAGAATCTCCCCCTCGTTTCCATTATAATACAAATGCATTTACATTTCTTTGCGTCCTTCATAAAAGGAAAACCACATAAGGGAAATAACAAATGCAATGATCGTGAAACAAACGCAAATCACCGCTCCCATTTTTGCCTCTACTTGTAAGACATGAATAGAATCGGGACTCAATTTGTGTTCCAAAAAATAATTGCATAATCTCACACTCCACGCACATGGCGTGTATTTCCAAATCACATCTCCCATCCCTGTAAGCATTAAAGCTGCCAGCAAGATTTCTATAATTCCAATCCCAATGGAAGTACCTTTACTAAAACGAAAATTTAAGAACAGATGCCATATATACATAAAGATTTGACAACCAAAAAGAATGAAGGAAATTTCAACATACAAAGCAAATGGAAAGTCATTTTGTCCTAACAGAAAATGACACCCTACCGCAAACCCAACGACTGCCAACATAGTTGAACAAAACCCACATATTAAAAGTAAACATACTTTACTAATAAATGCTTTACGCCTTCCGTATTCCGTTGATAAAAGTTCTTTAAAATTCGCTGCCACAGCCTCTTGTTCCACAACAGAAGAACACACAATGCTAATTAGCAACGGAAAAGATATCGATAATACTTGAATATATCCTGAAACCTTGTTTATAGAATCAACTTTTGAAATGGAAGAATAACTTAAAAAAAGAGCAATACCGATGATTGGCATCGCTATATGTATCCAGAAAAAAAACGTATGTTTCATTTTTATAAAATCGGCTCTTAATATTCTCGACCAGACTGTCATTTTATTTTGCCTCCTGCTTTTCAAACCATTTTGCCGTCATATAAGTGAACAAAATGAACAACACGACAGAAATTGCCACGCCTGGCAGAATTGCATCGTAGGAAAGGAGTTCTGGTTTGAACGTTACACTTCCGGTTTCTGCATATAAACCATTTGGTAGTATTTTTAAAATAGGAACCATAAGTCTACTTGGATATGTGTATGGACTAATCATCCAAATATTTTCTGTTGCTAATACAACCCCAAAAAGTCCATTTGCCCCTATATTCAATAAAAGTGTCGGAAATAGACCTAATTTATTACCTAAAAACAAACATATCGGAATTTGCCACATAAAAGTAACGATTAAAAGAACACTTCCTACTAGCGCATTTACTGTAGGAATGATTCGGAAATTCTCCTTATTTAATAGTAAACTAGATAACTGGATTCCACAGAAAAAAAGTATGCATGAAAAGCTCAAAATCCCTAAAATTAGTAATACTTTAGAAATCCATACTCGTTTTAATGAAACTGGTAACGATAAGATAGAACGATTATTCATTTTATTATCTTTCTCCGCAAGAAGTACACAACTTAAAGAAATCATTCCTGGAAGCATCGTAATGTACCACCAGTTGTAACTAGATAATTGAAAATAATCCGCCGATAATAAAAAAGCAATTAGTATTGTAGCAAATGGAACTAGCCATATAAGTTTGTTCAAAAAAGTATGTTTAATTTTAATTTTTTCAGATGCAATATATAGATTCATTTCTTATGCCTCCCTTCTGTACTTTCCAGCCACTTGTACAAATAAATCTTCTAGGTCATCATCCTTATTCAGTTTCCCCTGATACCCCAATACACCGCCTGAGATAATCCCAACATGATCTGCAATTTGACTTACTTCGCTTAAAATATGACTGGATAAAATGACAGTAATTCCTTTTGCGGGAAAGGAAAGGATTAGTTTTCTTAATTCCTGAATCCCAAAAGGATCTAGTCCATTCATCGGTTCATCTAATATTAAAAACTTCGGATGATTCAGCAATGCAATTGCAATTCCCAATCTTTGCTTCATCCCCATAGAAAATTCCCTCGCTTTTTTCCTATCTGTATTCTCTAGCTCCACAACATGCAATACTTCATCAATCCTTGATTTAGGCAAACCTAAAACAGTCGTACGAACCTGCAGATTTTCTCTTGCTGTTAAATTTTCATAAAGTGGCGGAGACTCAATTAAAGCACCAATAGAATGTAAATCTTGCCGCGTCCATTTATGACCATCAAAATAAATCTCACCAGAAGTAGGTATAAGCATACCTGTTATCATTTTTAAAGTTGTCGATTTCCCTGCCCCATTAGGACCTAACAATCCATAAATTGCATATTTCGGTACAGAAAGCGAAATATTTTGTACTACACTTTGCTTTCTAAATGTTTTACAAAGATTTTTTGTTTCTAACATAATCTCATTCATCCTAAACTTCCTCCTCGTATATTGTAATTCTAGAGTAAACGACAATTATAAGGATTCTATAAGGAAAAGAAAAAACATAGAGAGAAAAAGAAGTTTTTACATGCAACCTGCATAAAACTATGAATTCATATGATTTTTCTATACTTGGTTACGGATGAATAATTTATTAAACAAAAAATAGATTTTAAAATAAATACAAATAAAAAAAGAAGCGATTTATTTCATCGCTTCTTTTTTATTAAATCATATCCAAAATCACAGTATCCCTACATAACCCTCTTAAACATCTTCTCCAACTCATAAGTAGAATGATGCACAAGAATTGGTCTTCCGTGCGGGCATGTGTATGGGTTTGTTGTTGTACGTAGTTCTTCCAGTAAAGCAAATATTTGATCGTTCGTTAAATATTGATTTGCTTTAATGGATGCTTTACAGCTCATCATGATGGCTGCTTCTTCACGTAGTTTTTTAATGTCAACTTTTTTTAGTTTAACGACTTGTTCCATCATTTCGTCGATAATTTCTGTTTCTTGTCCTTTTGGGAACCACGTTGGATGCGAGCGGACGATAAAGGATTGATGACCGAATTGCTCCAAGAATAATCCAACTTTTTTCAGTTCTTCTAGTTGCTCTTCGACACGTAAAAATTCAGTAAGAGATAGGTCAATACGGTATGGTACAAGTAGTTCTTGTACTTCTTGCGCTACTCTTCCTACTTTATCACGGAAGTATTCATAATTAATACGTTCCTGCGCGGCATGTTGGTCAATCATATATAAGCCTTTATCATTTTGAGCGAAAATATATGTTCCGTGCATTTGTCCAATTGGATAAAGCGGTGGTAAATCATTACCGTTCATTTCAATCTCTTCTATTTCCTGAACTTCTTCTTCCAATTCCTCTAATTCAAAGTCTTCATCGTTACTGTTCCACGATTTCTCTTCTCGAATTGGTTCTTCCATTATCGGTTTAATAGATGGCTGCCAACTTTGTTCTTCTCTTACAAGCGACTGTGGTGGCTGCCATTCTTGCTTCGGTGGTTGCCACAGTTGTGCTGGCTGTTTCACAGCCAGTGGTTCTTCTCGTTTTTCATCCATGCCAGTCGGTAAAACGATGTCCGGCATAGATGGTTCTTTCGGCTTCGCATGCTCAAACTGAAACTGTTCTTGCACACTTTCATCTTTTTCTTTTTTCTTCGTTGTTACACCTGCATCTGGAATGAGCTGTATTTTTTTGAATGCCGATTGCAATGTTTCTTCGATAAGCTTTAGTAATTCTTGTTCTTTACTAAAACGAACTTCTAATTTCGCTGGATGTACGTTAACGTCAACAAGCATCGGATCCATTTCAATCGATAAGAAGCCGATTGGATATCGTCCGACTGGCAGTAACGTATGGTATCCTTGCTGAATGGCTTTCATTAATACGAAATTTCGAACGTAACGGCCATTTACGATCGTTGACATATAATTTCGAGATGCTCTCGTTACTTCTGGTAATGTTACATAGCCTTTAATTGTAAAATCTAAAGATTCAGCTTCAATTGGAACAAGCTTCTTCGCAACTTGAATGCTATAAATCGATGCAAGTACTTGTCTTACATCACCATTTCCTGATGTATGAAGCAATTTCTTTTCATTATGAAACAGCTTTAATGATACTTCTGGATGTGACATTGCAATACGATACACAATATCTGTAATATTCCCAAGCTCTGTATGAATGGTTTTCATATATTTAAGACGCGCTGGTGTATTAAAAAATAAGTTTTGTACTGTAATATCTGTTCCTTTTCGGCTCGCTGTTTTCTCCTGCTTTATAATGTCTCCACCTTTAATCATAAGGTGTGTACCAGGCGCATCACCTGTGCTAGTGATTAATTCTAATTCACTAACTGAGGCAATACTCGGCAATGCCTCACCGCGGAAACCGAGTGTTCTAATACGAAACAGATCGTTTTCATCTTTAATTTTGCTCGTCGCATGTCGTTCAAAAGCGACGATACAATCTTCTTCTGCAATGCCATCCCCATTATCAATGATGCGAATTTTTGATAAACCAGCTTCTTCTAAGTGGATTTCAATAGATGTACTATTCGCATCGATAGAATTTTCCACAAGTTCTTTTACGACTGAGGCAGGGCGCTCTACTACTTCCCCTGCCGCAATTAAGTTAGAGAGTTGATCATCGAGTTTGCGAATTTTCCCCATCTACTTACTCATCCTTTCTTTAACTTTTTCTGCAAGCGATACAGTTCGTTCATCGCCTCTAAAGGTGTCATATCAAGTAAATCAATTTTTTTAATTTGCGCAAGTACTGCCGTTTCTTTTGCATCTAGAACTGACTTGTCTTGTTTTTTCGAAGATTGTTCTCCACCAAAGAATGATAATTGCGATTCTTCCTCAGTCTCTACTTTCATCTCTTGTATTTCTGCTGGTTCTTCTTTTACAACAGCTGCTTCTGGAGCCACTTCTTGTACTTTCACTTCTGTACGCTTTGGAATAATAATTTCTTCTTGTCCTTCTAGTTGCGCTAACACTTCTTTCGCACGAGCGATTAAGCTATCTGGAAGCTCCGCAAGTTGCGCAACGTGAATTCCGTAACTTTTATCAGCTGCTCCATCTTGAATTTTATGAAGGAATACTACTTTTCCGTTCTCTTCAATAGCTGAAACGTGTACATTCTTCAATTGTCCTAAACTTTCTTCTAGCACCGTCAATTCATGATAATGCGTAGAGAATAACGTTTTCGCACCAATTTGGTCATGAATATGTTCAATGATTGCTTGTGCAAGTGCCATACCATCATACGTAGATGTACCGCGTCCAATTTCATCGAATAAAATTAAACTTCTTTCTGATGCATTTGCAATTGCATTTTTCGCTTCTAACATTTCGACCATAAATGTACTTTGACCCGAAATTAAATCATCCGCTGCACCAATTCTCGTAAAGATTTGATCGAATACAGGTAATACCGCTTCTGTTGCTGGTACGAAACAACCAATCTGTGACATAACAGTTACAAGTGCTAATTGTCTCATATACGTACTTTTACCAGACATGTTCGGTCCTGTAATTAAAAAGACATCCATCTTCTCCGGCATAATACAATCATTCGGTACATACAATTTCCCGTTCAATACTTTTTCAACGACAGGATGACGACCATCTTTAATAAAGATTTCGCGCTTAGTTGTTAAAACAGGTTTTACAAACTGTTCTTCTTCACTAACTGTCGCGAAACTTTGCAGTACGTCTAATTCACTAATTACTTTCGCTAAATGTTGTAATTTCGGAATAAATACTTTTACTTCTTCACGAAGCGCTGTAAATAAATCGTATTCTAATTGTACAATTTTTTCTTCTGCTTCTAAGATTAATGTTTCTTTTTCTTTCAATTCATCTGTAATGAAACGTTCCGCATTAGCAAGCGTTTGTTTACGCTCATAGCGGCCTTCTGGAAGTGCTGCAAGATTCGCCTTCGTCACTTCAATGTAGTAGCCGAAAATACGGTTGTACCCGATTTTTAACGATTTAACTCCTGTAATATCACGCTCTCGTTTTTCAAGCTCAGCGATCCACGTTTTCCCGTTTTTACTAACGTAACGATATTGATCAAGCTTGTCATTATAACCGTCTTTAATAATATCTCCATCTTTAATAGAAAGCGGTGGGTTTTCTTGAATACTTCTTCCTAGTAATTCAGTTAAGCTCTCACATGGATCCGCACCTTGAATTAACCTTGCTGCATAAGCATTATCTAACAGACTAATCGCTTCTAAAATAGCCGGTACTTGAAGTAAAGATCGTCTTAACTGTAATAAGTCCCGTGCATTCACATTACCAAATGCAACTTTCCCTGCTAAACGTTCTAAATCATATACTTCTTTTAATTTTTCTTTTAAATCTTCACGTAAGAAGTAATCATTTACAAATGTTTCAACCATTTCTAAACGCTCTTCTACTTTTTCTTTTTGGATCAGCGGACGTTCCATCCACTGTTTTAACATACGACCACCCATAGCTGTTTTCGTTTTATCTAATAGCCATAATAATGATCCTGTTTTTTCTTTCGTTCGGAGTGTTTCTGTCAGCTCTAAATTTCGCTTTGAATGCACATCAATTTTCATAAATTGATTCGTATAATAAATTTCCACTGGTTGTAAATGGTCTAACGAACGTTTTTGCGTTCTTATTACATAGTTAAATAAACGTCCAACTGCTTTAATTAACTTTGCTTGCGAAACGTTTTTCACAAGATGTTCTAACCCTTCCGGAATCGTTGTTGCATCTTCATACGAAATCGTCATTTTTAATGTTGCAGTTAATTTATTTAATTCATCTTTTGAAAATGTAGAATCTACAACAATTTCTTTTGAACCAGTTGCATACACTTCTAATAAAATATCTTCTACTGAACCTGTTAACAACGTTACTGTATTTTGTCCAGTCGTTAAATCATTACAAGCTAAAGCATACGATCCATCTTCAAAATGTGTTAATGCTGCTAAGAAGTTATTTTCTTTCTCATCAATAGTACGCCCTTCCATCATCGTTCCTGGCGTAATTAGTTGTACTACTTCACGGCGTACTACACCTTTAGCTGTTTTTGGATCTTCCACTTGCTCACAAACAGCTACTTTATATCCTTTTTCAACAAGTTGTTCAATATAATTTTTAGCTGCATGATGTGGTACACCGCACATCGGTATACGATCACTACTACCACCATCTCGGCTCGTTAATGTAATTTCAAGTTCATGAGCTGCTTTAACCGCATCTTCAAAGAACATTTCATAAAAATCACCTAATCGGAAAAATAAAAAGGCATCTTGATAGTCTGCCTTAACCTTTAAATATTGCTGTATCATAGGGGTATATTGAGTCATACTTTTCCTCCATAATTCTTACATAGTAATCAATTTTCATATATGTCACACTTCACGGACATCCATATCTCCTATTTCAGGAGTCTTTCCTCATTATAGCACATTTCATAAGGAATCATGTTCATTCAAGCATCACTTATGTAAAGTAAAAAGCTAGGAAGAACTTCTCCCTAGCTTTCTATTACTCTTCTTCTGCATCGACGATAAAGTTCGGATCTAATTCTTCAAACTCATCATCATCGACTTGGAAATCCTCGTCTGATTCTACGCAACCTTCAGGATTTACACTTACACAAATTTTCGTTTCCCCAACTACTTCTGTTACAAATTCACGTTCTACAGTTACAACAATTTTATTACCATTTGGTGATACAAGAGCTTCTAAACAATTTGGTGGCTGAATGACACGAGCAATAATTTCTAAATCATCACCAGAAAAGTTTTTATCACGATACCCAATACTCACTTCATCAGTGTAGTTCACACGTTCTGTTACAACTTCTGTCTTTGTATTACCATCAAATGAATACCAAGTGTTCACATCATAGAAACCTTCAATTTCCACATGCTTTCCATTCTTTCTTGCTTCGTACGAGTGGTTAATTACCCAGCACCCTAAAATACTTGTTGGCTCATTATTCGATTCACATGTATGCGTTGACTTTGTATACTTACGTCCTTTTCCAACCACTGCTTTTGTAATAATCTCTCTAAATTCGGACATTCGTAACCCTCCTCAATCACTATTCACTTAATCATATGCGTGACAATAGCGGAATGTGTCATTCTTTTTTCGAGAAGAACTTACGTTTAACCCATTAAAAAAAGAGATGTCAATTCGACATCTCTTTAACAACCACAATTTCCTTTTTTACTTTCTACCGCTGCGCCCGTTTCACCCTTCAATACATCGCCATTAGTTGAAATTAATATTTCATCTGTTACGTTGTTAGAAATCGTACTTGCAACTAGCTGTAGTAAGTCATTTACATATGTTTGTGAAGATTTAAATTCTTGCACAACTGGGATACTATCCAACTTATCTTGCAATGCATCAATGTCAGCTTCTACTTTTTTCAAAGCTTCCCATTTCCCGTAATGCTGCAAGTTTACTGCTTGTTTTTGCAGTGCTTTAATTTCATCAATTGCGCGCTTTACATTTTCATTTTTATGAATTTGCGCCTCTGCTTTCTTAAAGAAATCAACTTCTTCTGTTTCAGAAATCATTTTTGCTAATTCTTTCGCTTGTTCAACAATTTCATCTTTCGAATATGCTTTCATCTATTATTCCACCTCAATCGGCTCTTCAACTAATTCCCCGTTAAGAGACCAAGTTTTTGCTTCCGTTACTTTTACTTTCACAAGCTGACCAATTAAAGATTTTGAAGCGACGAAGTTTACAAGTTTATTCGTACGAGTATAACCTGCGAGTACTTCTGGATTATTTTTACTTTCCCCATCAACTAACACTTCTACAATTTGACCTTTGTAACGATTATTCTTTTCAATTGCCAACGTATTTACTAGTGTATTTAAGCGTTGAAGACGTTCTTTTTTCACTTCCATCGGTACATTATCTTTCATTTTTGCAGCTGGTGTACCTTCGCGCGGAGAATAAATAAAGGTAAAGGCAGTATCAAATCCTACTTCACGATATAACGACATCGTTTCTTCAAATTGCTCATCTGTTTCATTCGGGAAACCAACGATAATATCAGTTGTGAATACTGCATTTGGAATTGCTTCTTTAATTTTTCTTACAAGTTCTAAATAATGCTCACGTGAATATTTGCGCGCCATAATTTTTAACATATCTGTGCTTCCAGATTGAACTGGTAAGTGAATATGTTCTACTAAGTTTCCACCTTTTCCAAGCACTTCAATTAAGTGATCATCGAAATCACGTGGATGGCTCGTTGTAAAACGAATACGGGCAATATCAACTTTACGGAGTTCGTCCATTAAATCGCCAAGACCGTATTCAAAATCTTCAAAGTCTTTACCATATGCATTTACGTTCTGGCCAAGTAATGTAATTTCTTTATAACCATTCGCAGCTAAATGACGAATTTCTTGGATAATGTCTTCTGGACGTCTGCTTCTCTCTTTTCCACGTGTATACGGCACGATACAATATGTACAGAACTTATCACAGCCATACATAATATTTACCCAAGCTTTAATATCACCACGGCGTACTTTCGGAAGGTTTTCAATTACATCCCCTTCTTTTGACCAAACTTCAACTACCGTCTCCTTCGAGAACATCGCATCTTTTAGAATATACGGCAATCTATGAATATTATGCGTTCCAAACACCATATCTACATGCTGATTTTTTTGCATAATTTTATTTACAACAGATTCTTCTTGAGACATACAACCACATACACCAATTAAAAGGTCCGGATTTCTTCTTTTTAATGACTTTAAATGACCTAATTCACCGAAAACTTTATTTTCAGCATTTTCACGAATTGCACAAGTATTTAATAAAACTACATCTGCATCTTCAGTTGAAAAGGTTGGCTCATATCCAAGTGCGGTGAAAATACCCGCCATTACTTCCGTATCATGCTCATTCATTTGACAACCATATGTACGAATATAGAACTTTCTTCCTGTACCAAAATTGCGAAATTCTTCAGGTAAGCCAAAATCCCGTTCAATTTTAACTTCTTCTTTCCCTCGTTTTTTCGCATCTTTTAAGGAAGGTGGTTGGTATACACTTTCAAAGTATTTACTATAATCTTTCTCTTCTTTTTTCGTAGAGGAATTTGCTTGTCGACTTGCTAATCGTTGTTGCTCGTTCATTGGTAATCTCCTTTCACCCTTAACTATACACACTCTATAGTCCATTTTAATGCGCTTTGACTCACCTCAAAAATGGTTAGATAGCTTGAGAGATAACTTGTCCTTTGAAACTTGAGTAATCAATCTAATCATTCATAAGAATGAAGTCTTCCCCACACAAATAGACATTCCCTTTTCATACTTCTTTTTGTCCTATCCAAAAGCATATTGCTTTATCCCTATAAACATTACCATAGTATGAAGCGTTGCGCCAATTTTAACAAGAAAGAGGCTCTGTCTGATCTTACATTTCATCAGCAATGAACTCGCCATTTTCATACAACGATTTATATATTATTTTACCATTCTGAATTTTCTAAGTAAATAAGACTATCCTATATTTTTTACTCATAAAAAAAGGTTACCAAATGGCAACCTCCTCTTCTTACATTACATAAATTCAGCTACGAGTTCATCAAACATTTTCTGATCCATATTTAAATCAGCTTGCACTAAAGGCTTCTCACTATAGCCTTTTACAAGTTCTTGGTACGAAGGTTGCGCTGTATTTTGATATATTAAACCTGTTACTAATCCGTTATTTTCCATTAACGTTTGCATAGCCATCATGCGATTAGATGGATCATATCCCTCTACTGTACTTAGTTTTGTTAAATTCTCTTTAAACCAATCGTAAGTATTTACTTTATTGTAAGTAACACATGGGCTGTATACGTTAATTAATGAAAATCCTTTATGGTTAATACCAGCTTCAATAATTTGTGTTAGTTCTTTTAAATCACTTGAAAAGCTTTGCGCCACAAATGTAGCACCAGCTGTTAAAGCCATTTCCATAACATTTAGTGACGGTTCAATTGAACCTTGTGGTGTGCTTTTCGTTTTAAATCCAGCTTCACTACGCGGTGAAGTTTGCCCTTTTGTTAATCCGTAAATTTGGTTATCCATTACGATGTACGTAATGTCGATGTTACGACGAATAGAATGGATTGTATGTCCCATACCAATCGCAAATCCATCACCGTCACCACCTGATGCGATAACTGTTAAATCACGATTTGCCATTTTCACACCTTGTGCAATTGGAAGGGCACGACCATGAATACTATGCACACCATATGAATTAATATAACCTGAAATACGACCTGAACAGCCGATACCGGAGATAACAGCAAGTTCATCTGGATTTAAACCAACGTTAGCTGCCGCACGTTGAATTGCAGCTTGCACCGAGAAGTCTCCGCAACCTGGGCACCAGTTTGGTTTTACGCTGTTACGAAAGTCCTTAAATGTTGCCATTTAATACAACCCCTTTTTTGCATTCGTTGTAAATCTCTTTCGGCAAGAATGGGTTCCCATCATATTTTAAAAGACTAGAAATTTTCTCACCGTTACCAAGATTCATTTTCATAATGTTAGCAAGCTGACCTGTTGCGTTGTTTTCTACCACTACAACACGCTTCGCATTTTTCACAAGTGGATCGATTTCAGCTGTTGGGAACGGGTGAACTAAACGTACATGAGCATGGTTTACTTTCATACCCTCTTGTTCTAAGCGCTCCATTGCCTCTTCGATTGCACCACGAGTTGAGTTAAACCCAACAAGCAATACGTCCGCATCTTTATGCTTAACATTTTTATAGACAGGGGTGTTAAACTTCAAGTTCTCCATTTTACGGAAACGTTTGTCCATTTGATCTTTACGGTTTATTGCTGATTCAGATGGTTTACCAGTTTCATCATGTTCTACACCTGTAACATGGTGAACACCATTTTTCATACCAGGTAAAACACGTGGTGAAACGCCATCTTCGGTTACTTCATAACGCTTGAAGTATGCTTTATTTTCACGTTCTGGTAATTCCGCTTCTAAATCAAGCTTGCCGCGACGAATTTCCACTTTATCTAACGTAAGCGGTTCTACAGTTTGTTTTCCTAGAGAAAGCTGTAAATCCGTTAAGAAAATAACAGGTACTTGATATTCTTCAGCTAGGTTAAATGCTTCTACAATATCATAGAAAGCTTCTTCAACTGTACTTGGCGCCATTACGATTTTTGGAATCTCACCGTGCGTACCGTAAATCATCGCCATTAAATCCGACTGCTCTTGTTTCGTTGGTAATCCTGTACTTGGACCACCACGTTGTGTATCAACAATTACTAATGGTGTTTCTGTAATCCCCGCTAAACCAATCGCTTCCATCATTAAAGATAGACCTGGACCAGCAGATGCAGTTAATGTACGAACACCAGCATAGTTTGCACCGATTGCCATTGTACAAGCTGCAATTTCATCCTCAGTTTGGATTACTGTTCCGCCAACTTTTGGTAATTTTTTAATTAAGTATTCCATAATTTCAGATGCAGGTGTAATTGGATATGCAGACATAAAGCGAGCACCACCAGCTACCGCACCAAATGCGATTGCATCGTTTCCAATCATAAACATGCGTTTCTTACCATCAGCTTTTTCAAGCTGCATCATGTTAACTTTCTCACCTAGCAACTCTTTCATATATTGAGAGCCACGTTTAATTGCGTCCATATTCTTTTGAACGACTTGCTCTCCTTTACGACCAAAGATCTCTTCAACAACATTTAAATAAGCTGTTTCATCTAATCCTAATACCGCACTTGATGCCCCAACAGCAACCATGTTTTTCATTAATGATGTACCTAATTCTGAAGCAATATCTGTAAACGGTATCACATATAGATTTACATCTGTATTATCAGGTATTGTTGGATTAAATTTCGCATCCGCAACTACAATTCCACCTGGACGTAGTTCGTGGAAGTTAAAATCAATTGTTTCTTGATCAAAAGCAATTAAAATATCTAAATCATCTGAGATCGCGCGTACTTCTGTTGTACTTACACGAATTTTATTATTTGTATGGCCGCCTTTAATACGTGATGAGAAGTGGCGGTAACCGTATAGGTAATATCCTAATCGGTTTAATGCAATACAGAAGATTTCTCCTGTACTTTCAATTCCTTCACCTTGTTGGCCTCCAACTTTCCATGAAAGTTGACTAATCATCTCCTACACCCCTTTTGGCTGCATTCATTGTAGTGTATTTTTTTACAGTAATAGTTTAGCATTTTTTATACAAATAAACTACAACGGACGCAAATTATGCCTCTTCTGATTTCCCTGAATCTTTAGTATAAAGCTATTTTGTTTTTCATTCTAGTATTAGGTCTTAAAAAAAGCAATAATATCAAATGAATTAATTCTAATTTTTCTGGATTTTTAAAACGAAAATCTTAAAAGCTTATATGTTCAACAAAATTATCATATAAAAATCGCTCTACAGTAGATGCAGCATAGTGTTTACAAAGCTCATTAATTACATTTTCATATTCTCCATACGCTGATACATTTACAACTGTTTCTAATATCCCATCAAAATCCGAACCAAACCCTATATTGTTCTCTCCACCTAATGAACAAATATATTCGATATGTTTTACTATATCTGCTATATTCGCTTGTTTTTCACTTATTAGAAACTGTGGTACGAAAGTAACACCGATCATGCTATTTCGCTTTATAAGAGCTCTAAGTTGTTCATCGTTTAAATTACGTGGGTGCTGACAAAGTTTCGTACAATTTGAATGGGAGGCAATAGGATTTTTTGCAATTTCTATCACATCCCAAAAGCTTCTTTCATTCAGATGCGACACATCGGTCCATACATGTAACGTATTAAGTTCTTGTACAACATGTTTACCAAAGGTCGTTAAACCCGCCCCACGTGTCTCTAGCGCACCATCAGCTAATAAATTGGCATAATTCCATGTTAGTCCAAAAGAACGTACTCCTAGACGATAAAACAACCGTAATTTCATTGCATCTTTTCCAATTGCTTCGCATCCTTCTAGTGTTAATATCGCTCCAATCTCGTCCTGTTTTAACATGTTAATATCATCTTTTGTCTGAATAAACTTTACACCCGGTAATGATAAAATTTCATTATAAAAAATATCTACCATTTGTAATGCCACTTCAAATCGTTTTTCATATAGCACCGTTTCTGGCACATATATAGCAAAACATTGTATACTTCCTTTTCTTTTCTTTAACTGTTCAAATGTAATATGTAATTGCGGATCGTTTTTAAAATCCTTTTTCCCCTGTGCACTCCATAATCGAAAGAGTACATCACAATGAGCATCAAAAATTTTCATTTCCATTCCTCCATTATAAAAACAACCTGTTTGCATACTGCAAACAGGTTGTTTAAACTTAACGAGGTTCTACAATTAATTTTATTGCTGTACGCTCTTCCCCATCAATCATAATATCTGTGAACGCTGGGATACAAATCAGGTCTAAACCACTAGGCGCTACAAATCCTCTTGCAATTGCTACTGCCTTTACCGCTTGGTTCAATGCACCTGCACCAATAGCTTGAATTTCTGCTGTTCCGCGTTCGCGAATAACACCTGCAAGTGCACCAGCTACAGAATTAGGGACCGACGTTGCTTTAACTTTTAATATTTCCATTCCGCGTTTCCTCCTCGTTTCTATAAAAAGTATTAGCAATTATTTCACTTTAACTTATATTCACGAGGAATGACGCGTATTCCTGCTAAATTTCTGTAATTTTTCTAAAAAATTAAAAAATAATAACTTTTCTAAAATTTACCCAGGAATTACTCAAAAAATGGCTGATCATCATTAATTAAGATACGCTGGATTTTCTTAGCTTTTCCTGTATTAGGATCCACATCAACTAGCACTGCACTTAATTGTGTTCTACCACTTGTCACTTCAAATCGTACTGGTAAGTTTGTTAAAAACTTCTTCAATACCGCTTCTCGATCCATACCTAAAATCCCATCGTAAGGTCCTGTCATACCAACATCTGTGATATATGCGGTTCCGCTTGGTAAAATACGATTATCTGCTGTAGGAACATGTGTATGTGTACCTACTACCGCTGTAGCACGACCATCTACATACCAACCTAACGCTTGTTTTTCACTTGTCGTTTCCGCATGAAAATCAATAAAGATAATATTCGTACGTTTTTTTGCAATGTTAATTAATTCATCCACTTTACGGAATGGGCAATCAATCGGAGGAAGGAATGTACGTCCTTGTAAGTTAATAACTGCAACTTCTGTTCCATTACAGTTCACAAAGATAAGTCCTTTTCCTGGAGTTCCTTCTGGGAAGTTAGCTGGTCTTGCAAGATATTTTGCATCATCAATAAATTCAAATACTTCACGGTTATCCCAAGCGTGGTTTCCAAGTGTAACCGCTTGTGCCCCGCATTCTAAAAAGTTTCGATATATTTTTTCCGTAATCCCACGTCCACCTGCTGCATTTTCTCCATTAATAATGGTTACTGTAGGTGTATATTTCTTCTTTAATGCCGGTACGTATTGTTGAATCATATCTCTACCAGGAGATCCTACTACATCCCCAACAAATAATATTCTCATATGTCTTACCCTTCCTATGTACTACATTTTTTATTACTATAGCTTCAAGTAATTTCCTTACAATATATTTATTATAAGTTTGTTTCACTTGTATACTAATTCCCTTTATTTTAACCAATTCCAACACAAAAAAATAAAGTGGTGTTTCACCACTTTATTTTGCGTATTCCACTGCACGTGTTTCACGAATAACAGTTACTTTAATATGTCCTGGGTAATCCAGTTCATTTTCAATACGTTTTCGAATATCACGAGCTAAACGATGAGCTTCTAAATCATCAATTGTATCTGGTTTTACCAGAATACGAACTTCTCGTCCTGCTTGAATTGCGAAAGATTTTTCTACGCCTTCATAAGACTCTGAAATCTCTTCTAACTTTTCAAGACGACGAATATAGTTCTCAAGTGTTTCACTACGAGCTCCAGGTCTTGCAGCTGATAATGCATCTGCTGCTGCAACTAAAACTGCAATGATAGAAGTTGGTTCTGTGTCCCCATGGTGAGATGCAATACTGTTTATAACTACAGGATGCTCTTTATACTTCGTTGCGAGTTCGACACCAATTTCAACGTGGCTACCTTCTACTTCATGATCAATTGCTTTACCGATATCATGTAATAGACCAGCACGTCTTGCTAGTTTTTCATCCTCACCAAGCTCCGCTGCCATAAGTCCAGTTAAATATGCAACTTCCATAGAGTGTTTTAAGACGTTTTGTCCGTAACTTGTACGGTATTTTAAACGACCTAAAATCTTAATTAAATCTGGATGTAATCCGTGAACACCCACTTCAAACGTTGTTTGCTCTCCGACTTCGCGAATATACTCGTCCACTTCACGTCTTGATTTTTCGACCATCTCTTCAATACGCGCTGGGTGAATACGTCCGTCCTGTACTAGTTTATCAAGAGCGATACGAGCTGTTTCACGACGAATTGGGTCGAATCCAGAAAGGATAACCGCTTCTGGTGTATCATCGATAATAAGGTCAATACCTGTTAACGTTTCTAACGTACGAATATTTCGACCTTCACGTCCGATAATACGTCCCTTCATTTCGTCATTTGGAAGATTTACAACCGAAACGGTTGTTTCAGCAACATGATCAGCTGCACATCTTTGCATTGCAAGAGATAAGATTTCTTTTGCTTTCTTATCCGCTTCTTCTTTCGCACGAACTTCACTTTCTTTTACCATTACGGCAATTTCATGAGAAACTTCACTTTCTACTTTACCAAGAATAATTGCTTTCGCTTGTTCGCGTGTCAGATTGGAAATGCGCTCTAATTCTGTTTGTTGCTTTTGAACTAACTCTCCCACTTTGCTTTCCAACTCTTCAATCTGTTGTTGTCTCGCTACAAGAGAATCCTCTTTCTTTTCTAACTGTCGCTCGCGTTTATCGAGCGTTTCGTCTTTACGATCAAGGTTCTCTTCTTTTTGCATTAAACGATTTTCTTGTTTTTGTAATTCGCTTCTACGGTCACGAATTTCTAATTCAGCTTCTGTACGAAGTGTATGAATTTCATCCTTTGCTTCTAAAAGCGCTTCTTTCTTAAGTGCTTCAGCCTCACGATTCGCTTCGTCTATAATACGTTTCGCTTCATTAGCTGCACCATTAATCTTCGCTTCAGCAATAGACTTTCGAACAAAAAAGCCAACAACTGCACCGACTGTTGCAAGCAAAATGGAGATGAGTATCCAAACTGTAGTACTACTCATGATTTCACCTCCCCTTGCTATGAATGAAAAAAGACTGTCGGCATGTACATTGAATACCAACATACAGCAAAGACCGTCGCCCCACTTTTTTAAGGGACTTTCTTCATTTCACAATTAAAATGTCATATTATTATTTCGGCAAGATTTAAGTCTTACTCCGAATATTACTTCTCTTCTTGAGAAGAGTGTTTCGTATATAAGAAAAAATATACATTCTCATTGTATCTATCGCAATTTTCATTGTCAAGCGTTGTCTACTTTTACTTTCTTTACCTTCAGCCCTAATTCATATATGAATTTAAAAAGCAGACAGCATATTATCCTGGAAAACCTTAGTAAATTCCAGTTTATGCATACAAAACATGCATATATCCCTCTTTATACATAGCCTTTTAGTTAAATTAAATATTTTATTTCCAACGATATACAACGCTTTCATAATAATTAAAAATAAAAGACACGGGACCGTGTCTTTTATTTTTAATCTTGAAGATTTGAATCTTCCGTGTCTTCCACACCAGAGTCTTCACCAATTCCGTGATGATCACGAACAAAGAAGGCAATTTCCTCTCTTAAATCCGTATTCTCTTTTAAGAATTGCTTCGAATTTTCACGACCTTGTCCTAAACGCTCTTCATTATAAGAGTACCAAGCACCACTCTTTTGAACGATATCAAGTTCAGAAGCCATATCTAAGATTTCACCTTCTCTTGAAATACCTTCTCCGTACATAATATCAACTTCAGCAACACGGAATGGTGGTGCTACTTTATTTTTAACTACTTTTACTTTCGTTTTATTACCAACGATGTCGTTACCTTGCTTTAATTGCTCCGCACGACGCACTTCAAGACGAACTGTTGAATAGAATTTCAACGCACGACCACCTGGAGTTGTTTCTGGCACTATCTATAGATTTTCCATCTCTATAGTCCGGACTATCTCTTCATCTCTTTACAGAGAGCCTTGCACTTCCAGCAGTAGCCTATCATCTGCCGTACCCTACTCAGTTAACTAAAAGTCCTTTTCGGTAGTCTCTACACCTTCCCCATATAAATATGAAGCTTGGCACGGTATTACCCTAAATAATGGTGGGCTTCACCGTTAGCAACTATATAAATAGTTACACCCTTAGGCAATAAGGTTCACAAGGTTTTTTAACATGCTATCACTAGCAAGGGAAACCCATGGTAAACTCCTTAATCTTTTGTGCGACTTTTTCTTTATTTACTAACTCTTCTTCATGTATAACAAGATATTTATAGCAGCTCTCTTCCATAAATAAAAGTTTTCTTTTATCTAGTTCTTTTATTTTGTTGAGTGAGTGTGCCCATTTCCCATGGACATCTAAACAATATTTTCTACCTAAGTAGAAATCAATGGACCACTTATCGATTCTTTTTTGCTTAATGAACGCCAGATCTAAGCTTAATAATATCTGTTCGACCTGTTGTTCCAGTAAAGTATCATAATTTTTCTTTCTGACCTTTACATTAAGCTCTTTTCTCCTTTTAGCAACACATGTATCGGATACGCCATACTTAACGGCAATTTCAACATGTGATAAATATGGATTTTTTAACTCCTGTTCAACTTCTGCGGTTTTAGGTAAATAAATCTTCCTATGTCTGGTTCTTTTAATTCCGAGTAACTTTAATATTTCACCTACTCGCCTTTCATCCA
Organism: Bacillus cereus group sp. N14; assembly: GCF_016483555.1. Taxonomy (NCBI): domain Bacteria; kingdom Bacillati; phylum Bacillota; class Bacilli; order Caryophanales; family Bacillaceae; genus Bacillus; species Bacillus cereus group sp. N14. Next base: position 84,970 of record NZ_JAEHBQ010000001.1, read on the forward strand.
GATTAATTTCTTTACCTATATCTTTTAATTTTCTCTCCGCATGTGTCGCGATAAAATCCACTTGCCATTGTTCTATGTTTCGATAAGTTCTATTTCCGATTGTCACTGCCACCTTAATCTCTCCTTATAAGAAATCCCTTATAAAGACTTAAATGAAGAAGACAAATAAAGATTCAAGTACTACGCTCTGATTAAGCAACTTGTGGTTGATTTCCGAACATAACCCCAACTTTTTCACGAATTTGGTTAATAAAGATTGCGATTGTTTTTGATTTATTGATTGCACCTGACAGCTTACGAAGTGCTTGAGACATTAAACGAGCTTGTAGACCTACGTGTGAGTCACCCATGTCTCCTTCAATCTCAGCTTTCGGTACAAGAGCTGCTACAGAGTCAATTACGATAATATCAACCGCGCCACTTCGTACAAGTGCTTCTGCGATTTCTAGTCCTTGCTCCCCTGTATCAGGTTGTGATAATAGTAATTCATCTATGTTAACGCCTAATTTTTGTGCATATACAGGATCCATTGCATGCTCCGCATCAATAAACGCTGCTTGTCCACCTTGACGCTGTACTTCCGCGATTGCGTGTAATGAAACTGTTGTTTTACCTGAACTTTCTGGTCCATAAATTTCGATAATACGACCACGTGGGTAGCCGCCTACTCCTAATGCCACATCAAGTGCTAAAGAACCACTTGAAATTGTAGAAATTCTACGCTCCGCTTGTTCTCCTAATTTCATAATTGAACCTTTACCGAATTGCTTCTCTATTTGTTTTAACGCCATATCTAACGCCGCTTGACGATCACTCATTCAAAATTCCTCCTTAACTGAATTGCTAATCTTATTATACCTATTTTCAATTCAATTTGCCAACAAAATCGAACATTTATTCGATTTTTTTATTTTCCATTAAATAAAAATGAGTTTAACCATAAAAAAAGCTAGAAGAAACTTATATCTCTTCTAGCTTTTTATATAAATGATAAAATCCATATTTCACCGAACGTTCCCTAATTTGTTGACGACTTCCACTTAAAATAAGAGGAAAGACTACAGTTGGTTTATCCTTAATCGCCAATCCAACGAATACTGTTCCCGGCTCTTTATGTTCTGAAGCATCCGGTCCTGCTACCCCAGTGAAACTAATTCCGATATCCGCTTTTAATAAGCCCTTAACATTTTCAGCAAGATAACGAGCACATTCTTTACTAACTGCACCATCAGTAGACAACACTTCCGCAGGTACATGTAAAACATGTTGCTTCACATCATTATGATAACAAATGACACCGCCTTTAAATACTGAAGACACACCAGCACTTTCTGTTACTTGATTGCCAAAGAGACCACCGGTTAAACTTTCTGCACACGCTAAAGTTAATCCTTTTTTCTTCAATAACTCTATCGCCTTATCATGCAGAAACTCTTGATCATACCCGTAGAAAAATTTTCCTACTCTTTCTAAAATCAAATCTTCCATATGCTGAATTCGTTTCGCAGCTTCATCAGCATTTTGATGTTTGGCAGTTAAACGTAGTGTCACTTCTCCATCATTCGCAAGGGGGGCGATTGTCGGGTTCGTTTGTCCATCAATTAAATCTTGAACTTTCACTTCTAATTGAGATTCCCCAATCCCGAAAAAGCGAAGCACACGAGAATAAATGTTTTCTCCTGTTGTAAAGTTACGTAAAAAAGGCTCTACATAACTTATATACATCGGCTTCATCTCTTTCGGTGGTCCTGGTAATAAAATATAAACTTTCCTGTTCTTATTTAGCCCCATACCAGGTGCCATGCCGTGATCATTCGCAAATACAGTTGCTCCATTCAAAACGAGCGCTTGCTTTTTATTATTCTCTGTGAACTCCCGACCTGTACGCTTAAAGTACTCGCTTATCGATGCTAATGCCTTTTCATCATATACAAGCTCTTCACCCAACCTAGAAGATATCGTTTCTTTCGTCAAATCATCTTTTGTCGGGCCTAATCCACCTGTGAAAATAAGTATGTCAGCACGTTCTTCCGCAACTTCAATCGCCTGCTGTAATCGCTTGTTATTATCTCCAACTACAGTATGGTAGTACACATTAATTCCGATTGAAGCTAACTTTTCAGATAAAAACTGGGCATTTGTATTTGCAATTTGTCCAAGTAATAATTCAGTTCCAACCGCAATAATTTCAGCATTCATCCCAATTCCCCCATAAACTTCTATTTTGAGTTTACAAAAGCAGCTCTATTTTTCCAGAAATAATCCCACCCTGAAATAACAGTAAAGATTAATGCAATCCATATGAAAATATCAGCAACTGGGATATGGATTAAATTTAAAGGTACATCGTGTAATAAATACGCCGCAATTGCAATAATTTGTGTCCACGTCTTAATTTTCCCTAACTGATTTGCTGCCACTACTTCTCCTGTTCCAGCAAGTACAAGGCGTAAACCAGTTACTGCAAACTCACGGCTGATAATTACAATAACGATCCAAGCAGGTACGTATTGCATCTCAACTAATGTAATAAGCGCTGCTGAAACAAGTAATTTATCAGCTAACGGGTCAAGAAACTTCCCTAAATTCGTTACAAGATTATACTTTCTTGCGTAATGTCCATCAATCCAATCTGTAGCCGAAGCAATAATAAAGATAAGTGCCCCTACTAAATGTTGAATTGGTAAATCAACATCACCAATTGTGTATGAACCCCATTCAAAGGGCGCTAACATAATTACCATAAAAATTGGAATTAAGAAGATTCTAGATATTGTAATTTTATTTGGTAAATTCACAGCTATTCCTCCATCATATCAAAAACATTTGTTCATTGAAAAAAGTCATCGAGGCGATGACTATTATTGTGCTGGTTGCCCTATCCCTTGGTTTTTTATCACCAATCTTTGGTGAAGTTCTTTTTCTGGATCCAATGGATAAGCGACCACTTGGCCATTCAGTTTAACTTCAACATTCGTTGCATTCCCAATATTAAGTCGCACTTCTTTTAATGTTGATACATCACGTTTTTCTATTTGGCCCTCTTGTACTGTAGCGTTTAGAATCACATTCCCCGCATCATCTTTAACATCTACATAGCTCGCACCTTTACCCGATATTTCCAGTTCTAATGTTTTATTGTTATGAATTTCCAAAGTAGATACTTTACCAGTTGTACCAACTACTTTTACTTCTTCTTGTCCCGTTGGTTGTGCTGGTTGTTCCTCTTTCTTTGGCTCTTCTTTCTTTGGTTCCTCTTTTTTCGGCTCTTCCGCTTTCACTTCATCTTTCTTCGTATCTAACGGAGAGTTTTCTGCTTTTTTAACTTCAATTTTCTCACTTTGAGCATTCGGAACTTTCTCATCACCTTTTCCAGTTAACGCTTGGAAAACAAACCAAATTACCACTCCAAATGCAATTACTAATAGCGCAACTAAAACTTTCGGCATATGATCTGCAATTGGCCATGATGAAGATTTTTGCATTGTTTCTTGTGTTTTCTGTCCTGTTGATACTTGTGGAACGTCGCGTTTTTCAGATTGTGGTATCGTACTCTGATATTCTACAAGCAGTTCCTCTCCATTTAACCCAACCGCATCTGCGTATTGTTTAATGAATGCACGCGCATAAAAAGCTCCTGGCAATACATCATAATTGCCTTCCTCAATCGCTACTAAATGGCGTTTTTGAATTTTTGTAATCTCATGCAGCTGATCCATAGACAAGCCCTTCGTTCCTCTTGCTTCTTTCAGCTTTTGTCCTAATTCTGTCACTACTAACACCTCAATATTTCTTTAAAAGTCAAACATAGAGAAATTATTTTGCGTACCTTGCTCAATTTCATCTACTAAATTATATTGAATTTCTTCATCATAATCGTTACGCAACTCGATAATATAATCAAAATCATCCAATGTGTATTCTGACTGACTCACAAATACGTCAGGATGTTCCACAACTTTCGTTGCAGGTAATCTCATAATTTCACGAACAAGCTGCCAATGCCTTTCGTTAGCACGCTTTGTTGACACGATCCCATCTAAGATAAAAATATTGTCGTCGCTATACTCATCTTCAATCAATTGACTACGAACAGTTTGCTTAATAAGAGTAGATGATACAAATAACCATCTTTTATTTGCACAAACACTTGCGGCAACAATGGATTCTGTTTTTCCGACACGAGGCATTCCTCGTATCCCGATTAGTTTATGACCTTCTTTTTTCATTATTTCAGCCATAAAGTCTACAAGTAACCCTAATTCATCACGTACAAATCGAAATGTCTTCTTATCATCTGCATCTCGTTGTATGTACCTACCATGTCTAACCGCTAGCTTATCTCTTAGCTTTGGCGGACGATATTTCGTTACCGTTATGTTATCCATCGTATTTAAAATTGATTCAAGTCTAGAGATTTGCTCTTGATTATCACACATAAGGAGTAATCCACGTCGTGCATTATCTACACCATTAATTGTGACAATATTAATGCCGAGCATACCGATTAACGAAGAAACGTCACCAAGCAAGCCAGGTCGGTTTTTATGTATTTCATATTCAAAATACCATTCAATCATCCAAGATCACTCCCCTTGCTTACTTTACACCTACGTACTATATTATATGATTTCACCTTAATAGGGAAGCTAAATGTATAATCTATCCCGTTCAATTATTATACAAAAAAAATAGAGAGGAGATTCTCCTCTCTATTTTTTACTTATGCTGTACAAACTTCACCATTAAGTTTGCGATTGTATGTTGCTCTTGTTCATCAGCAACTTTCCAAAGCTCAGACAATAATTTCTCTTGATCGTTGCGCGCTTCTACTTCATTTGCTAAATAATCTCCAACACGAAATGCCATATCTGATACAGCACCACCATCAAGACCTTTTCCTGATGCCTGTTCTAAACGTTCTCCTAAAAAGCTCTTCCATTGATCAAAATTATCTAAAACTGACATGTGTAAGCACCTCACTACTTAGTAATAGAATCATGCTTAATTTGTACAGTTTTTCATTTTTTATGTAAGAAATTTTTAGCAATGCCAACCACCATTTACTCCGATAATTTGTCCAGTTATGTAAGATGCTCCTGGTGATACGAGGAATGACACTGTTTTCGCTACCTCTTCTGGTAGTCCCAACCTACCTAACGGGATCTCTTCAGCAATTTCATTCTTATCCTCTTCTGAAAATACTTGTAACATTTCCGTTTCAATTGCACCTGGCGCCACCGCGTTAACCCTTAATCCACTTAATGAAACTTCTTTCGCTAAAGCTTTCACATATGAATTTTGTGCACCTTTTACCATCGAGTAAAGCACTTCACATGATGCGCCGATTTGGCCCCATATAGAAGAAACAAGTACAATATTACCACTTCTCCGCTGAATCATAGATGGCAGCGCCCTTGATAATAATTTATAGATACTCTTCACTTGAAGTTCTACCATATAATTCAATTCATCGTTCGTTACATCTGTTACGAGTCCAAAGATACTCTTCCCAGCTGCATATACGATAACATCAAGAGGATGTTCAATTTGTTCCCACAACTGCTCTGCCCCATCAGTAGAAGCTAAATTCGCTTGAACAGGAATCACTTCACCCCATTCTTTCTGCAACTCGTTCACTTTCTCTGCACTGTTATTATAATGAACATATACTGTATATCCATCTTGAATTAATTGTTTTGAAATAGCAGAGCCTATCCCTCCGCTTCCTCCAGTTACTAATGCATACTTTTTCATACAATTCCTCTCTTATCTCAACAAAATCTTTCTCCTATAAATAATACCCTCATCTTACAATTTATCAATGATAAGATGAGGGTATTATTATGAAACCTTTTATTTTTTCGGTAAAACTTGACAAACACTCATTTTCTCTTCTGATAATAATAATTTGGCTACTTCTTGTAAATCTTGAACAGTTAAACTTTCTAATACAGTCAATGCCTCAAACAGACTAGATTCATTAAACGCATATCGTGTAAATTGATTTGCAATATATTCCGGCGAATTCAACGAGCGTAAAAAGCCACCTATTTTCTTTTTCTTTACTCGTTCTAATGCCACCTCATCTAATTGATCATAATTTGTATTTAGTAAAATGCTTTTCAAACGCTCTTCCAGCTCATCAGGTTGCTTCGTATCGCCGCCAACCATTGCAAAACCGAAGTTATTTTCTTCCGTATAATCATACGAGAACGAATCATCAATAAGACCTTCATTATATAAAGATTCGTAATGAACGGAGCTTTTCCCAAATAAATAATCTAAAAGTAACGTAAGCGCAATTTCTTGTTTTAAAAGGGCTTTCCCTTTTTCTTTTAAATTTGTCGCTTTAATACCAACTAAACATTTCGGTGTTTGTACAGGCATGGAAATAATTTTCTTCTTTTCATTTACCTCATCTGGTTCTTCCTCAAATGAACGTACAATTTCTGGCTGGTTTTTATAATCTTTTTTCGCTTGATTTTCACGTACTAAATCCATTGTTTTCTCTGGATCAATTGCCCCCACAACGAACAATAACATATTGCTCGGATGATAAAATGTTTCATAGCATTCATATAATAAGTCTTTCGTAATTTTACTAATAGACTCGATTGTCCCTGCAATATCAATTTTAATTGGGTGCTTTACAAACAAGCTATCAATTAATCCAAAGTATAAGCGCCAATCTGGATTATCTTGATACATTTGAATTTCTTGCCCAATAATTCCCTTCTCTTTTTCAACTGTTTTTTCAGAGAAGTAAGGCTCTTGTACGAAGTTTAACAATGTATTTAAATTTTGTTCTACATTTGATGTACATGAAAACAGGTAAGCTGTTCTTGTGAAAGATGTGAAAGCATTTGCTGATGCCCCTTGTTTACTAAACAATTGGAAAGCATCGTGATCTTCTTTTTCAAATAATTTATGCTCAAGAAAATGAGCAATTCCATCAGGCACACGAATCATTTCTTCTTTACCTAGTGGTACGAATGTATTATCCATAGAACCATATTTTGTCGTAAACGTTGCAAATGTTTTATTAAATCCTTGCTTCGGTAAAATATATACATCTAATCCATTAGGAAGTTTTTCATAATAGAGTGTCTCTTTTAATTGCTCATAAACAATTTTCTCCATTTATTCTCCCTCCGTTCCATGTAAAAAGTAAATTGTATCTAGTTCAATATTTTTAGCAACTTTCACAATCTCTTCTTTCGTCACACTTTCAATACCTGAAAGCCATTCTTCAACCGGACGCGTACGGTCTGAAATAATACCATGATACAGCATTTCCACAAATCCGCGCGGTGTATCAATCGCTTCTAATATTTGATTTTGAATGACACTTTTCGTTTGATGCATCTCTTCTTCAGAAAAATCACCATTTTGCATCGCCAACATTTGTTCTTTAATAATCTCAACAGCTTTTTCATAATTTTTCGCTTCGATCCCTGACATGACAAACAATAAGCCTTTATGACTTTCAAAGCGGGATGCCGCATAGTACGCTAAACTATTTTTTTCACGAACGTTAACGAATAACTTCGAATGAGAAAATCCTCCAAACAATCCATTGAACAATTGTAGTGCAAAATAATCTTCGTCTTTATACGTAATAAACGTACGATAACCAATGTGTAATTTACTTTGTTTTAATTCTTGTTTTTCAACAACTTCTTTTTCTTCATTATTTCTCTTATGAAGAAGTACATTTCTCTCTCTCACAGGACGTGCTGAAATAGAAAAATACTTACTTACAAGATCCACTGCGTTTTCTGAAATATCACCAATAATATATAGATCCATTTCATCTTCCGCTAACACTTTTTGATAATATTGATATAAACTTTCATTTGTAATAGATGCAACACTCTCTTTTTTTCCATTTGCACTTAATCGATACGGTTCTACTTTGCACATTTCTTCAATTAAACGCTCGTTTGCATAGCGCATTTTATCATCATACGTAGCTTCAATTCGTTGCAAGAGCGCTCTCTTTTCACTTTCTACAATAGAAGGTAAAAAACCATCCCCCTCTGTTGCTGGATGTAAAACGATATCCGATAACATAGAAAGTGCTTTTTCAAATAGCGGTGGTGCATCATGTAAATATACTTCATTTGCAATGTCTACATAAATAGAGATAATATGGTCTTCTCCTTTTTTACTTACATCTACTGCCAAAGAAGATCCGTATAATTCTTCTAAATATTGACGAAGACGAATTACAGAAGGAAGCTTTTCTGTCGCACTTTGCAATACGTATGGCAATAGGGCACGCTCTGTCACCGTCTCTTCATTTAAAGGTGCTTTAAAACGAAATACAAAAGTATTTGTTTTATATTTATCAGTCGGGATAATATGTACTCGCAAACCACCTAACTCATGTAACTGTTGTTCCATTAGTTTCATTTATAGCCCTCCTTTACGTATATAGGAATATTCCTCTTCAATATACAGTTTTTAGAAATAAAAAATCAACTTTTCTTCCTCACTATACTTACATGAGGCTCTTTCTAAAAACTGTCATATGTAAGGAACATCGTAAAATTCCGTATTACATATAGTCTATGTAAAAAAGCCCGCACTAATGTGCGAGCTTTTTTATACTTATCGTTTTCCTTTTTCATACGGCGTTCCTAACGCTTTCGGAGCTTCAGAACGACCTACAAAACCAACAAGTGCTAATATTGTGAATACATACGGTAATATCGTTAAGAATACACTTGGAATTTCCTTTAGTACCGGAATCGTACCACCTGTTATTCCAAGTGATTGAGCAAATCCGAAGAACAGAGCCGCTCCAAGAGCACCGAGTGGATTCCATTTACCGAAAATCATAGCTGCTAGCGCTAAGAAACCTTGTCCAGTAATTGTAGCACCTGAGAAGTTACCAGAAATCGACATAGCGAAGACCGCTCCACCAACCCCTGCAAACATTCCAGATATAGCAACTGCAATATAACGCATTTTATATACATTAATACCCATCGTATCTGCTGCCATTGGATGTTCACCAACCGCACGAAGACGAAGACCGAACGGCGTTTTATAAATGACATACCAAACGACAAACGCTAAAATAATAGCAATATACGATGTTAACGGTACATTTGAGAAAAAGATTTTTCCGATTACCGGAATATCCGAAAGACCCGGAACATCGATTTTTTCAATACGATATTGAATGAAATCAGTTTGTCCTTTGCCAAAGATTTTCTTAATGGCAAATACCGTTAAACCAAGAGCTAAGAAATTAATCGCTACCCCGCTCACTACTTGATCCGCACGGAATGTAATGGATGCTACCGCATGAAGAAGTGCAAATAACCCACTACCAATTGCTGCAAATAATAGAGCTATCCAAGGAGTCATCGCTCCCCACGTATCACCCATTAATAACGTTGTAACGATACCAGTAAATGCACCAAATAACATTAAACCTTCTAACGCTATATTTACAACCCCAGAACGTTCACTAAACACTCCACCTAACGCCGTAAAAATAAGTGGCGCTGCCGTATATAACGTACCCGTCACAAGAATGGCTAAAATATCTAAAAAGCTCATTTATTTCCCCTCCTTGCTCATGCGTGTAAGTGCCCAGCGTAAAACATAACTGCACGCTACAAAGAAAATAATACATGCAATAATAACGTTAATTAACTCAGAAGGTACATCTGCTTCAAAATTCATTTGTGGGGCTGCACTTTTCAAACCACCGAACAGTAAAGCCGCTAATAATATACCAAACGGATTATTCCCCCCAAGTAGAGCTACCGCAATCCCATCAAATCCGATACCAGTAAACGAAGACATCGCTGTCATGTTTTGGAATGTACCAAGCCCTTCCATAGCACCACCAATCCCTGCAAATGCACCCGCAATCGTCATAGATAGTACAACATTTCGAGAAACTTTCATCCCCGCATACTGAGAAGCATGTTGATTAAATCCAACAGATTTCAATTCGTATCCCAATGTCGTTCTGTCCAATAAGAACCACATAATAATTGCTACTAATATCGCTACGACAATCCCCCAGTGCAAACGAGAACCATCTGTTAAAGAAGATAACCATTCAGAAGATAAAGAAGCACTAGATTTTATATCATATGACTTCTCATTCGCCTCATGTAAAAAGCGTTTAATTAAATCATACGTCACGTAAAGTGCAATATAATTCATCATAATCGTTACGATTACTTCATTTACTTTAAATTTCCCTTTCAAATATCCCGGGATAAATCCCCATAGCCCACCAGCTATTGCCGCTACTAAAATTGACAACGGAATATGTAAAATTGCCGGTAATGATACTGCATATCCAAACCAAATAGCAGCAAGCCACCCGACTAATAACTGTCCTTCTACTCCGATGTTAAAAAGGCCTGTACGGAATGCAAATGCTACAGAAAGTCCTGCTAATACAAGCGGAATCATCGTACGTAATGTTTCACCAATTGCTTGTGGATTTCCAACCATTCCTTCCCAAAGCGCTGCATACCCAACAATTGGATCATATCCACTAAATAACATTACAATGGCACCAACAAGTAAACCAAAAATAACGGATAATACAGGAACTAAAATATTAATTGTTCGCTCCGTTAAAAATTTTTTAGCCATTTGTATTCACCTTCTCTTTCTCCGTTCCGCCAGCCATCAACAAACCAAGCTGTTGTTCATTTGTTTCTTTCGCATCAACAATTGCTACAATTTCCCCTTCATATATAACAGCAACTCGATCACTTACATTTAAAATTTCATCCAGTTCTAGCGATAGAAGCAATACTGCTTTTCCCTTATCTCTTTGCTCGATTAATTTTTTATGAATAAATTCAATCGCACCTACATCTAAACCACGTGTTGGCTGTGCTGCAATTAATAAATCTGGATTACGATCCACTTCGCGTGCGATAATTGCCTTCTGCTGGTTTCCACCAGATAGTGCACGAGTTAATGTGTGTTCACCGGGTGTACGCACATCAAACTGTTCAATAAGCGCTTTTGCTTTTTGTGTGATTTGACTAAAGTTTAAAATCCCTTTCTTTGAGAATGGATTTTTATAGTACGTTTGTAAAACTATATTATCTCTAACAGAAAAATCAAGCACAAGACCGTGTTTATGACGATCTTCTGGAATATGACCAATTCCTTCCTCTGTAATTCTTCGAACAGGCCAATTTGTTATTTCTTTTCCTTTAATTGCAATAGAACCTGACTCAACTTTTCGTAAACCAGTAATTGCCTCTATTAATTCACTTTGTCCATTTCCATCAATCCCTGCAATACCAACGATTTCTCCTGCACGAACAGTTAAGTCAAGGCCTTTTACAGCAGGTAATTGGCGTGCATCATGAACGAAAATATTCGAAACAGATAGAACCTCTTCTTTCGGTTTAGCCTCTATTTTTTCTGTTTTAAAATTCACTTGACGTCCGACCATTAATTCTGCAAGTTTATGTTCATTCATTTCCGCAACGTCAACTGTACCAATTCCTTTACCTTTACGAATAATTGTGCAACGATCGCAAACTTCCATAATTTCTTTCAATTTATGTGTAATAAGAACGATAGATTTTCCTTCTTGCACAAGCTTTTTCATAATTTGAATCAACTCGTGAATTTCTTGAGGAGTTAACACCGCAGTTGGTTCATCGAATATTAAAATCTCCGCACCACGATAAAGCGTTTTTAATATTTCAACCCTTTGCTGCATCCCAACCGAAATATCTTCAATCTTTGCATTTGGATCAACTGCTAAACCGTACTGTTCAGATAATTGTTTAATTTCTTTCGCAGCCTCTTCAACAGCAATTCTTCCTTTTTTCTTCGGCTCATTTCCAAGAATAATATTCTCTGTAACTGTAAAATTATGAACAAGCATAAAATGCTGATGGACCATCCCAATACCAAGATCATTTGCTATATTCGGATTTGTAATTTTTACAGGTTTTCCTTTAATCTTAATTTCTCCCTGTTCTGGTTGATACAAACCGAACAGTACATTCATCAATGTTGATTTCCCTGCACCATTTTCTCCAAGTAAAGCGTGTATCTCTCCCTGTTTTACTTGCAGCGTAATATCATCATTCGCTACAATGCCTGGGAATACTTTTGTAATATTGTTCATCTCAATTACGTATTCCATTTTGTTCCTCCTTCTAGCAGGGAACACTCCCCAATTGCAGTCTATTAAAGGTATTTTTATATATACAAAGGTTAGTTCTAAGAACTAACCTTTGCTATTTCTCTATTATTATTTCTTTAGAGAAGCTTCATATGTTTTATATTCTTCGTCAGTTGCAGGTACTTTAATTTCACCGTCAGTGATTTTCTTCTCAAACTCTTCTACTTTTGTTAAGATTTCTGGATTTACTTTTTTCACATTGTCAGTAGTTTTTGCAATACCAATACCGTCATCTTTTAATCCGAACTCTTCTACTTTACCGCCTTTTAATTTACCATCTTTCGCTTCTTGTGCTACTTTTGCTACTGCAATATCAACACGTTTTACCATAGAAGTTAAAGTTACGTTTTCAGGCATACCTTCTTGATTTTGGTCACGGTCAACACCGATTACCCAAACGTTTTCACCTTTTTTCTTACGGTTTTTCGCTTCTGTGAATACACCGTTACCAGTTGCACCTGAAGCATGATAAATTACGTCAACTCCACCACCGTACATTGCTGAAGCTAATACAGATCCTTTTTCTGGTTTGTCAAATGCATCTGCATATTGCGCTACAATTTCGATATTTGGATTTACTGCTTTTGCACCAGCTTTGAAACCTGATTCAAACTTTGTAATTAATGGGCTCTTCACTCCACCAACAAATCCAACTTTATTTGATTTTGTCGTCATTGCTGCTACAGCACCAACTAGGAATGAACCTTCATGGTCTTTAAATGTAATACTTGTTACATTCGGCTCTTTTACAACAGTATCTACAATAGCAAATTGCTCTTTCGGATATTGTTTTGCAACCTTTTCAATCGAGTCTTGCATTAAAAATCCAATTCCGAATGTTGTGTTATAATGATCTTTCGCAAATTTTGTTAAGTTCGGAATATAGTCTGCATCTTTACTTGATTGAAGATAACGATATCCTTCATTTTTCTTTAAATCGTTGTCTTTACCAAATTTCGTTAAACCTTCCCAAGCTGATTGGTTAAATGATTTATCATCAACGCCCCCAACATCTGTAACCATACCAACTTTGAACTCTTTTTTGTCGCTACTCGCCTTATCCGAGTTACCACATGCACCTAAAATCGCGCTTGCTGCTAATGTTAATGATAATAAAAGACCTGTTTTTTTCTTCATACTAGAAACCCCTCCTAAAATTATATATATATCTTTATTCTTACGCTGCTGTCCCTAACTTCTTGCTGTCACCTCCCTAAAATGGAACTTACCTACTTCTTAATACGTGGAAGCTAAACTTATCAGCTCTAAAGTAATTGATAGAATATAAGATTGGCTCATCATTTTGATCATAGTGCATTTGTTTTAAAACTAGCAGTGCCGTTTCCGGTTCACATTCTAAAATCGGTGAGATTTTCGGATGATAGCCAATTGGCTCAATGTGAGCAACTGCGTATGTGATACGTTTGTGCGTATTGTTATGTATCACTGTAAGTAACGATTCTTCGTTGTATCCTGATAAATCTGGCAAGATTTCTTTTGCAAGTTTATCGATACAATATACAACAGGTTCCCCATCTGCTGTACGCACACGCTCAATCATTACCGCATTAAAACCGTCTTCACTATTAAACTTCTCTTTTTCCTCTTCTGTTAAACTTGTTGTAGATGATGATAAAAAGATAGTTCCTGGTGTTTTCCCCACACTAGAAATCATATCTGTAATACTAGAAAGTTGTTCAATCCCAGAAGAAAATAACGGCTTTGCATTTACAAATGTTCCTACACCATGTCTACGAATGACAACATTTTCTTCTTCTAAAATACGCAGCGCTTCCCTTAAAGTCGCCCTACTTACACCAAGTTCTTTCGCTAAATCAAACTCTGATGGTAACTTCTGTCTTTCTTTGTAAGCTCCATCTTTAATTTTTTCTTTGATGTGATCAATCACCCGTAAATATAGGTGACGACTATCGGATTTTACTGACATAAGACTCCCCCGCATTTCAATTATTCGACCTCTGATGTAAGACTTCTTTTCTCTTTTTTCAACTTACAACATAATAAAAATTGCTAAATACTAAAAATAAGCTTAATTGTCGAATAAATATTAATAATTTTTCAAGATGAAATTTTCACTCTTTACTGCATAAAAAAAACTTCGCACCATAAACATTCCTCATTTCGAGAAAAAGTTCGGCACAAAGATCTCTTACATCCTTTGTTACACACTTTTCCCCTCATAGTCCAGCAATTCATGGTTGCCGGGTAGAAACTTATGGACCTTATCTCCAAGATTATATGAGGCAGTGATTCTTTTCGAAGTAATCTTACCACTTGCTCCCATACGTGTCAACAAAATTTAACATTTTTCTACATTAAATATCGAACATTCATTAAAAACATAATCAAAGTATTCGTATTCTAAAGAATCGCTTTAGATGTAAGCCCTTTCTTTATCACTGAATATAGTATATAACAAAACTAGCATATAAAAAAGCCTAATTGTAAAAACAATTAGGCTTTTTTTATGAACTTTTTTCTTGTACATCATTAATGAGCACTTCTCGTGGTTTACTACCTTCATACGGACCTACTACACCATTCATTTCCATTGCATCAATTAAACGGGCAGCTCGCGTATAACCTACTCTAAACCTACGTTGCAACATAGAAACAGATGCTGTTTGCATTTCCACTACAAGCTGAACTGCTTCATCATATAATTCATCTTCTACTTCCTGCTTCGTATCAGGAACATCTTGTGGAATCATATCTTCTTGATATTGCGCTTTTTGCTGACCAATAACATACTCTACAACTCTCTCAACTTCATCATCGGATAAAAATGCACCTTGTACACGTACAGGCTTCGATGCACCAATTGGTATAAACAGCATATCTCCACGACCTAGCAGTTTCTCTGCACCACCACCGTCAAGAATTGTACGAGAGTCCGTTTGAGAAGATACCGCGAATGCAATACGTGATGGAATATTCGCTTTAATAACTCCCGTAATAACATCAACCGATGGACGCTGCGTCGCAATAATTAAATGAATACCAGCCGCACGAGCCATTTGTGCTAAACGCATAATCGCATCCTCTACATCTGATGAAGCAACCATCATTAAATCGGCTAACTCGTCCACTATTACTACAATATAAGGTAATTCCGGTTGTTTCGCTTCTGATTGACTATTATGTTCTTTAATATGATCATTATATCCTTCAATGTTACGCGTGCCACTATGAGCAAATAATTCATAACGTCGTTCCATTTCACTCACGACTTTTTTCAAAGCTTGTGATGCTTTTTTCGGATCAGTTACAACCGGTGTTAATAAATGCGGAACGCCGTTATATACATTTAACTCTACCATTTTCGGATCAATCATCATTAATTTTACTTCATGTGGTTTTGCACGCATTAAAATACTAACAATAATACCATTAATACACACACTTTTCCCGCTACCTGTCGCACCAGCTACTAGTAAATGGGGCATTTTATTTAAACGGGCTAATACAGCTTCACCTGTAATATCTCGTCCAAGACCAATTAACAACTTCTCTTCCGGATGATTATTAGCCTTAGAATCAAGAACTTCTCTTAGCGTTACCATAGATACTTCTGAGTTCGGAACTTCAATCCCTACAGCTGATTTCCCGGGAATAGGTGCTTCAATACGAATGTCTTTCGCAGCTAAAGCAAGTGCTAAATCATCACTTAAACTAACGATTTTGCTTACCTTTACTCCCATATCAGGATACACTTCATATTTTGTAACTGCAGGACCTCTATGTACTTTTGTTACTTTCGCTTTCACTCCAAAACTTTGGAATGTACGTTCTAATTTACGAGCATTCTCATAAATTTCTGCATTTTCATTTGTAACTTGCTTATTCTTAGGAAATTTCAATATATCAAGTGCAGGAAGCTTGTAATCTTTATTTTCTACATTTGAAAATTGCATTGGCGGGGCACTTGTTTCCGCCTCTAAAGATTCTACAATCTTTTCTCCACGCTTTTTCTTAGATTCTTCAACAGGCGGAGCCTCTTCAATAGACGGTGAAGTTATTAACTCTGCTTCCTGTTCTTCGCTAATTCGTTTATTCTCTTCTTCATTTACAGGATAATTCTCAGTGAAATTCGAAATAATTGGAGGATCAATTGAGATTTCTTCCATCGGCTCAATAATCTCTTCTTGTTCTGCAGCACGTTTGCTCCTTGTGCTTCTCGTTGTTTTTTTCTTTTCTGTTTGTTCAGCCGTCCTTTTGGATCTCCAATCTTTATAATCCCCTTGCATTACTTCAAATTGACTTCTAAGGATTCTTCCTACAGGGGCAAGTACTTCTCCAATATGCTTATTTGTTATACACAGTATGCCGAGAATCACTAAAATAATACCAATGATATAAGCTCCTACTTCGTCAAATAAAAAGTAACACGTCGCGAACATAAGCGCCCCAAACATACCACCGCCTAAATGAACGCTATCCGGCCCCTTTTTCATTTCAAGAAAGAAGTTATCTTTCGTACTCACAATAACAGAAGTATTTTGCACTGCTCCATCTTTCGTAAGAAGGTTAAATAATGTAATATGACTAAACATTAATATCGCCAATACTATTAAATAAAAACCAATTAACCGTTTATTTAAAAGGTTCGGCCATCCACGTTTGATAACAAACGAAACCGATAAAGCTATTACACCTAACACACCAATTATGTACCACTCACCAAAGAAGAAGCGAAAAAATAACACAAACGATTTCCCTACAACACCTAGCTGTAAAATCGTAATGATTGAAAGTGCAAAAAGAGTTAAACCTACGATTTCATAATACAAAGTTGGCTTTATCGTGCGTCTTGCTTTTGCCTTCGTCCCTCTTTGCTTTTGTTTTGCCATTTCTTCACCTCGTGTTCTACATGTAAGTAGGGCTTCCTTAAAAAAGCACTACTTATATGTCTGTTTTCTCTATTTTTTCAGGTCTTATATCTTCTATTTTTACACTTCTTGTAAATTGTTAAATAAACAGAAGAAAGCAGCCCTCTCATGGCTGCTCAACCGTCTTGTTTTTTATATTATACCATAGCTTCTAAACAAAATCCTGCTTTTTGCTAAAAGGTTATTTTCTGGCCGGGCTCAAACTCTAAGTAGTGTAGCGGATCTGTACTTAACACACGTACAATAGAGTAACACCCATGTTCTTCTTCAGAAACCATTAATTCAACACCGTTTATATTTACAACTTTTTGGCTTTCACATTGCGAATAATCAGCTGGATATACAAGTTGCTCTGGCATAATTGTGTATAAAATCATTGTAACATTGTCCCTTCTGCACTATCATCCATGCGAGCATCTATTAATTCATTCAGTTTTCGAATCGCATTCCCAATTCCACCGACATCATCTATAAGACCATATTTCACTGCATCGCCACCAATTACATTCGTCCCAATATCTCGCGTCAAATTCCCTTTCGCAAACATAAGTTCTTTAAAACGATCTTCGGTTACTTTCGAATGCTTCGTCACAAATCGAATGACTCTTTCTTGCATTTTATCTAAATACTCAAATGTTTGCGGCACACCTATAACAAGACCTGTTAGACGAATGGGATGAATTGTCATCGTCGCAGTTTCCGCAATAAATGAATAATCCGTAGAGACGGCGATTGGTACACCGATAGAATGCCCTCCGCCCAGAACAAGTGATACCGTTGGCTTTGAAAGCGAAGCTACCATCTCAGAAATTGCTAACCCTGCTTCAACGTCACCT
Source organism: Bacillus cereus group sp. N14 (assembly GCF_016483555.1). Classification (NCBI taxonomy): domain Bacteria; kingdom Bacillati; phylum Bacillota; class Bacilli; order Caryophanales; family Bacillaceae; genus Bacillus; species Bacillus cereus group sp. N14. The sequence goes on from NZ_JAEHBQ010000001.1 coordinate 102,915, forward strand.
CCGACCGTGTTTAATATTAAAAGCAAACCTTCAATTTTCGGATTTTGTTCTATCGCAACAATTTGCGGAATAATATGCTCATATTTTGTTGTTTTATTTTGCGGCGGCAACTGAACATGCCCTTCCACCTGTCCAATGATTGTTAAACAATGAATACTCGATTCATTCATTTGTGGTACATTCGTTTGCCCTAGCTGTTGAATTTTTTCCACTATCGAGGCTTCTTTCCCAGTTTCTTTCGGCTCAGCCTCTTTCCCTTCATTTGTATAACGATCACGTTCTGTCATATCGCATCCCCTTTCACTCGTATATAACTATTATTTCTTAAGTTATAAATTTCATTCGATAGAGTTTAAAAAGAAAAAAAGATCACCCGTAAAGGTGATCTTTTTTATACTTCCATAATAATCGGTAAAATCATAGGTTTTCTCTTTGTCTCTTCGTACAAGAACTGCCCTAATAATTCACGAATATTTTGTTTTAACATAGACCATTCAATTGAATACTCTTTAATCGATTGCTCAACAATCATACGTACAATCTCTGTAGAGCGGTCAATTAACGCTTCTGATTCACGAACATACACAAAACCACGTGAAATGATTTCTGGACCAGAGATAATTTTCTTTTCATCTTTACCAAGTGTTACAACAACTACTAATATTCCATCTTGAGATAACATTTTTCTATCTCGAAGAACGATATTACCAACGTCACCTACACCTAATCCATCAATTAACACATTACCAGCTTGTACTTTGCCAACTAAGTTTGCTTCATCTTCACCAAAAGCAATTACATCGCCTTTTTCTACGATAAAGATATTCTCTCTTGCAATACCTACATCTTCAGCTAAATATGCATGTGCTTTTTGCATACGGAACTCACCATGTACGGGTACAAAATACTTAGGTTTCATTAAATTTAACATTAATTTTAATTCTTCTTGGCTACCGTGACCTGAAACGTGAACTTTTCTTTCACCGTAATAAATAACATCAGCTCCAGCTCTAAATAACAAGTCAATAATTTTCGATACAGATATTTCATTACCCGGAATTGGAGAAGCCGCAATAATAACCGTATCGCCTTTACGAATTGAAATTTGTTTATGAGCTTGCTTCGCCATTCTAGAAAGGGCTGCCATCGGTTCACCTTGGCTACCTGTCGTTAAAATAGCTACCTTTTTCTCTGGGAAATTGTCTACTTCTTGTAGTGAAATAACCATACCTTCTGGAACATCTAAATAACCAAGACGTCTTGCGATATCTACCACTTTCACCATGCTACGACCTACAACCGCTACTTTTCGTCCTGTTTCAGCAGCTGCATCAAATACTTGTTGAATGCGATGTACATTCGATGCAAATGAAGCAACAATAATACGTCCTTCTGCGCCGTAGAACACTTTAGAAATTTCTACACCAACTTCTTTTTCAGAACCTGTATAGCCTGGACGCTCAGCATTTGTACTATCAGATAATAAGCACAGTACGCCTTCATTTCCGATTTGTGCCATTTTCCCAAGGTCTGCCCCACTATTTCCAATTGGAGTTTGATCGAATTTAAAGTCTCCCGTGTATACGATAGCACCTTTTGATGTATGGAAACAAACACCAACAGAATCTGGAATACTATGTGTCGTTCCAAAGAATGACACCGTTGTAGTATTAAACTCTACTGTTGAATTTGAATCGATCGTTTTTAAGTCTACACGGCCTAACATACCCGCTTCGCCAAGTTTTTCTTGTATAAGTCCTACCGTTAATTTCGTTGCATACACTGGAATAGATAATTTACGAAGTACGTAAACAATACCTCCAATATGATCTTCATGACCGTGAGTAATAAATAAACCTTTTACTCGCTCTTGATTTTCCACTAAATATGTAATATCAGGAATAACAATATCAATTCCAAACATTTCATCTCCTGGGAACATTAATCCTGCATCTACAATAAAGATTTCAGAATCAATTTCAACACAGTACATGTTTTTCCCGATTTCACCTACTCCACCAAGAGCAAATACTTTAACAGACTCATTCTCTTTTCTCTTCATGTTGTTGCCTGGTTTAAAAATCTTTCAAACACTGATTTCACTAAAATTGCAGAGACACCAGGGGAAACTCTACAACCACCATATATTCACCGTCCAAGACGAATGTCCTTACCGTTATGCGATATCATGTCCTTATTTATTTTTTAAACCAGGTTTCACCTCTCTTTCATTATATAAATCAAATATCTTATTCGATATGATATGAAAATGTAATCAAATTATAATTTTTACCAATTTTGCTAAGCATACCCGTACTAAGCTACTTAGCCATATTATACCTGATACAAGAAATAGAACACAAGTTAAATCGTGCGAAAGAGAAAGTAAAAGAACGGAATTACAACAAAAGTATCGAACGTATTTCCTTTATATTTGCTTCGATTTTGTACTCCATAATTTTTTGAAGAAATAGCCATAAATACACTAAATTTATTTCATAATATGGATTTTCATGACTTATTCTTCTAGAATCGAACAAAAAAACTTATAAAATAAAGCTTTTTTATGAATCACATCACATTTGAGGCAATTCCTCTGAAAAATAGAATCGATAGTTTATTACTTTTATACAAATGTTTATTCTATAATAACTATGTTTTTTTGATTCATTTAAAGGGGGTACAATTATTTTCTTGTATATGTTGCAATACATAATGAAAAAGCGATCAAACACATGGAGTAATATGGTAGGTAAAAAAGAGCGGCAAAGATTTTCATACCATAAAAAAATGACCTAGTTCTATACTAGGTCATTTTTTATTAACGAGGGATAGATTGCATAACAGATTGTAACGTTACTCTTTCTTCTTCTGTTAATGGAAGAAGTGGTAAACGTACAGAGCCTACATCTAATCCAACCATTTGTAACGCTGTTTTTACTGGCGTTGGGCTTGGCGCCATAAATAATGAATCCGTTACTCTTACAAGTAATTGATGTAATTTTTGCGCCTTTTTAAATTCTCCTGCTTGGAATGCTGCAATCATTTCTTGCATTTCATTTCCGATAACATGAGATGCTACAGAAACGATACCTTTCGCTCCAACTGCCATAGCTGGTAACGTTAAACCATCATCACCGCTGTATACCGCAAAGTCGTCCGCTGTTTTTTCAATGATTTCTGTCATTGTTAACACATCGCCGCCTGCATCTTTAATCGCAACAATGTTTTCTATTTCTGATAAACGAACAACTGTATCAACGGAGATTTGTACAATAGATCGTCCTGGAACGTTATATAGCATAACCGGAAGCGGCGTGCTTTCAGCAATTGCTTTAAAATGCTGATACATTCCTTCTTGACTCGGTTTGTTATAATACGGTGCTACTAGCATTACTGCATCAACACCAACCTCTGTTGCCTTTTTAGTTAAGTCAATAGAAGCATGCGTATTATTACTACCTGTTCCAGCGATTACGGGCACCCTTTTATCGACAACAGATACGACATGGCGATATAACGCTACTTTTTCTTCTGAAGTTAATGTAGGAGATTCTCCTGTCGTTCCTCCTACCACGATTGCTGTTGTACCGTTATCTATTAAATAATTTACCAATTTCGTTGTCTTCGCAAAATCGATATTTCCGTTTTTATCAAACGGAGTTACCATCGCGGTTGCAATTGTCCCAAAATCTATCATGGTCTCACTCCTTATTGTTCCAGTTGCTTTTCTTTTGAAAGCTCAAACGCACTATGTAATGCATTTACAGCCTCCACTAAATCAGTTTCTTTTACAAGAACCCAAATTGTTGTATGGCTATCTGCCGATTGCAGAATTTGAATACCTTTTTCCGCTAAAGCTGTAACGATTTTCGCAGTAACCCCTGGGTATCCTGCCATTCCAGCTCCTACAATAGATACTTTTGCACAATGTTCTGTCACAATTGGCTCATATCCAAGGTTTTTTAATAATTCAACTGCACGACTTGATACACTATCACTCACCGTATAAGCTACCCCGGTAGGTGAAATATTAATTAAATCGACACTGATTCCTTCATTCGCCATTTCTTTAAACACCTGCTGTTGCAAATCATATGCTGTTTCTTTTGCAAGCACTTTAATTTGCGTCACATTTGACACATGAGCGATACCTGTAACAGGCCGTTCTTCTACATCACGGCCTTTTGTAGCACCGTCCGATGCTGAAATAAGCGTACCTTCACTATCAGAATACGTAGAACGTACACGAAGTGGTACTTTTGCATGCATCGCAATTTCCACTGCACGTGGATGAACAACTTTTGCACCTTGATATGCCATGTTACAAATTTCATTGTACGTTACCGTTTGAAGATGACGTGCATCTTTTACAATGCGAGGATCCGCAGTCATAACACCTTCTACATCTGTGAAGATATCGATGTATTCAGCATGAAGCGCAACACCTAACGCTGAAGCTGAAGTATCGCTACCTCCGCGTCCAAGTGTTGTCGTATCACCTTTTTTCGTTTGTCCTTGGAATCCTGTAACTACGATTACCTCTACATTTTCTAATTCTTCATGTACACGATCGCAATTCATTTCAATAATCTTAGCATTCGTAAAATCCTCATTTGTTACAAAACCAGCTTGTGCACCATTTAATGCCGCTGCTTTTATACCGTTCTCATTTAACATGTTAGAGAAGACGATTGCTGAGATTAATTCTCCGCATGATAATAATAAATCTTGCTCACGATTAGAAATGCGAGATTCCTCTTGATTTACAAGACTTAACAAAGTATCAGTTGCATATGGTTCACCTTTACGGCCCATAGCAGATACGACAGTAACTACTTTATAACCCGCATCTAGCGATTTTTTTATATGATGAAGCGCATGCTTACGTCCATTTTCATCACGTACGGATGTGCCACCAAATTTTTGAACAATAATTTTCATATTTTGCACCTTCTCTTAGCCGTTTACACTAATTGTAATTTTACTAAGCGCTCTGCAATTTGAACAGAATTCCATGCAGCGCCTTTTAATAAGTTATCAGATACGACCCAAAGATGGAATCCTTTATCGTTATTTAAATCTTTACGGATTCTTCCAACGAATACTTCGTTTTTACCTACTGCAGTAGCTGGCATTGGATATAACTGCTCTTCTGGATTATCTTGCAGAACGATACCTTCCGCATTTGCAAGTAAGCTCTTGAATTCTTCTACTGTTACACCTTCTTTTTCTACTTCGATGTAAACAGACTCAGAGTGACCTGATACAACTGGTAAACGTACACATGTTGCCGCTACTTCTAATTCAGGCATATGCATAATTTTTTTCGTTTCATTAATCATTTTCATTTCTTCAAACGTAAATCCATTATCTTGGAATTTATCAATCTGTGGAATCGCGTTGAAAGCAATTTGGAAATGTTTCTTATCACCTGATACAGGTAAAACATTCGCCTTCACTTCTTCACCATTTAAGATTGCTTGTGATTGTTCATGAAGTTCTTCAATCGCTGCCGCACCAGCACCTGATACAGCTTGATATGTGGAAACGATTACTCGTTTTAAACCATATTGCTGACGAACTGGCTCAAGAGCTACTACCATTTGAATTGTAGAACAGTTTGGATTTGCAATAATACCATTATGTTCTTTTAAGTCGTTTTCATTTACTTCAGGTACAACAAGTGGCACGTTTTCTGTCATACGGAATGCACTTGTATTATCAACAACAATCGCACCGCGCTTTGCTGCTTCTGGCGCTAATTGTTTTGATACAGATCCACCAGCACTAAATAGTGCGATATCTACTCCTTCAAAACTTTCAGGAGTTGCCTCTTGAACTGTAAATTCTTCGCCTTTAAATACAAGTTTCTTACCTGCAGATCGTTTAGATGAAAGTAACGTTAACTTCCCAATTGGAAATTCTCGTTTCTCTAAAGTATTTAACATTTGTTCACCAACTGCGCCGGTTGCTCCAACTACAGCGACATGAAAAGTTTTTTGCTTTTCCATCACTATGCCCCTTTCTAGATACCAATCCTTCTATAACTTAGAATTAGAAGGAGTATACAATACCCCTTCTAATCTTAATAACGTTAATTTTATCATATTCTACAGTAAGAATGATGGTTTCATCAAAAATTGTCCGTTTTTTTTCGTTTTTTAATTCATATATCTGAATTTTTCTACGACAACCGGTTGCAATTGCTTCCCTTGTAGCGCTTCTAATACTGTATCTTCAAGCAGCTCCATGCGAGCTACCATTGAGTTCGGTTTTTTCTCTGGTGCATCTTGGCCGAATGGGACGAAATAGATGTTTTTTGTTGCCATTAGGCGCATGAGGTTGACACCAACAGGGTAATGACGTTATAAATATTTATTTTCCTTCTATTATATAATCATTTCACAGGCTGTAAATTTATTTCGTATACCATATTCTTCACAGGTACCCATAAACGAATTCGACGGTACTGTAGTAATTAAATGGAAAAGTTCTACTTTGATATTGAGTTTATTGAAGTATAATATTTACATATATATCCTTTAATTGGTATGATTTACTTGTTCAAATAAAGGGGGGAGATTTTTGAGTCTAAACATGTATTTAGGGGAAGTACATGCCCAAACACAAAGTATGAATGCTGTATGTACGACTACCATTCAAAGTATGGAACAAGCAATTCAGTCGATTGACGCTTTTGCAATGGATACTGTGTTACAAGGACAAACATATAGCAGTGCAAAAACATATCTTGTCCAAACATTCCGACCTTTGGCGCAAGGAATTATATACTTATGTGAAGAATTAATTCGTCAAAATGATGCGTTTCCAAATGATTTTCAAGCAAAAGTTGCTTCGACAGATGTTATCGAACAAGAAATAAGAGAACAAATCCAAGAAATCAATCAAACAATTGCAAGTATAGAAGCAATAGAGGTACTTACACCCATGCCTGGAGTAGACGCAATTGTAGCTGTTTTAGTTGAGATGAGAAAAAAACTTGAAGAAAAACTAGAGCATCTATATGAATTCAATTATACATCCAGTAATAACTACAGCACTGCTCTTCAATTAGCAGCTAGTATCACAGCCGGACTCGCTGAAGTGCAAAGTGGAAAAGGATTTAGTCCCGCAAGTGGGACGTTTAACACACAAGGGTTAAATATGGATTGGATAGCCTCTATTCAAGCGATTACAGAAGATAGGAAGCGTCCAGCAAATAATTCAATTGAAGAAGGTGCAATGTGTGGTCCATTAAATAGTGAGAAAAAAGATGAATCTTTACTGGATAAGTTTAAACATGGTGTTGAAGATTTTTATAGGGAATTTAGTAAAATAAAAGATGTCACCGATGATAAAATTGCAGCTGCGTTTGAAAAAGCCGGATTAGGTGTGCCCTATCATATAAAAAAAGGAGTGGGCAACGCTTTAGGTGATGAATTATTAGGAATTGCAAATGCAGCTCTCCATCCAATAAATACATTTAATGACACGGTTGAAGCTTTTTCTGATCCAGCTGGAACATTCAATGCGATAAAACAAGCCCTTTCCGATTCTTGGAATCGTGATGTTATTAATGGAGACTGGAATAGTCGTGCTGAATGGTATGGAAACGCAATGGGTCATGGTATGTTCGCTGTTGCCGGAACAAAAGGTGTAGATAAAATTTCAAAAGCAGGTGAGGTAGCTGCTTTGACAGGCCTTACTAAAGGGCAATCCCTTATAACTAATTCCTCAGCATACAGAAATGCGCTACATATACTAAATAACTATGAAGTCAAATCTGGAAATCATCTTTCATATGCAGGAGTTGGTAGCACTCAACAGTACTTGCAGAAGGCAGCGAAATATACTTATGAAGGTGCAAACGGCCCTAAGACTATCAGTCTTAGAAAAGGTGAATTAGCTGGAGATAAGCATCCTGTTACTGGAATTCCCTATGACTTAGATGGATTCCCAATTTTTGATGCCATAACTGAAGTCAAATTAAAAGAAGCTGATTTCAAAAAAACAAGACCTACTCATGATAGAATATGTAATAAACTATTATACGAGCAAATTTTAAAAGATCCCAAATTGGCTGCAAAATTTACAGAGAAGGAAATTGAGTTATTTAAACATGGTGAAAAACCTAAGACGTATACATGGCATCATCATCAAGATACAGGAAGAATGCAGCTTGTAGATGCATTCCTGCATGAGAAAACTGGTCATACAGGCGGTTATAATATCTGGGGTAAAAAAGGAGAAAAATAAGGAGGATTACCCATGAGTAATATTACATGGATTGGTGCAAGTGATAAGGAAGTTACGGATAATGAGATTAAACAAGTAGAACAATATTTTAACATTAAATTCCCTAATGATTTTATTGAATGTGTAAAGAAATATGATGGTGGCTATCCACGGCCGAAAGTGTTCGATATACAAGGACTAGACGAAAGTACATTTAATGATCTATTAACTCTACATATTGATGATAAATATTCGATAGTTCAAAGATATGAGAATATAAAAGATAGATTAACGGATGGAGTTTATCCTTTCGCAAGTGATTCTTTTGGCAATTTCATATGTTTTGATTATCGACGCAACCCCGAATCACCAACAATCGTATTTTGGGATCACGAGGAGGAAGAGATACAAGATTCAATCTACCCTGTTTGCTCAACATTCACAGAATTACTTGATAGTCTACATGATTTTGAAGATGAATAATATAAGAATAAAAGAAGAGCACCTTGAAGTGAGGATAAATGTTCTTCTTTTTTTGGTTTATTAAAAGTAAATTCTAATTTCATAGAAATAAAAGGAGAATTTTATATGTGGAAAAATCTAGTTTTAGAAATTGGAGATATACTGAAAAGTGTTAACTTTAATTTGAACACATCAGCAAAAGATACTGAAGTTCATAGATTAAGAAAACACGTGAAAGAGAAATTTAATGTTGACTTACCGAGTGAATATGAGGAGTTTCTTAAAACTGTAAATGGATTAGATTTTAACGGGCTAGTACTTTATGGAGTTGACTCTTATTTGTTAGATACAGAAAGGGACGAATCAATTTGCGGGCTTATAGAAACCAATGAGGTTTGGTATGAAAATGAATTTCAAAAAGAGTACCTTTTCCTTGGAGATTCAGATATTGCATGGTTTTGTAAAAAACTATCTGAAGGTACTTACTTAGAACTTGATAAACCATCTGGTACAGTGATGGAAACATATAATGATTTCAATACAATGCTTGAGGAAGCATTGAAAACAGCCCTTCTTTAATAGGGGGTATTAAAATGAATCATGTTACTGGGATTGGGGTAAATAAAAAGAAATTACAGATGAACATATTCAACAAGTAGAACAATATTTGGGTGTTAAATTTGAAAATGATGACCCAAAAGGTAAAGTATTAAATTTCGTTGAAGCTAAATACGAAGTTAAAGAAAAGAAATAATACATACTTGATATATCATTTGATTTAGGGGGCTTCTCCATGAAGGTTGTGCGCTCTATATTTAAAACTTTTCGTTTAGTAGGTTTAATTGTAAAGCCAGTACTTAAAGCATTATCTAAAACTAAATTTTAAATCTCATAAAAATAAAAATCCCCTTCTGCATATGAGTGCACAAGGGGATTTTTCACTTATTCTATTTATTCTACAGACAACGAATATAAATATGAAAATAAGAAACGGTGTATATTTACACTAACATTTATAAATGCAAAAATCAATATATAATTATCTACCTATAGAATCAGATAATAATTTTTGTTCATAAAACTATTCTTTTGAAAAATATCATTATAATTTAAAATATTAACATCAATTTATTACTTTCTCCTTAGTGTTTTACCTCTACGTTATACTACATTACCTATTGAGAACTATAACAAACACATATGTTGTAAAATACATTTTTTTGAGGAAAATTTAACCATTTATTGTTATAATTACATCTGCAATATTTTCCCAGGAGAGGTCCTATAAAGAACAATAGGATAATGGACATACATATTAGGCACTCCCCTTCTTTAATACGTTCATAGAAATATAGAAAGGGTTTATACGATGGGACAATTTCAAAGTAATTTTCAATCGGCACAACAAATCGCTACGCAGATGAGAGCAGCGTCGGATACCATCCAAAGTGCAACAAATCGTTCTATAACAAAAGCGACGCGTACTACGCTATCTGTTAATTCCAAAGCACAACAGGCGAACCAACAAGCTTTCGATTTAACGAAACAATTTTCCGCGGCCTTTCAACAAGCGGTCGATAATATTCATTCGGTAGCCAAAGAGTTTGAGAGAATGGATCACGAGCTTCACAACACTTTTCACTAATGTGACCACCTTCGTAAAGATAAAACGGTAGGAGGAAAAAGATGGATCGAGATATCGAAAACCAAATCAAACAGTTAAATCAAAAGTTACGAAATGTATTTGAAGAACAGGACCGAAATCAATCCGCGATTCAAACTCAGGAACAAGGGGAAGCAGATTTTCACGAGTGGAAAGGTCGAAGTAATCGCTTATTTAACCGTATTTTAGAAACTTGGCACAACGATAGGGAATTATCTCATTTTTTTATGAATATCCGTCAAGAAGCACAACACATTGAGCGAAAACTTACATTCGAATTGGAAAATCAAAAAGAAACATTGCTTAAAGAAAGACGAGACCTTAGTAATTTAGAAAACGACCGTTCCTATCAGCAACAACAATTAGCAAGGGAGGTCAATGCACGAGTTTAAATATGTATTTGGGAGAAGTACAGAATCAGACTCAAAGCATGAACGCTATATGTACCGCTACCATTCAAGGTATGGAACAAGCCATTCAGTCGATTGACGCTTTTGCAATTGATACTGTTTTACAAGGACAAACATATAGCAGTGCAAAATCATTTTTTGTACAAACTTTTCGGCCTCTAGCGCAAGGGATTATTTACTTATGTGAAGAACTAATTCGTCAGAATGATGCTTTTCCAAGTCAATTTCAATCACAAGTCGCTTCTACAGATGTTATTGAACAAGAAATAAGAGAACAAATACAGGAAATCAATCAATCGATTGCAAGTATAGAAATGATGAATGCCGTTACACCAATGCCTGGAATAGATGCACTTGTGGCTGTTTTAGTTGAGATGAGAAAAAAACTTGAAGAAAAACTAGAGCATTTATATGAATTCAATTATACATCCAGTAATAACTACAGCACAGCCCTTCAACTAGCAGCTAGTATTGCTACTGGTCTTACCGAAGTTCAAAGTGGAAAAGGATTTAGTCCTGCAAGTGGTACATTTAGTACACAAGGATTAAATATGGAATGGTCGGGGCCTATTCAAGCAATTACAGAAAGTAAAGCTCGTAAAGCACAAATTGAAAAAGCAATTGCTTTACGAGAACAAGAAGCCAATAGACCATGGTATGAAAAAACAGCTATCAGTACTTGGGAATTTATGAAAGAATTTTTTCAAGGCGCTGGCAGTGCAGCTTTCGAAAGCGTTATTGGAATCGAATCACCTGATAATGATGAATTAGAAAGCAAGTTAACTTATCAAGCGGGAAGGTTCACGGGAAATGTTATAGCAGGAGCGGCATCCATTATAGAAATTCTAGAAGGTCTTACCGTCATAGGCGGCTCTAATTTTTTAACTCTAGTCGCAACAGTAGGAACTGGTGGATTAGCATCACCAATTGCTATTACATTTGATGCAGCTGCTACAGCGGCTGGAGTTAGTCTTGTTGGACATGGTGTATTTGTTGGGCGTAATGCAATTCAAAATGGTAAGGATACTCTTCAAAAATTCCAGTCTTCTCCGTCTTCTGGTGGACCTGTTAATAAAGCTAAAGAGAATGGTAAGCTTGATAAAGAAGGAAATACTACTAAGGGGATGGATAATACTAGCAAGAAAGCCAGCGAACTTAATTTTGGTAGCACAGAAAAATTAGACGGCCATTTTGGAAAGCATGGTGGAGAATTTGGAGGTGCATATTCTAATATGAATGAATATCTGGCTGGTGCTAATGATGTGATTAAGAATGGAACCAAGGTACAATATAATTACAAATTAAAAGATGGAACAATAGAATTGAGAACTGGCTATGTAAAGTTTATGAAAAACAGTAGTTTAACTAACCCTAAGGGTGTTCCAATAAAAAGTTATGCTAAATTTGAGTTTGTAGGAACTAATAATTTGGGGGAAATTACAACATACCATGTAGAAAGTGGGAAAACTTTCTGGAAAATGATGAATAATGGTAACAATATTCCTGTTATCAATCCAGTAGAATAGAGGTTATAAAATGAAAAATAAGATATTGATATGTAGAATTGATCCAATTATTGAAGAAGAAATAGATTTTTTGATAAATAAGCAAAAAGTAACAGGTTTTAATACTTCACCTCAAGAAGTTATTGTAAATAAAGAATATGAAGCTGAGATAGATATATTTGTGAATGACGCTTTGACAATAGAAGAGCAAATAGAAGATAAATTTAAAAAAATAGAAAATACCACCAATGGAGGTTATATTCTTTTTGGTAAATTGCTTAAAGATAATATTTTAGACGTTGGATTCTTTATAACTAGTGACTTATTTGAAGACTACAAATATTTAGAAGGTCAATATGTCTGTTTACAAGTTGACAGACTACAAGTATCTTTTGACTAGCTACTTTTCTAGATTCTGAGGGCAAGAAAGAAACTTTTTGAAGAACAAGCCTTCTTTAAGATTGGATATTTCAATGAACCATGTTATCTAACTTGGAGTAAGTGAAGAGAAAGTTACATATGGAGAATAATCAACAAAAGAGACCTCACATTCGGGGTCTCTTTTGTTGATTTAAATTAAAAATTATTATTTAAGTGGATGCTCTTTTGTAACTCTTACTTTACATACACATATGCTTCAATTGCTGATACATGATATGTTTTACCCTTGCTGTTATGTACTTTGTATTGTGGCGCTCCATTCACAGTTACCTTTACATCAATGGTAAATCCTAATCCTGCATCTAAAGTACCAACAACATCTTTATCCTGCCAAGAAGGAGCATCATAGAAACGTAGATTGTTAACTTTTGAAACAACGTGCTTCCCTACAATAGAAGAATCCACTGTACTTTTCTTGTTAAACTTCACATAAGATGGATCGTTCTTAATCCATTGTTCTCCACTAAGATTTAACCAACCATCCTTTTCAGCCCATACAGCATAATATAAATCATTAGCATCAATTTATTACTTTCCCATTTGTATTTCACCTCTACGTTATACTACATTACCTATTTAGAACTATAACAAACACATATGTTGTAAAATACATTTTTTCCAAGGAAACTTTAACTATTTATTGTTATAATTATATCTGCAATATTTTCCCAGGAGAGGCCCTATGAAGAACAGTAAGATAATGGACATACATACTAGGCACTCCCCTTCCTTAATACGTTCATAGAAATAAGAACAAAAGGTATGTATCAAATTGAGGGAAAAGTAGATGGAATAACATATATTGTTGGATTTAAAAATGGCAGAATAGGACAATTATATCCTAAATAGAAATCCGAGGAGACGTTAATATGATTAGTGTAAAATCATATATAAAAAATGATAAAATAATAACTTCATTAGATAATATTGAAAGTAACTTTCTTGAATATTTCATAGATTTTGATAACACGAAATGTTTAGAACTAGTTATTGATTTTGATTATATGGAAGGTGCAATAATAATAAACTATTACGGAAATACTATTTTAGGATTTAAAGAATGGGATATGATTGATCAGTTATGGTCATATTTCATAAATGCAATTGAAGAATTGTTTGAAAATCAAAACGATGTAAGTTTTTATTTTCCAGACCAACCTTTAGAGGTAAAAATGCAGGTTATTTCGCAAGAGCAAATTTTATTATCTATTGCAGGAGAAAAAACATGTTTTAATAAAGATGAATTATTATTAGCTTTATTAAAAGGAGCAGAAAACTTTTTTGATATATTGAAAGAATGTCCTGATGAATATCTTGTAGAACAGAGTAATAATGAATTAAAGAGAATAGAAAAATTATTAAATAAATTGAACATTTAAATGAGAACATATTATTAAATACACTGTTTAAATTTAACACCTATAGTATGGTTAAAGTAGACACTTGAAACACTAAAAGAATCTATAAACAGTAAAGAATAAAGTTGCAATTAACAAAGCCGACTCATATCAATTTGAGTCGGCTTTTACTATTACTTCACACTCACATACTTCTCACTAGCAGTAATATAAAATGTCTTCCCTTTAGAATTATGTACACGATATTGTGGAAAACCATTCACCATTACTTTTTTATCAATTGCAAATCCTAAGCCTACATCTAATGTACCAGCAACATCTTTATCCTGCCAAGAAGGAGAATCATAAAAACGTAGATTGTTAACTTTCGAAACAACTCGCTTCCCTACAATAGAGGAATCTACTGTACTTTTCTTGTTAAACTTCACATAAGATGGATCGTTCTTAATCCATTGTTCTCCACTAAGATTTAACCAACCATCCTTTTCAGCCCATACAGCATAATATAAATCATTAGCATCAATTTATTACTTTCCCATTAGTATTTTACCTCTACGTTATACTACATTACCTATTTAGAACTATAACAAACACATATGTTGTAAAATACATTTTTTTGAGGATACTTTAACCGTTTATTGTTATAATTATATCTGCAATATTTTCCCAAAGGAGTTCCTATAAAGAACAATAGGATATGGAAGAAAAATTCTGTAGGGACCAAGAAAAAATCCTAATAAGAATGAAATTATTAGGGGACATTCTTCTGGAATAAATAATAATCATCATAACTATGTTGTAGAGGAAATTAAAATTAATCCAGATGGAACAAAGAACATTAAGTATACTACTCAGTTTCCAGATGGTAAATTATCTAAAATAAAAAGTAGTACAGTATTTCCAGATGGGTGGCGTGACACAAAAATAATAAATTGCGTTGAGAATATCGGGAATTCTAAATTTATAAGTACTAGAGCTAGGGACGGAGCAACTTGGCATCGAGGTACTATTGATGGTGTAGAAATAGGTGTGATAAAGAAAGGAGATAGTGTTATTAGTGCCTATCCGACAGGTAAAGCTAATGCATTACCACCATCTGGATTTTAGAAATAAAGGAGGAATAAGAAATGTATGAAGAATTAAATGAAATATTATCCGAAAATAGTTCAGAAGATTCTTGGTATGATGATGGATTTATGTATGCTCAAGAACTGCTGAATGATTTTACTGACAAAGATTGGGGAAAATTATTTCAAAGTATTAATGATAAAAATGATAAGTGGAAAATTAGGCTGGCTTATTGCATTGATGATGATTTAGGGATAAATGGATTAGAATTACTATTGAATATGCTTGATGAAAGTGATGAAGTTGTTGAGACTACGATAGATTCTTTAAGGTCTTTCAATTCTGAAGAACATAAAAAGATGATAGTATCCAATAGTCGAGTAATTGATACAGCACAAAAATTATTGGAAAAGGCTAGCTTACCCGTCAAAAAAGTTCTAGAAGATTTTTTGAAAGATATTAAAAATTAATTTTTTCGGAATATGAAGAAGAAGTAGCATGGGTGAAAGTAATTGAATTTGACTAGCTATTTTGGTAGATTCTGAGCACAAGTAAAGTAGAGAACTTTTCGAAGAAAAAGTTTTCTTTAAGATTGAATATTTCAATGAAGCATGTTATCTAGCTTGGATTAAGTGAAGAGAAGTTACATATGGAGAATAATCAACAAAAGAGGCCTCACATTTGAGGTCTCTTTTGTAACTCTTACTTTACATACACATAGGCTTCAATTGCTGATACATAGTATGTTTTGCCCTTGCCATTGTGTATTTTGTATTGTGGCGAACCATTTACACTTACCTTTGCACCAAGAGTAAAGTCTAATCCCATATCTACAGAACCAGCAACATCTCTCCCCTGCCAAAAAGGAGATTCATAGAAAGGAGAATTTTATATGTCTTTAGATAAGTATAAAAATATGTCTGATGAAGAGTTTAAACAATTGTCTACTGAAGAATTTCAAAATTATATTAGATTAAAGCAAGAAGATTTTTCAAGACATTATAGGAAAATAAATGAAATTACTGTAGATGTGATGTTAAAGCCTCAGGAAGCAATAGAAATTGCTAAACATTATCATAAGAAAAATAAATTAGATGGAGTAGTTAATGAAGATATCAACCATCTTTTCTTTGATGAGGCTTATACATTTAAAATTGAGAAAGAAAATAGAAACAAAGATGATATAAGACCAGCTTGGAGAATATTAGTGGATTTACCAAAAAAACCTTTTCTTATGGAGGACTATACACTAATTGTGTCTGATAAGGATAAAAAAGTGATGGGTATGCTCGATCCAAATGGGCATCCAGTATTTAAAGGCAATGAATTTACAGATGAAGATATCGAATATATTATGAGCGATGAGGATTCTAAAGATTAATTAAGGTAATAACTTAGTGGATAGTTTTATAAATAGAATTACTGTCTTTTTTAATTAGTTATTATCCTATTTTGCTAGATTCTAAGGGCGGAGAAAGATGAATTTAAAAGAACAAGATAAATAGTTAGAGCAAACAGTGGTAGCAGAAGGAACAAATATAGAAGCATAAAAGAAGACAGCCCCTTAACAGACAGTTTTTCTATGTCCTCACAACACTACTCTACTATTTCACAATGGAAGAAAAAATTTCTACATCTCCAGTTTTTGATATAATGATACAGTTATTACTATCATCTAGGAGGAACAAATGCATTTAAAGATTTAACTTTAATACAAAATCATTCCTATCATAAAGCTATAACTAATACACAACGTATATTAACTAGATACTTACAAGATGGAGATAGTGTAGACGTAAGCTGGCCTATCCAAAAATACAACATCTACCCTAAGGAAAAATAAAATAAACTTAGAAAGGGATTTTTATATGTGGAAAAATCTGATTGTAGATATTGAAAAAATAGAGAAAAGTTTTAATGATAAACTGAATACACCAGCAACAGATAGTGAAGTTCAGAAATTAAAAGAACGTATGAAAGAGAATTTTAATATTGACTTACCGAGTGAATATGAGGAATTTCTCAAAACTGTAAATGGATTAGATTTTAACGGGCTAGTACTTTATGGAGTTGACTCTTATTTGTTAGATATAGAAAGGGACGAATCAATTTGCGGGCTTATAGAAACCAATGAGATTTGGTATGAAAATGAATTTCAAAAAGAGTACCTTTTCCTTGGAGATTCAGATATTGCATGGTTTTGTAAAAAACTATCTGATGGTACTTACTTAGAACTTGATAAACCATCTGGTACAGTGATGGAAACATATAATGATTTCAATACAATGCTTGAGGAAGCATTGAAAACAGCCTTGCTTTAATAGGGGGTATTAATGACAAGGTAATTTACACGACGGAATATCATTTTACTAATAAGGAATATACGGGACGAGGTAATAGATACATTGGTAGAACGCCACATGGTATAGAAATTATGATGTTCATTGATTCAAGGAATCGCGTTATTTCGGCCTTTCCATTACGTTAACCATTGAAAGGATGATCTTTAATATATGAAATACACATATGAATTTTATCAAGGACCTTTTAATCTTTTGATGATTAAACTTCCTGAAAATATATCGTTGGTAGGGGAATTTTTAGAAAATGATATTCAAAATAGTGACGGTGTGTTTTGGCTATCTCGTATAAATAAAGTATTGAACTGCGAAGTTGATTCTCTAGAATTAGGTGGAAATAGTTGTGATTTAGAAATACGTAATGACTTCACAAAAATTATCCATCGATATATAGAAGATGAAAACTACTCTTGCAACATCGAAACCGATGAACTACAAGAATTAATTTTAGTATGGGTTAAAGAAAAAGAAAAAGAAAAACAAAAAAAATAAGTTCGAATATTTTTGGGCAGATATTCAAAAATATAAAACTTTCATAGTTAATAATTATGATGAAGATGAAATCTCTCTTGAAATAGAAACTATTACATTACGAAATCTAATACACATTTGAATAAATGAGCACACAAAATTGACAACCGAAAAAAATAACAAGTAAATAATGTTACATACAGCACGAAAAAGACCGCACATTCACATACGCATCACTAGCCGTAATATAGAACACTCGCCAATAACTATTATGCACTTTACATTGATACGAACCATTTACACTTATCTTCGCATCAATCGTAAATGCTAATACTCCCCCACAGAACCAGCCACATCTTTATCATGCCAAGATGGAGATTCATAGAAATGCAGATTGTCCACTCTAGAAACAAAACACTTTCCTATAATAAACTAATCACAATATTTCTTTATTACTGTATCTTTCTTCTCCACATCAAATTAAATAAACGTCAAAATTATTAGTACACATAACCTGTCTATTTTCTATACAAAAAAAGAGGAATTACTCCTCAATATTTTCTTTCGTTTGCAATTCATCAATGATGGCCCAACTAGCCTTGTAATATGCTCGAAGGATTTTATCAATATCCTTTTTGGTTTTCGGCTCTGGAGCCACAATATAAACTTTCGTTTTCCCAAATTTATAAGACGCGGCATATTTTTCTTGTTGGCTCATGGTGTCACCTCTTGAAGTGCTTTCTATATTTGTATGCTGCTGATTTGTTAGTACTGCCATATTAGTTGCTAACCATTTCAAAGCAGAACAATCATCGAAATATTAAAGTATCGGAAAACGACGAAGAATCTTAAATGCTTTCTTAAATCAAACATGTCATTACTTTCGCTACTTTAAATAGCCATTTCTACTTCTTATATATACATTTCTCGTATATGAATTAACTATATAAGGAGGTCTAATCATGAAAACCGCAATCTACCTAAGAAAATCCCGCGCCGATCTCGAAGCCGAGGCACGAGGCGAAGGTGAAACGTTAGCAAAGCACCGCACTACCCTGCTGAAAATAGCGAAGGAAATGAACTTAAATGTTTTAGCTGTCCGTGAGGAAATCGTTTCTGGTGAGAGTTTAGTGAAACGACCTGAGATGTTAGCATTGCTTGAAGAAATTGAAGATAACAAATATGATGTTGTTCTTTGTATGGATATGGACCGTTTAGGTCGTGGTGGTATGAAAGAACAAGGAATCATTTTAGAGACGTTTAAACGCTCGAATACGAAGATTATGACACCTAGGAAGACTTATGACCTTAATGATGAGTGGGATGAAGAATACAGCGAATTTGAAGCGTTTATGGCTCGTAAGGAGTTAAAGATTATTACACGACGTATGCAACGAGGTCGTGTAGCCAGTGTAGAGGCTGGGAATTATCTTGGTACACATGCACCATTCGGATATGATATCCATCGCTTAAATAAGCGAGAACGTACTTTAACGATTAATCCAGAAGAAGCTTCAGTTGTAAGAATGATATTTGATTGGTATGCAAATGAAGATATGGGCGCTAACGCAATCCGAAGCAAGTTAAATGATCTTGGCTACAAAAGTAAGCTAGGTAATGAATGGAACCCCTACAGCATCTTGGATATATTAAAAAATAATGTATACATAGGAAAAGTAACGTGGCAAAAACGAAAAGAGGTAAAACAACCTGATGCCGTAAAAAGAAGTTGTGCTCGTCAAGATAAATCAGATTGGATTATTGCTGATGGTAAACATGAGCCTATCATACCTGAAAGCTTATTTGAGCAAGTGCAAGAAAAATTAAATTCAAGGTATCACGTTCCTTACAATACGAATGGAATTAAAAATCCACTAGCTGGTATTATTAAATGTAGTAAATGTGGTTATAGTATGGTCCAACGTTATCCGAAGAACCGAAAAGAAACGATGGATTGTAAGCATCGCGGTTGCGAAAACAAATCAAGCTATACGGAATTAATTGAGAAGCGTTCACTCGAGGCATTAAAAGAATGGTACATCAATTATAAAGCTGATTTTGAAAAACATAAGCAAGATGACAAATTAAAAGAAACACAAGTTATTCAAATGAATGAAGCTGCGTTACGTAAGCTTGAAAAAGAATTAGTGGATGTCCAAAAACAAAAAAATAATTTACATGATTTATTAGAGCGTGGTATTTACACAGTCGATATGTTTTTAGAACGTTCGAATGTAATTTCTGATCGCATTACTGAAATTACTTCCACGATGGAAAACTTAAAGAAAGAAATTAAAACTGAAATTAAGAAGGAAAAAGTGAAGAAAGATACAATACCTCAAGTGGAGCATGTTCTTGATCTGTACTTTAAAACAGATGATCCCAAAAAGAAAAACAGCCTCCTAAAGTCAGTTTTAGAAAAGGCTGTTTATAAAAAGGAAAAGTGGCAAAGGCTCGATGATTTCGAACTTGTGCTTTACCCTAAACTCCCTCAAGATGGCGACATATAAGCGTTTATGCTTTGTCGTCACCTTGTTGGTGTAATTAGATTTACTCCATTCAGCCCTAAAGCATCATTCGTCGAAACAGCCAATACGACAGGCTTGCCATTTCTTAACGTCGCTTTCGCTGCCATTAGTACTGGAGAGTCTGTCATTGCATTTGCAAATTTACTCATAGAATTTCCTGTTAGTGGTGCAATTACCATACAATCTAGTGGAATTTTAGGTCCTAGTGGTTCTGCGCCAACGATTGAATTAATCGCTTTAAATCCTGTTACTTCTTCAATCTTTTTAATCCACTCTGCTCCTTCTCCAAATCTCGTATTTGTTGATTGAACAGTGTAAGAAACAACGGGGCGTACTTCTGCTCCCTCAGCAATTAATTTTTCTAAATGAGGCATTACTTCTTCGTACGTACAATGTGAACCAGTAAAACCAAACCCTATTCTTTTCCCTTTTAAATTCATTCCCCATTCTCCTTTCTTGCTATTACGTCTTCTGCTAGTAACTGAGAAAGAACGTTCGCTAAAATTTGTCCTGCTGTTTTTGGAGCAACAATACCTGGTAATCCAGGTGCTAACAGCGCTTTGACTCCTCTTTTTTCCGCATATCTAAAGTCGGTACCGCCTGGTTTAGAAGCTAAATCAATTACTAACGTATGAGCCGGCATTTTCGAAATAACATTCGCTGTCACGACGAGATGCGGAATTGTATTAATGACAATATCGATATTTCCTACTTCTTTCTCAATATTTTGCATATGAAAAGGAGAAAACATCATTTCTGTAATACGTGCAATATGTTCCGATCGTCTTGCTCCAACTTTGACATGGGCTCCTAATGATTGAAATGCTCTGGCAACACTCATCCCTGTTCTACCAAATCCTAAAACCATTACATTGGAACCATGAATTGTATAGTCGGTATGTTGAATTACCATCATTAATGTACCTTCTACAGTTGGAATAGAATTGTAGATTGCCACATCATCACGATCAAATAATTTAACAAGTTTGCGGTTTGTAGTAGATACGAGATTTTCCAAGTAAGGCGTACCAATACCTGAATATATAGTAAAATGTTCTGGTGTATTTTCAATTTGTTCTTTCGTTATAGAAACTTTTTCGTTTGAAAAAATAGTATCTACTTCTCCCTTGGCATTTGTACCTGCAACTGGCAAAATAATTGCATCTACAGAAGTGAAATCTAAATTTTGTATACTTTCTTTTGCTGCCCCTGTGAAGCCATGATCTAACTGATCAAACCCTATCAATGAAAGTTTCGCATCCAATTCAACTAGCTTGCGAATTACTTCTAGCTGTCTTGCATCTCCTCCTATGACAGCAATATGCATCTCAGTCAACATTCCCTAATTCACCTTCTTTTTCTGTCATTTATAAGAAAAGTGCCTACTTTTTCTTTTTCCTCCACATCATATGTAATGTACGAGTTTTAGGTGATTGAAAAACGAAAGCATGTATGATTTATCCCGCTATTTGTATGCAGTTAGACCTCCATCTCAACATTCGACATATGAGAGGACATTATACGGGAAATTGATTTCCGGTAAACGCTCGATTCATGTGAGCTTTTACTCAGAAGAGAATGAACAAAAAAAGATGACCAAAATGGCCACCTTTCACTTCGAATTTGAATGATCCGTAATATCACAAAGGATCATATCGTGCCCTACTTTCTTAATTTGGCTCCACGTGACTCTTACTTCTTGTGGTTCCTTTTTAAAACCTCCCCATTTCCCAGCCGGTATGATAAGAGCCTGTATTTGGCCATCCTTCTCATCAATCTCTAAATCCACATAACCTAAAACTCCCATTTTTTCTGCTCTTTCTAAATTTACAATCTCTTTGCCACTTAATTCACTTAATCGCATACAATCTCCCCCTACCGAATTATGAATTTAAGTTATCCATAATTAGTACCTATTCTGTATATCAAAAAAAAATAACCGTATCTCTTTTAAAAGAGATACGGTTATTTTTACATACTTCATATAAAGCAATTATAGTTTTATTCCTTTTGGAAGTTTTCCATCTGGACTAATTAATGCTGCAGAGAATTCATCTGTAAACATGTTACGAATTAACTCATCAACATTTTCTTTTGTTACTGTGTTTACACTTTCAATAATCTCATCAAGTGAACGATGCTTACGAAGTAGCAACTCATTTTTACCATTACGGCTCATACGGCTATTCGTACTTTCTAAACTTAACATTAAGTTTCCTTTTAATTGCTCTTTACTATTAATAAGCTCTTTTTCTGTAATACCTGTATTTTTCAATGTTTCTAATGTTTCTTGCATTGTTTCATACAGTGTATCTAATTGTTGGCTACCTGTTCCACCATACAGCGTTAACATACCTGTATCTTCATAAGAAGAATGGTAAGAAAATACTGAATAGGCTAACCCGCGTTGCTCACGTACTTCTTGGAATAAACGGCTACTCATACTACCGCCTAAAACGTTATTTAATACAATTAAGTTATAAATATCTTCGTGTCCCATTTGTAAGCCTTTATATCCTAAACATAAATGAGCTTGTTCTGTTTCCTTTTTACGTGCTACCTTATTAAAATGGAAAATTGGGCTATGTACTTGTTCACGGTTTGTTGTTCCTTCATAACTACCGAAATATTGCTCTACCGTTTGCAAGAAGGCTTCATCAATATTTCCTGCAACTGAAACAACGACATTTTCAGGTGTGTAATGATCCTTGATATATTGGCGTAGCGTATCACCTGTAAACGTATCAAGCGTTTCTTCTGTTCCTAAAATAGGATATCCAAGTGGATGCGTTTCATATGTTGCTTTCGTTAACATATCATGCACAATATCATCTGGAGCATCTTCGTACATTTTAATTTCTTCACATACGACATTCTTCTCTTTTTTCAGTTCTTCCTCATCAAATGTTGAATTAAAGAACATATCTGCTAATACATCTAAAGCATATTTAGCATGCTCATCTAGCACTTTTGCATAGTAACAAGTGTATTCTTTTGAAGTAAAAGCATTCACTTGCCCACCAATGCTATCAAATGATTCTGCAATTTCGCGTGCACTACGTGTTTCCGTTCCTTTAAAGAACATATGCTCTAAAAAGTGGGAAACCCCGTTATTTTTTTCATTTTCATTTCTTGATCCCGCATGAATCCAAATACCAATTGCAACCGATCTTACTGTTGGTATATTCTCCATAACGATTCTTACACCATTTTTACAAGTATATTTTTTAATCAAAAACTTTCCTCCTACTGCCAGTTTCTCTAATTAATTGCTATTATTTAATGATAACAAGTTTAAGGATGAATGTCATGCAAATGTATTTAATCCACACGTTTTTCATCCAGTAATTCTGTTATATTCCCTACTTTATATCCTTGTTCCTTCAATTTTGTAATCATTGTATCTAATGCTTCTGCTGTAGATGAAGTTGGATGCATTAATACGATAGCACCTGGATGTATTTTTGTCATCACTCTCTGCAATAGTACCTCTGGTTCAGGTCGCTTCCAATCAATTGTATCTACAGTCCACATAATCGTTCCCATTTGGAAATCATCTGCAATTTTCACGACTTCATCCCGAAAACTTCCACTCGGCGGAGCAAACCATCTTACCTTTTGATTCGTAGCTGCTTCGATCATTCGATTTGTTTTTTGTAACTGATCTCGGATTTCATCAGAAGATAGCGTTTTCATATTAGGGTGTGTGTAAGAATGATTTCCGACTTCTTGATTTGCATCAACAATCATTTTTGCAAATCGCAAATTTTCCTTCACCCAACGTCCTTCTAAAAAGAAAGTCGCTTTCACATCATGTTTTTTCAATATTTCTAATATACGAGGCAAATACTCGTTTCCCCACGCCACATTTATTGTTAATCCCACCATCTTTTTATTTGGATGTCCCCTATAAATTGGAGCTGGTGATAAACCTTCTAAGTGGACACTCGGTGATACTTCCTTGAATTCCAGATATTTTTGATCAAATTTCTTTAGTTTCCTCATATTATTATAAGATGCTTCGATATCAACTTTTCTTCCATTATATCCTGGTGTTGCTTTCCATATTTTATCAACCATCGCATTTTGAGGTGCAATCTCATATTGTTTTGCATGTTTTTGAATTTCTTCATACAAATTATCCTGTGCAAAAACGGAATAAGAGCCTACACTGACATATAAAAAGAATATACATATGTATGCCAATATACGAGCTTTCATATAAACCCTCCCATTAACTATATAAAAACCTTTTTTCTTCTTATCTTTGTTAATTTGAGCGTTATAATGAAAACTATACCTATACTGACATAAAAATATATGTAAATCATATTTTTTACATAACAAAAAAAGCCAGTTTAACTGGCTTTTACTTATTGCTGCTCTTGTTTGTTTTCTTCTTTAGCAGCTTCTTTTTCTTGCTCTTCTTTTAGCAATACTTTTCTAGATAGATTCACACGACCTTGCTTGTCAATCTCGATAACTTTAACTGTAATTACATCACCGATCTTCACAACGTCTTCTACTTTACCTACACGCTCAAGTGCAAGTTCTGAAATGTGAACTAATCCATCTTTACCGCTGAATAATTCAACGAAAGCACCGAATTTCTCAACACGTTTCACTTTTCCTTCGTAGATTTCACCTACTTGTACTTCGCGAACGATATCTTCGATAATTTTCTTAGCTTTGTCATTCATTTCTTGATTTATTGAAGAAATGAATACTGTACCATCTTGCTCGATGTCAATTTTAACGCCAGTTTCTTCAATAATTTTATTGATTTGTTTACCGCTCGGCCCAATAACGTCACGGATTTTATCTGGGTTAATTGTCATTGTAATAATCTTTGGAGCGTAAGCTGATAATTCAGTACGTGGCTCTGCAATAACAGATAACATATGATTTAGAATGTGCACACGACCAACTTTCGCTTGTTGTAATGCCTCTTCTAAAATTTCACGAGATAGACCATCGATTTTAATGTCCATTTGCAGTGCAGTTACACCTTTTGCTGTACCTGCTACTTTAAAGTCCATATCACCTAAATGATCTTCCATACCTTGAATATCAGATAAAATTGTGTAATGCTCACCAGTTTTAACTAGACCCATTGCAATACCTGCAACTGGAGCTTTAAGTGGAACACCAGCATCCATCATTGCTAAAGTACTACCACAAATACTTGCTTGTGAAGTAGAACCATTTGATTCTAAAACTTCAGATACAAGACGTACTGTATATGGGAAATCTTTTTCAGATGGAATTACAGGCTCAAGAGCACGTTCTCCTAGTGCACCGTGACCAATTTCACGACGACCTGGTCCACGCATCGGTCTTGTTTCACCAACACTAAATGATGGGAAATTGTAATGGTGCATAAAGCGTTTTGATTCTTCTACACCAAGACCATCTAAAATTTGTACATCGCCTAATGCACCTAATGTACAAATACTTAATGCTTGTGTTTGTCCACGTGTGAATAAACCAGAACCGTGTGTACGAGATAAAATACCAACCTCTGATGCTAATGGACGGATTTCGTCACCTTTACGGCCATCTGGGCGGATTTTTTCAACTGTAATAAGACGACGTACTTCTTCTTTTACAATTTTATATAAAATCTCACTTACTTGTCCTAATGTATCAGCGTCAGCTTCCTGCGCTTCGTAATGCTCAATTACACGCTTTTTCACTTCGTTAATTGCATCTTCACGTGCATGTTTCTCATGTACTTGAATTGCAGAATGCATATCCTTCTCAGACATTTCACGTACAGCTTGATTAAGATCAGCGTCAACTTCATAAAGTTTCACTTCTGTTTTCTCTTTACCTACAGCTTGTACAATCTCTTCTTGGAATGCAATTAGACGTTTAATTTCGTCATGTCCAAACATAATTGCTTCTAACATTGTTTCTTCAGGCACTTGATCTGCTCCTGCTTCAACCATGTTAATTGCATCTTTCGTACCAGCTACAACAAGGTGAATATCACTTTGTTCTTGCTGTTCTACTGTTGGATTAATAACGAATTCGCCGTTAATACGACCAACTGTTGCGCCCGCGATTGGACCTTCAAATGGAATATCTGAAATCGATAACGCTAATGAAGAACCTAGCATAGCTGCCATTTCAGAAGAACAATCTTGATCAACACTCATTACTATGCTGACAACTTGTACTTCGTTACGGAAACCATCTGCGAAAAGCGGACGAATTGGACGGTCGATTAAACGACTTGCCAAAATTGCTTTTTCACTCGGACGACCTTCACGTTTAATGAAACCGCCAGGAATTTTTCCGACTGCATATAAACGCTCTTCATAGTTTACTGTAAGTGGGAAGAAATCTACATTTTTTGGTTCTTTTGATGCAGTTGCTGTAGATAGAACCGCTGTATCGCCATATCTTACTAATACTGCTCCGTTCGCTTGCTTCGCAAGCTGACTTGTTTCAACTGTTAGCTGGCGACCAGCTAAATCTATCGAGAAGACTTGCTTTTCTTGACTCATTTAAGTACCCCTCTCAATTTAAAGTATTCAATTCTTCTATGTAAATGGATAGTATATCACAATATTCTACCTCTAGTATTACCGAAAATGAAGTAAGCTATAAAGGGTAGAAGATATATTTTTACCTAACAAAAAAGCGGGAATATTCCCGCTTCTTTGACTATCGACGTAAGCCAAGCTTTGTGATTAATTCACGGTAACGTGTGATATCGCTATTACGAAGGTAAGTTAGTAAGTTACGACGTTTACCAACCATCTTTAATAGACCACGACGTGAATGATGATCTTTCTTGTGAGTACGTAAGTGCTCGTTTAGAGTGTTAATTTGCTCCGTTAGGACAGCAATTTGAACCTCTGGAGAACCAGTATCAGTCTCATGAGTTCTAAATTGTGCAATGATTTCATTTTTACGCTCTTGTGTTAAAGCCATCCTATTTCACCTCCTATTAATTAAACCCCCAATTACCTAGCAAGCGTCGGTGAGTCGCAATGCCAAGCAATGGTTGTCATAAAGTACATAACATAGAATACTACTTTTCATTTGAAAAAGCAAGTATATTCTTTTCGTTCGCAAAATATTCTTGTGCTGTTTTCTTATCTTTTGCAATTTGTTCAACTAACTCATCGATGCCATTGAATTTCTTTTCTTCTCTTATACGCATATGCCACTCTACTGTAACATTTTGATCATATATGTCTTTGTTAAATTCAAATAAGTGCACTTCAATAGATAATTGACGCTCATCTTCTTTAAATGTTGGTTTATATCCAATATTACATACACCATCGTACCATTCATCGTGAACTTTTAATCTCACTGCATAAACACCTACAGGTGGTAATAGATACTCATCACTTAAACCTATATTAGCTGTGGGAAAACCAATTTGACGTCCACGCTTATCACCGTGTACAACCGTTCCCCCTACTGTATATGCTCTACCTAAAATAGATGGAATTTGTTCCATTTCGCCATTTCGAATTAACTTTCGTAATGCTGTAGAACTTACTTTCTCTTCTTGAAATTCAACTTTTTCAATCACAGTCTGTGTAAACTCCCCTCTTGCATGAAATGGTAAAGTCTCCATCTTTCCTTTTCCTAAACGTCCATATGAATAATCAAACCCTGCTACTACATGCTTTACATTCAAACCAATAATATAATCATCTACAAATTGTTGTGGCAATAAGCCTGCAAACGATTCATCAAATTTAATAACATATAATATATCGATCCCTAAGTTTTCGACTATTTTTTCTTTATCACACATTGGTGTAATATACTCCGCATGCGCTTCCTTTTTTCCTAAAACAACAGATGGGTGCGGATAAAATGTCATAACTGCACTTTTATATCCTCGTTCATCAGCTATTTGTTTCGCAGTTCGAATCACACATTGATGTCCTAAATGAATGCCATCAAAAAATCCTAATGCCATTACAGTAGGTGGTAATTCTAATTTATTTTGTTCATGTGGATGAGTTAAATGAATAAGTTTCACGCTTGAATTCACCTTTTTCTGTAATAATCCTTCCAATAATTCATTATAGCTTTAGTTCTTGATTATTCACAAGTACTTTCATCGGCTTTAGCATACCAGGGTGTTTTGGATGGTGCTCATAAATTGCAAGGCAGCGATTATTTGTATCAAACACTGTTATAAATGGCGCCGTTATTTGCAATTCATTTTTTAAGAACATACCATTCTTTATTTTCTCTGCTTGCTTTTCATCTACAACCATTTTCGGAAACTTACTTAATGCTTCATCAATTGAAATGAAGATAGACTCTACTGTTCCATTTTGCACGTTTTCTTCAATTTCTTCAAATGATATGCAATCTTCTAATAAAAATTCACCAGAAGCTGTTCTTACAAGGTGAGACATATGTGATGGGAAACCAAGTTTTTCACCAATCATTACTGCTAACGTTCTTACATATGTCCCTTTACTACACGTTACACGGAAACGGAATGAAATATTTTCCCCCTCAAACACTTCACGGTCATCTAGTAATACAAATTCATGAATTGTAATTGTACGAACTGGACGTTCAACTTCTTGTCCTGCTCTTGCATATTCATATAATTTTTTTCCGTTAACTTTTACAGCTGAAAACATAGGAGGCATTTGTTCAATCGTACCTGTTAATGCAGCAAGAGCCCCTTCTACTTCCTTACGAGTAATAACACGATCTACATTTTTCCTTTCAACAACTTCACCAGAAGCATCTTCAGTTGTCGTTGAAAATCCAAGTGTTACTTCACCTTCATATGTTTTCGTCTCACTTGTTAAAAATTGTGCAATCTTCGTTGCTCGTCCTACACAAATAGGTAATACTCCTGTTACATCTGGATCTAATGTTCCTGTATGACCAATTCGTTTCTCACGCAATATCTTTCTTAATTTAAATACACAATCATGTGATGTCATGCCTTTTGGCTTATGTAATAATACTACACCTTCCATATATGTTCACCTCATCATAATTCTTTCATAGTAATTATCCAAAATTAATTTTGCATTGAAAAAATGGATAGACAAATGTCTATCCATTATTCTTCACGTTTACCGTCTTTATTAATTTGATGTAAAAGTGTATCAATTCGATGACCATATCCGATAGACTCATCAAACTCAAAGGAAATTTCCGGTGTTTTACGAAGACGAATGCGCTGGCCAATTTCTGAACGAATGAAACCTTTTGCCTTCGCTAAACCTTTTAATGTACTTTCTTTCTGTTCCTCATCACCTAAAACAGAAATATATACTGTAGCAATTTGTAAATCTCCACTCACTTGTACATCTGTTACTGTAACAAATCCAACACGTGGATCTTTAATTTTACGACTGATGATGTCGCCTAATTCTTTTTTCATTTGCTCGCCTACACGGTTTGCACGTAATTTCATAACTCTTCACCTCATTCAATACCATTCCAATTGTGTTATTGTACGTTCAATTTCAGGAAATGAATCGATGTACTCGAGTACACGATTCATTTCTTTTTCACAAATAACACGATTAGAGGATACAGAAACAATTGCAATTTCTGTACGTTGCCATACATCTTGATGCCCTACTTCTGAAACAGCTACATTATAACGCTGCTTCACACGAGTTAGCACCCGTTGCAAAATTGCTCGTTTCTCTTTTAAAGAATGCACATCGTAAATCATACACTCGAATGAGAGTGAAGCGATAATCATCGCTTCACTTCTTCCATAATGTACGCTTCAATGATGTCCCCTTCTTTAAGATCATTATATCTCTCAATTGTAATACCACACTCATAGTTTTGTGCAACTTCTTTTACGTCATCTTTGAAACGTTTTAACGTATCAAGTTGTCCTTCGAAAATTACTACGCCATCACGGATAATACGCACGCCACTATCACGTGTAATTTTACCGTCAATTACGTAACAACCTGCGATTGTTCCAACTTTTGTTACTTTGAATGTTTGGCGTACTTCCGCTTGACCGATTACTTTTTCTTCGAATTCTGGATCCAGCATACCTTGCATTGCTGATTCGATTTCTTCGATTACTTTATAGATAATACGGTGTAAACGAACATCAACATTCTCTAATTCAGCTGTACGCTTCGCATTCACATCAGGGCGTACGTTAAATCCAATTACAATTGCATTAGATGCAGAAGCTAAAATAACATCAGATTCTGTAATCGCACCTACGCCTGTATGGATAATTTTAACTTTAACACCTTCAACATCAATTTTACGAAGTGACGCTGCCATTGCTTCTACAGAACCTTGTACGTCTGCTTTCACAATTAAGTTAATTTCTTTTACATCGCCTTCTTGGATTTGTTGGAATAAATCTTCAAGGCTTAATTTAGATTTTTCACCACGCTGAGCAAGTAACGCTTCTTGTGCACGTGATTCACCGATTTGACGAGCTTTCTTCTCATCAGCGAATGCCATGAAACGATCTCCCGCTTGTGGTACTTCGTTTAAACCTGTAATTTCAACAGGAGTTGATGGACCAGCAACTTTTACACGACGACCAATATCACTTACCATTGCACGAACACGTCCGAATGAAGTACCAACAACGATTGGATCTCCAACTCGAAGTGTACCGTTTTGAACAAGTAATGTCGCGATAGTTCCTTTACCTTTATCAAGCTGTGCTTCGATTACAGTACCAGTTGCATAGCGGTTTGGATTTGCTTTATATTCTTCTACTTCACTTACAAGAAGAATCATTTCTAATAAGTTGTCAATTCCTTCACCTTGAATTGCAGAAATTGGTACGAAAATTGTATCTCCGCCCCAAGCTTCTGGAACTAATTCATATTCTGTTAATTCTTGCATTACACGATCAGGATTTGCCGCTGGTTTATCCATTTTATTCACAGCTACAATAATTGGTACTCCAGCTGCTTTCGCATGGCTAATTGCTTCAACTGTTTGTGGCATAACACCGTCATCAGCTGCAACAACAAGGATTGTAATATCCGTTACTTGCGCACCACGAGCACGCATCGTTGTAAATGCCGCGTGACCAGGCGTATCTAAGAATGTAATCTTCTTGTCATTTACTTCAACTTGGTATGCACCAATATGCTGAGTAATTCCA
Source organism: Bacillus cereus group sp. N14 (assembly GCF_016483555.1). NCBI lineage: Bacteria > Bacillati > Bacillota > Bacilli > Caryophanales > Bacillaceae > Bacillus > Bacillus cereus group sp. N14. The sequence continues at coordinate 134,535 of NZ_JAEHBQ010000001.1, forward strand.
CCTGCTTCGCCTGCAGTTACTTTTGAATTACGGATAGAGTCAAGTAAAGTTGTTTTACCATGGTCAACGTGCCCCATAATTGTAACTACAGCTGGACGCTCTTTTAAGTTCTCTTCATCATCTTGCTCATCGATGAATGTTTCAAATTCAGTTTCACTTACAACTACTTCTTCTTCTACTTCAATACCATAATCAGTAGCAATTAACTCAATTGTATCTTTATCTAAGTCTTGGTTAATTGTTGCCATAATTCCAAGCATAAAGAGCTTCTTAATAATTTCAGACGGCTCTTTGCTTAATTTTTTAGCAAGCTCACCTACTGTAAGACTTCCAGAGAAAGTAACTTTATCTGGTGTTTCTACAGTTTGTGTTTGTTGTCTTCCAGCAAAGTTATCTTGACGTTTGTCTTCATTTCCCTTGCCTTTTTTCTTTTTCTTATTGCTGTTCTTTTTACTACGAACAACTTTTTCTTCTACTTCAAACTCATCTGCAACAGAAGGTTTTTCAGTTTGATACGCATTATCTAATTTATTTACTACTTCATCTTCTAACATTGTCATATGATTCGAAACCTCGATATTCATTTCTTTTAGTTTTGTCATAAGATCTTTACTTGAGATATTATGTTGTTTTGCATATTCATGCACTCGAATTTTACTCATACCTTCACCCCCGGTAATTTGTATCGAGCATGCTACGCAGCTTTTTCGCAAAGCCCTCATCTAACACAGCTACAACGACTCGCTCGTCTCTCCCAATCGCATGCCCTAATTGTTGTCGATTTTCGACCTTTCTCATTGGTACGTTGTAATACGTCGCTTTATCCGTGATGCGTTTTGTAGTATTTGCTGACGCATCTTCAGATAGCAATACAAGTTTTGCTTTGCCACTTCGTACTTCTTTTAAAACAAGTTCTTCACCCGAAATAATTTTCCGAGCCCGGTTTGCTAGTCCTAAAAACGATTTCCAATCGGACACTTATTTCGACTCCTTCTCAACAAGCTCAAGAAGCTCTTCGTATAGAGAACCGTCGATTTTCGCTTTTAGATGATGTTCCAAAACATTTTTCTTTTGAGCTTGAAGAATACTTTCTTTATCTTTTGATAAATAAGCACCTCGTCCTGATTTCTTTCCAGTTAAATCAATGGACACTTCTCCCTCTTTGGAACGAACAATGCGAACGAGCTCTCGTTTTGATTTCATTTCTTGCGTTGCAACACATTTTCGTAACGGAACTTTTCGATTGCTCATACTCATCACCTCTATTCGATTTCGTCTTCAACTGAATCGAATCCGAATGCGATTACGCTATCTTCTTCTGTTACAATACCAAGTTGTTTCGCATCAGACTCACTCTTAATATCAATTTTCCAACCTGTTAATTTAGCTGCAAGACGTGCATTTTGTCCACGCTTACCAATAGCTAATGACAGTTGGTGGTCTGGAACAACAACTGTTGTTGCTTTTTCTTCTTCATCTACAAGCACTTTAACAACTTGTGATGGGCTTAAAGCATTTGCAACATATTCTACTGGATCATTTGACCAGCGAACGATGTCAATCTTTTCGCCTTTTAGTTCGTCTACAATGCGTTGTACACGTTGTCCTTTCGGTCCTACACAAGAACCTACTGGATCAACATCAATGTTCTCTGCATGTACAGAAATTTTAGAGCGATCGCCTGCTTCACGTGCTACAGAACGAATTTCAACAGTTCCATCATAAATTTCAGGAACTTCCATTTCGAATAAACGTTTTAAAAGACCAGGATGTGTACGTGATACGTAAATTTGTGGTCCTTTCGTTGTTTTTTCTACTTTCGTAATGAATACGCGAATACGATCATGTGGTTTGTACTGTTCGTTTGGCATTTGCTCACTTACAGGTAATAAAGCTTCTACTTTCCCTAAGCTTACATAGATGAAACGAGCATCTTGACGTTGTACGATACCCACCATGATATCTTCTTCACGGTCACTAAACTCAGAGTAAATAACACCACGCTCTGCTTCGCGCACTCGTTGTGTTACAACCTGTTTTGCAGTTTGTGCTGCAATACGACCGAAATCTTTTGGTGTTACTTCAATCTCTAGTACGTCACCATCTTGATAGTTTGGATTAATTTGTCTTGCTTCTTCAACAGAAATTTCAAGACGTGGATCAAACACATTATCTACAACGTCTTTACGTGCTAAAACTTGAATTGTTCCCACTTCTGGGTTAAAGCTCACACGAACGTTTTGTGCTTGATTAAAATTGCGTTTATAAGCAGAGATTAACGCTGCTTCAATCGCATCAATAATAATATCTTTGCTGATTCCTTTTTCTGACTCTAATACGAGCAAGGCATCTAACAACTCAGTGCTCATGAAGATCCCCCTTCTAACTAAAACGTAACAGCAAGTCGCGCATTTGCAACTTTATCCATTGGAATTTGGATTTCTTTTTTACGTGTTTTAATTGTTAATAATAATGTAATTGTAGTACCATCGTAGGAAAGTAGCTTTCCTTCAAACATTTTTTCACCATCAATCGGCTCATATGTTTTAATTGCCACTTGTTTTCCTACCGCTTGCTGGAAGTCTTTCTCTTTCTTTAATGGGCGTTCCGCTCCAGGAGATGATACATCCAAAAAGTAAAGATGAGGAATTGGATCCTCTTTATCTAAAGCTTCGCTTAAACGTTCACTTACCGCACCGCATTCTTCAATGTCGACTCCCTTTTCAGAATCGATGAATACGCGTAAGAACCAGTCTTGTCCTTCTTGCACATACTCTACATCTACAAGTTCAAGATTTAACTCTTCAACGATTGGCTGCGCAAATGCTTCTACAACTTCTGTGACTTTCTTATCCATAAACAGCCTCCTTCCTGCCGCCATGTACCATTTACAAGAAAAGACCCCGTCCATAAAAACGGTCCATCTTATTCTTTCTCGTTAGCTAACAAAAGCCCCTGCCGTTAAGCAGGGAATATCTGTCTTAGTATTACCAAATTTAAGAAGTAAAACTTGTAACAAAATATGTATATACGACAGAAATTTCTTACCTCTCCACATCAATAAAACGTAGATAGTAACACGAAAGAGTGGGTTTCCCCACTCTTTTTTTTACACAATATACATGACATGGTTATCTCGGTTAATAGTATACCATAGCAAATGTTGATTTGCAAAGAATTTTCCTACCTATTAGAACAGTGATAACTGGTTTTGATCAGGTAGATCGCCTAAGCAACCTTGACTATCTAAATACTCAATAATTGTTTTCGAAACCTTACTGCGCTGCTGTAAATCTTCTTTTGATAAGAAATCTCCATTTTTGCGTGCTTCTACAATACTTAAAGCTGCGTTTGTACCAAGTCCAGGCACTGCATTAAATGGAGGAATTAAAGTATCCCCATCAATAATAAATTCTGTTGCATGCGAACGGTATAAATCAACCTTTTGGAATGAGTATCCACGCTCACACATTTCAAGTGTCATTTCTAGTACTGTTAATAAACTTTTCTCTTTCGGCGCTGCATCCAAACCTTTTTGCGCAATTTCATCAATTCTTACACGTATAGATGCTGAACCTTTCGCCATCGCCTCTATATCAAAGTCATCTGCACGAACTGTAAAGTATGCCGCATAGAATAGAAGCGCGAAATGTACTTTAAAGTATGCAATACGTACAGCCATAAGTACGTAAGCAGCCGCATGGGCTTTAGGGAACATGTACTTTATTTTCTTACATGAATCAATATACCAACCTGGTACATTATTACTTTTCATGTCATCTTCCCATTCTTCCGGTACACCTTTACCTTTACGAACTGACTCCATGATTTTGAAGGCTAATGATGGGTCTAAACCTTGATAGATTAAATATACCATGATGTCATCACGACAACCGATAACTTCACTCAGCGTACATGTACCGTTATAAATTAACTCGTTTGCATTACCAAGCCATACGTCTGTACCATGTGATAGTCCAGAGATTTGGACTAACTCAGAGAATGTCGTAGGTTTCGTCTCTTCTAACATCTGCCTTACGAATTTCGTACCAAACTCTGGTATACCAAGTGTACCTGTTTTACAGTTAATTTGTTCTTCCGTTACCCCTAACGATTCCGGGCCTGAGAAAATTTTCATTACTTCCGGATCGTCTGTTGGGATTGTTTTCGGATCAATACCACTTAAATCTTGTAACATACGAATAACAGTAGGATCATCGTGTCCTAGTATATCAAGTTTCAATAAATTATCATGAATGGAGTGGAAATCAAAGTGTGTCGTTCTCCACTCAGCCCCTATTGAATCTGCCGGAAACTGAATTGGTGAGAAATCAAAGATATCCATGTAATCTGGCACAACGATAATACCACCTGGATGCTGTCCTGTTGTACGTTTTACGCCCGTACATCCTGCTACTAAGCGGTCAATCTCTGCATTTCGAATCGTTAAATTATGATCATTTGCATAACCTTTTACATATCCATAAGCCGTTTTTTCCGCAACTGTACCTATTGTACCCGCACGGTATACATAATCTTCACCGAACAGTACTTTCGTATAGTTATGGGCACGTGGTTGGTATTCCCCGGAGAAGTTCAGATCGATATCGGGTACCTTATCTCCTTTAAATCCAAGGAACGTTTCGAACGGAATATCATGTCCATCTTTCACGTATGGAACATTACATGCAGGACATTCTTTATCCGGCAAGTCAAAACCAGAACCTACAGAACCATCATTAAAGAATTCTGATTGCTTACACTTCGGACATACATAGTGTGGTGGTAATGGGTTTACTTCTGTAATTTCCATCATCGTTGCAACGAATGATGAACCTACCGATCCACGCGAACCTACTAAATATCCGTCTACTAATGATTTTTTTACGAGCTTATGTGAAATTAAATAAATTACGGCGAATCCATGCCCAATAATACTTTTTAATTCTTTTTCTAAACGCGCTTCTACAATTTCAGGTAACTCTTCACCATAAATGCTACGCGCCATTTTATAACTCATGTCACGCGTCTCATCATCTGCACCTTCAATTTTCGGTGTATATAGATCATCTTTCACTGGATGAACATCACCAATTAATGATGCAATCTTCTGTGTATTCGTTACAACAATTTCTTTCGCTACGTCTTCACCTAAGAATGAAAAACACTCTAACATTTCATCCGTTGTACGGAAATGTACAGGTGGTAAAGAATGTCGGTTTAACGGATTGGCTCCACCCTGCGAACTGACTAAAATTTTGCGATACATCGCATCCTCTGGATCTATATAATGCACGTTTCCTGTAGCAACAACTGGTTTATCTAACGTCTCACCTAGTTTTACTAAGTTAGAAATAATTGTTTTTAATTGTCCCTCATCTCGAACAAGTTCACGTTCTACTAAATGACGTAACACCTCTGGAGGCATTACTTCAATATAATCATAGAACTGCGCAATTTCTTCTACCTCTTCAGGAGCTTTTTGCATCATCGCCTCAAACACTTCACCTTTATCACAAGCCGTTCCTACTAAAATTCCTTCACGATATTTTTTTAATAGTGACCTTGGTACTCGTGGTACACGATAAAAGTAATTTAGGTGAGAATAGGAAACAAGTTTATATAAATTTTTCAACCCTACATCTGATGTGGCAAGTAACGTCATATGACTTGGACGTCCACGCTTATACGCATCCCCTTGCCCCATGCTATCATTTAATTGATCGTGATATTCAAATCCCTTTTCAATCACATCTTTTAACATTTTCACAAGTAAGTATCCCGTTGCTTCTGTATCATAAATCGCACGGTGATGTTGCGTTAATTCAATATCAAGCTTTTTACACATCGTATTTAATCGATGGTTTTTCATTTCTGGGAATAAGAATCTTGCAAGTTCTAACGTATCAATAACAGGGTTATTCGTTTTTTCTAGTCCAGCCTTTTTAAAACCTACGTTAATAAAGCCCATATCAAAACTTGCGTTATGAGCAACAAGTGTATGGTCGCCCATCCATTCTTCAAACTTTTTAAACACTTCGTCCACTTCTGGTGCATCCGTTAACATATCATCTGTAATACCTGTTAATTCAATAATCGTCGCAGATAATGGTTGATGTGGATTTGCGAAAGATTCAAAGCGGTCAATAATTTCGCCACCTTTTACTTTTACAGCCGCTAACTCGATAACAGTATCATATACAGCTGATAAACCTGTCGTCTCAACGTCGAAAACAACATACGTTTCCTCTGCAAGTAAACGATGCGCTTCGTTATATGCAATTGGTACACCATCATTAACTAGATTCGCTTCTACACCATATATAACTTTAACCCCAGCCTTTTTACCCGCAGAATATGCCTCTGGGAAAGACTGTGCAACAGCATGGTCTGTAACAGCGATTGCCTCATGTCCCCATTTACCTGCTTGGGCAACAAGTCTAGAAACAGGAGTAACAGCGTCCATTTGGCTCATCGGTGTGTGAAGATGCAGCTCTACACGTTTTTCACCTTCTGGCGCTTTATCTTTACGAGACGGTCCTGTTATTTCATTTATATCATTTGCAATCATTACTAAATCTCGAACGAATGTATCATTTTGAACAGAACCACGCGCTTTCACCCACATTCCTTTTTTCAAGGATTGCAGCATTGGAATATCTTCTTTGTCACGCGAGAACATTTTGATCATAATTGAATCCGTATAGTCTGTTATTTTTAACGTTAATAACGTACGGCCACTACGCAGCTCTTTCGTTTCTACATGGAAGACGTACCCTTGAACTGTTTTTCTTCTTTCTTCATCTTGAATTTCTCGCATCGGTGTAATCTCTTCATCCGGCTTAATAAGATATCCGAGTACAACCGGTCCTTCATGCACAACGCTACTTTCTTCAGCTTGCTTCTTCGCCATTTCTTCCATAGCTTGTATAACACGTTCACGATCTTCTTGCTGCGTTTGCTCACGAAACTTTTGCATTTCTTCTGTATTTTGCTGTATATGTGTGTCTAACTGAAAACGCGGGAATCCAAAAGTTTCGTATTGATCCCCTACTGGTTTCGCAACGTTTTTCTTTAAAGCAGTAGATTCCAGCTCATTATTCACATTTATTAGCAACTTCACTCCATTCACCTGCGGAAGCTGCTTCTTTAAGTAAGCAAACATAGGTGAAAATGTAATTCGTTCCGTACAAAGCGGCCAATACGCCCTCACTTCTTCTTCTGTAAATTGTTTATTCTCTGTTTCTAATGCAAATGTTGTTCTTGCAATATGAGAAAATGATTGCTTAAGCTTTGTTTCTAGCAATTCATATAATTCTGTAGGCAAAATACGTGGCACTTGTAAATCAAAATGCCAACTTTTATTCGATTTATCAATAACGAGCCTTTCAATACCACCACCTTGTAAATATTGATTTATAAGGTCGTCTGGTATTTGCAACTGCTGGAGCAAAATTTGAAATCGCTCTTGTTGTTCATTTGTTAAAGACATAAGCACTCTCCTTCCATTTGCTATTATAAATTGAAACGTACTACAAAGAAAGATTTCTCCCTTCTTCTTTTACAAAATACGTTTACAAAGAAAGAGAAGGTACCTCATTACGAGGTACCTCTTCTTATTTTAAAATATTTGCAATATATGTTTGAAGTTCTTCTACTTTCACTTCTTCAGACTCGCCTGTAGCACGTACTTTCACTTCTACAATACCTTCGTCTGCTTTTTTACCAACTGTCACGCGAACTGGAAGGCCGAATAAATCTGCATCTGCAAATTTAACACCTGCACGTTCTGCACGATCATCTAGTAATACTTCGTACCCTTGCTCTTGTAATGAGTTGTAGATGTTTTCACCCATTTCACGTTGCGCATCAGATTTCATATTTACTGGAATTACATGCACATGGAATGGTGCTACAGCTTTTGGCCAAACTAAACCGTTCTCATCATTAAACTGCTCTGCGATTGCTGCCACTGTACGAGATACACCGATACCGTAACAACCCATAATAAGTGGTTGTGTTTTTCCGTTTTCATCTAGGAATGTTGCGTTCATTGCTTCACTATAACGTGTTCCTAATTTGAATACATGACCAACTTCAATTCCGCGTGCGAAAAGAATTGTTCCATTTCCGTCTGGAGATTGGTCTCCTTCTTGAATGAAGCGTAAATCTGTGTATTGACTTACTTTAAAGTCGCGTTTTGGATTTACATTTACATAATGGAATCCTTCTTCGTTTGCTCCTGAACATCCGTTAACAATTGATGCTACAGCATGGTCAGCGATAATTTCTATATCACCTGTTACACCAATCGGTCCTAAAGAACCAACTTCACAGTTTAATAATTCTTTCACTTCTTCATGAGAAGCAAGCTCAACAACTGAAGCGCCGTATACGTTTTTCACTTTTACATCGTTTACTTCATGATCACCACGAACAAGTACAACTACTAATTTCTCATCTACTTTAAATACCATAGACTTAATGCACTTGTCAGCTTCAATGTTTAAGAATGCAGATACTTCTTCAATTGCTTTTTGATCTGGTGTTGCTACTTTTTCAAGTGCCTTTTCTGCTTCATCACTCTTCGTATACGTAGCTACCACAGGAGCCATTTCGATGTTTGCTGCATAATTAGATGTATCAGAGTATGCAATTGTATCTTCACCAACTTCAGATAATACCATAAATTCATGCGTATCTTTTCCGCCCATTGCTCCAGAGTCAGCAATAACTGCACGGAAATTCAAGCCACAACGAGCAAAAATGTTAGAGTATGCTTTGTATAAGCGATCGTATACTTCATCTAAGCTCTCTTGTGTAGCATGGAAAGAGTATGCATCTTTCATTAGAAACTCTCTTCCACGTAATAAACCGAAACGCGGTCTTTGTTCATCACGGAATTTTGTTTGAATTTGGTACAATGTTAACGGTAATTTTTTATATGATTTCACTTCATCACGTACAAGATCCGTAATTACTTCTTCATGTGTCGCTCCTAATGCGAATTCACGAGCGTTACGATCTTTCATACGCATTAATTCAGATCCGTAAGAATACCAACGGCCTGATTCTTGCCATAATTCTGCAGCTTGCATCGCTGGCATTAATAATTCTACAGCTCCTGCGCGCTCCATTTCTTCTCGAACGATACGTTCTACTTTGTGTAGTACTTTTAATCCAAATGGTAGAAAACTATAAATACCAGAAGCATTTTGACGCATAAAACCTGCACGAAGTAATAACTGATGACTCTTAATCTCCGCATCAGCTGGAACTTCACGTAATGTAGGACTGAATACCATACTTTGTTTCATTTATTCGCACCTCTTCATTTTACTCTTACACGCAGTAAAACCCCTCACCTCGAGTTAGGTGAGGGATTTTATTCTACGAGCTCTATTTCATTATAAGTTTCACTTTATTTTACAAGAAAAACTTACGAATGTCATTCCAAGTTACAACTAACATAAGTAACATTAATAATGCAAAACCAATAAAGTGAACCATTCCTTCTTTTTGGCGGTCAATTGGTTTCCCTCGTAACGCTTCAATTAAGAAGAAGAACAAACGTCCACCGTCTAAAGCAGGAACTGGTAGTAAATTAAATAAACCAAGGTTAATACTTAAAACTGCTGCTAAACTTAATACACGCGTAAATCCATAATCTACAACTTGATCTGTTAGATTATAAATTCCTACTGGACCTGACAACTCATTAATAGAGAATTGACCAGTTACTAATTTCACAAGTGAATCAAAAATTAGTTTTGTCCATTGGTATGTTTGTTCAAATCCTGATTTAATAGAACCCATTACTGTTTTCTCTACTGGAGAGTAAACACCAATTCTACCTACTTCGTCTTTTCCTTCTTTATCGAGCGTTGGCGTTACTTTTACATTAAACTGTTCACTATCACGCTTTACTTGTAACGTAATTTCTTTATTTGGGTTTTCACGTACAATGGTAACAACATCTTTCCATGTACTTGTGTTTTTCCCATCGATTGCTTGAATTGTATCATTTTCTTTTAATCCAGCTTGCTCGGCTGCACTATTTCCCATTATTTTTCCGACCATTGGCTTGTCAACAGGAACACCTTGTACAAATCCAAGAATCACAAAAATAACAAATGCTAAAATGAAGTTCATTGCAGGACCTGCAAAGATTGTTAAAGCACGTTGACCCAATTTCTTGGAGCCGAACTGCCTATTATACGGAGCAATTTGTATTTCTTCACCAGCAGTAATAATACGAGCCTTTTCATTCACTCGGAATGTTTGAAGCTCTTCCTCGTACTCTTCATAGCCCGAAATTGCTAAATTATGCTCTAAATCAGCTTGTTCGACTTCAATGACACGAACATTTGGATACTTTTCGTATCCATCAAAAACTAATTTCGCAACTTCGTCTTTTTCATTTAATACAAGGCCAACCTTTTTTCCAGGCTTTAACTCAACTGTGTCTGCATCCTCGCCAGCCATTCTTACATAGCCACCAAGGGGCAGTAATCGAATCGTATACACCGTTTCATTCTTTTCAAATGAGAATATTTTCGGACCAAAACCAATCGCAAACTCACGGCATAAAATACCTGCTCTTTTTGCGAAATATAGATGCCCTAGCTCATGGAAAAATACGAGTGCACCGAAAATTAATATAAAGGCAATCGCTGTATTCAATTCCATACCACCTTTGCTAAATTTGTTCCATCACAAACCGTCTTGTGGTTGCATCAATTTCCAGAATTTCCTCTAAGCTCGGACGTGCAATGACATTGTGATGGTTCATTGCTTTTTCAATGAGGTCTTCCACTGTTAAGAAACCAATTCTCTTTTGTAAAAAAGCTTCAACAGCTACTTCATTCGCTGCATTCATTACAGCTGGCATACTTCCACCTGTTTTTCCAGCTTCATACGCAAAACGCAAACAACGGAAACGTTCTTGGTTCATTTTCTCAAAATGCAATGTTCCCATTTCCCATAAATTTAACTGCTTTGTGTCTGAAAGAGGTAATCGATCAGGATATGTAAGTGCGTATTGAATTGGTACTCGCATATCCGGTGAGCCAAGCTGTGCCATCACACTACGATCTTCAAATTCAACCATAGAATGAATAATACTTTCTTTATGTAAAACAACATCGATTTGCTCATAAGGGATACCAAAAAGCCAATGTGCTTCAATTACTTCTAGCCCCTTATTCATCATTGTAGCAGAATCAATTGTAATTTTCGAACCCATTGACCAGTTTGGATGTCGAAGCGCATCTTCTACCGTCACATGATGCAATTCATCTCTCGTTTTATCACGGAAACTTCCTCCAGAAGCTGTAATAATCAGTCGAGAAATTCTTTTTTCATTTTCACCATTCAAGCATTGAAAAATAGCTGAATGTTCACTGTCTACTGGAAGTAACGAAACATTATGTTTTCGTGCTGCTTCCATTACAAGATGCCCTGCGGTTACTAACGTTTCTTTGTTTGCAATTCCGATTGTTTTTTTCGCCTCAATTGCACGAAGTGTTGGTAACAACCCTACGCTACCTACAACAGCATTTACTACAATCTCTGCATCTGGATGTAATGCTACTTCTAAAAGCCCTTCACTACCATATACAATTTTTGTATTACCAGAGACAGCTTGTAATTTTAAAACATCTTCCTCTCTTTGCACAGAGACAATTTGCGGAGAAAATTCTTGAATTACCTTTACTGCGTAGTCAATATTTTTCCCTACAGAAAAAGCAACGAGACGGAATTGGTCTGGGTGCGAGCGTAATACATCTAAAGTTTGTGTACCAATTGATCCGCTTGCACCTAATAAACTAATGTTTTTCATGACTCCAACCCCTCGTTCATTTATTAATTGTATTGTAATAAGAAGTAGAGAATTGGTAAAACGAATAACCAACTATCTGTTCGATCTAATATACCACCATGGCCAGGTAAAATTGTACCTGAATCTTTTACGCCATAATGACGTTTAAATGCAGATTGTACTAAATCACCAATTTGTCCAAAAATAGAAATGATAATTGTCAACACAATTAAAATCCCTACATTAGCCTCAACTGGGAAGAACATATTGTAAACAAGTGCCACAACAATCCCACAAACGATGCCGCCTAATGAACCTTCAATCGTTTTATTCGGACTAATTTCTGGCCATAATTTTCTTTTTCCTAATGCTTTCCCTACGAAATATGCGCCTGAATCGGTAGCCCATATAACAAATAATGCGCAAAACACATATTTAATTCCTAAAATTCTCGTTTCATTCAAATATAAGAATCCCATTGCAACATATGTTGTTGCCATTAGTAAAAAGGAAGCATGGTCAAAAGTAAATGTATTCTTAGAAAGGACTGTATATGATAAAAGTAATAAAACAATCACAAATGTGATTTCTAATTTACCTAATCCAATCTGCGTAAACAGCTCTGATGCACTACTTGGAATTAAAATAATCCATAATAATACTGCAGCTAAAACTGTTGGTATTGACATAAGCGTAAGCTTACTCATACGAATTAATTCATATAAACCTATAGAAGCAAGTGCATACACTAAAACCGTAAAAGGCACGCCACCGTAAATTACGATGGGAATGAATAGCGCGGCAGCAACCACTCCAGTAATAATTCTCTGTTTCACTACCAAACCCTCTCTTTCTACACGCCTCCGAATCTGCGCCCTCTATGCTGAAAGTCTGTAATCGCATTTAGCAAATGTTCCTCGGTAAAATCTGGCCAATACACATCTGTAAACCAAAATTCCGAATATGCAATTTGCCATAACATGAAATTACTAATACGTAGCTCTCCGCTCGTACGGATTAACAACTCTGGGTCAGGTAAAGAACTCGTCATTAAATAAGAAGAAAGCATTTCTTCACTTACATCTTCAACACGAATTTTTCCTTCCTCACTATCTTTCACCATATGTTGCACAGCAGAAACGATCTCGTCTCGACTTCCATAGTTTAACGCGAAATTAAGAATTAATCCCGTATTCTCTTTCGTATCTTCCATGGCCTTTTCCATCGCTCTGCGTGTATGCGTAGGAAGACGATCTTGTTGTCCTATTACTCGGACTTGTACGTTCTCTTCAATCAATTCTGGTAAAAATGTACCTAGAAATTCTTCTGGAAGCCTCATTAAATAGTCAACTTCCTTTTTCGGTCTTTTCCAGTTCTCAGTTGAAAAAGCATAAAGAGTTAATACTTTCACATTAAGTTTGCTTGCAAATTTTGTGATTTTCTTTACAACTTGCATGCCTTCATGATGTCCCGCAATACGAGGCATCGCTCTCCTCTTTGCCCATCTTCCATTACCATCCATAATGATGGCAATATGTTCTGGGATGTATCCTTTTTTCACTTTTTCAACGAGATGATCAAACGATGCGACCTTTTTACTTTTAAAAAAAGGAAAGTTTTTAAACATCATTCATACCCTCCAGCAAGCAGACGTATGCCTAAAAGTGTAAAAAGACCCCCTTAAGAAGAGGGTCATATTTGCGAAGGTATCGCTATTACACTTCCATGATTTCTTTTTCTTTGTTTTTTGCGATTTCGTCAACTTTTGCAATATATTTATCTGTTTCTTTTTGGATATCTTCAGTATATCCTCTTAAATCATCTTCTGTAATATCGCCAGCTTTTTCAAGCTTCTTAAGATCATCGTTACTGTCACGACGTACGTTACGAACAGCAACTTTTGCTTCTTCAGCATATTTTTTCACAACTTTTACAAGATCGCGACGACGCTCTTCTGTTAATGCAGGGAATGCAATACGAATTACAGTTCCATCATTAGAAGGATTTAAGCCTAAATCTGCTTTTAAGATTGCTTTTTCAATATCACCGATAGAAGTTTTATCATAAGGTTGAATTACAAGTAAACGTGCTTCTGGAACTGTAATGTTCGCTAATTGCACAACAGGTGTTGGTGCACCATAGTAATCAACTTGTACCTTATCTAATACAGACGAGCTTGCACGACCTGCGCGAACTGTTGCCAATTCACGAGAGTAAGCAGCAACTGCTTTTTCCATTTTTTCATTTGAAGACTTCAATACTTGTTGTCCCATATTTATTTCCCCCTTACAACTGTTCCGATATTTTCGCCTAAAACGGCACGTTTAATGTTACCTTTTTCCATAACTGAGAATACAATTAATGGAATATCATTGTCCATACATAAAGAAGAAGCTGTTGAATCCATTACACCTAAACCTTCTTTTAATACATCTAAGTAAGTAAGTGTTTCGTATTTCGTAGCTGTTGGGTCAAGAGATGGATCTGCATTATATACGCCATCTACATTGTTTTTCGCCATTAAGATAACGTCTGCTTCGATTTCCGCTGCACGTAGGGCTGCTGTTGTATCTGTAGAGAAATATGGGTTACCTGTACCTGCTGCAAAGATCACAACACGTTTTTTCTCTAGATGACGAACTGCTTTACGACGAATGTAAGGCTCTGCTACTTGACGCATTTCGATTGAAGTTTGAACACGAGTTTGAATTCCAATGTTCTCCAGGCTATCTTGAAGAGCTAATGAGTTCATAACTGTTGCTAACATACCCATGTAATCCGCTCCAGCACGATCCATTCCCATTTCACTTCCGATTTTTCCACGCCAAATGTTTCCGCCACCAACAACAACAGCAACTTCTACATCAAGTTCTGCAATTTCTTTCACTTGTTCCGCAACTGATTTAATAACAGATGGGTTAATTCCAAATCCTTGTTCGCCAGCTAACGCTTCTCCGCTTAGCTTTAATACGACACGATTATATTTCGGTTTACTCATAATGAACCTCCAATTGCTTACATCTTTATTTTAAAAAAGGGAACACAATGTGCTCCCTAATCTGTATTAGTTACTACCTTTTACTTGGTTCATTACTTCTTCAGCAAAGTTGTCTTCGCGTTTTTCGATACCTTCACCAACAGCGTAGCGAACGAATCCTTTTAATGTTCCGCCTTTAGACTCAACGAACTGACGAACTTTCATATCAGGGTTTTTAACGAATGCTTGGTCAAGTAAGCAAATTTCTTCGAAGAATTTGCCAAGACGGCCTTCAACCATTTTTGCAACGATTTTTTCAGGCTTGCCTTCGTTTAACGCTTGTTGTGTTAATACTTGACGCTCATGCTCAACTTCTTCAGCTGTTACAGCATCGCGGTCGATGTATTTAGGGTTAACTGCTGCGATGTGCATTGCTACATCTTTAGCAGCAGCTTCGTCAGTAGAACCTTCAAGAACTGTTAATACACCAATACGTCCACCCATGTGTAGGTAAGCGCCGAATGCATCAGCATCAGTTTTTGTTACGATTTCGAAACGACGAAGTGTAAGTTTTTCACCAATTTTAGCGATTGCTTCGTTGATGTGCTCTTCTACTGTTTTGCCGCCTTCGATTGTTTGAGCCATAGCTTCTTCAATGTTAGCTGGTTTGTTAGCTAATAAGTGAGCAGCTAATTCTTTAATTAATGCTTGGAAACCTTCGTTTTTCGCAACGAAATCAGTTTCAGAGTTTAATTCTAAGATTAAACCTTCGTTACCGTTTGTTTCGATGAAAGTTAAACCTTCAGCAGCGATGCGGTCTGCTTTTTTAGCAGCTTTTGCAATACCTTTTTCACGTAAGAAGTCAATTGCTTTCTCCATGTCGCCATTAGTCTCAGTTAAAGCTTTTTTGCAGTCCATCATACCTGCGCCTGTTTTTTCACGAAGTTCTTTTACCATTTGTGCAGTGATTGCCATATTTTTCATCCTCCTAAAATATGTATTTATACCTTTTATAAAGGTGTTTATACCTTAAAAAAGGTGATAAAAGGCCGAACCCCTTATCACCTTTCCAAATTTGTTACGCAGTAACAGTTTCTTCACCTTGTTTTGCTTCAAGGATCGCGTCTGCCATTTTAGATGTAAGAAGTTTTACAGCACGAATTGCATCATCGTTTGCTGGGATAACGTGATCGATTTCGTCTGGATCACAGTTTGTATCAACGATACCGATGATTGGAATGTGTAATTTGCGTGCTTCAGCAACTGCAATACGCTCTTTACGAGGGTCTACTACGAATAATGCACTTGGAAGACCTTTCATATCTTTAATACCGCCTAAGAATTTCTCAAGACGCTCTAACTCTTTTTTAAGTTGAACAACTTCTTTCTTAGGAAGTACTTCGAAAGTACCATCTTCTTGCATTTTTTCGATGTCTTTAAGGCGCTTGATACGCTTTTGGATTGTTTGGAAGTTTGTTAAAGTTCCACCTAACCAACGTTGGTTAACGAAGTACATACCAGCACGAGTTGCTTCTTCTTTAATAGCTTCTTGTGCTTGTTTTTTAGTACCTACGAATAAGATGTCTCCGCCTTCAGCAGCGATGTCACGCATCGTTCTGTAAGCTTCCTCAACTTTTTTCACAGTTTTTTGTAAGTCGATGATGTAGATACCGTTACGCTCTGTGAAAATGTAACGCTTCATTTTTGGGTTCCAACGACGAGTTTGATGTCCGAAATGAACACCAGCTTCAAGCAATTGCTTCATAGAAATTACTGACATAATATAGTTCCTCCTAAATGGTTTTTGATATCCTCCGTTTACTTCATCTCTAAGCGAAACTACAAACGTAGCACCAACACTTAAATCAGTAAACGTGTGTACTTTGTACTGACACCACTGCTTACTATATCATACTGAAATATTACAATCAAGTCGAAAATGCGAACAATGTAAAACTTTCTTTGTTCACGCTCGAATTCTAGTATTACCAACCTGTATTTCCTTTAAGCAAAAAAATAAAATTCAACTCATAGCTTTTCCGAAAAACACGATTATGACGCTATTTACAAACAACATCAATCTTTTATACACAAAAAAACTCTCCTCAAAAAATGAGGAGAGTTTTATAAATTAGTTTGTTTTTAATTTAGCAAGTTCCTGTAGAAACTTGTCGTTTAGCACTTTAATGTATGTTCCTTTCATACCTAAAGAGCGAGACTCAATAACACCAGCACTCTCTAATTTACGAAGTGCATTTACGATTACAGAACGAGTAATTCCTACGCGATCAGCAATTTTACTTGCAACAAGTAAACCTTCTGTTCCATTTAATTCTTCGAAGATATGCTCGATTGCTTCTAACTCACTGTAAGATAATGAGCTAATCGCCATTTGAACAACAGCTTTACTACGTGCTTCCTCTTCGATTTCTTCTGCTTTTTCACGTAAGATTTCCATACCTACTACAGTTGAACTGTATTCAGCAAGGATTAAATCATCGTCTAAGAACTCTTGACCAAGACGAGCTAACACTAATGTGCCTAGACGCTCACCGCCACCAACGATTGGTACGATTGTAGTTAAACCTTGACCAAATAATTCTCTATTTTCTACTGGGAATGCTGTGTAAGCACTGTTTACATCTAAGTTTGAAGATGTTTCTGTAATGTTGAATAAGCTTTGCGTGTATTCTTCCGGGAATTGACGCTCTGCAAGCATTTGTTTCATACGCTCATTCTCAATTTGTTGGTGAATTGCATAACCTAGTAATTTACCACGACGGCTTACTACGAATACGTTCGCTTCGATTACTTCACACATTGTGTCAGACATTTCTCTAAAGTTTACAGGCTTTCCTGCTGCGCTCTGTAATAACGCATTTAATTTTCTTGTTTTTGCTAATAATTCCATTTCAAAAGTTCCTCCTACATGTTACTTACATATTTTTTCATCACTTGGAAACTAGGGCGAGTCACCTGATGACACTATTACAAAATAAACTGGCTCACATCTTTATTTTTAGCAATCGTTGCTAATTTCTCCTCAACGTATTGAGGTGTTATCGTTATTTTCTCTAACGTAATTTCAGATGCTTCAAACGATAAATCTTCAAGGAGTTTCTCCATAATCGTATGAAGTCTTCTTGCTCCAATATTATCTGTATCCTGATTAACTTGATAAGCAATCTCAGCAATCTTACGAATAGCTTCGTCTGAAAATTCAATTTCTATACCTTCAGTCGCTAATAAAGCCATATATTGTTTAATTAACGCATTGTCAGGCTCGATTAATATTTTAACGAAATCATCTGTCGATAATTTTGTTAATTCTACTCGAATCGGAAATCTCCCTTGCAGTTCCGGAATTAAATCCGACGGTTTAGACATATGAAACGCTCCAGCTGCAACGAATAAAATATAATCCGTTTTTACTGATCCGTATTTTGTCGCAACATTCGATCCTTCTACAATTGGTAAAATGTCACGTTGCACACCTTCACGTGATACATCTACGCTATTCGACTGCTTACCAGCAATTTTGTCAATTTCATCGATAAAAATAATCCCGAGCTGTTCAGCACGATAAACAGCCTCTTGTGTAACTTCATCCATATCAATTAAGCGCTGTGCTTCCTCATTTGTCAAGAGTTTTCTTGCTTCTTTCACAGAAAGTTTACGTTTTTTTGTTTTTTTCGGCATAAAACTTCCTAATGCATCTTGGAAATTCATTCCCATTTGTTCCATGCCAGTTCCTTGTAACATATCAAACATGGAAGACTGTTGCTCAGTCACTTCAATCGATACAATTTCATCTTCAAGAAGTCCTGCAGCAAGCTTTCTTTCCACGTCTTGACGTTTCTTTTCGATTTCAACATCTTCCTGTGCATCAGATGTTTGATTCGAATTTTGAGCACCGCCAAATAGCATTTCTAATGGGTTTTTAAATCCAGATTGTTTCTCCGGACTCGGCACTAAAATTTCAACAAGACGTTGGTTCGCTTGTTCTTCTGCTTTGTCTTGTACTTTAATTACCATTTCTTCTTTCACGATACGAACTGACGTTTCCACAAGGTCACGTACCATCGATTCTACATCTCTACCTACATATCCAACTTCTGTAAATTTGGTAGCTTCAACCTTAATAAAAGGTGCTCCAACGAGTTTCGCCATTCGTCGTGCTACCTCTGTTTTACCAACACCTGTCGGTCCAATCATTAAAATATTTTTAGGTGCAATTTCATCACGTAGATTTTCAGCTAATTTACTTCGACGATATCGATTTCTTAAAGCTACAGCAACCGCTTTCTTCGCATCTTTTTGACCGATAATGTATTGATCTAATTTTTCCACAATTTGACGCGGAGTAAAATGTAAATGCATATAAAATGCCTCCCTTACGATTCTACAATTCTTCCACAATTATATTGTGGTTTGTATAAACACAAATATCGCCAGCAATGTCTAAACTCGCTTTCGCAATTTGCTTCGCTGTTAAATGTTCACTTGCATATTGCTTTAAAGCACGACCTGCAGAAAGCGCATAATTCCCACCAGATCCAATCGCTAAAATACCATCATCCGGTTCAATCACTTCTCCTGTACCTGAAACAAGAAGCATAGTTGTTTTATCCATGACAATGAGCATCGCTTCTAGCTGACGTAACATTTTGTCGCCACGCCATTGTTTTGCCATCTCAACTGCAGCACGCTGCAAGTTCCCATTGTACTCTTCTAATTTCCCTTCAAACATTTCAAAAAGAGTAAATGCGTCAGCAACGGAACCTGCAAAGCCAGCTAAAACTTTCCCTTGGAAAAGTTTACGGACTTTACGAGCTGTATGTTTCATTACAACTGCATTTCCCATTGTCACCTGACCATCTCCAGCCATTGCACATTCTCCATTATGATGAACTGCAAATATCGTTGTAGCGTGGAAATTTCCCATAGAAAAAAACTCCTTTATATGTTTTTATAGCTTTAAAAGCAATTTATGCCCGCGGGTGATGCTTCATGT
Organism: Bacillus cereus group sp. N14; assembly: GCF_016483555.1. Lineage (NCBI taxonomy): Bacteria > Bacillati > Bacillota > Bacilli > Caryophanales > Bacillaceae > Bacillus > Bacillus cereus group sp. N14. The sequence goes on from NZ_JAEHBQ010000001.1 coordinate 154,347, forward strand.
AGACCGAACGCAATCTTTCTTTAGAGACATGCGTATAAATTTGTGTCGTCGACAAATTCTCATGACCAAGTAGCTCCTGTACAGTACGTAAATCTGCCCCTTCATCTAACATGTGTGTAGCAAATGTATGCCTTAACATATGGGGACTTATCCGCATTGTCAGTGAAGCCTTCTTAATGAGTTCGTTTAATACATAACGTACCCCTCGACTTGTTAGCGGCGTGCCTTTCGCATTTAAAAATACCATATGAGAGTGCTCTTCAGTTTTGTGAGCTAACTGTTTTCTCCCGTTCTCTATATAAGTAATTAAAGCATCTTGCGCATAGCTTCCGAACGGAATATACCTTTGTTTTTTTCCTTTTCCCATTACTAAAATTGTTCCCACCGCGAAGTCAATATCGGTAAGTTGTAAATTGACACATTCACTCACACGGATTCCAGTCGCATACATCAACTCTAATAAAGCTTGATTCCTTTGACCTAACGGCGTTTCCGTATCAGCAACTTCAAATAATTCCTCTAATTCTTCAGCATATAAAAACTTTGGGATTGACAATTCTTTTTTGGGGAGTGACGCAAGTGCAAACGGATTATCTTTCCGATAACCTTCACGCATCAAAAAACGATATAAACTTCGTAAGCTTGATACTTTTCTTGCGACAGATTTACGGGCTAACTTTTCATCGTGCAACGTCGTTAAGTACAAACGAACATCCGCGTATGTAACATCTAAAAAAGAGGATATGCCTTCTCGCTCCATAAATTGCACAAAATGTTCTAAATCATTTTGATAACTTGCAATTGTATATTTTGAATAATTTCTTTCAATTTGTAAATATCCAACGAATAATTGTAACAATTTCTTCACATTCACACAATTCACCTCAATAAAGGCTACTAAATCGTATCACAACTTAGTAGCCTTTGCAAGAAATTTAACTAAATATTTACAAAATTTTGAATTGTTTCTAAAGCGCGTGTTGCATATGCTTCATTTCGTTCTGCTTTCCTCTTAACTTTCTTCTCTAACGGTGCAAACAAACCGAAGTTTGCATTCATTGGCTGGAAGTTTTTCGCGTTTGTCGCAGTAATATAATTCGCCATACTCCCCATTGCAGTTACAGGCGGTAATACAACCGGCTCTTCACCTTTCACAAGTCGAGCAGCGTTAATACCAGCTAGTAATCCTGATGCCGCCGATTCAACATATCCCTCTACTCCAGTCATTTGGCCAGCGAAGAATAAATCATCACGTTGTTTATATTGATATGTTGGACGAAGCAAGTTAGGTGAATTAATAAACGTATTACGATGCATTACACCATAACGTACAATCTCTGCGTTTTCCAGTCCCGGAATCAACTGTAACACTTCTTTTTGTGGCCCCCACTTTAAATGCGTTTGGAAACCTACGATATTGTATAACGTTCCCGCTGCATCATCTTGGCGTAACTGAACAACGGCATATGGCGTTTTCCCTGTTTTCGGATCTTCTAATCCAACAGGTTTCATCGGTCCAAATACTAGCGTCTGTCTTCCTCTACTTGCCATAACTTCTACCGGCATACAACCTTCAAAGAAAATTTCTTTTTCAAATTCTTTTAAAGGTACTGTTTCAGCAGCAATTAAAGCCTCGTAAAAACGGTCAAATTCCTCTTCCGTCATTGGGCAGTTTAAATATGCAGCTTCACCTTTATCGTAACGAGACTTTAAATATACTTTATTCATATCAATGCTGTCTTTCTCAACAATCGGTGCTGCAGCATCATAGAAATAAAAATAATCTTCACCTGTTAATTCTTTTAATTGCGCAGCAAGATCAGGAGACGTAAGTGGACCTGTCGCGATAACAGTAGGTCCTTCTGGAATTTCAGTAATTTCTTCATTCATCACAGTTACGTTCGGATGGTTTTTCACATACTCCGTTACCTTTGCCGCAAATTCATGACGATCTACAGCTAAAGCCCCTCCTGCTGGTACAGAGCACTCATCAGCTGCACGAATAATAACAGAGTCCATTAAACGCATTTCTTCTTTAATAACACCAACAGCGTTTGTTAATGTGTTTGCGCGAAGTGAGTTACTGCATACTAACTCTGCAAATTTATCTGTGTGATGAGCTGGCGTTTGCCTTACTGGTCTCATTTCATATAATTTTACTTGGACACCACGTTTTGCAATTTGGTAAGCTGCTTCACTTCCTGCAAGACCTGCGCCAATGACGTTTACTACTTGTGTTGTCATATTTATCACCTTTCCTTTTCTTCCCGAAAAAAATGTGAGCAGTTACGCTCACATTTGTTGTTCTTCTTCATAATCACACGAAATACATTGTACTTGCACGCCTTTTTTCAACTTCTTCTCTACAAGCATACCTTCGCACTTCGGACATTTACGACCAATTGGTTTATCCCAAGATACAAAGTCACACTCTGGATACGTACCGCATCCATAGAAAAGACGTTTCTTTTTATTACTACGGCGTTCAATAATTTGACCTTTATCACACTTCGGACAAGTAACACCGATTTCTTTCACAATCGGTTTTGTATTACGACAATCTGGGAAATTCGAACAAGCCATAAATTTCCCGTATTTACCCATTTTAAAGACCATTGGGTGATCACACAATTCACAGTCTTCCCCAGCTGGTTCATCTTTAATTTCCACTTCACGCATTTCTTTTTCCGCTTTTTCTAAACGCGGTTCAAAGCCTACGTAGAAATCATCAACAATTTTTACCCAATTCGCATTTCCTTCTTCTACTTCATCAAGACTTTGCTCCATGTTAGCAGTAAATTCAATGTTAATAATTTCTGGGAAAAACTCTAAAATAAGTTCAATTACTATTTCACCAAGTTCAGTTGGAACGAAGCGTTTATTATCCAAACCTACGTATCCACGTTTTTGAATCGTTTCAAGTGTCGGTACGTAAGTCGACGGTCTTCCAATTCCAAGCTCTTCAAGTGTTCTTACTAGACGAGCCTCTGTATAGCGCGGCGGAGGTTGTGTAAAGTGTTGCTTCGGTTCTAAATCCTTCGAAAATACCGTTTCCCCTACTTCTAAAGGTGGCAACATTTTATCCTTTTCTTCAGCCCCGTCATCTTTCGACTCTACATACACTTTCATAAATCCTGGAAACTTTACAACCGATCCACTTGCACGGAACTGAACATTGTTATTAATGAGTCTAGCTGTCACAGTATCCATTATAGCAGACGCCATTTGACTTGCAACAAATCGCTCCCAAATCAGTTTATACAACCGAAGTTGATCACGACTTAAGAAACTCTTTAGTTCCTCTGGCCTTCTCATTACCGAAGTAGGACGAATTGCCTCATGCGCATCTTGCGCGTTCGACTTTTTCGTTTCTTTCTTCTTTTCTGTCCCTATGTATTCCGCACCAAACGCCTCAGTAATGTAAGTACGCGCCTCTGTTTGAGCTGTTTCTGAGATACGTGTTGAGTCAGTTCTCATATACGTAATAAGACCTACAGTCCCTTGCTTTCCAAGATCTATACCTTCATACAATTGCTGCGCGAGCATCATTGTTTTCTTTGCTCGCATGTTTAACTTACGCGCTGCCTCTTGTTGCAAGGAAGATGTTGTAAACGGTAATGCAGGATTACGTTTTCGCTCTTTTCGCGTTACATTTTCAACTGAAAACGCATTATCTTTCATCTGTTCAATTATTTCATTCACTTGCGTTTCATTCGTTAATTGAACTTTTTCACCATCTACACCGTAAAAGCTTGCTTCAAATGTGTCTTTCCCCTTCACAAATTCTGTCTTAATTGTCCAGAATTCTTCAGGCTCAAAGATTTGAATTTCTTTTTCACGTTCGATAATTAAACGAACTGCTACAGATTGTACGCGCCCTGCACTTAATCCTTTTTTTACTTTCTTCCATAATAAAGGACTAATATTGTAACCAACAAGACGATCTAGTATACGCCTTGCTTGTTGTGCATCTACTAAATCCATATTAATCGCACGAGGATGTTTAAACGATTCTTTTATTGCATCTTTTGTAATCTCATTAAACACAACTCGACAATCTGATTCAACGTCCACATTTAACGTATTGGCTAAATGCCAAGCAATTGCTTCCCCTTCGCGGTCTGGATCGGCCGCGAGATAGACTTTCTTTGCTTTTTTGGCCGCTGATTTTAAATCTTTTAAGACGGGACCTTTACCACGAATGGTAATATACTTCGGGGTGAAGTTGTTCTTTACTTCTATCCCCATTTGGCTTTTAGGTAAATCGCGAACGTGTCCCATAGACGCGACAACTTTGTATTTTTTCCCTAAATATTTCTCAATGGTCTTCGCCTTAGAAGGCGACTCCACGATTACGAGGTAATCTGACATGCTAGTGCCTCCTTAAGAGGTGGATTCAAGTCTTCATCAATCTTATTGATTTCTCTTGTTTTTGTCAATCAAGAATGAATATACCATACAGTGCCTATCTACCATTTGTCAATAATTGTTTAATAAAAACATAAAAATATAAGGTTAATTTAAAACCTCTTCCAAGATATCTTCTGCATTTCTTACTAGTTTTGCTCCTTGTTGAATCAGATGATTCGTTCCTGATGCACTATCTATAAATATAGGCCCAGGAAGTGCAAATACCTCTCTATTTTGCTCTAAAGCAAGGTCCGCAGTAATAAGTGTTCCACTTCTTGATTTCGCTTCTACAACTAAAACACCCTTACTTATACCACTAATAATCCGGTTCCTTTTTGGAAAATACCATTTTTTCGGTGCATAGTGCGGCGGATACTCTGTTAATAACAATATATATTCATTCCACGTTTCATATAAATGTCTATTCTCTTTTGGATACATATACGATAATCCGTGTCCTAGTATTGCAATAGTCGGGCAATGCCGTCTTACTGTAATTTCATGAGACATTGTATCTATACCTCTTGCAAACCCACTGACAATAAGCCATTCCCTTTCTAATAATGGGTGTAAAATAAATTTTAAACTCTCATGTCCATATAAAGTCGGTTCTCTCGTGCCAATAACCGCTAATTTATTCGCTTTATTGAGAAAATCCTTCTCTCCTTTTCCATATAACACAAAGGGGGGATCTTGTATTTCACGTAATAATTGTGGATAATCTTCATCCCATATAGTCATATAAAAGATTCGATTTTTCTCTAAATAAGATATATATTGCGGGAGATTTGAACTTTGAAGAAAATTTACTAATTCTGAAGATTTTTTCGAAGATATTCCAGTGTAGTATTCCATTTGTTTTGTATTAAAAGTGTATATTCCCTTCAATTCAGGATCGACATATAGTAGTCTTTTCATCGCCTTCCAATGATCTGCTAAAAAATAATGAAGATGTAATAATCGTTCTCTTTTCATCTTAATTCCCCTTACCCATAATTTTTATTATGTAAACAAAAATTGCGTAAAAAGACACCTTCAAGCGAGAAGGTGTCTTTCAACAGATTAGTAGTTTTTACAAGTCTCAAATAGACCTTTTTCTTTTAAGACAGAGATTAGCGTTTCGCCCATAACCGCTGGAGTTTCCGCTACTTTAATACCGCAAGCTTCCATCGTTTTAATCTTTTCTGCAGCAGTTCCTTTACCACCAGAAATGATTGCACCAGCATGGCCCATACGTTTGCCAGCAGGCGCTGTTTGGCCACCAATGAAGCCTACAACAGGTTTTGTCATATTAGCTTTCACCCATTCAGCTGCCTCTTCTTCTGCTGTACCACCGATTTCACCAATCATAATTACAGCATGCGTTTCTTCATCTTCATTAAATGCTTTTAACGCATCAATAAAGTCCGTACCGTTAACTGGGTCCCCACCGATACCTACAGCAGTAGATTGGCCAATACCTTCTTGTGTTAACTGATGTACAGCCTCATACGTTAATGTACCAGAGCGAGATACGATACCTACATGGCCTTTTTTATGAATGTACCCTGGCATAATACCAATTTTGCATTCATCAGGCGTAATAACACCAGGACAGTTTGGTCCAAGTAAACGTGTATGTTTACCCGCCATATATCTCTTTACATTTACCATATCTAATACAGGAATTCCTTCAGTAATACATACTACTAAATCGATTTCTGCATCAACTGCTTCCATAATTGCATCAGCCGCAAAAGCGGGTGGAACGTATACAACCGAAGCATTTGCGCCTGTTGCCTTCACTGCATCTTCTACAGTATCAAATACTGGTACACCTTCAATATCAGTGCCACCTTTACCTGGCGTTACACCACCGACAATTTTCGTACCGTATTCAATCATTTGTTTTGTGTGGAATAAACCTTGAGAACCTGTAATACCTTGAACAATAACTTTTGTATCTTTATTAACTAATACGCTCATTTTTCTCCCCCGCTTTCTATTAGCCCACTAGTGAAACAATTTTTTGTGCACCGTCTGCCATAGATTCTGCTGCAACAATATTTAAGCCAGACTCATTTAAAATTTTCTTACCTAACTCGACGTTTGTACCTTCAAGACGCACAACTAAAGGCAATTCAAGACCTACTTGTTTCGTCGCTTCAATAACACCTTCTGCGATAACATCACACTTCATAATGCCACCAAAAATGTTAACGAAGATACCTTTTACATTTTTGTCAGAAAGGATAATTTTGAATGCTTCTGTAACTTTTTCAGCTGTTGCACCGCCACCAACATCTAAGAAGTTAGCTGGATCGCCATGGTAATGTTTAATGATATCCATTGTAGCCATCGCTAAACCTGCACCATTAACCATACAACCGATATTTCCATCTAAAGGAATGTAGTTTAAGTCATATTTAGAAGCTTCAATTTCTTTTGAATCTTCTTCATCAAGATCACGAAGTTCTAAAATGTCTTTATTGCGATATAAAGCATTAGAATCAAAGTTTAATTTCGCATCTAATGCCATAACTTTACCGTCACCTGTTGTAACAAGTGGATTAATCTCCGCGATTGAGCAATCTTTTTCGATAAACGCACGGTATAAGCCCATCATAAACTTCACAGCTTGTCCTACAAGCTCTTTTGGAATATTGATGTTAAACGCGATTCGGCGCGCTTGGAAGCCTTGTAAGCCTACTGCTGGATCAATATATTCTTTAAAGATCTTTTCAGGTGTTTGCTCTGCTACCTCTTCAATTTCTGTTCCACCTTCTTCAGATGCCATTAAAACAACTTGAGAAGTTGCACGATCTAAAACTAAACCAACATAATATTCTTTTTTAATATCGCAACCTTCTTCGATAAGTAAGCGTTTTACTTCCTTACCTTCAGGACCTGTTTGATGTGTCACAAGTGTAGTTCCTAAAATGCTCTCTGCATATGTACGAACTTCATCTAAATTTTTTGCAACTTTTACTCCGCCAGCTTTGCCGCGTCCACCAGCGTGAATTTGTGCTTTTACTACACATACATCCGTTCCTAATTCTTTCGCTGCTTCTACAGCTTCTTCTACTGTAAATGCAACCTTCCCGTTTGGAACGCTAACCCCATAGCTTTTAAGGACTGCCTTACCTTGGTACTCATGGATATTCATGGTCCCATCCTCCCCTGTTTTCCTGTTTTACTCGAAAAGTTTTTTAATGTTTAAAAAACATTACATTGCCATTGTATAAGATGATTGGCACGCTGTCTACAATAAAGTGTCAGAAAACTGAAATCGCTTTATTCTTTTTTGAAAATAATAATGTTCATATACCAAAATAAAAAAATAAGCTGCATATTCACAGCTTATTTTTGAATCGTATCTTTAATTGGTGCAAAAGATTTCCGATGTTCTTCTAATACTCCATGCGCTTCAATCGCTTCTAAATGTTGTTTTGTGCCATATCCCATATGTTGTTCAAATCCATATGCAGGATACTTTTCTCCAAGCTCTTTCATCATACGATCTCTCGTTACTTTCGCAATAATGGATGCAGCTGAAATAGAAATACTTTTCGCATCCCCTTTAATAATGGACGTTTGCGGAATTGGTGTAGGAAGTTTCATCGCATCAATTAATAAATGTTCTGGTGCACAAGATAAATTCGCAACAGCATCTAACATCGCTTGTTTCGTCGCTTGATAAATATTTATCTCATCAATAACTTGTGGTGATACAATTCCAACTCCAATTGCAATTGCTTGTGCTTTAATTTCATCATAAAAACGCTCTCGCTTCGCCTCACTCAGCTTTTTCGAGTCATTTAACCCTGGAATATAAAAATTTTCTGGAAGGACAACAGCTGCCGTCACGACAGGCCCAGCTAGCGGCCCACGCCCTACTTCATCTATACCGGCGATAAGTGTGAGCCCTTTTTCACGTAATGCAATCTCGTACTTGGACATTTCGAAAAACTTTTCTTTTTCTTTCTGCGCTAACTCTTTTTGTTTATGCCACTTCAAAATAAGCTTTTGTATTCCTTTTCGCTCGTCTTTCATTAATATTTGGAAGCAGTCGTCCTCCTCACTCATTATTTCATGCAGTAAACGTTCCGCTTCTTGAATAGTCACTTTTTGCATTCATGCCACTCCCTTTATATACAAAAAAGAAAAGACGTACAAACGCACGTCTTATACTTCTTCTACTTTTTCTGCATCTTCTGTCTGCTCCGCAAACTCTTCTGGTGTTTCAAACGTCATTTTCCCAAGTTTTCCACCACGAAGCTCACGAAGTATAAGCTCAGATGTTTTATCATAATCAATCATTCCGCCGCCCATTAAACAGCCTCTATTTTTTCCAATTGCATCGAATAACTCCACAATATCTTCTGGAATTTCATTTAAATTATATCGATCTTTCAAACGTTCTGGATAATGTTTTTCCATAAAACGTAAAGCGTAAACAGCAACATCTTGTAAATTTAAAATTGAATCTTTAATTGCGCCCGTTGTCGCTAAACGAAGACCCACTAATTGATCTTCAAATTTAGGCCATAAAATACCGGGTGTATCTAACAGTTCCATTTCCTTCCCAACTTTAATCCATTGTTGAGCTGTTGTCACACCAGGACGATCTCCTGTTTTAGCAATATTTTTCTTCGCCAACTTATTAATTAACGTAGATTTACCAACATTCGGTATACCTACAATTAATGCACGAATTGCTCTCGGTCTAATACCTTTTGCAACCATTTTATCAAATTTTTCTTTCACTAACACTTTACAAGCCGCTGCAATTTCTTTCATACCTTGTCCAGCTTGTGCGTTAATTGAAATTGCCATCTGACCTTTTTCTTTAAAATATGCGATCCATTGCTTTGTTAAACGATCATCTGCCATATCCGCTTTATTTAAAACAACAAGCCTCGGCTTATGTGTAATAATCTCATCGATCATTGGATTTCGAGAAGATAAAGGTAATCGAGCATCTACAAGCTCAATTACAACATCAATTAACTTTAATTTTTCTGTTACTTGGCGTCTAGCCTTTGCCATATGTCCCGGGAACCATTGAATTACCATGTTGCCACCTTCTTTTTCTTTTATTTCACAATACGAGCATCTTTTAACGGCCAATATAGTATATTTGCTTTTCCAATCACTTGGTCCATTGAAATTGTACCAATCGAACGGCTATCTTTACTAAAACGACGATTATCGCCTAAAACAAATAATTGACCTTCTGGAACAGTTTTCTTCCCTGTCATTTCTTCAAGAGTAAAATCATATGTAAGCGGTCCGTCAGCAATTTGTTTTTTTTGCTTGTCTAAATACGGCTCCTCATAAGCCTTTCCGTTAACATATAGTTTATCATTACGATACTCTATTTCATCGCCTGGCAGGCCGATAATGCGCTTAATATAATCTTTATCTTCCGTCGCTTGGAATACGATAATATCAAATCGTTTCGGATCTCCTATGTGATAACCGATTTTATTGACAATCATTCGATCGCGATCATGTAAAGTAGACGCCATCGATACTCCATCTACGAGAATTGGAGCAAAGAAAAACTGTCTAATAACACCCGCTAATACAACAGCAATCAAAATTGCTTTGATCCATTCCCAAAGTGAACTCTTTTCTTTCTTCATGCATTTCCCCTCCACAATTATGTAAGCTGCTCGTATTATATCAAAATTTTATATAGATTGGAAAAAGGGAGCTTGTGTATTTACAAGCTCCCATACATGTCTTATCGAATTTCTTTAATACGTGCTTTTTTACCGCGAAGGTTACGTAAGTAGTATAACTTAGCACGACGTACTTTACCACGACGAAGTACTTCAAGTTTCGCGATTCTTGGCGTGTGAACTGGGAATGTACGCTCAACACCTACACCGTAAGAAATCTTACGAACTGTGAATGTTTCACTGATTCCGCCACCACGACGTTTAATTACAACACCTTCGAAAAGCTGAATTCTTTCACGAGTTCCCTCAACTACTTTTACGTGTACACGTAAAGTGTCTCCAGGACGGAATGAAGGAAGGTCAGTTTTTAATTGGCCTTGAGTAATTTCTGCGATTAATTGTTGCATATTAAATTCTCTCCTTTAAACAGATGCTCTTATAAAGTCTTAATAAATTACAGCGGAACATCGTTAATACGGCCACTGATTTCAGTAGCACAAGTGTTATAATAGCATATTGCTAGGACTGTTGCAATAGAAAATATATCAAGCCCTTACTCGTCTTCTTTAATTTGTTCTAGCCATTTCGCTTCTTGCTTAGATAATTCTCGTTCTTCCAGTAAATCCGGTCTACGCGTGTACGTACGACGTAGAGATTCTTTGTGTCGCCATTCATCAATATTTTTATGATTTCCTGACATTAGTACATCCGGTACCTTCATACCACGAAAATCAGCTGGACGTGTATAATGAGGATGTTCTAATAAACCTGTACTAAACGAATCCTCGACTTGTGAAGCATGATTTCCTAGCACTCCCGGGAGGAGACGCACGACACTATCCGTAATAACCATAGAGGCTAACTCTCCGCCGGTTAATACGTAGTCACCGATCGAAATTTCATCCGTTACGAGATGCTCACGAATTCGTTCATCGTACCCTTCATAATGACCACACACAAAAATAACATGCTCTTCTTCAGCAAGTTCTTCTGCCTTCTTCTGCGTAAAACGCTCTCCTTGTGGACACATTAGGACAACTCTCGGTTTACGGTCTGTTTCCTTCGTTAACTCTTCCACTGCATCAAAGATAGGCTGGGGGGTTAATACCATCCCAGCGCCACCACCATACGGATAATCATCTACGCTATTATGCTTACTCGTTGTATAATCGCGGAAATTGACAACACGAAGCTCTACCGCTTCTTTTTCTTGTGCTTTCTTTAAAATTGAAGATCCAAACACACCCGTAAACATATCTGGAAACAATGTTAAAATGTCAATTTTCATTATAATAGCCCTTCCATTACATGAATGGTTACTAATTTATTCTCAATGTTAACTTGAAGTACAACATCATCAATATAAGGAATTAATAGATCTTGACCTTTTGGACGTTTAATTACCCAAACATCATTTGCACCAGGAGATAAAATTTCTTTTATTGTTCCTAACGCTTCTCCTTCTTCCGTTACAACACTGCAACCAATAATTTCATGGTAGTAGTATTCGCCTTCAGCTAGTTCACCTAACTGCTCTTCTGGTACTTTTATTAAAGAACCTTTAAACTTCTCTGCTTCATCTACATTGTTGTATCCTTCAAATGTTAATAAATCAAATGTCTTATGTTGACGATGAGAAGTTACTTTCACTGGAAGGTAGTCTGTACTTTTCTCATTACTTATGTATAACGTGTTTCCTACTTTATATCGCTCTTCTGGAAAATCAGTACGAGAAATAACACGAATTTCTCCTCTTACGCCATGAGTATTTACAATTTTCCCTACGTTAAACCATTTTGTCATAAATAGTATGTCACCCCTGGTTTCTATATAAATTAAGCATCTCCATTTCACATATGGAACATGCAACTTCTCTTTAAATGTTAAAAAAGGGAGAGGAAATAACTCCTCGCCCTTTTTACGTTTATTGAATTTCCAGTGTTACTTTTTCATCATTATGATGTCCCACTGAATACAAGAGCATTCGAATTGCTTTCGCAACTTTCCCTTGCTTTCCAATGACTTTTCCAACATCCTCAGGATGTACAGTTAATCGATACTTTATCTCTCCGTTGTAAAGTTCCTGTGTAACTTTTACATCTTCAGGATGATCGACAAGAGGCTTGACAATCGTCTCGACTAACTTCTTCATAGTCATTGCCTCAATTACTTACCTTGTTTAGATAAGTGGAATTTCTCCATGATACCTTGGTTAGAGAATAAGTTACGAACTGTATCAGATGGTTTAGCACCATTTCCTAACCATTTTAATGCTGCTTCTTCGTTGATCTTAACTTCAGCTGGTTGAGCAACCGGATTGTAAGTACCGATTTCCTCAATGAAACGTCCGTCACGAGGAGAACGAGAATCTGCAACAACTACACGATAGAAAGGAGTTTTTTTAGCTCCCATACGTTTTAAACGAATTTTAACTGCCATTTATAAAGCACCTCCGAATTTATTTCACACAGATAATTATATTAGCAAAAAGACTATTGCTTTGTAAAGTATTTTTTCTTAACAGAGCCATCTTTTTTCCTTACATGAATGGAAACTTCAATCCACCTAGTCCTTTTTTCTTACCTTTTTGCATTCCCGTCATCGTTTTCATCATCTTTTTCATATCATCAAATTGCTTGATTAAACGATTGATTTCTTGTACCGTTGTACCGCTACCTTTGGCAATGCGCTTTTTGCGACTAGCATTGATTATTTCCGGTTGTTCTCGCTCTAATTTAGTCATAGAACGAATAATTGCCTCAATATGCCCAATTTGTTTTTCATCAACTTGCGCATTTTTCAGCCCTTTAATTTTATTTGCACCAGGAAGCATTCCTAACAATTCATCAAGCGGTCCAAGTTGACGCACTTGTCCAAGTTGTTCTAGGAAATCGTCAAGCGTAAACGAAAGCGTACGCATTTTTTGCTCAAGTTCTTTTGCTTTCTCTTCATCAACTGTAGCTTGCGCTTTTTCAATTAATGTTAAGACGTCTCCCATCCCTAAAATACGGGATGCCATACGCTCTGGATGGAACGCTTCAATCGCATCTAGTTTTTCACCCATACCAGCAAATTTAATCGGTGTATTTGTTACCGCCTTAATAGATAATGCCGCACCACCGCGCGTATCACCATCTAATTTCGTTAATACAACACCTGTTAAACCTAACTGTTCATGGAAACTTTGCGCAACATTTACCGCGTCTTGTCCCGTCATCGCATCGACAACAAGGAAAATTTCATCCGGTTTCGCAACTTCTTTCACTTTCGCTAATTCATCCATTAGTTCTTCATCAATATGCAGGCGACCTGCTGTATCAATTAAAACATAATCGTGATGATCTTCTTTTGCTTTTGCAATCGCTTGTTTCGCAATTTCAACAGGACTTACTTGATCTCCTAAAGAGAATACAGGCATGTCCAATTGCTTCCCTAATGTTTCAAGCTGTTTAATCGCTGCTGGACGGTAAATATCCGCTGCAACAAGCATTGGTTTACGATTATGCTTTTTACGAAGCAAATTCGCAAGCTTACCTGTCGTCGTTGTTTTACCCGCACCTTGCAGACCAACCATCATTATAACAGTCGGTGGCCTATTAGCAACAGCAATTTTACTTTGCTCTCCGCCCATAAGTTCTGTAAGTTCTTCCTGTACGACTTTAATTACTTGTTGTCCAGGTGTCAAACTTGTCATTACATCTTGTCCGACAGCACGTTCAGACACACGCTTTACAAAATCTTTTACTACTTTAAAGTTAACGTCCGCTTCTAAAAGAGCTAGACGAACTTCTCTCATCATTTCTTTCACATCGGCTTCAGAAACTTTTCCTTTGCCGCGGATTTTTTGCATTGTCTGTTGAAGTCGGTCGGCTAATCCTTCAAATGCCATATTGCCGCCCTCCTAATCTAATTTTTCGATAGCTTCAACAACTTGTTTCATTTCTTCATTCACATGCTCTTCTTCGCTGATTAGCTGTTTTAGCTTTGCAACAAGTCGCTGTCGCTCTTGAAACTTTTGAAGTAATACTAATTTATCTTCATATTCTTCAAGCATCGCTTCAGTCCGTTTAATGTTATCATACACGGCTTGGCGACTTACATCAAATTCTTCCGCAATTTCACCAAGAGATAAATCATCTAGATAATAAAGCGACATATAACTTCTTTGTTTTTGCGTTAACAACGATTGATAAAAATCAAATAAATAGTTCATTCTCGTTGTTTTCTCGAGCATGTTGGATCATCCTTTGTTAAGTGATTTCCCTTTACATGAATTAGTTTACATGGAGTACAAAAGAGTGTCAAGTTTTTTTCTTAACATCACATATTTTTATAGAAAAAGAAGCGGAAAATGCCGCTTCTTTCACTTACACTTCTTCTGTTTCTACTAAGTTCGCAAATAAACCATACACATATTGTTCTGGATCAAACTGCTGCAAGTCATCCATTTGCTCTCCTAATCCAACGAATTTCACCGGTACATCCATTTCGTTACGAATCGCTAATACAATACCACCTTTAGCAGTTCCATCTAACTTCGTTAAAACAATACCAGTAACGTTCGTTGCTTCACGGAATGTCTTCGCTTGACTTAAACCGTTTTGTCCTGTTGTTGCATCAATAACAAGTAATACTTCGTGAGGAGCCCCCGGTACTTCACGCTCAATTACACGCTTCACTTTCTCTAACTCTTTCATTAAGTTTACTTTATTTTGTAAGCGTCCTGCTGTGTCACATAGTAATACGTCTACTTTACGTGCTTTCGCGGCTTGTACAGCGTCATACATAACCGCCGCTGGATCAGATCCTGACCCTTGTTTAATCACTTCTACACCAACGCGATCGCCCCATACTTCTAATTGTTCAATCGCTCCTGCGCGGAATGTATCTCCTGCCGCCAATAGGACAGACTTACCTTCTGATTTGAATTTATGTGCTAGTTTACCAATCGTCGTCGTTTTCCCTACGCCGTTAACACCGACAAATAAAACAACTGTTAGTTGATCCTCTTGCATATTAATTTCGTTACTAAACTCACTGTCACCTTTGTAAATTCCTACTAACTTTTCTGAAATAACAGCTTGTACTTCTTTTGGATCTTGGATGTTACGACGTTGCACTTCTTCTTTCAATTGATCAATTAATTCCATTACCGTCGAAACTCCGACATCTGCACCAATTAAAATTTCTTCTAATTCCTCAAAGAAATCTTCATCTACTTTACGATAACGATAAACTAAATCATTTACTTTATCTGCAAACGAATTTCTCGTTTTTTCTAATCCATGTTTAAATTTCTCTGTTACTGTATCTGTTTGTTTTGAAATTCTTTCTTTTAATTTTTTAAAAAAACTCATACTGTCCCATCCTTCCTAATTACTTGCAACTAGTTCTTCTCCATCATCTAAACGAACCGAAACAAGTTTAGATACCCCTGACTCTTGCATTGTTACACCGTACAATACGTCAGACTCTTCCATTGTACCTTTTCTATGTGTAATGACAATAAACTGTGTCTCATCACTAAATCTCTTTAAATACTGCGCAAAACGAGCAACATTCGCCTCATCAAGAGCCGCCTCTACCTCATCTAATACACAGAATGGGACTGGGCGCACTTTTAAAATACCGAATAACAGCGCAATTGCTGTTAAAGCACGCTCCCCACCAGAAAGTAAACCTAAGTTTTGCAGTTTCTTCCCTGGCGGTTGCGCTACAATATCAATACCAGTATTTAATAAGTCCTCTGGATTCGTCATGACTAAATCCGCTCTACCGCCACCAAATAATTCAGAGAATACCGATTGAAACTCCATTCTAATTCCTTCAAACGTAGTAGAAAAACGTTTTTTCATTTCTTCATCCATTTCGGTAATAAGTTGGTGCAATGTCGCTTTCGCTTCTTCTAGGTCATCTTTTTGCTCTAGTAAGAATGTATGACGCTCTGCTACACGCTCATACTCTTCAATTGCCCCTAAGTTCACTGTGCCTAGCTCTTCGATGGATAATTTAATTAGTTTCACCTTTTTACGTGCATCCTCTGCAGGCATCATCATTGTATACTTCAGTTTTGCTGCTTCAAATGAAATCGTATATGTTTCACGTAAATGTTGTAATCTATTTTCTAACTCTACATCAAGTCGGTTTATTTTTACTTCTTGATTTTTCAGCATCTCAAGAATGTATTTATGTTTACCTGTTGTTTCTTTCAGATTACGTTCTAAATGTTCTACTCCCTCTTGTAACGATACGCGTTGTTCACGACGAGAGCGAATTAACTCTGAAGTTTGATTACGATCATATGCTTTCTTCTCAATCATATTCGTAATCTGTTCTTCACCACTTGAATTAGATGTCATTTCTTGTTTTAAGAATGCTAAATCCTCTTTCGTTTTGACAAGCGTTGCATCCGTTTCTTCTTTTTCCTTCGTCAATCGTTCAACTTTTTCTTTTTGATTAGATAAGCGTTGTTGCTTTTCAGCCGCCAACACTTTTAACTCAGTCATTTCTTTTTGCACTTTTTCTTTCGAAGAATACTGCTCACTTTTTTGTTTTGTTAAAGCGACAATTTTGCTATCTAATTCCGTAATCTCCGCTTGAAGCGTTGCTAAAATCTTTTCTAGCTCTTCTTTACGCCCTTGTATCTTCACTTGATCTTGTAAAAAACCTTCAATCTCTAAATCGTAAATAGATAAACGATCATTAATACGATGTTCTTCTAATTCTAAGCGACTAATTTCTTCTCTTAATTTCTGTTCATCTACACGCTCTGCTTCTACACCTTGCCTTAGTTCGCGTATTTTCACTTCTTTTTCTTGAATCTCTTGCTTTACTGCTTTAACAAAGTTTTCTAACTTCGTTGTTTTTTCTTCCATATCAGTTAACTTGCTCGTCCACTCTTCTAGCTCACGTTGACGTCCTAATAAAGAAGATTTCGCCTGTTTTACCGCTCCACCAGTCATAGAACCGCCAGGGTTCACTACATCACCTTCGATTGTTACAATGCGATAACGGTATTGCAGTTGTTTCGCCAACTCATTCGCCCCGCGTAAATCTTTCGCAACAATAACAGTACCTAATAAATTTGAAACTACATTTTCATATTTATTGTTATATTGCACAAGTTCTGCCGCCACACCTACAAACGATGGGTGTTGATTTACAATACGTAATTGTTCAAATGATAACGATCTACTTTTAATAACAGCTTGCGGTAAAAACGTTGCTCGTCCATGTTTATTTTGTTTTAAAAATGTAATTGCATTACGAGCATGTTCTTCTTTTTGTACGACAATATGCTGCATCGCTGCACCTAGAGCAATTTCCATTGCAATTTCATATTCTTTCGGTACCGTTAGCAGTTCTGCAACAGCACCCTCGATACCTTGCAACCTATCTTCTCTAGCTTTTAACACTTCACGTACCCCTTGATAGAAACCAGAGTAATCCTCTTGCATCTCTTCTAGCATTTCTTTTCGAGAACGTGCCTGTTGTACAAATTGATACGCTTGATACAGTTTTGTTTCATTTTCACTATACTGCGTCTTGCATTTCCCAAGTGCCACTTCTGTCTTTTGTATATTCGAAAGGATACCAGCTACTTTTTCTTTCACTTGTTCATAACTTTCCACAAGTTTCGTCTTTTTCGCTGTAATTTCCATGCGTATTTCTACATATTTCGCATTTTCTTCATCGAGGCGTTCATTTTTTGAGTTTTGTTGTTTAGATTGTTCTTCAATCATAGATAACTCATTACGATGACTAGCTTGTTGATTTAAAAGTTCAATATAGTCACCTTTTAAATTCTCAATTTGTTCCTCTAAATTGTCAGCAAAAGTTGCAAGCAGTAGCTCATTATCATGCAATTTTGTCTCCAACTCTTTTACTTGATTTACAAATTGCATCAACACTTCTGTACTGGATTCAATTTCACCATCATAACTTGTAGCTTTCTCTGTTAATTCAACAATTAACTGTTCGAGTTGTGCACAATGCGTCGTTGCATTTTGTTTTCTCTCTTTTAATAACTCACGCTGTCCTTCTAACTTTTCTAGCTCTTTACTAGAAAGAAGCAGCACTTCTTGTAAGGAATCTACAGACTCATCTACTGCTTGTAATTGTCCTCGTAATTCCTCAAGCTCTTCTTCACCTTTTTGTAAATGCGTTGACATTTTAGCTTCTTCGTTTTTATTATGCCCAAACTGATTTCGAAGCGCTTCCCATTTCTCATGTAATTCTTCAATTTCATGTACAATAAGCGCCGCTTCTACTTTCTCTAATTCTTCTTTTTTCTCGAGATAATCTTTCGCAATAGAAGCTTGTCTTTCTAAAGGTTCTACTTGACTACTTAATTCGTGAATGATATCTTGTACACGATTTAAGTTTTCTTGTGTGTCTGCTAATTTCACTTCAGCTTTCTTTTTACGAAGTTTGTATTTCAGCACTCCCGCAGCTTCTTCAAATACACCACGACGTTCTTCTGATTTACTACTTAAAATCTCTTCAACTTTCCCCTGGCTAATAATCGAAAAAGCTTCTCTTCCCATACCAGAGTCCATAAATAAATCGATAATATCTTTCAATCTACATGATTGTTTATTAATATAAAAATCACTATCACCAGAACGAGATACACGACGCGTTACACACACCTCATTATATTCAATCGGTAAACGTTGATCTTCATTATTTAAAGTTATTGTTACTTCAGCAACATTAACTGCTCTTCTCGTATCACTGCCTGCAAAAATAATATCCTCCATCTTTGCACCACGTAATGATTTTGCAGATTGTTCACCAAGTACCCAGCGAATCGCATCAGTAATATTACTTTTCCCACTTCCATTAGGTCCTACTACGGAAGTTACACCTGGGACAAAATCAACAGATACACGCTCAGCAAAAGACTTAAACCCTGCTATTTCTAATCTTTTTAAAAACACGAAAGGCCTTCCTCCTATTCTCCGTTGTTATAACTGTTGTCTATACAAACACAAGCTATTATACGGATTTCCCTTCCCTTTATTCACAAACAAAAAGAAAGTTTCATTCTATGCATAAGGAATCCCCCTCATTCAAAGGGGGATTCCTTATAGTTGTTCTTTTAATTTTTTCAATGCTTCTGCAGCAGCTTGTTGCTCTGCTTCTTTTTTCGACTTGCCACTACCAAGACCTAAAGCCACGTTATTTAACGTAACACGTGACACAAATTCTCGATTGTGGGCCGGTCCTTTTTCCTGCAAAATTTGATACTCAATATTGCCACTACCATCACGCTGAATCAACTCTTGTAATTGACTCTTATAATCCATCACATGAGAAAAAGCACCTTCATTAATTTTAGGGTATACAATTTCTTTTAAGAAGCCCCATACTGTTTCTAACCCTTGATCAAGATAAAGGGCACCAATAAACGCTTCAAAGACATCCGCTAATAAAGCTGGTCGTTCACGTCCACCTGTCATTTCCTCACCTTTTCCTAATAAAACAAGGCTACCAAATGACAACTCGTTTGCAAAACGAACAAGAGATGGTTCACATACAATAGCTGCACGTAGTTTTGTTAACTCTCCTTCGCTCATTGTCGGATATTTTTGAAACAGATACTGTGACACAGTAAGTTCCAATACTGCATCTCCAAGGAATTCGAGACGCTCATTATCTTCATGCGGTTTTTTTCGATGCTCATTCACATACGATGAATGCGTAAATGCTTGAATCAATAATTTTTCATCTGAAAACGTAATACCTATCTCTTCTTGAAATACTTTAAACGCTTCACGATATTTTGTTTCGTATTTTTTTTCTCTATGTTTTCGGTACGGCATAGGTCCCTCCAGATATAAGCCGAGAAGCCCCGCTAAAAAACGGGACTTCACTTAAGCATTATAGATGACTCTCTATGTAAGTCACAGCATCGCCAACAGTAGCAATCTTTTCAGCATCTTCATCAGAAATTTCCATTTCGAATTCATCTTCCAATTGCATTACAAGTTCTACTACATCTAGGGAGTCTGCGCCTAAATCTTCTTTAAAGCTCGCAGCTGGTACTACTTCAGTTTCTTCTACACCTAAACGATCAACGATGATTTTTGTTACACGCTCTAAAACATCTGCCATTCCATTCACCTCCCCTCAAATATTATATTAAATATTGGCCAAAAAAACTAGTTGAAATCAATTCTTTTATTACATTACCATTCCGCCATCAACATTTAACGTTTGCCCTGTAATATATTTGCTTTGATCAGAAGCAAAAAACGTTACAGTATTTGCGATATCTTGCGCTTCACCAAACTGAGCTGCAGGAATTAACTTTAACATTTCGGTTTTTATATTTTCATCTAATATATCCGTCATATCAGTCGCAATAAAACCTGGAGCAATTGCATTTACAGTAATATTACGGCTCGCTAATTCTTTTGCTGATGTTTTTGTTAATCCAATTACACCCGCTTTAGCAGCAACATAGTTTGCTTGTCCTGGATTACCTGTCACTCCAACAACAGAAGCGATATTAATAATACGTCCATGACGCTGGCGCATCATGTATCGAGATACTGCCTTCGTACATAAGAATACACCTTTTAGGTTTGTATTAATAACTGTATCCCATTCTTCTTCTTTCATACGCATTAATAAATTATCTTTTGTTACACCTGCATTATTTACAAGAATATCAACTTGTCCAAATGTATCTACAGTTTGTTTCACCATATTTGTAACGTCTTCAGCATTTGCAACATCTGCTCTTACTGCAATTGCATCCGAACCTAATTTCTTTATTTCATCAACTACTTCATTCGCCTTTTGCTCATTACCAGCATAATTTACTACAACATTTGCCCCTTGTTTCGCTAAATCAATCGCAATCGCACGACCAATTCCACGTGAAGCGCCAGTTACTAATGCTACTTTCCCTTTTAACATCAGTTTTCTCCTCTCAAATTTGAAATGGTATCTTTTAATGTCTCTTCATCGTATATCGCATATGCTTTCACTGATGAATCAATTGACTTCATAAGTCCAGCAAGTACTTTCCCAGGTCCAATCTCAATAAATGTATCTACCCCTTGATTCACCATGTTTTCAATGGACGGGTACCATAAGACAGGGGAATAGAGCTGTTCAATTAGCTTTTCTTGAATAAGTGCACCATTTGTAATAACGTCTGCTGTTACATTTGCGATAACAGGAATATTCGTATCTTGAATTGTAATTTCTTTTAAGACACTTTGGAACTTCTCCGCTGCTGGCTTCATAAGCGAAGAGTGGAACGGTCCACTTACCTTAAGCGGAATTGCTCTCTTTGCACCATTTTCTTTCGCTCTTTGAGAAGCAATCTCAACTCCTTGCTTTGTTCCAGAAATCACAATTTGCTTCGTACTATTCATATTAGCGATTTGCACTGCATATCCTTCACTTGTTACTTCTTCTGTAACTTGTTTCAGCATATGTGGATCAGCACCTAAAATAGCCGCCATTGCACCTTCTCCACCAGGAACAGCTTCTTCCATATATTCCCCACGTTTTCTTACAGCATATACAGCGTCTTCAAAAGTTATTGCACCCGCTGCTACAAGAGCGCTATATTCACCTAAACTATGCCCTGCAACAAAGTCTGGTGTAATATCATACTCTTTCAAAGCTGTCAAAATAGCAAAACTCGTTGTTAATAAGGCCGGCTGCGCATTTGTCGTTAACGTAAGCTTTTCCTGCGGCCCTTCAAAAATCACTTCTGAAAGTGAATCTTGCAACACCTCATCTGCTTTCGCAAACACATTTGCAACCTCTTTATTATTCTCCGCTAACTGTTTACCCATTCCAACTGCCTGTGAACCTTGGCCCGGAAAAAGAAATGCTAGTTTTCCCATTTCAAATCCTCCTCTTATTGGAGTGGCTCTTTCTCCATTACGCTTGAAATAGTAGGAATAACTTCTTTCGCTACCATTTCTCTCGTTTGACGAATCGCACTAAATATTGATTGGTCATTGGAAGAACCGTGAGCCTTAATGACTGGAGCTTTCAATCCAAATAATGCCGCTCCTCCATACTCCGAATAATCCATTTTATCTTTTAATACCATAAGTTTTGGCTTTAATACCGCTGCTGCTAATTTGCTCGTAAACGAACTCATTAACTGCTCTTTTAACATAGAAAATAACGCAAGTGCTGTTCCTTCTAATGATTTTAGCGCTACATTCCCTGTAAAACCATCACATACAACAACATCTGCTACACCTTGCAATAAATCTCTTGATTCAACGTTCCCAACGAAATTAATTGGGGCATCCTTAAGCATTGCAAAGACTTGTTTTGAAAGCTCGTTCCCTTTGCCATCCTCTGTTCCAACGTTCAAAAGTCCAACGCGAGGATTTTTAATTCCTCTTACTTTCTCAGCGTATACAGATCCCATTACTGCATATTGATATAAATGAATTGGTTTTGCATCAACGTTCGCTCCAACATCTAACATAACAAAACCTTCTCCATCAACCGTTGGCATTGTAGGGGATAAAGCTGGTCGCTCAATCCCTTCCATACGACCTACAACGAACAATCCAGCCGCCATTAAAGCTCCTGTACTACCAGCTGATATACAAGCATCCGCTACGCCGTCTTTCACTTGCTGCGCTGCTAGTACCATTGAGGCTTGTTTTTTTCGACGAACCGCTCTTACTGGTTCATCTGTCGATTCGATTTTTTCATCTGTATGAAGTATAGTAATTCGTTCTTCACTCGTTAAGTATTGACGAATTTCCTCTTCTTTCCCTACTAACGTAATATGTAAATCAGAATATTCCTTAATAGCTTTCATTGCTCCTAATACGACAGCCTTTGGAGCATGATCGCCGCCCATTGCATCTATTGCGATTTTCATAAGTTGTTACCTTCCTCACTATAATTACTAGATCGATACATTTCAAAAGTGCCTGTAAAAACAAGTTCTTCTCCAACAAAGCTACGCACTTTGACAACGGTCCGTCCTTTATCATTCTCTACATCTTCAACGCGCGCTTTTGCAACAACACGCTCTCCTAATTTTACAGGACGAATGTATCGAATGGTAGACTTTGCAGTTAAAGCTAATTCTTCATCAATAACCGCAACAGCTAGTGAGTTTGCTTGTGCAAACAAATGATGCCCACGGGCAATCTGATTTCTTTTAAATACGTGTTCTACCTTCACTTCAAAGATAGAAATCGCATGTCTATCTAATTCTATATCGATAATTTCTCCGACAACCTCTTCTAACGGTAAAGATTTCACATCTTCTTCATGTTGCTTTGTAGCTACATGTTTAATTCTTTCTCTTAATTCAGGAATAGATAATTCCATACGGTCAAGACGTACGGTTTGTATACTCACTTGAAATTTTTCTGCTAAATCTTCATCCGTAATAAAAGGATTCGTTTCTATTGTTTGTTGTAATAATTCTTGTCTTTCTTTTTTACTTCTTCTTTTTTTCATACCGCACCATCCATTTTTATGACTAGGTACTAACAGTAGTATATAATCATTAAAAGTAGAATGCAACAAAAACTTTCGTTGCCTCCCTTTAATCGAGCTTCTCTCCTTGGAACACACCTGTCCCGTCAAGATAAGTACGCAGCGAAGCATACTGATCATTATGCCAAAACGCTTCTGATTCTACTAGTAACGCCGCATCTTGTCTAGCTGTTTCTAACGCTCGATAATCATGTACCATATCAGCAACCTTAAATTCTGGTAAACCACTTTGCTTACTTCCAAAGAAATCTCCAGGACCTCTTAACTCTAAATCTTTTTCTGACAATACAAATCCATCATTCGTTTCGGTCATAATACGCATTCGCTCTTTTCCCGTTTCCGATTTTGGATCCGCGATTAATAAACAATATGATTGTTCACTACCACGCCCAACACGTCCCCTGAGCTGATGGAGCTGCGATAAACCGAAACGCTCTGCATCATAAATAACCATTACAGTCGCATTCGGTACGTTCACACCTACTTCAACAACTGTTGTCGACACAAGAATTTGCACTTTATTTTCACTAAATTGTCCCATTATCTCTTCTTTTTCTTGAGATGAGAGTCTGCCATGCATTAATCCGACTTGACATTTCCCTTGATAATGATGAGTCAGCATACTATGTAAGTCAATCGCATTTTGTACATCAAGTTTCTCAGATTCTTCAATAAGGGGACAAATAACATATGCTTGTCTTCCTTTTTTTATCTCCTTCTCC
This sequence comes from Bacillus cereus group sp. N14, assembly GCF_016483555.1. Classification (NCBI taxonomy): domain Bacteria; kingdom Bacillati; phylum Bacillota; class Bacilli; order Caryophanales; family Bacillaceae; genus Bacillus; species Bacillus cereus group sp. N14. The sequence continues at coordinate 178,654 of NZ_JAEHBQ010000001.1, forward strand.
ACAAAACCGAGAACTCGATCTAACATATCATGTTTTGCCCAGTATGTTTCAATTACCTTTCTACCAGCTGGCATCTCATCGATTATAGAAACATCCATCTCTCCAAATGCAGTAATTGCTAACGTACGCGGAATTGGCGTCGCCGTCATAAATAAAACATCCGGACTTTCACCTTTCTCCCTTAAAACTCGTCGCTGCGCTACACCAAATCGATGTTGTTCATCAGTAATAACGAGACCTAACCTATGAAAGATAACTTCATCTTGAATTAAAGCATGTGTTCCAACAAGGATATCTATTTCTCCTTGTTCTAATTTTGCCAAAATCTCTCGACGCCTTACACCTTTAACAGAACTGGTTAACAATTCAACATTCATACCAAAGTGCGAGAACGTCTCTGCAAGCGATTGATAATGTTGCTCTGCTAAAATTTCTGTAGGAACCATTAAAGCACCTTGATAATGTGCTAACTTCGCTGCATAAAGGCCAATCGCTGCAACGACTGTTTTCCCAGAACCTACATCACCTTGCAACAGACGATTCATCCGATAAGGAGATGTCATATCTTTCATAATTTCATCTACTACCCGACGCTGCGCACCAGTTAATGGAAACGGAAGTGCATCAATAAACTCTTGCAATTCTGCTGAAGGAATTTCTTTTTTCGTCCCTTTCGAATTTTCCCTCTCCATTTTCCGTAATGTTTGCATTTTTAGCTGAAATAAGAAAAACTCCTCATATACAAAACGGCGACGTGCTTGTTTTAAATCTTCCTGTCCTGCTGGAAAATGCAACGACCGAAGCGCTTCATAACGCGGCAATAATTTATATCGACTTAGCAATCCATCAGGTAACACTTCAACTATAGATTCTCCATACTCCTTGAACGCTTGGGCAATAAAACGGCGCATCTGTTTTACTGTAAGTTTCCCTTTCACTGAGTATACAGGCTCTACTTCTTGTTGACGTACAACTGGTCCAAAATGAAGCTCTGATACCGCAATCGTTTGACGGTGCTGATCCCATTTACCAGTAATCGTTACTGTTTCATTTAAATTTAACTTCTGCTTATAGTACGGCCTATTAAAGCATACAGCTGTAATTAAATAACGACCGACGAGGACACGAACCGTAAGACGCGACTTCTTCTTCCCATAATATTGCAGTAAAGGAGCACTATGAACCTTTCCCTCAACTGTTACACGTTCATCATGCTTTACTTCAGCAAGATCTTTCATCGCATAATCTTCATAACGGTACGGAAAATGTTCTAATAGATGAGAAACTGTATAAATCCCCATCTCGTTTAGTAATTCAGATGTTTCTCCTCCGATTCCCTTTACATCCGTAACAGGAACTTGTACAACTTCATTCAAGATTCTCACGCTCCGTCACATTATTTTCTTTGATTCATTCATACTATTGACATCTGTAATCGCTCTCTTTCACCCTATATATTCTATCATAGGCATTCTTAGAGAAACTACTCAAATCCCTCATAAACAATACGAAAGAAAAGAGCCTCACTATTAGCAGCAAGGCTCTTTTTTATCTTCAATATGCTAGCCTTTTGAATAAAAACTAGTAATAAACTTCATATTACTACTTCTTATCCATTAGCAAGTAAGTAATCCATTTATTTTCAAAACGAATTTTCTCTTATTCTACAGAGAAGATGAACGAATACACCGGTTGGTTTCCAGCATGTACTTCTACTTCTGCATCTTCAAAATTCTCTTCTACAAATGCAACTAACTCAGCTACTTCTTCGTCAGTTGCATCTTCACCTTGAAGAATCGTTACAATTTCAGAATCTTCATCAATAAGTGCTTCTAGTAATTGCTTTGCAGCTCCTACTTTTGCAGCGTTTGTTGATACAATTTTTCCATCTGCAATACACATGAAATCATCTTTTTGAATCGCTACACCATCAATTTCCGTATCACGTACAGCATACGTAATTTGACCGGTTTTCACATGAGATAAAGCTTCTTTCATGTTTTCTTCGTTCTCTTCTAACGTTCCAACTGGATTAAATGCTAACATTGCAGCCATACCTTGAGGAACTGTTTTTGAACGAATTACAATCACTTCTTGATCCACAACTGACGCTGCTTGTTCTGCTGCCATCACGATATTTCCGTTGTTCGGTAAAATAATGATTTTTTCAGCATTCGCTTCTTCAATCGCCTTCACAATATCCTCCGTACTTGGATTCATCGTTTGGCCACCTTCGATAACTTTCGTCGCGCCAATGCTCTCAAATAAAGTTTTGATACCAGATCCCATAGCAACAGTTACGATACCGTACGGTTGTTTCTCTTTAGACTGGCTAGTTGGCTCAGGCATCATAGTAGGCTCATCTAATAAAGCAGTATGCTGTTCACGCATATTTTCTACTTTAATCTTAATTAAACTACCATAGCGTTGTCCATAATTCATAGGATCTCCAGGATGTTCCGCATGAATATGAACCTTAACAACCTCATCATCTGATACAACAAGTAGTGAATCTCCGTACACACTAATATCTTCACGGAATTTTTGTTCAGAGAAATTATGTTCTTTCATTTTTTCAGGCTCTAATTTCACCATGAATTCCGTACAATATCCATACTTAATATCTTCTGTACTCAATTGGCTTTGTACACTACGGTGATGTTCTGCGCGTACCATGTCATTCATAGATGGTTGGGCAGACACATTAGAAGAAATCGTTTCTCCTTTTAAGTCAGCTAAAAATCCTTCGTATACAACAACAAGACCTTTACCACCGCTATCTACAACGCCAACTTGTTTTAATACAGGTAATAAATCCGGCGTACGATTTAACGATGCATTCGCTTCTTTCACAACGTCTTCCATAAACAAAACAAAGTCGCGCTGTTTTTTCGCAACTGTCACTGCATATTTACCCGTTTCTCTTGCAACCGTTAAAATCGTTCCTTCAATCGGTTTCATAACCGCTTTGTAAGCCGCTTCTACCCCAGCATCTAAAGCTGCAGCAAAATCAACTGTTGTTAATTCTTCTTTTTGTTCAATGGATTTAGAGAAACCGCGGAACAACTGAGATAAAATAACTCCAGAGTTACCACGTGCTCCCATTAATAATCCTTTGGCTAAACTTACGCCGACTTTACCAGCATGCTGTGAAGGATTTGCTTTCACTTCACGTGCGCCTGAAGTCATTGATAAGTTCATGTTTGTACCGGTATCGCCATCTGGAACCGGAAATACGTTTAATGCATCAACAAGCTGAACATTATTTGTTAAATTATTCGCTCCTTGCATGATCATTTGTGATAAACGTTTCCCATCAATTTTTTGAATTGACACAGATTTTCCTCCTTAATGCACATTACAAGTTTATTACTTTAACTCCTTGTACGTAGATGTTTACAGAATCTACTGCTAGTCCTACAGTTTGATCTAATGTATATTTCACTTTCGTCTGCACGTTATGTGCTACTTCTGAAATTTTCGTACCATAGCTCACAATAATATACATATCAATATGTACTTCATCTTCATCTTTACGAACAATAACACCTCTAGTGAAGTTTTCTTTTCGTAAAATGTCTGTTAAACCATCTTTTAACTGATTTTTTGATGCCATACCTACGATACCGTAGCAATCTACTGCGGCACCTCCAGCAATTGTTGCAATTACATCTGTACTAATATCAATTTGACCATACTTCGTTTTAATTTCAATTGACATCTCGTTTCCCCCTTCATAAATGGTGAAAGTGAGCTAGACTACTTTAGTTACTATCATATAATCTTTTTAAAGAAAATTCCATCGTTCTTTCTTTTCACTCTCATATTTTATGTTTTAAATCACATTTTTTATGATGAGCAAAATAGTCCATTGTTATTATACAACATGTACCACTATAATATGTCAAGCAATTTTTCTTGATTTCAACTTTTCATCATCGACATATGGTGTCAAGTAATTTTTCTTGATTTCTTTTTTCTACGGTGTTGCATTCTCTTTTTAGTTGTGTTAAATTATAGTAGTGTTTTTAGCATCGCAAAAAAGACTAACATTGAAAAATTACGTATGGTAAGGTATCAAGGGAGGGAAATATAAATGGCTCGTGTTTGTGCTATCACTGGAAGAAAAGCTCGTTCTGGTAACTCTCGTTCTCACGCAATGAACGCTACAAAACGTAAATGGGGCGCTAACCTTCAAAAAGTTCGCGTACGCATCGACGGAAAAGTTCAACGTGTTTACGTTTCTGCTAGAGCATTAAAATCTGGCAAAATCGAACGTGTTTAATAATAAAAAAAAGAGCCGATAGGCTCTTTTTTTACTATGACAATGGAAAAGCACCGGTAATAGGTGCTTTTTTTAATCTTTTTTGAAGGTATTTAACATGGCACGAACAATTCCACCAAGAAATTTAGGTAACTTAATTGTATAAAATCTCATGGTTTCCCTCCTAATCCCCATTACTCCACTTGTTCACTATATGATGTAAGGAGCAAAATTGTTTCTTTAATCAGTGCTTCTTATCACCATTAATATGCCAGAAGTAAATGAAAAAGTACCTTTTTCCTCAACGAGTTCATTACTAATACAAAGTGTTGATCCCCATTCTATTGTTTTATTAGTTAGAGGATACTTAAAACCAAGTAATGTAATCCCTTCTACTATTTCAGTAACCGGCACAAAAGATACATAAGGGAAATTTTTATTTTCTTCAATTATATGTGTACCCACTTTTTTCACGCTTATTTCATTTTTATTATCTACAATACACATTTCTATCCCTACTTCTAACCCTCTTAAAAGCATCTGTATATTTGCTAAACCGTGATCCAGCCTTCCACCGGTGGCACCAAAAATACGAATCAATGTCGGATTTTCTTCTAACGCCCAGTTAATCGCAATTTCTAAATCTGTTTGATCTTTTTCACGAGGAACAATATGTAAGTCATTTGTTTGCTGGCCCATCCATACTAATTCCTCTTCAGTAACTGAATCGTAATCTCCAAATGCAACCGCTGGAGTAATCCCTCCTTTTAATAGACGATATACTCCTCTATCAACTGCCGCCCACACTACTTTCTCATTTTCATATCGAGAAAAATCTGCACAATATTCCGCAGGTCCACCCGCTAAAATATGAATAATCATGTTTCCTTCCCCTTCTATTGTAAAAAGGCAATCTGCCATTCGGTAGATTGCCTTTTTACATATTTTTTCTCTATCCTTTATAAATAGTGAAAACTTACTACACTAGCAGTTTCACTAGGATAAAGACTCGTTCATTCATTATCCACGAATGACACGAATTGCTTCACCACGGTCTTTTTGATTGTATACTGCTGATCCAGCTACAAGTACATTTGCTCCTGCTTCAACACAAAGTCGTGCTGTTTCAGTGTTTACACCACCATCAACTTCAATTTCTACTTCTAGATTGCGCTCTTTAACCATTTCTGCCACTTGTTTAATTTTCGGTAATACAGAATGGATGAATTTCTGTCCACCAAATCCAGGGTTTACTGTCATAAGTAATACCATATCGATATCTTCTAATACATGCTCAATCGTCGAAACTGGCGTATGCGGATTTAATACAACTCCCGCTTTAATGCCATGAGACTTAATTAGCTGAATTGTACGATGCAAATGAGGGCACGCCTCTACATGAACAGTAATAATATCCGCTCCCGCTTTTGCGAAAGTCGGGATATAGTTATCAGGATTTTCAATCATTAAATGTACATCTAATGGTAAAGATGTAATTGGACGGATAGCTTCTACAATTAATGGTCCAATCGTAATATTTGGTACGAAATGTCCATCCATTACATCGACGTGAATGTAATCCGCTCCACCTTTTTCTACATCTTTAATCTCTTCCCCTAATTTTGAAAAATCTGCTGATAAGATCGATGGTGCAATTTTAATCATAACTAATACCTCGGCTTTCTCTCTCTAATTTCTTCTACGAATTGTTTGTAATTTTTATAACGATATTCTGTAATCTTCCCTTCTTCAACTGCTGTCTTCACAGCACATTTCGGTTCAGAAAGATGTGTACACCCTCTAAATTTACAGTATTGGCTCGCTTCTTTCAACTCTGGAAAACAATATGTAAGATCTTCTACCTCTATATCTATGAAATCAAGTGAACTAAAACCAGGTGTATCTGCAACTAGTCCGCTTCCAACCGCAATTAATTCCACGTGTCTTGTCGTATGTTTCCCGCGTCCTAAATGCGAGGAAATATCATTCGTTTTCAGTTCTAACTCTGGACGTAAAACGTTAAGCATAGAAGATTTTCCAACACCAGATTGCCCTGCAACGACAGAAATACAACCTTCTAAGAATGGTTTTAAAATATCAATACTTTCCGATGTATTTATAGAAGTAAATAATACATCATATCCCATCTCACGATAGTCATTTGCATAAGATTCAACAGTCTCTCTCATTTTTTCATCCACTAAATCCATCTTACTAATGCAAATAATCGGCTTAATGTTATGATATTCAATCAGCACTAAAAATCGATCTAATAGTCCCGGATTAAAATCTGGTTCTACTGCAGAGAAAACGAGAATTGCTTGATCAACATTAGCAATAGGAGGCCTAACAAGTTCATTTTTCCGATCAAATACTTCAAGCACATATCCTTCAGTTGGATTATCTGCTTGAAAGACAACTTGGTCTCCTACCAGTGGCGTAATTTTATTTTTTCTGAACACACCACGCCCACGGCATTGTGTAATCCCTTCTTCATGCTGCACATAATAAAATCCACTTAGAGCTTTTACAATTTTTCCTTCTGGCATATAATTCTCCTTTATTTTGTATAAAGTGAAGCTGTCATTAATATTAAATGGTTTAAAATTCTTTAAATACTTATTTCAAAACCCGTCATATATACAAGTTAATATATTTAATCTACCATCAAATTTAAAATATTATTTATAACAGTATCACTTTTATAGCTTTTTGAATCATATATTTTTGCCTGTTATACAGTCCACTATATGTAGACAGCATAACAGGCAAGAGTAATACATTCCATCCCCTCTAGAAAGAAAATGGAAGTCATTGTTATTGAGTTGGGTATGGTACTTCTTTGTCGATAATCGTTACACCATCTCGTACAATTTTATAGTGTCCTTTTGTACCTTCTTGAATTACAAATTCTAAAGAAATAGTTGCCGACTCTGAAATTGTTCTAGTTTCAATTGGTCTATCCATTTTTTGTTGCATATCTTCTTTATAAATTTCTATTGTTTGCGGTTTTTTCTCACCAATTATAGAAGACTCATACGGAATAGAAATATTATCCACTTTCACTGTTTTCGTTACTTTCGGCTTAGGCCCCTCTGAGATGATAATCGTCACTTTATCTCCTTCTTTTAACGGCGTTCCTGGTTTTGGAAATTGCGAAATTACAAGTCCTTTATCAACAGTATCGGAATACTCTCGTTTTATATCTGGAGTTAGTTTTCTCTCATTCAAATAACCGTTTACGCTATTTTCAGTCCATCCTGAAAAATCACCTGGTCTAATTTGATAAGGACCTTTACTTACCCAAATTTTCAGTTCTTGTTCCGCCTCTACTACCATTTGATCAGGCGTCGGAATTTGCTCTACGATTTCACCTTTTGGCCTATCATTTTCAATATAATTTATTGTAACTTGCTTATATTTTTCTTCTAATTCATTCCTTATACTCTCAAAATCTTTTCCTGTGAGATCACTCATCTTACTTTTCTTTTTTCCACCTGATTGATAGATAGTAATTTTAGAGTTTTCTTTCACGACTCTACCAGCCACAGGGTCTGTTTTTATCACATCACCGGTTTCAACATCATCTGTATATACAATATTAGGTTCCGTAACCTCAAAACCCTTTTCAACTAATTTATTTACTGCTGTCGTATACTTCATACCAGCCACATCAGGGACTTTTACATCTTTTGGAATAAAGAATCCCGGAATAACAGTAAGCGCTAACGTTATTCCAATTGCTAAAAGTAAAAATGTCGTAATTAAAACTTTGATCCATTTATTACTTCGTTTTTTCTTCTTATTTAATTCCGTTTCTTCTTTTCTTTTCTGTTCATCCACTTTACTTCCTTTTAAAACAATTGTTTCATCAGTTACATTTTCGAATAATTGTTCTTGTTGAATAATCGGAATCGCTTTTGTCGCTTCCATATCTTCCGGTATGTAAAATGGCTGCTCATTTATCCTCTCTGGATATAGCGCAGTTTCAATATCTCGTTTCATCGCATTGGCAGATTGATATCGGTGAAACGGATCTTTCGCAGTTGCCTTTAATATAATATTTTCGACACTTTGCGGAATATTTTCATTCCATCTCTTTGGAGACGGAATTTCACTTTGTAAATGTTTTAAAGCTATAGCAACAGCAGATTCGCCAGAAAACGGTTGTCTTCCTGTTAACAACTCAAACATAACGATTCCTAGGGAATAAATATCTGATTGTTTATTTGCTATCCCGCCGCGTGCTTGTTCTGGTGATAAGTAATGCACCGAACCGAGTACCGAATTTGTATGTGTAATTGTTGTTGCACTTGTAGCTGTCGCAATTCCAAAATCTGTTACTTTTATTACTCCATCAGCTCGAATTAAAATATTGTGCGGTTTAATATCACGGTGCACAATTTCAAAATGATGGGCGTGTGCCATGGCGGATGTTAACTGCTCCATAATATCAAGAGCTTCTCCTATAGGTAACATCCCTCGCTCAATTATGTATTGCTTCAATGTTTGTCCTGGTACATACTCCATTACAAGATAATATATACCATCTTCTTCTCCGACATCATACATATTCACAATATTTGGATGCGACAACGTTGTAACAGACTGCGCTTCTCGATGGAAACGTTTAATAAACTCTTCATTATTTGAATAGTCGAGTCTTAATATTTTTACCGCTACATCTCGGCCAAGTATATCATCATGAGCTAAATACACATTGGCCATTCCACCACCACCAATCATTTTCAGCAGCTTATAACGGTCATTTAAGCGTTTTCCAATCAGCACGTTGCACTTCACCTACTTTCGTTTGTCGAACCCGCATAATCAATAAGAACAAGGGTGATATTATCTTCCCCGCCACGATCATTCGCCAATTGAATGAGACGTTGTCCCTTAGCTTCAAGCTGTTCATTTAACTGTAAAATTTGTTGCATATCAGCAATAGAAACTTTGTTAGATAACCCATCCGAGCAAAGAAGTAACTGATCATCTTCCTCAAGCACCAATGTTTTAACATCTAATCCGACTTTTTCTTCTGTTCCTAATGCCCTTAACAAAACATTCTTTTTCGGGTGATATTCTGCGTCTTCTTTTGAAATTTCACCATGTCTTACAAGTTCATTTACAAGTGAGTGATCTTCCGTTACAAGCGAGATTTCTCCCTCTGATACCATATAACAACGACTATCTCCTATATGACCTATTGTCACAAAGTTTGGCGTACAAATCGCTATTATAAGTGTTGTTCCCATACCATTACATTCTACATGTTGCTTAGAGTACTCATATATACGCTCATTAATAATCCCAACACTCGTATGTAACCACTCTTCTACTTTTTTTGGTTCATTCATATTATGCGTTTGCTTCCAATAATCATGGAATAATTGAATGGTCATCGAGCTAGCTACATCACCAGCTCGATGACCTCCCATTCCATCTGCTACTACCGCTAAAATATTTCCATCTAAATTGTGAAAAACTCCCGCACTATCTTCATTATGTTGACGAACTTTTCCTTTATCTGATAGAAACACGGCTTTCATCTCGTCACCTCGTCTCTTCTTTACGCTCCTTCGCACGTAACTGACCGCAGGCTGCATCAATATCATGACCTTGTTCACGGCGAATTGTTACATTCACTCCACGATCTTTTAACGTTTTTTCAAATAAGAAAATTTGTTCACGTGGCGTACGTACATAATCACGTTCAGGTACGTAGTTTACCGGAATTAAGTTTACATGACATTTTACACCTTTTAAAAGCGCAGCAAGTTCTTCAGCTTGCTCAACTTGGTCATTTTCTCCTCCAAATAAGCCATATTCAAACGTAATACGACGCCCTGTTCTATTTACATAGTATTTAACAGCTTCCATTAAGTCTGGTAGCTTATAAGCACGGTTAATCGGCATTAATTTTGAACGTAACTCTGTATTTGCAGAATGCAATGAAATCGCAAAATTAATTTGCATATCTTCTTCAGCGAACTTATAAATTTTTGGAACAATTCCACTTGTTGAAACTGTCATATGTCTTGCACCAATATGAATTCCTTTTTCATGGTTTACAATGCGTAAGAATGACATTAAGTTGTCGTAATTATCAAACGGCTCTCCAATTCCCATAACAACAAGCGAACTTACACGTTCTTCTGTTTCATCAAGTGCACGTTGCACTTCTACTACTTGCGCTACAATCTCTCCAGCCTCTAAGTTTCGTTTTAACCCACCAAGTGTAGATGCACAGAACGTACAACCAATACGGCATCCAACCTGTGTTGTTACACAAATAGAATTTCCATATTCGTGTCGCATTAACACTGTTTCAATAGAATAGCCATCATATAATTGGAATAAAAATTTAATTGTTCCATCAGAAGATGTTTGTTTTACTAATGTATTTAAAGTAGTAATATCAAAGGAATTCGACAATTTATCGCGTAATCCTTTAGAAAGATTCGACATGTCGTCATAATTTTTTACACGTTTTTTATATAGCCAATCAAAGATTTGTCCTGCACGGAATTTAGGTTCTCCTTGTTCCTTTAACCAATCTTGCATTTCATGAAGTTGTAAAGAATAAATTGATGGTTTCTTCGTTTCTAGATTTTTCTTTTGTTTTCTCACAGTCGTTTCCACGATGCTACACCTTCTTCCTTAAACAAGCAATATAAAAGCCATCTGTTGCAAAATAATGCGGTAAAATTCGCACTTGACCTTCATCAATATACGGATTTAATTTTTCTGGCATGCGATCTTTTATCGTAGTATCCCATTCAAATTCAGGATGCTCTTGTAAAAATTGCTTTATTACTTGTTCATTTTCTATTTTTTCTATTGTGCACGTACTATAAACAAGGCGACCACCTTGTTTTAATAACGGTGCTATTTTTTCTAGTATTGCAAGTTGAATCGTCGATAATCTTTCACTATCGCCTTTATTTTTACCTAACTTAATATCAGGTTTACGTCTAATCACACCAAATCCAGAACATGGTGCATCTACTAATATTTTATCAAATGTTTCATTCGCGAAGTGTTCTTGTACTTTTCTAGCATCTAGTGCTTTTGTTTCGACATTTTCTAAACCAAGTCTCTCCGCTTGTTGTTTAATTAAACGTACTTTGTGTGCATGTAAATCAAGAGACATAACTTGACCTGTTCCTTTTAATCGCTCTGCAATGTGCGTTGTCTTTCCGCCCGGAGCAGCACAACTATCAAGAACTTCATCTCCCTCATTTGGTTCTAAAGCGCGTGCTACAAGCATAGAACTTTCATCTTGAATAGAAAGAAAACCTTTTTTGAACGCATCTGTATGCGCTACATTCCCTCTTTCAATTTGAATTGCATCCTCTGATAAATCGCCGCGCTTCGCTTCTATACCTTCACCAGCCAACAACTCAATTGCTTCTTCTACTGTTATTTTATCAACATTTACACGCGCTGTTGGTACCGGGGGTAGCATGTTCACTTCACACATTTTCTCTGCTGTCTCTAAACCATATTCAGAAGCCCAGTCTTGCACAAGCCACATTGGATGACTTGTTGCAATTGCCAAACGTTCTATTGGATCCTTGATTTCATCTACAGAAGGTACCCCTTCTCTCTGAATCGAACGTAATACCCCGTTTACCATACCAGCAATCCCTTTATGCCCGCGACGCTTTGCAATTTCAACTGCTTCATGAATAGCCGCTCTTTCTGGCACTCGGTCTAAATAAATCATTTGATATAAAGATAAGCGAAGTAATACTCTTACCCACGCCTCAACCTTCTTTTTTAAAAAAGGCTGTAAATAATAATCTAATGTGTCACGACGTTGAATCGTTCCATATACAATTTCAGTTAACAAACCAATATCTTTTCTATCAATTGCATTTTTTTCAATTAGATTATTTAAAAGTAAGTTACTGTATGCACCACTTTTTTCTACTTGAATTAAGCCATCAAGAGCTAACTCACGAACATTTTGTCTCATGCATTTTCTCCTAACTTCGTTCCAATTTCAGGTTTTGTGCCACGTAAAAATTGCGAACAACTCATACGTTTTTTACCAGAAGGTTGCAATTCAGTGATTTTAACACCTGTCTCATTCCCTGTTGCAACAACAAATCCATCTTCTTCAAGAGCTACTATTGTACCTGGTTCAGCTTTCTCTGTAATAGAGACCTTCTCTCCCCACCATACTTTAATAACTTGTCCTGCCAAAGTCGTATAAGCGACTGGCCATGGATTCAATCCGCGAATGTGATTGTATACTTCTTCACCTGTTTTTGTCCAATCAATTTTCTCTTGCTCACGTTTTATATTATATGCAAACGTTACTTCTTCTTCGTTTTGTTTAATTGGTTCTAACTTACCTTGAATTAATAAAGGTACTGTTTTAGATAGAAGGTGTGCCCCTGCTTCACTTAACTTATCGAATAAAGAGCCTGTCGTTTCACGCTCTTCAATCTCGACTTCTACTTGCGTTAAGATATCACCAGCATCCAATTTCTCTACCATATACATAATTGTAATACCCGTTTTTTCTTTACCTTCCATAATTGCATAATGGATTGGTGCACCACCACGAAGTTCAGGTAGTAAAGATGCGTGGACGTTAATACATCCATACTTCGGTGCTTCTAAAATTTCATTTGGTACAATCTGACCGAAAGCAGCTGTTACAATTAAATCTGGCTCTAATGCCAAGACTTGTTCATATTCGTCTTTTTCACGAATTCTTAACGGTTGTAACACCGGAATACCATGTTTTTCTGCTTCAACTTTAACAGGTGTAGGTGTTAATACTTTTTTTCTACCTACCGGACGATCAGGCTGCGTCACAACACCTATTACATCATAGCCATCTTCGATAAGACGACGAAGCACCGGCACTGAAAAGTCCGGTGTTCCCATAAATACTACTTTTATCATTCAAAAACCGCTCCTTTTAATACCTATTCTAATTCGTTTTCCTCATAATATCTTGTCACTTTCGATGTAAATAACACACCGTGTAAATGATCGATTTCATGTTGAATGGCACGTGCTAAAAATCCTTCTGCTTCTAGTAAAAATACTTTACCTCGGCGATTTTGCGCACGTACTTTAATATAATCCGCACGTTCCACTTCACCATAAAGTCCCGGGAAGCTTAGACAGCCTTCGGGACCTACTTGTTCACCACGTTTTTCTAGTATCGATGGATTGATTAACTCGATTTTTCCCGTATCATCACCGATATCAACTACCGCAACTTGCAAGCTTACACCTACTTGAGGCGCAGCTAAACCGACTCCGTCCGCAATTAACATTGTTTCATGCATATCTTTCAACAATTTCACTAACTTTTTATCAAAGTTAATTACTCTTTCGCATGGTGTTTCTAATACTTCATTTGGATGCTTTACTATTTCTAAAACTGCCATATTTCCCTCCGCTACATTAACATTGTTGGATTAAAATCAATTGAGATTTGTAGCTCTTTTTGCATTTCTGCTTGATAATGTTCATTTACCATTTTGAGCACGTTCTTTAAGTTTGGTTCCCGTTTGTATTTTATCATGCATTGATAACGATATCTATCTTTTATCCTTGGAATTGCTGAAGCAACCGGTCCTAACACCATCGTTTGCTCTGTGCAGTGTGCCCGTAAATGACCGACAATTTTTTCCGTCACTTGCACTGCCTTTAATAATTCTGGATGAGATACTGTTACAAGTACAACATAGTAATAAGGTGGATATTGTCTTGTTCGTCTCATTTGCATTTCTTGATCAAAAAACACATCATATTGTTGGTTCTTTGCTAACTCTATACTGTAATGTTCTGGCGTATACGTTTGAATTATAACTTCCCCTGGCAATTCATGTCTGCCTGCTCGTCCACTTACTTGCGTCAATAACTGATACGTCTTTTCACTCGCTCGAAAATCAGGCAAGTGAAGCATCGTATCTGCAGTTAAAACCCCGACAAGCGTTACTTTAGGAAAATCTAATCCTTTCGCAATCATTTGTGTTCCAAGTAGTATATCTGCTTTTTCTTCCCCGAACGCCTTTAATAATTTTTCATGCATTCCTTTACGACTTGTCGTATCTACATCCATTCGAATGACTCGTGCCTCTGGAAATAGTTTTGTAATTTCTTCTTCTACCTTTTGTGTACCTGTACCAAAGAAACGAATATATGTACTTTGACAAGCAGGACACGCAGTCGGCATATTCTCTTCGTGACTGCAGTAATGACATTTTAAACGATGGTTCATTTTATGATATGTCAGCGAGATATCACAATGCGGACATTGTACAACATACCCACAATCACGGCACATAACAAATGTAGAATGACCTCTTCTATTTAAAAAGAGCACCATCTGTTCTTTCTTTTCTAATCGATCTGCTATTTTTTCATGCAATGCCTTCGAAAACATGGAACGATTCCCGTCACGAAGTTCCTCACGCATATCAACAATCTCTACTGTTGGTAACGCTTGTTTATTCATACGTTTTTCCATCGTTAGTAATTCATACACACCTTTTTTCGCTCTTGCAAACGATTCAAGTGTCGGTGTTGCACTACCAAGAACGATAGGACATTTATGATATTGCCCCCTCCAGACAGCTACATCCCTTGCATGATACCTCGGATTATCTTCTTGCTTATAGCTCGATTCATGCTCCTCATCAATAATAATAATCCCTAAATTTTCAAAAGGAGCAAATACAGCTGAACGTGCACCAACTACAACTTTCACTTCTTTTCTTAAAATTTTACGCCATTCATCATATTTTTCTCCAACAGACAGCGCACTATGAAGAACCGCAACTTGCGAGCCAAATCTGCCTTTAAAACGATCTACCATTTGAGGCGTTAGTGCAATTTCAGGAACAAGTACAATAGCTTCTTTCCCTTTCGCGAGCACCGCTGCTATAGATTGTAAATATACTTCTGTTTTTCCGCTTCCTGTAACACCATATAGTAAAAATGGATTGTAAGTTTCATTTGTAATTGATGATAAAATCGGTGCAATAACTTGCTTTTGTTCCTCCGTAAGTGGGAATGGTTTCGTTTGTTCAAAATCATCATCGTCATACGGATTTCGGTACACTTCCACATACTTTTCTGAAATTAGCCCCTTTTTAACAAGTGCTTTAATCGGAGCGTCTGTTATTTGCAACTCTTCTGTTATCACTTTCAACGGCACACTTTTATAATTTTCCACAAAATAATAGAGTACGTCTTGTTGTTTTTTACTTTTCAGTTCAAATGCTGCTAATTCCAATTTATCTTCTGACAACTCCGGTTGAACGACTCTTTGTTTCTTCTTTTGCACTTTATCTTTTACCTGATAAACAACTTCAATCGTGCCATTTTTAATTTCTTGTTGAATCGTGCGGTATAGATGCGGCTGCGTCTCAATCGCTTCCCAATCTATCGCTTCTTTGTCCTGAAATAAAAACAGTAGTTCAGGTGCTACTTCTTCTTGTTTACGAAGTTGTAGACGCTTTTTATACGTGGCTTTTATTGCCGTTGGAAGCATGACTTGAAAGGCTGAAATCATATAACATAACGTTTCGCTTGTAAGCCAATATCCAAGCTTTAATAATTCCTCGTTTAAAACTGGTGTTACATCTAATATTTCATGGATTGTCTTTAGCTTCTTACTTTCTACTTCAGCCGAATCTTTGATCCCAATAATAAAGCCTTGCAATTTCCTTGGGCCAAATGGAACTACTACACGCATGCCTGTCTGAACAATATCTTCCCACTTTTTAGGGATAATATAATCAAATGGTCGATCTGTCTGACGTGCAGGTACATCAACAATTACACTTGCAAATTTCATAGACGATCATCTTCTAACATCATTTCAATTTGCTTTAATATTTCACGAGCAACCTCTTTCTTCGTTAAAAGTGGTAACTCGATAACTTCTCCATCTTTTCTATACATTGTTACAATGTTTGTATCTGTACCAAATCCAGCTCCTTGTGCCTTTACATCGTTCGCAACAATCATATTCGCATTTTTCTCACGTAATTTTTTTGTTGCGTATTCCTCTACCTTTGTCGTTTCAGCCGCAAAACCGACAAGTAACTGTTTATCCTTCATCTCACCTAACGTTTTTAAAATATCTACTGTTCTCTCAAGTTCGATTACAGCATCACCATTTTTCTTTTTCATTTTATTATCATGAACATATTTCGGGCGATAATCTGCAACTGCTGCTGTTTTAATGACAACATCTACGTTTTGATACTGTTGCAGAACTACTTCTAACATATCTTGTGCAGATTCCACTTGTACCGTATTTACATGTAATGGTGGGTTTAATGCTGTCGGTCCCGAAACAAGTATGACATCAGCACCTAAGTTCGCTGCCACTTCCGCAATTGCATATCCCATTTTCCCAGAAGAAAAATTGGTCATAAAACGCACTGGATCAATCTTTTCACGAGTTGGGCCAGCAGTTATTAATATTTTTTTTCCTTGCAACGGTTTTTGTTCGGAAAAAGCCTCTTCTAACCGTGCAATAATTGCTTCCGGTTCTTCTAGTCTTCCCTTCGCAACATAACCACACGCTAAAAAACCTTCTCCAGGCTCAATAAATGTATATCCTAACGTTTTCAACGTCATCATATTTTTTTGTACAATTTTGTTTTCATACATATGCACATTCATAGCAGGTGCAATCCACACTGGGGCTGTAGTAGCTAACAAAGTAGTTGTAATCATATCGTCTGCAATACCACCAGCTAACTTCCCAATACAATTGGCAGTAGCAGGTGCAACAAGTACTACATCTGCCCAATCTGCTAAATCGATATGTGCAATAACAGCCGAGTCTTTCTCATCGAATGTATCTGTATATACGTCATGGCGAGAAAGTGCTTGAAATGTAAGAGGCGTAACAAACTTCATTGCCGACTCACTCATCATTACTTTTACACTAGCACCAGCTTGTGTCAATTTACTAGTTAACGCAGCCGCTTTAAAGACCGCAATGCCTCCTGTTACACATAGAAGTATCTTTTTCCCTTTTAGCATATGGCTCGTCCTCTTTCTTTTTCAAACTTATAATACTGAAACAGAATTCCCAGCTCATCAGTACCAATATTTCTTCCCTATCCTAAAAAAATAACAACCTACTTGTAAATAGGTTGTTACCGTTACATAGAAAATTATAAAGTCTATGTTTTAATTTGTCGAAAAGAATGTCTTAATCGATGATTTTGCCTTCGCTTGGTACATATTTTAATACTTCTGCATCGATTTCTTCTAATGATTTACCTACACATTTATGAGAAACAGGTTGCTCGATAACACAGTTATCAGCAAGTTGCATTTCACGCGCACGTTTTGCAGCTACTGTTACAAGTGTATATTTAGAATCGATTTTTGTTAATAATGAATCAATTGATGGATTTAACATAATTATAGACCCTCCGTCATTTCTTTATAATATTTTGCTACTCTTTCGCGGCGGCAATGTTCACCAACCACAATTGCTTTAATTCTTTCACAAGCTAATTCAACTTGATCGTTTTCTACAACATAGTCGTAAGCGTCCATCATTTCGATTTCTTCTTTCGCTACCGTTAAACGATTTTCAATAACATCTTCAGTTTCTGTACCACGGCCGACAATACGGTTCTTTAGTTCAGATAAACTTGGAGGTGCTAAGAAAATAAATACACCTTCTGGGAAAGCTTTCTTAACTTGAATTGCTCCTTGCACTTCAATTTCTAAGAATACATCTTTTCCTTCTTGTAATGTTTTTTCAACATAGTCAATCGGTGTTCCGTAATAATTACCTACGAACTCAGCCCACTCCAGTAATTTTTCATTACGAATCATTTCCTCAAATTCTTCTCTCTCTTTAAAGAAATAATCCACACCATCTACTTCACCTTCACGTGGCTTACGTGTCGTTACTGAAATGGAGTACTGAAAACGTGTATCCTCATGACTAAACAGCTCTTTTCGAACCGTTCCTTTACCAACCCCAGAAGGTCCTGAAAGAACGATGAGCAATCCTCTTCTACTTCTCATAAATATGTAAAACCTACCCTTCCTCACTTAAATCTTCTTTATTATTCAAACGATGTGCAATCGTCTCTGGCTGAATTGGACTTAATACCACATGCCCATCATCCATAACAATAACCGCCCTTGTTTTTCTCCCATACGTAGCATCAAGCAAAGCATTATGTTCGCGTGCTTCCTGTACTGTTCGTTTAATAGGAGCTGACTCCGGACTTACAATAGCAATAATTCGATGAGCAGATACAATATTTCCGTATCCAATATTTAAAAACCGCATGGCCATAGTTTGCGCCTCCTAGTAAGTCTATCCGATTTCTCCACCACGTATAACTTTATATATTTTTTGAAAGCTACTCAATATTTTGTACTTGTTCACGAATTTTTTCAAGGTTATTTTTCATTTCTACAACATATTTTGAAATTGTTAAGTCATTTGCCTTAGAACCAATCGTATTAATTTCTCTATGCATCTCTTGCACGATGAAATCCATTTTCCTTCCAACAGGCTCTTCAATCTGCAGTGTTTCACGAAATTGCTCTAAATGACTTTGCAAACGAACTAACTCTTCGTGAATATCACAACGCTCTGCAAAGATTGCGACTTCTGTTAACAATCTTTGTTCATCTAGATCTTGATTATGTAATTCTTTTAAGCGATTTTCTAATCGTTCACGATATTTTTGTGTAACAATCGGTACATGCGGAATAATTGCATTTACACAATTGTGAATCTCTTGTAAACGATACGCTATATCTTTATGTAATCGTTCTCCTTCGCCATCTCTCATCGTTTTTAACATATGAGCAGCTTGGCGAACAGCCTCATATAAACCGTTCTCAAATTGTTCATTTACATTTTCTACTTCTTCAATCGCTGTTACTTCTGGCATTTCCATTAATTGCTGAAGTGTAATAGAATCTTGTAATTGAAATTTTTCTTTTATATCTTCCATAATCGATTGGTACTGCTCAAGAAGCGACCAATTCACACTTAATTTTCTTTCAACAAGCCCTTCACCCGTTATACTAATAGACACTTCAATGCGTCCACGCCGAACTTGTTCTGCAATTATTTTACGAATTTTTTCTTCAAATATCATCATTTGCTTCGGAAGTCGAATACTCATCTCTAGGAAACGGTGGTTCACCGATTTCATTTCTACTGTAATTTGAAAAGTATCATTTTCCACTTTCGATCTTCCAAATCCTGTCATACTACAAATCATTTTTATCACATCCAAGCCATGAAATAACTCAATGAAAAAGGTAATAGAGACAAGGCTCTACTACCTTCTGTAAATTATATCACATTTTCATATCATTGACTATTTCAAGTTTAATCCCTTCTTATATAATACTGACTTTTCCTTCTTCCCCTTTTTCCCTGTTAATAAAGAACCTACTAATAAGAAGGTCGGAATTGATGACAAACCTCCAATTAACAACCAATCTCTCGCTTGTATTGGCATTGTACTAAAGATCGGTTGTAGCGGTGGGTAATATATAACCACTAACATTAACAGTAAAGAAATAATAACCGCTCCTACTAAATACACGTTCCCAAACGGATTACGGTGGAAGATAGAATGTTCACTTCGGCAATCAAATACATGAATAAGTTGTGCAAGTACCAACGTCGCAAACGCCACAGTTTGTGCATATTTCAGTTCATTTGGATGCTGATTATATGCAATAATAAACGCCACTAACGTCACTGCTCCAATTAGAAAGCCACGGCTTATAATTTTCCAGGCAAGCCCTCTAGCAAATACCCCTTCTTTCGGATGACGCGGCGTTCTCTTCATAACGTCTCCTTCCGCCTTATCCAATCCTAATGCCATCGCCGGTAATCCGTCAGTCACTAAGTTCACCCATAAAATTTGAATGGGAACCATCGGCAGCGGTAATGCAAGTAACATTGCAAATAACATGACTAAAATTTCTCCTACGTTCGATGCTAATAAATAACGAATAAACTTACGTATATTCTCGTATATATTTCTACCTTCTTTAATTGCTGATTTAATCGTAGCAAAATTATCATCTAGCAAAACAAGAGAAGAAGCTTCTTTCGCAACGTCTGTCCCTGTAATTCCCATCGCTATCCCAATATCCGCTGTTTTTATAGCCGGAGCATCGTTTACTCCATCACCTGTCATCGCTACTATATGCCCTTTATTTTGCAACGCCTTAACAATCTTCAATTTATGTTCAGGTGATACTCGAGCAAATACATACGTATCTTCTACAACACTTTCTAGTTCCTCTACATCCATATTCGCGAGTTCTACTCCTTCAACAACACGTCCACCAGGTGGTAAAACCCCTAATTGTTCCGCAATTGCCATTGCTGTCACTTTATGATCTCCTGTAATCATCACTGTTCGAATACCAGCTTCTCTGCACTCTTTTACAGCCTGTTCTACCTCTGGTCTTGGCGGATCAATCATTCCCTGTATCCCGACCAACATAAAATCTTTTTCAACGTCTCTTTCATGTTCAATAGAATCTGTTACTTTTAATGGCTTAAATGCAACTGCAATTGTTCGGAGCGCTTGACTACCTAAACTATGAATAGCCGCCTGTACTTCTTTTCTATACAACTCACTTAACGGTTGTTGCTTATCCCCCCATAAAATCGTTTGACTCATTTGCAGGAGGACATCTGGTGCTCCCTTCGTAACAAGAAACTTTTTCCCCTCCCTATCTCGCACAATAACACTCATCATTTTTCGAGTTGAATCGAATGGAAATTCACGAATAATTTCAAATTTCCCTTTCAGTGCCTCACGCGTTATCCCCGCTTTCATTGCTGCAGCTACAAGTGCTCCCTCAGTTGGATCTCCATCTAATACATACGCCTTTTTCTTTTGAATAATATTTGCGTTATTACAAAGTGAACCAAATGTTAGTAGTTGATACAGTGCTTTTGTTTTAGCTGGATCGCATTCTTTTTCACCTTTCAAAAAAGAGCCATTAGGTTCATATCCTTGACCCGTAACTTTCCATAATTCCCCACCTGACCACATATGTGTTACCATCATTTTGTTTTGCGTCATTGTTCCTGTTTTATCAGAGCATATAACAGAAGCGCATCCTAACGTTTCTACCGCTGGTAACTTCCTTACAATTGCTCTCTTTTTAATCATACGCTGTACACCAAGCGATAAAGCTACTGTAACAATTGCTGGTAATCCTTCAGGAATAGCAGCAACAGCTAGCGACACGCCTGCTAAAAACATATGATACACTTCATTCCCTTGATACACACCGGCTAATACAACAAGCGCTGTCAAAATAAGAGCTACAATAATTAATATTTTCCCGAGTTGCTCTAATCTTCTTTGCAGTGGTGTTTCCATTTGCTCTGCATTTTGTAACATATTTGCAATTTGGCCCATCGCTGTATTCATACCAGTTGCTACAACGACCCCTGTTCCAGCTCCTCGTGTAATCATCGTACCCATAAAAGCCATATTTTTTTGATCACCAATTGAAACATCTTTCCCCTGCAGAGCTTCTACCTTCTTCTGCACCGGTACTGACTCTCCTGTCAAAGCTGATTCTTCGATATATAAACTTGATGCCTCAACAAGACGTACATCCGCCCCAATACGATCACCACTAGAAAATTTAATGATATCACCTAAAACAAGTGCTTTAGACGGTGCTTTTACCCAATTTCCATTCCGCATTACAGTAACTTGCGGGGCGGCTAGCTCTTTTAAAGCTTCCAGTGACTTTTCAGCCTTTCTTTCTTGAAAAAAGCCAAGAATACCATTGATAATAACAATCGCAACAATCGCAATAGAATCAATGTATTCACCTAAAAAAGCTGAAACTATTGTTGCACCAAATAAAACAAGCACCATAAAATCTTTAAACTGCGCCAAAAATACCATCAGTGCAGAAGGCCTTTTGGCTTCATCTAATTCATTTGTACCAAATTTTTTTATTCGCCCTTCTGCTTCCTTCTCTGTAAGCCCAACCTTCACATTCGTATTCGTTCTTTCTTCCACTTCGTGTGCGCGCATTCCATACCAGTTCATCCCGCTATCGACCTCCTGATTCCAGACATACTCTATTGAAAGCTTATTCAGCCTCGTCCAAAAAAATGCTATAATTAACTTTTAGTTAGAAAGGAGTGTTCATTTATGGCATTCGATGGATTATTTACAAGAGCAATTACACATGAAATTGCAAATTCTCTTTACACAGGAAGAATTTCCAAAATATATCAACCTTCAAAATACGAGATTTTATTACATATTCGAGCAAACGGAAAAAATCAAAAACTAATTCTTTCCGCTCATCCGACATATGCACGTTTACACTTAACAAATCAAAATTACGATTCACCTGCACTTCCGCCAATGTTTTGTATGCTTCTTCGTAAGCATTTAGAAGGTGGGTTCATTGAAAAAATTGAACAAATTGATTTAGAGCGCATTATTCAAATTACAGTTCGTAGCAGAAATGAAATTGGTGACGAATCGCTAAAAACATTAGTAATTGAAATAATGGGACGACATAGTAACATCATTTTAGTAGATACAAAAACAAACAATATTTTAGATAGCTTAAAACACGTTTCTTTAGCGGTAAACCGACATCGAACTGTATATGCTGGAGCGGAGTACATTGCACCACCAGCACAACATAAAATTAACCCACTCCAGATTGAAACAAATGATGAATTTATTAGACCGCTAGACTTTCTATCTGGAAACATGGATAAACAGCTTGTCGGCACCTTTACGGGAATTTCGCCGTTATTCGCAAAAGAAGTAGTGAAAAAAGCAGGTATGGTAAATGAAAAAGCATTAGCGGACGCATTTTTCTCCATACAAAAACCATTACTAACTCATACATATTCACCAACAATGACTACTTCAAATGGGAAAGAATTCTTTTATCTTTTCCCTCTTGCACACTTGCAAGGAGAAGACAAGACATTCTCATCTGTTAGTGAATTGCTAGACCGTTTCTTTTTCGGAAAAGCAGAGCGCGACCGTGTAAAACAACAAGCTTATGATTTAGAGCGCTTTATGCAAAACGAAAAAAATAAAAATGAGAAGAAACTCATTAAACTAGAAAAAACATTACAAGATGCCGGAAAAGCAGATAAATATCAACTATTTGGAGAACTACTTACAGCCAATATGTACGCTTTGAAAAAAGGTGATAAAGATATTGAAGTCGTTAACTATTACGACGAAAATGGCGGAACTGTAAAAATTACATTAGATCCTTTAAAAACACCATCTGACAATGCGCAACGCTATTTCCAAAAGTACCAAAAAGCGAAAAATTCAGTTGTTGTTGTAGAAGAACAAATCGAAAAAACAAATGAAGAAATTCTTTATTTTGATAGCTTACTTCAACAAATGGAAGCTGCTTCTTCAAAAGATATTGAAGAAATTCGCGAGGAATTAGCTGAAGAAGGTTATATGCGCAATCGTAAAGCAAAAAATGCTAAGAAGAAACCAACTAAACCGGTATTAGACAAATATTTAGCTAGTGACGGAACAGAAATTTTCGTCGGTAAAAACAACAAGCAAAACGATTATTTAACAACGAAGTTTGCCCGTCGTGATGAAATTTGGTTACATACGAAAGATATCCCTGGGTCTCATGTTGTCATTCGTTCTCTTGAACCTACCGAAGAAACCGTGTTAGAAGCTGCTAAAATCGCTGCCTATTTCAGTAAAGCAAAAGATTCTAGTTCTGTTCCTGTAGATTTCACCAAAATACGCCATGTCAAAAAACCGAGTGGTGCAAAACTTGGTTTTGTTACGTACGACAATCAGCAAACCGTATATGTAACACCTGATGCTGATACTGTAATGAAATTAAAAGCTTAAATATAAAAATGCGTTGCTCATAAGCAACGCATTTTTATATTCGTTCAAACTAGTTCATATACCCATTCACTAATTCATAACATCTTTCTTTTGTCATGTTGTATTTCTCTTCTGAAGCTTCTATACGTCTCATCGTTCCGTTATTTGTATCAGTACCAATTGCTTTAACCTTACTTTCCTTTTCTTTAACCCACGCAATTTGTTTCGTTTTTAATGACTGGAATGCATCAGGGGACATCGTATTTTTTAATGTACTGTAAATTTCATTTAGCTTATTATCCCACAGTTCATAATTTCCTTCTATTTCATTTACTATGTCATTTGTTGATATAGCATTTATATGTTTTTCTTGGTTTTCTAGAGCTGCTAACTCATTTAAAACCTTAGTTTTACCTACCGCTAACGAAGTTTCTTTTTTTGAACTAGTATACGTACTAGAATCATTCCCCTTAACTGTTTCTTGCTCTTGAATAAAATCCTTTTTCGTTACCTTTTCTTGCTCTTCATCATCTACATTGTGAGTAATAACCGAGTTTTTGGCGTCAACAGCAACTACTCCGTTACTTTCTTTAAAAATATATTTTTTATTTCCACTATTCTCTTCTCTAACAAAAGAGACATTCTTGAAACCCTGTACTCTAAGAAGTTCTTTAGCTTCTTCTTTAGTTAAATTTAAATCTACTGGCGTATTTGATGACCATTTATCCATTAACCAATTTCCATCGGTATACACTAAAACAAATTCCCACATCTCCGCTTCACTCCCCATATCATTTGCAAGAGTAAGCGTCTCAACCTTTAAAACATCATTTTTCTGTGAATAAGTTATCCTCACGTCCGGCTCAATATGAATCGGAAATGGTAACATATCAGTTTCTCTTGATCTATTAAATGTATCAAGCAATCCTGGAAGCTCCTTCTCCACAAACTTATCTGAAACTAACCCCTTAACGCCTTTTTTAGCTGTTCCTAAATCTCCAGGATTATTTCGGCTCCATCCATTTTCTTTTTCCATCTCATTAAATGCATTTGCTATTGCATCTACATTCTTTCTTACAATCTTTTTCGCTTCTTTTTCTGTCACTTCTGGCGCTTCATTAAGCTGTTCAATCGTTTCATTTACTTGAACTTTGTTTTCACTTTTTTCACAACCTGTTACAACTAACATACTAGCCACCAAGCAAAATGACATTACTTTACTTAATTTCTTCATGTATTCACAACCCTTATTCCTTCATATTCGTTACGTTTCCCTATCTTCGAGAGAAATCCAACAATTACCTATTATATCAATAACAATTATTTATTTATATATTAAATTTTACATCAGAACAAAACAAAGAACATACTTTCAAAATATATATACTAAAAAACCTCTTATCCTTTTCTTCCATATTGTCAAAAAAATTGACAGTGCTCTTTCGAATTTGTATAAATTTTTTGACAAATTGTAAAGAAAGTGAAATTGTAGTCGATATTTTTCTCATTCTCCCACTGACAATTGAAATAATCTGTATTTCACGAGCAGCCCACCACCCACAAATAGCGGGCTAAATTTCCTACCTAAAAGATATGCAATTTCTGCTAACTTCTCTCGAAAAATATTTTTGTGGCACGCTATTTGCTTTATTCAATACTGTGAATAGGGGGAATTAACATGACTTTAAAAATTAATAAAATCCAAAATCAACTACAAAACTATGAAATTGACGGATTACTAATTACAAAAAAAGAAAATCGCCAATATGCAACAGGCTTTACAGGTAGTGCTGGCGTCGTCTTAATCTCTGCGGATAAAGCTGTTTTTATCACTGATTTTCGCTATGTAGATCAAGCGAAATCACAAATAAAAGATGCTGAAATTATTATGCATACAGGAAATTTAGAAAAAGAAATTGCACATCAAGTATCGAAATTAAACATTCAAAAACTTGGAATTGAAGAAAACAACATGACATTGCAACAATATAAAAACTTACAAAAATACGTACATGCGGAAATGGTTCAAGTGTGCGAAATCATTGAAAATATTCGTATTATTAAAGACACGCCTGAAATAGAAACAATGAAAATCGCAGCTAATATTGCTGATGAAGCATTTCACCACATCCTTACGTTTCTAAAACCAGGAATAAGTGAAAATGATGTACGAGATGAGTTAGAATTTTTCATGCGGAAAAAAGGAGCTACATCCTCTTCCTTCCAAATTATTGTAGCTTCTGGCGTCCGTTCTTCACTTCCTCATGGAGTTGCATCAAATAAAATAATCGAACGAGGTGACATCGTTACATTAGATTTCGGCGCACTTTACGACGGATATTGTTCCGATATTACACGTACTGTAGCAATTGGGGAACCATCAGAAGAATTCAAAAAGATATACAATGTTGTACGAGAAGCGTTAAAACGTGGGACGGAAGCAATTAAACCTGGGGAAACTGCGAAAAGTATCGATGATATAACGAGAGATTACATTACTGAACATGGATACGGCCAATATTTTGGACACTCTACTGGTCATGGTCTTGGGTTAGAAATTCATGAACCTCTCCGCTTATCCCAAGAAAGTAAAGCTACTTTAGAAGAAGGTATGGTTGTTACAGTGGAACCAGGCATTTATATACCAGACTGGGGCGGTTGCAGAATTGAAGATGATATTGTCATCACAAAAGACGGATATGAAGTTATTACAAAATCAAATCGGGAACTAATTATTATTCCTTGTTAAAATCATGGGCTTTTTAAAAGGAGTTTTTCGCTGCACATAGAATTCTTTCTCTGGAGTCATCGTTTAAAGAGGGGGAATTTAAATTGAACTTTGTAATTGATAAAATAGATGGTTTACAGCTTGAATTTTCCAAACTTGTTTCCATGATGAATTACGCTCGCTATACAACAATGCAAGCGGTGGAAGGTTTAACAATTGAAGAACTTGATTATTTGTATGATGAAGAAGCAAATTCAGTCGGCATGTTATTGTACCATATGGCCGCTATTGAATTTTACTACCAGATTCATACTTTTGAAGACCGTGAACCAACGGAGGCTGAGTTAGAACGGTGGTTACCTGCTATTGAGTTAGGAGATCTTGGACGCGAGAAAATAAAAGGCAACTCTATAGAATTTTACATACGTACATTGCAAGAAGTACGTTCCAAAACGATCGAGACTTTTCAATCGTTACCTGATGAATGGTTATTTAAAACGACAGACTTTTGGTATGATAAACCAGCAAATAACTACTTTAAATGGTTTCACGTATTTGAAGATGAAATCAATCATCGCGGACAAATTCGTTTAATTAAGAAAATGCAAAAAGCCCATTCAGTAAAGTAAGAAAGTGCCACCTTATTCGGTGGCACTTTCTTCTATTCATTAGCAAATATTATTTCATTTACTTTTTTAGCAATCACTACTATCGCTATTAGAATGCAAATTAAATATAGCAATTTCGCGATAAATAACCACCCTTGAAACATTACAATTTCACCTATTATCTCATTTCCTTTCAATAACAAAAACGGAATTGTACTAATTATAATGACAAACTCAATACTGAAAACAATTTTCTTTTTTCGACTATATGCTTTCCATTCATCCCAGCGATACATGGGAGCAAAAATCAATACTCCTATACATAATATAATCGGTATCCATTCACTTTTAAGAAATTGTCCTGAAATAACTGATAATAGTAAACAAACGAGCACACCATAATAACCTATTCTCTCTCTCATTCATACTCCCCCATTCTACTTTCCCTTTAATATGTAGCTTGCTATGCTTATAACAATTTTCAGAAAAACAACTACTACAATTACAATATAAAGACCTTTTGCAGACGACATCCATTCTTGAAAAATAGACATTTTTTCCATTTGTTTCTGCCCCTCTATTAAAATAAACCCTACGAAAAATGAGCAAACAACAGTGATACCTATTATAATTCTGATACTTTTCTTACTATATTGTGTCATGTCATCCCAGCGGTATAACAGTATAAAAACAAACCCGAAAACAGGTATGATACCTATCCATTCGGTATTTGTAAATAGATTTAAAATGATTACTAGAATACAAGATATGATGAATCCCCAAAATCCAATTTTTTGCACATAACCCCTCCTTAAATTCCATTTTTAGGATTAATTGTATTGTAACATCCATTTCAAAAACTTACCATTACAGTACATGAAATTTCACTTTTTTCTTTTTCCTATACTCACATACTTTCACTGCTTTCATACAATAAACTACACGAATGCCTAAAGGATGTGAATGTTATGGGAGTTGAATTAACGCTATTACACGCTCTCTATGTTCTTTGTTTACTCACTATTATTACCTTTTTTATTCTCCGAAAAGATACGACGATCATTTGTATCGTTTTTATCTTTTTACTAGCATTAACCGCAACAAACTCTATCCCTCTTGCCGTTAGCGGCATTTTTCAAAGTTTCATTTACGCCATTACTGAACTATTACCAACTATATTAATCATCTCCATTATCGTATCCATGAGCAATTTACTCGTTCATACCGGCATAAATGATACGATGATTTCACCATTTACAAAGATGATTCGTACACCTACACTCGCCTACTGGATTATCGGTCTTTTAATGATGACAATTTCTTTCTTCTTTTGGCCTTCTCCAGCTGTCGCTTTAATGGGAGCTATTTTATTACCAGTCGCTGTACGCGTCGGTCTTCCGCCAATTGGAGTTGCAATTGCTATGAACTTATTCGGTCATGGGATTGCTTTATCCGGCGACTTCGTTATACAAGGCGCACCAAAATTAACCGCAGACGCTGCTGGTCTCCCTGTTTCCAGCGTTGTATCTGCAAGTTTTCCACTCGTTATCGTTATGGGCGTTGTTACAACTTCTGTCGCTTTTTTCTTCTTACGAAAAGAGTTTCATACAGGACTATCATTGCAAGACACCTCTTCATCAACTGAACCATCTAAAACTACCATTTTATTATCTCCTCGCATAAAGAAATGGCTCGCTATATGTATCCCTATCGTATATATCATTGACATCCTTTGCATGATTCAATATAAACTACAAGGAAGCGACGCAACTGCACTTATCGGCGGGACGACTGTTATTATGATTATCATCATTTCTCTCATCACCTACAAAGGACATGGACTAAATAAAACGACCGATTATTTTATAGAAGGGCTTCAATTTGGATTTAAAATTTTCGGACCAGTCATTCCAATTGCTGCACTTTTTTATTTAGGAGATAGCGGCTTTGTGAAAATCATCGGAGACTATTTACCGAAAGGTTCACACGGAATCATTAACGACTTAGGAATCGCTTTATCACAAACTGTTCCTTTAAACCAATATGTATCAGCTGGAACATTAACTATCGTTGGTGCCATAACAGGATTAGATGGATCTGGATTTTCCGGCATTTCACTTGCTGGTTCAATTGCCAATCTTTTCGGAACAGCGCTTGGGCATGGGACCGCTACATTAACAGCTCTCGGACAAATTGCAGCTATATGGACCGGGGGCGGGACGTTAATTCCTTGGGCGCTTATTCCTGCTGCTGCCATTTGTAAGGTGGATCCATTTGAACTTGCACACCGAAACTTTTTACCGGTTGTGATTGGCTTAATTGTCACCACAATCGTTGCGATGTTTATTTTATAACGTAAGCAAGTGTTCTCTTGCTTACGTTTTTTTCTTGTGAAATTCATCATGAATTACTCGTTTTCAAGAGGGATTCGTTATTACTTAGCGAAATTATATTAGGAGAGTAATTATTTCAAAACGTTTACGAGAAACAGATTACTGCAATTCGAAAAGGGGACATAACTATGAATGAATTGATTTTCGTCTTATTAATTTGTCCATTACTTATCTTTATCGTTTCTGTTATTGGAACGCGCAAGACGAAAACGTATTACGTAATGCCGATTGTAACGTTTGCTAGTTTTTTAATAATAGGTGTTATCGCCTTTACTCCAAAATTTTTCTTTTGGGTTGGCATGTACAGCATCTTCTCGTTTATTGTTTCTTATATGACACTATTGTTTGTGAGAGGGTATGAAGTTGCGGAAAACGCTAAATAGTTATTAACGAGGAGTTTGTCATATGATTTTCTTTGATGTCGATGGAACTTTATTTGATTATGAGGCGGCTGAAAGAAATGGTATTATAGATTTCTTTCAAGTATATAGTACTATTTTTTCAGGTAATGAATTAGAGGCCACAAAAGTCTGGCATGAATTATCCGAAGAATATTTCAACAAATTTTTATCCAAGGAATTATCTTTTCAAGAACAACAAAGGATGCGAATGTATCATTTATTTAAAACATATGGATTAAACTTATCACCCGAGGAATCTCAGCACAGATTCAATCAATATATAGAACTTTATAAGAACAACTGGGCCGCGTTTGAAGATGTACACTATACATTACAGACCTTAAAGCAAGAAGGGCACTCATTAGGTATCATTAGTAATGGTGACTATGAACAACAAGTCGAAAAATTAACTGCCCTAAACATTTTAAAACATTTCAAATATATATTTACTTCTAGTGAACTTGGTATATCGAAACCAGATCCTGAAATTTTTCACAGAACCGTATTACAATCGAATCTTGAAATGAAAGATTGCTATTATATTGGCGATCGATTAGAGACTGATGCAATTAGTAGTACAGCAGCTGGGATGCAAGGGATATGGTTAAATCGGGATAACTCACAACTCAAGTACGATATTCCTACTATCTGTTCTTTACATGAAGTTTTAACAATAATATAAAAAACGACCGCGTTCCCCCGCGGTCGTTTTTTTCGTGTTACGCTGTGATCCAAGCTTCGTTTGCTGGATTTTTACGCCACTCTTGTAATTTTTTCGTTTCAGCTTGTCCGATCATACCTTTTTCTGCTGCTACTTCAGTTAATGCACTGTAGTCGCTTAAAGAGTATGATGCTACGTTAGCTGCTTCTAGTTTTTCTTTTCCTGCTTCTAGCTCGTATGTGAAGATTGATACGATTCCTAATACTTCACATCCAGCTTCGCGAAGTGCTTCTACACATGTAATTGCACTACCGCCAGTTGAAATTAAGTCTTCTACTACTACTACTTTTTGACCTTTTTCAGCTTTTCCTTCAATTTGGTTCCCTTTACCGTGACCTTTTGCTTTACTACGTACGTAGCACATTGGTAAATCCATACGATCGCTTACCCATGCAGCGTGCGCAATACCAGCCGTTGCTGTTCCTGCAATAACTTCTACAGTTGGGAAGTGCTCTTTAATTAACTCTTCTAATCCAGCTGCAATCGCTTGACGTACTTTTGGATAAGATAAAGTTAAACGATTATCACAATAAATTGGTGATTTCATACCTGAAGACCAAGTGAATGGATCATTCGGTTGTAAAAATACTGCTCCAATTTCTAATAAATGCGATGCGATTTCTTTTTTCATACTGATACACCTTCCCACTGTTGTTTTACTGTTTTATACGCTTCAAGCGGATTTTCCGCTTTTGTAATACTACGTCCAACTACGATGTAGCTTGAGCCAAGTTCCCTCGCACGTTTCGGTGTTGCTACGCGCACCTGGTCATTTACATCATCGCTTGCAAGACGAATCCCCGGTGTTACTGTTACAAATTCATTTCCGCATACTTCACGTAATTTCGGAACTTCAAGTGTTGAACAAACAACACCATCAAGTCCACTTTCTTTCGTTAGTTTTGCATAATGAGCAACCGCTTCTTCTAACGTTTTCTCAATGCCAATCTCTTTTTTCATCATAGCTTCCGAAGTGCTTGTTAGTTGTGTAACTGCAATACAAATCGGTCTCTCTTTTCCTTCTTGCTTACCTTCCTCTAATCCCTCAATCGCAGCTTTCATCATACTGCTTCCCCCAGCAGCATGAACATTTACCATATCAACATCTAGACTAGCTAGGCTACGCATAGCGCTTTTTACTGTATTCGGAATATCATGAAGTTTTAAATCTAGGAAGATCTTATGCCCTTTTTCTTTTAAGTACGTAATAATCGCAGGTCCTTCTTTGTAGAATAACTCCATACCAACTTTGACAAATAACTCTTCCCCTTCAAAGTGGTGTAAGAATTGTTCTACATCTTGTTTCCCTGGAAAATCTAGTGCAACGATTAACGACTGTGACATGTTTGCTTCCAGCTCCTTCCTTGACATTCCGAAATGTGATCAAATCCTAATTCATCTAGTAATGCTGGTAATTCTTCAATAATTGTCGGACATACGAATGGATCGATAAAGTTCGCTGTTCCAACTGCAACCGCGCTTGCGCCAGCATAGAAGAATTCAATTACATCTTCCGCAGTTTCAATACCACCCATTCCGATAATCGGAATGTTAACCGCTTGGCTTACTTCATGTACCATACGAATTGCTACTGGCTTAATCGCAGGACCTGATAATCCGCCTGTACGGTTTGCTAAAATTGGTTTAGCTGTTTTTAAATCTAGACGCATACCAAGCAATGTATTAATCATCGTTAAACCGTCCGCACCCGCATTTTCAATTGCTTTTGCAATCTCCACAATGTTTGCCACGTTCGGTGACAATTTCACATATACCGGTACTTCAGAAACCTCTTTTACTCGCTTCGTTAAATCAGCAGCAATTTCAGGATTCGTACCAAAAGCGATACCACCCGTTTTTACGTTTGGACAAGAAATATTTAATTCTAGCGCATGAACATTAGGTGCCTTTGAAATTTCCTTCGCAACTGCTACATAATCCTCAGCTTGTGAGCCAGCAACATTTGCAATAATCGGAAGATCAAATTGCTCGAGAAAAGGTAATTCAGAATTCATTACCTTTTCTAATCCAGGATTTTGAAGCCCGATTGCATTTAGCATTCCGCCTGGTGTTTCCGCAACACGAGGCGTTGGGTTTCCGTAACGAGGCTGTTCTGTTGTCGCTTTAATCATAATTGATCCAAGTACACTTAAATCATAGAACTGTGCATACTCACGACCAAATCCGAAGCAACCAGATGCTGGGATGATTGGATTTTTTAATGATAACCCTGGTAATTCAACTTGCAATCTGTTCATAGTACAACCTCCCCGATTGGAAATACTGGTCCGTCGCTACACACCTTCTTGTAAGAATGTCCACTCGGATCTGCTTGTAAATGGCATACACATGCGAAACATGCTCCAATGCCACAGCCCATACGCTCTTCTAATGAAATATAGGCTTTTCTCTCTTTATAGCGTCCTTCTAATGCACGAAGCATCGCTAAAGGTCCACATGAGTATAGAATGTCAAAGTCGATTCCATAGCTATCAATTACATCTGTTACAAAGCCTTCTGTACCATGCGTACCATCAACTGTTGCAACATACGTATCACCAAGCTCTGCGAATTTCTCTTCATAGAAGACAACATCTTTCGTTTGGAAACCTAAGATGTGAATAACGCGTACTCCCTTTGCTACAAGACGCTGTGACAATTCATATAGTGGTGGTACACCAATTCCCCCTCCAACTAATAGAGCCGTTTGTCCAGCTTCCGCTTCTTCTACAGGAAAACCATGTCCAAGTGGTCCTAACACATCTACAAGTTCGCCTTGTTTTCTTTTCGCTAATGTTTTTGTTCCTTGTCCTTCCGCACGATATAGCATTGTAAATTCGTTCTTCTCTTGATCGACATTACAAATACTAATTGGGCGGCGCAGAAGGGGCGTAATGCCCTCTGCTACCTTAATGTGTACAAACTGCCCTGGATCGTTCATTTGCTGCACTAGATCCCCTTGAAGCACTAATTCGTAAATGTTTTTTGCGATTTCTTTTTGGTTAACGACGATCATATTTTGCTTTTGCATCATGCATGTACCACCTCGTGACGCTTCGTTTGCGTAATTTCTTTCATTGAATGAGCTGAGAATGTCATAGATTCTAGTACTCGTAAGATTGCTCTCGTTGTATCAAGTGATGTTAAGCAAGCCACACCATTTTCTACTGATTCACGGCGAATGCGGAAACCATCACGCGCTGGTTGTTTGCCTTTTGTTAATGTATTGATTACAAACTGTGCTTTTCCTTGACGGATAATATCAAGTAAGTTGTATTCTTCAGAATCAATTTTATTTACAACTTGCACTGGAATGTTTTGCTCTGCTAACGACTGTGCTGTTCCAGCTGTTGCTAATAAGTTATAGCCGATTTCGTGGAAACGTTTTGCAATTTCCATTGCTTCTTCTTTATCTTTATCCGCTACAGTGATGATTACTGATCCGTGCGTTGGGATGTTAATTCCTGAAGCAACTAACCCTTTGTATAATGCTTTTTCAAGTGTTAAGTCTTTACCCATTACTTCCCCTGTTGATTTCATTTCAGGTCCTAATGTTGTATCAACTGAACGTAGTTTCGCAAATGAGAATACCGGAGCTTTTACATATACTTCTTTCTCTTCTGGGTGATAACCCGTTCCATATCCTTGCTCTACTAGGTCTTGCCCTAAAATAACTTTCGTTGCAACATTCGCCATCGGTACACCTGTAATTTTACTTAAGAATGGTACTGTACGGCTCGCACGTGGATTTACTTCAATTACATACACTTCATCTTTGAATACTACAAACTGAATGTTTAGTAATCCAACAATGTTTAAACCTTTTCCAAGTGCAATTGTATGTTCAATAATTTGTTCTTTCAGTTTTGCAGATAAGCTTTGCGGTGGATATACTCCGATTGAGTCACCAGAGTGAACTCCAGCGCGTTCAATATGTTCCATAATACCTGGAATGAATACATTCTCACCGTCTGAAATTGCATCTACTTCAATTTCTTTACCAACCATGTAACGATCGATTAATACTGGGTGATCTGCGTGAACTTTAACCGCATTTTTCATGTAGTGCAGCAGTTCTTCTTGACGATATACGATTTCCATCGCGCGTCCACCTAGTACGTAAGATGGTCTTACTAATACTGGGTAACCAATTTTGTCAGCGATTGCTACTGCTTGCTCTACAGTCGTTGCTGTTTTACCAACTGGTTGCGGGATACCAAGCTGTGTTAGAGCTGCTTCAAACTTATCACGATCTTCTGCACGGTCTAAATCTTCAAGTGATGTTCCTAAGATTTTCACACCGTGAGCCTCTAATTTAGCAGCTAAGTTAATTGCCGTTTGTCCACCGAATTGGACGATAACACCTTCTGGTTTTTCTAAATCGATAATGTGCATTACATCTTCGATTGTTAATGGTTCAAAGTATAATTTGTCAGAAATACTGAAGTCTGTTGAAACTGTTTCTGGATTGTTATTAACAATAATTGCCTCATATCCAGCTTCTTTAATTGCCCATACAGAGTGAACTGTTGCATAGTCAAACTCAACACCTTGACCGATACGGATTGGACCAGATCCTAGAACTACTACACTCTTACGATCTGTTCTAACCGATTCATTCTCATCACCATATGTGCTGTAGTAGTATGGTGTTGCAGATTCAAACTCTGCAGCACAAGTATCTACCATTTTATAAACAGGAGTTATATTGCTTTCTTTACGCATGTCGTAAATTTCACGCTCTGTTTTGTTCCAAGCATTGGCGATGTAATGGTCACTGAATCCCATTTCTTTCGCTGATTGTAATACTTCCATATTTCCTACATTTGCTTTTACTTCGCGTTCCATGTTTACGATATTTTCAACTTTTTGTAAGAAGAAGAAGTCCATTTCACACCAATCGTTGATTTCTTCTTTCGTTACACCTTGACGAATTGCTTCCGCTACAATAAACAGTCGCTCATCATCAGCTTTTATAATGCGTTTTTTCATTGTCTCTTTATCAAGCTCTTTTAAATGCTCTAACTCTAAGTGATAAACACCAAGTTCTAAAGAACGAATCGCTTTTAATAATGATTGCTCTAAATTACGTCCGATTGACATAACTTCACCAGTTGCCTTCATTTGTGTACCCAGTGTTCTGTTTGCTGATTCAAACTTATCAAATGGCCAGCGCGGAATTTTTGAAACAACATAGTCTAATGCTGGTTCGAAACAAGCGTATGTTTTTTGTGTTACTGGGTTTATAATTTCATCTAATGTTAAACCGACTGCAATTTTTGCCGCTAGCTTCGCAATTGGATATCCAGTTGCTTTAGATGCTAGTGCAGATGAACGACTTACACGCGGGTTTACTTCGATTACATAGTATTGGAAGCTATGTGGATCAAGTGCAAGCTGAACGTTACATCCACCTTCAATTCCTAATGCACGAATAATTCGTAATGAAGTGTTTCGTAACATTTGATATTCACGGTCACTTAATGTTTGGCTCGGTGCTACAACGATAGAATCACCTGTATGAACCCCAACTGGATCGATATTTTCCATATTACATACTACAATCGCGTTATCATTTGAATCACGCATTACTTCATATTCAATTTCCTTACAACCAGCAATGCTCTTTTCTAATAAACATTGTGTTACCGGACTATGTTTTAATCCACCTGATACGATTTCAATTAGTTCTTCTTCATTACTACAGATTCCGCCACCTGTTCCCCCCATCGTAAATGCCGGGCGAACAATAACTGGATATCCAATTTCTTTTACAAATTCATGTGCTTCTTCTAGCGTATGAATAATAGTACTAGATGGAATTGGTTCATTTAATTCCTGCATTAAGGTACGGAATAGATCACGATCCTCCGCTTGCTCGATTGCTGATAATTTTGTTCCTAAAATTTCAACTCCGCACTCTTCAAGTATGCCTGATTTCGCAAGTTCAACAGCCATATTCAGGCCTGTTTGACCACCTAATGTTGGTAAGATTGCATCTGGACGTTCTTTACGAATGATACGGCTTACGAATTCTAGTGTTAATGGTTCTATATATACTTTATCTGCCGTTGCAGTATCTGTCATAATTGTTGCTGGGTTAGAGTTAACAAGGATTACTTTGTAACCTTCTTCTCTAAGAGATTGACAAGCTTGTGTACCAGAGTAGTCAAACTCTGCTGCTTGCCCAATTACAATTGGTCCTGATCCGATTACTAAAATTGTGTTAATGTCTAGGCGTTTTGGCATAACTCTTCCCCTTCTTTCTTGAAGTTTTCAATCATTGCTAAGAAATCTTCGAACAAATCGTTTGCATCTTCTGGTCCTGCAGAAGCTTCTGGATGGTATTGTACTGTAAATGCTGGGAACTTCGTATGACGAAGACCTTCTACTGTTCCATCATTTAAAGCAACATGTGTAATTTCAAGTTCTGTATTTTTAACTGATTCTTCTTCTACTGCGTAACCATGATTTTGAGATGTAATTGCTACTTTTCCAGTTGCAAGATGTTTTACCGGATGGTTTAAACCACGGTGACCGAATTTTAACTTACTTGTATTCGCACCAGATGCTAGAGCGAATAGTTGATGTCCTAAGCAAATTCCGAATAAAGGAACTTTACCGATAATGTCTTTTAACATTTCAATTGCTTCTGGTACATCTTTTGGATCTCCAGGTCCGTTACTTAACATAATTCCATCTGGGCTAAGACGTAAAATTTCTTCTGCTGTTGTATTGTAAGGTACTACAATTACATCACAGTCACGTTTATTTAATTCTCGTAAAATACCATGTTTCATTCCGAAGTCTACAAGTACAACTCGGTGTCCACGGCCTGGGCTTGGGTATGGATCTTTCGTTGATACGCGTTTCACGTGATCTGTAAATACTGTCGCTTTTAATTGGCTCACGATGTATTCTACATCTGCATCCATGTTACATAGACGTCCACGTAATGTACCGTATTGACGAATTTTTCTCGTTAATTTTCTTGTATCAATTCCTGCTAACCCTGGGATATTTCTTTCTTTTAAGTAATCATTTAACGAAATTTCATTACGGAAGTTTGATGGATGATCACAAATTTCGTTTACGATTAAACCATTTACAGATGGGTGAATCGATTCAAAATCGTCACGGTTGATGCCGTAGTTTCCGATTAATGGGTACGTGAATGTTACAATTTGACCGCAATATGATGGATCAGATAATGTTTCTTGATATCCAGTCATTCCTGTTGTAAATACAACCTCACCTGACTTTTCGATTTCTCCTCCGAAACCTTTTCCAATTAATACTGTTCCATCTTCTAAGATAAGTTGTCTTTTCATACTAATGCACTCTCCTTTTGCCATGCGATCTTACCACCAACGATTGTCATTACCGGCCATCCTTGGCATTTCCAACCTGCGAATGGTGTATTTTTTCCTTTTGATAAGAATGTTGTTGGGTCAATCTCTTCTTCTTGTTCTAAATCAATGATTGTAATATCAGCTGTTCTACCTTCTTTCAGGCGACCTGCTTCTAAGCCGAATGTATCAGCTGGTTTTTCTGTTAAGAATTGAATTAACTGCTCTAATGTAATAATTCCCTTTTTCACAAGGTTTGTGTATAGAAGTGGGAATGCTGTTTCAAAACCAGTAATTCCGAATGGTGCTCTTTCAATTCCTTGCGCTTTCTCTTCCGCTGTATGCGGTGCATGGTCAGTTGCGATCATATCGATTGTTCCATCTAATAAACCTTCAATTAGTGCTGCGTGATCTTCTTTCCCACGAAGCGGTGGGTTCATTTTAAAGTTAGGATCAGCTGATGGGATATCATCTTCACATAACACTAAGTGATGAGGTGTTACTTCTGCTGTTACTTTAATTCCAGCGCGTTTCGCATCTCGAATTACGCGTACAGAACCTTTCGTACTTACGTGACATACGTGATAGTGACAATTTGCCGCTTCAGCAAGCAGTATATCCCTTGCAATATGTACAGATTCACATACTGATGGGATACCGTTTAATCCGTGTTTCTCAGAAAACTTCCCTTCATGTACACAACCTTTATTAATAAGAGTATTCTCTTCACAATGTGCAACTACTGCCATATTTAATTTCGCTGCACGCTTCATAGCAGCTAACATCATGCTAGCATCTTGTACGCCTACACCGTCATCAGTGAAAGCAAATGCTCCAAGTTCTTTTAATGTTTCGAAATCTGTCATTTCAGAACCAGCTTGGCGTACTGTAATTGCTCCGTATGGTAGTACGTTGACATGCGCTTTTTCTTTAATACGATTTTGCAAGTCTTCCATATGTTCTCTGCAATCTGGTACTGGGCGTGTATTTGGCATTGCACAAATTGTAGTGAACCCACCTTTTGCCGCTGCTAGTGTACCTGTTTCAATTGTTTCTTTATGTTCACCACCTGGTTCACGAAGATGTACGTGTACATCTACTAATCCAGGTGCGATTAACTTTCCGTTCACATCGATTACTTCAGCATTATCTGCCGTAATATTTTCTGCTACCTTAGCGATTTTACCGTCTTGTACGAGAAGATCTGTTGCTACGATTTTTCCTTCTTCATTCATATAACGACCATTTTTAAACAAGTAATTCATGTTTCATTCCTCCTAATACATTTGGTAAGGCGCGTTTTAGTACAGCCATTCTTACGTAAACTCCATTTTCCATTTGTTTAAATATGCGTGAACGCTCACACTCAACAAGTTCACTTGCAATTTCAACATCACGGTTTACAGGAGCTGGATGCATAATAATGCTTCCTTCTTTCATACGCTTTTCTCTTTCCACTGTTAATCCGTGTTTCTCATGATACTCTTTCATAATGTCTGTTTCATAATGATCATGACGCTCATGTTGTACACGAAGTAACATCATTACATCCACTTCTGGAACAAGTTCATCTAATGGTTTGTATGTTCCAAACGTGCTGTCTTCATCTTTCCACTCTTCTGGACTTGCAAAGTAAATTGTTGCACCCAGTTTCGTTAATGCTTCTGCATTAGAACGTGCTACTCGGCTATGACGAACATCTCCTACTATCGCAATCTTTAATCCTTCAAATCTTCCAAACTCTTGTTTAATTGTAAGAAGATCGAGTAGGCACTGCGTTGGATGGTTTCCACATCCATCTCCAGCGTTTAAGATTGGGATATTTACCTGTTCTTTTAGTTCATCGAAGTAGCGATCTTGCTCATGGCGGACGATCACCGCTTTTGTTCCGATTGATTCTAGTGTTCTTACCGTATCGTATAAAGTTTCTCCTTTTTGTACGCTAGATGCATCCGCTGAAAAGTTTAAAACTTCAAGTCCTAATCTCTTCTCAGCAACTTCAAAGCTAAATCTCGTTCTCGTACTATTCTCAAAGAACAAGTTCGCAACAAAAGTTTGCTCTGTCGTTTTGCTCTCTTTTCCATTCGCGAAATCTTCTGCGTCTTTTAGAATTTCTGAAATTTCTACTTCCGATAATTCACTCATCGTTAACAAATGGCTCATCGTCATCCCTCATCTTTCTGATTTTTATGTTACCACTTTTGTATTTTTATAACAACTTTCGTATAAAAATACCCTAGTCATGTGAGACTAGGGTGCAAGGAAGAAGCCACCCTTTCCGGTCTCACAGGACTGAATTAAAAGGTTGTTATTATGAAGCAATCTGCTTAGATTGTTTTATTTGTTTCGTTTCCGGTAGTAGTAGATTTAACAGTACACCTACAATTGCTGCTAGTGCCATTCCTTCTACTTGGAACGATTCTCCTACATGAAGTACCGCTCCACCAATACCGATTACTAGTATTACTGATGCAATCATTAAGTTTCGTTTGTCACTTAGGTCTGTTTTATCATCTACCATCATGCGTAATCCGCTTGATGCGATTACACCGAATAGTAAGATTGATACTCCACCCATAACCGGTGTTGGTATGGAGTGAATCAGCGCGGAAATCTTACCGATAAAACCAAACATGATTGCGAATACTGCTGATCCGATGAATAAGTATACGCTGTAAGCTCTCGTAATTGCTAGCACACCGATATTTTCACCATACGTTGTATTCGGTGGTCCACCTATTAGTGATGCAATCAATGTTGCTATTCCATCACCGAAGATTGAGCGATGTAAACCTGGTTTTTCAATTAAATCTCTTTTAATAACGTTTCCAAGTACAATTTGATGTCCGATATGTTCTGAAATTGTTACTAGTGCAACTGGTACCATCAAGAGTACAATCTTCCACGAAAACTCCGGAGTATATGTTACAAATGGTACTGTGAAATCTGGTACAACAAACCATTTTGCCTCAGCTACCGGCTTTAAGTTTACTAGCCCTTGGAAGTAAGCGAAGATATATCCGCCGATAATGCCCAGTAACACTGGTATGATACTGAAAAACCCTCTTCCGAATATAGAGCAGATAATTGTAATTGCTAATGTTACTAATGCTACTGAAAAGTGTGTAAAGCTATATTTGCCATCCGCACCGTTCATCGCCATGTTAACTGCTGTATGTGCTAAAGCTAGACCGATTACCATTACGACTGGACCAACTACGATTGGCGGAAGTAATTTCATAATCCACTCTGATCCTGACTTCTTAATTCCGAGTGAGATTAAGATGTACACAAGTCCTGCAAACAAACCACCGAGCATTGCTGCTCCAGGTCCACCTGCTGTTTTCGCTGTTATAATCGGTGCGATAAAGGCGAATGATGATCCTAGATAGGCAGGTACTTGACCTTTCGTTATAAGAAGAAACGCTAGCGTTCCTAATCCACTTGATATTAATGCTACTGACGGATTCAATCCTGTTAAAAACGGAACAAGCACTGTTGATCCAAACATCGCGAACAAATGTTGTATACTTAAAAATAACCATTTTCCCGGTTTCGGTACTTCATTAACGTCTAACACTGGCTTTTGTTCCATTGTTACATCCTCCTTCAGTTTAAATCTTTGCAATAAAAAAACTCTTTGTGCCTGTGCACAAAGAGTCCTACACTTTCGTATGCCAAATTTGACATATGAAAGCCAAGACCCTTTGGCAGCCTCACAGGACTACATTTAAAAGGGCTTTACTTATCGTATATGCTTACTCGATCTTGTTGATCTGTCTCTTGCAAATCAACTTCGATACGCTCTTCACTTGATGTTGGAATGTTCTTTCCTACATAATCAGCGCGAATTGGTAGTTCACGATGACCTCTATCAACAAGAACCGCCAGTTGGATTTGTGATGGTCTACCTAAATCCATAAGAGCATCCATTGCCGCTCGAACTGTTCTTCCTGTATATAATACATCATCCACAAGGATAACTTTTTTCTTCGTAATATCTACAGGGATATCAGAACCTTTTACAAGTGGTTCTTCATTTTTCGATTGTAGTGTTAGATCATCACGATATAACGTAATATCTAGCTCTCCAACTTCCATTTCTTTTCCTTCAATTTGACCAATTCGTTCTGCCAAACGTTGTGCAATAAAAATTCCACGAGTTTTAATTCCGACAAGAACACAATTATCGACACCTTTATTTCGTTCCACGATTTCATGACTAATTCGTGTTAAAGCGCGGCGAATCATTTGGTCATCTAAAACGACAGCTTTCTCTTGCATGCTCTACACCTCCAAGCTTTTTTCTTGCGTGAGAGTAATGGTATAAAAAAAGTCCTCTCAGCGTGTGCGAGAGGACTTTTGAAAAAAGGGTACAGCATACCCTATGTATTTCAAACCGTTACCTTCTCAACCTCACGGGGCTGTGTTAAAGGATCATTATTTAACTGTTGTCAGTATCTCAGTTTTCTTATGATTTGTCAATACTATTTCCGTAAAATATTTAATGCGTCTTCAAACACTTCTGGAATCGGTGCCTCAAACTGAATATATTCACCAGTACGAGGATGGTCAAACCCTAAAATACCTGCGTGAAGTGCTTGTCCATTCATGTCTAATGTTTTCTTCGGACCATACTTCGGATCTCCTGCAAGTGGATAGCCAATGTATTTCATATGAACACGAATTTGGTGCGTACGTCCCGTTTCTAAGCGACATTCTACAAGTGTAAAATCTTTAAAGCGTTCTAACACCTGGAAGTGTGTAACAGCATTCTTACCATTTTCATCAACTGTCATGCTTTGACGTTCTTTCTTATCGCGACCAATTGGCGCATCGATCGTTCCTTTATCATGCGGAATCACACCGTGTACAATCGCTTTGTAACGTCTTGTTACTGTTTTTGCTACAAGTTGATTTACAAGTGACTCATGCGCCACATCATTTTTAGCAACCATTAATAGTCCAGATGTATCTTTATCAATACGATGCACGATACCAGGACGCATTACACCGTTAATACCTGACAGGTCTGTACAATGGTGCATAAGTCCGTTTACAAGCGTACCGCTTGTATGCCCTGGAGCTGGATGTACAACCATACCACGTGGCTTATTTACAACGAGTACATCTGCATCTTCATAATAAATTTCTAAGCCCATATCTTCTGCTTGGATATCTAACTCTTCTGGATCAGGAATCGTTACTGTAATTTCATCGTTTTCTTTAACTTTATAATTCACTTTTACCGATTTTCCATTAACTGTAACGACATCATCTTTAATCCATTGTTGTACTTGTGAACGTGACCATTCACTGTTTATTTCTGCAACGAATTTATCAATTCGCTCACTTTTTTGTTCTTCTGCAACTGTTACTTGTACTACTTCACTCATTCAATTACTCCTTCGTTTTCTTGCCTTCTAATAATGTTTGAATAATAATTAATACAACACCAATACATAATGCTGAATCAGCTATATTGAATACTGGATAGTTGTACGAGAAAATATACACGTGAATGAAATCCACTACTTCTTGTCTAAATACACGATCAATGAAATTACCAATTGCTCCGCCTAGTATTAGACCTAATGAAATCCCTAGAAGTTTGTCTGTTTTCGCATATTTTTGCATATAAATTACGATAAATACTACAAAAACGACTGTAATAATGTAGAAAAACCACATTTTATTTTCTAAAATCCCCCAGGCAGCTCCTCTATTTCGATGTGATGTTATGTATAATACATTATCGATAATCGGAATGCTCGTACCCAATTCCATGTTCTTTACAATTAGCCATTTCGATATTTGATCGATGGCAATGACAAATAACGCTATTACATAATATATCATTTT
Source organism: Bacillus cereus group sp. N14 (assembly GCF_016483555.1). Classification (NCBI taxonomy): domain Bacteria; kingdom Bacillati; phylum Bacillota; class Bacilli; order Caryophanales; family Bacillaceae; genus Bacillus; species Bacillus cereus group sp. N14. Next base: position 222,860 of record NZ_JAEHBQ010000001.1, read on the forward strand.
CATTTCCCCCACAAAGACAGTGTACCTCAAAATTTTAGCATAGCTGCAACCTTTTCACAATGAACCTTTATAGAAGAATAAAATAAATTAAAAAAAGGTAATATAATATCGTTGTGCGCATTCATACATTTACTTTTTCATAGAAAAATTCATGAATGGTACGGGCAGTCGGCATCGTCTTCATTTGTTTTACCGAAATTGCTCTCCCCGTTTCTTCACAAATACCATACATATCTATTTCCATTTTAAATAATGCACGTTCTACATCTTTTAAGTCCTCTTTTATATCATGTAATAGGAGTTTTTTCTTTATCTCTTCCTTAATTTCATATCCAAGCTCTTCGCTAAACTCTGTATCATATTTGTGCATGACCTCTTTAGCTAGCCTCTCTTGTAACTCTTTTCGCATCAATTGCAATTCTTCTTTGATTTCCATATACATTTCATTCACGTGTACATTCCTCCTAGCTGCAATGTACGATTAGTGTGTCCGAAATTTCTATGCTTACCTCACACACATTTTTCCTTCATAGGAAAGAGAGTGAAAGTTATTTTAATATATCATCAACAAAAAAACTGACTGTACTTACGCACAGTCAGTTTTTTTATTATTTTACATAGTTTTCTTTAACAACTGTTGCACAACGCTCACATAATGTTTCATGTTCAGCGTCTTTACCAATTGTTTCTGAAACTACCCAACAACGTTCACATGTTTCACCAGTTGCTTGAGCAACAACAACCGCTGTATGCTCATACTTCGGCGCATCTGCTGGCGCTTCTTCCATCATACCACCAAGTTTATACTCAGAAACGATGAATAATTGCTTTAAGTCTTCGCTAATAGACTCTAACATAGTTTTCATTTCTACAGTCGGATATAGCGTAATACTTGCATTTAATGACTTACCGATTACTTTCTCATTACGAGCTACTTCTAACGCTTTTAATACATCATCACGCAGCGTCATAAATGCATCCCATTTTGTTTTTAATGCTTCCGCACCATCTAATTGTACAGCTTCTGGCATATTAGTTAATTGTACACTTTCTTCTGTTACACCCGGAATGTATGGCCATACTTCATCAGCTGTATGCGGTAAGATTGGTGTTACAAGTTTCGTCAATGCAACAAGAACATCATATAATACAGTTTGAATTGCACGACGATCTTCATGGTTTGCACCTTCAATGTATAAAATGTCTTTCGCAAAGTCTAAGTAGAATGAACTTAAATCAATTGTACAGAAGTTATGAATTGCATGATACACAGCAGCGAAGTCGTATGTTTCATATGCTTCTTTTACTTTTGTAATTAAGTCATTTAATTTCACTAACATGTAACGATCTACTTCACGAAGTTCAGCTACAGCTACTGTATTTTCACTTGGCTTAAAGTCATCTAAGTTTCCTAATAAGAAACGGAATGTGTTACGGATTTTACGATACACTTCTGCTACTTGTTTTAAAATATCATCTGAAATACGTACATCAGATTGATAGTCAACAGAAGATACCCATAAGCGTAAAATATCTCCACCTAATTGATCCATAATCTTCTTCGGTACGACGATGTTTCCAATCGACTTACTCATTTTACGTCCTTCACCATCTAATACGAAACCATGGCTTAGTACGCCTTTATATGGAGCTTTACCTGTTACAGCAACTGCTGTTGATAATGAAGAGTTAAACCAACCACGATACTGGTCAGATCCTTCTAAATATAAATCAGCTGGACGTTGTAAGTCTTCGCGCTCTTCTAATACTGCTTGGTGAGAAGAACCTGAATCGAACCATACATCCATGATGTCTGTTTCTTTACGGAATTCACCATTTGGGCTACCTGTATGTGTAAATCCTTCTGGTAATAGATCTTTCGCTTCACGCTCAAACCATACGTTAGAACCGTGCTCACGGAATAAATCTGCTACATGGTTAATTGTTTCATCTGTAATAATTGGATCACCATTCTCTGCATAGAATACAGGGATTGGCACACCCCATGCACGCTGACGAGAAATACACCAGTCACCACGGTCACGAACCATATTATGAAGACGAGTTTCTCCCCATGCTGGTACCCATTTTGTTTCCGCAACAGCTTCTAATAATTCTTTACGGAACGCTTCAATAGATGCAAACCACTGTGCTGTTGCACGGAAAATAATTGGTTTTTTCGTTCTCCAATCATGCGGGTATGAATGCGTAATGAACGTTAGTTTCAGTAACGCGCCTACTTCTTCTAATTTTTCTGTAATTGGCTTGTTAGCTTTATCATAGAATAAGCCTTCAAATCCAGGTGCTTCATTTGTTAATACACCTTTATCATCAACTGGGCAAAGTACTTCTAATCCATACTTTTTACCAACAACGAAGTCATCTTCCCCGTGTCCTGGTGCTGTATGAACACAACCTGTACCTGCATCTGTTGTTACGTGATCTCCTAGCATAACTAATGAATCACGATCGTAGAATGGATGTTTTGCAACTGTATACTCAAGTTCGCTACCTTTTACCGTTTTCACAACTTCAGCATTTTCCCACTCTAACGTTTTTGCAACTGTCTCAAATAGTTCAGAAGCAATAATATATTTTTCATCATTTACTTTTACAATAGCGTATTCAAGTTCTGGGTGAACAGAAATACCTAAGTTTGCAGGTAACGTCCAAGGTGTTGTTGTCCAGATAATAAATTTCTCATCACCTTCTAATACGTTCTTTCCATCTTTTACAGGGAATGCTACGTAAATAGATGCTGATTTTTTATCTTGGTATTCAATTTCAGCTTCTGCTAAAGCTGATTCACTCGTTGGAGACCAGTAAACTGGTTTTTGTCCTTTATAAATATAACCTTTTTTCGCCATATCACCGAACACTTTAATTTGTTGCGCTTCATAAGCCGGCTCTAAAGTAATATATGGGTTATCCCAATCTGCACGTACACCTAAACGCTTAAATTGTTCACGTTGACGTTCTACTTGTTCATATGCATACTCTGCACATAACTTACGGAACTCAGCAACTGTCATTTCTTTACGCTTTACACCTTTATTTGTTAAAGCTTGCTCAATTGGTAAACCGTGTGTATCCCAACCCGGTACATATGGTGCGCAGTAACCTGTCATTGATTTATAACGAACAATAAAGTCTTTTAGCACTTTATTTAATGCATGTCCCATATGAATGTCACCATTCGCATATGGAGGTCCATCATGCAGTACAAATAAAGGACGACCTTTCGTATGTTCTTGTACCTTTTCATAAATATTCATTTCAGCCCACTGTTCTTGCATTGCAGGCTCACGTTTTGGTAAATTCCCACGCATTGGGAACTCTGTTTTTGGCATTAGTAATGTATTTTTGTACTCCATGCTCAATTCCTCCTTACATGTATAAAAGAAACACTTAAAAAACGGAATAGAAAAGAGACCTTCTCATCCCAAAAAGGGACGAGAAAGTCTCCCGCGGTACCACCCTAGTAGATCCTATACGTATGTATACAATCCTCTTTATATTCTTAACGCGAATATACGCCTACGCTTACTCTATTTGTTCAGCGCGGAACTCCAGGGTGATATTCCCATTATCTCCTTATCCTGAGCTTACACCATCCTCAGTTCGCTATATAAGGTATGAAAAAGGTACTTATCCCTATCTTCGTTTTTCTTAATAAATATGTTGTTTAAAATTATATGTAATAATGAGAAAAACGTCAAGCTTACACTGTTTCTTCTTTTTTCAACAGTTCATCTACTTCGTCTTCTAACTCAATTAGTTTATCCCAATCATCGTTGTTTAACATTTCAAGCTGTGTTTCTAATAACATACGGAAACGAGTGCGGAATACTTTCGCTTGTTTCTTTAGCTCTTCAATATCAAAGGCAACTTTTCTTGATTTTACTAACGCTTCGTTAATAATACGGTCTGCATTCTTTTCAGCTTCACGTACGATTAATTTTGCTTCTTTTTGCGCATTACGTTTTACTTCTTCCGCTGCTTCTTGTGCAACGATGATAGATTTGTTTAACGTATCTTCAATATTAGAGAAATGATCTAACTTCCCTTCTAATTGCGCAACTTTTTCTTCTAAAGCTTTTTTCTCACGAATGACTAATTCATAATCTTTGATAATTTGATCAAGAAACTCATTTACTTGATCTTCATCATAGCCACGGAATCCGCGACCAAATTCTTTGTTATGAATATCTAATGGTGTTAACGGCACAACGCCACCTCCAAGTAGTTATCTAAATTTCCTATTTCAATTATATCTTTTCTTCGACAAAATAGGAGGATTTCCTTCTAAAAAACCAATCATTTTAGTATACCATACAAAATTCTCCATTTGTCGCGCTTTGTTCTACCTTCTACAGAAAACAATTTACTTCGTCCATATCCTCTCACTGAAAAAACATCTCCTGGATAACATTCATAAGAAGTTTGCTCCACTGTTTTCCAATTAACTTTTACTAAACCATTTTTTATGAAAGGTTGTACTTTTTGTCTGGATATATGTAACATTTCAGCTAACATAACATCTAAACGAAGTGAAGAAACCGTTCCAGATTTCTCTCCCCACGTTTCTTGCATCTGTAGAATTTTTTCTCCTTGCACTGGTGATAAGGAGACTTTCACTTTCCCTATAGATTGTAAGTTCATCTCAATATAAGATACAACTTCTTTCGCGACTACAATTTGGGCACGATCTTCTTGAAGCAAAATATCACCACATTTTTCTCTCGTTAAACCAAGAGACATAAATGTACCTAATATTTGCCTATGTTCTAGCGTATAAAACTTGGAAGGATAGTCAATTTCCAATACTTCTACTTGAAATTCCTCTTCATTCACTACTAGATAGTCCGGATAAATGAGTGCTCTCTTACGCTCTGCATGAGGCGTTGCACCATCAAACTGTACAGCAACATCCCCTTGTCCTATTACCATAGTGACAATTTGTTGTTGTCTTGGATCAAGGAAGTCTGTTAACTTCACTTGATGGTACTCCGCTGCTCGCTTCCACTCTAACACCTTATCCACAAAGACCTCTTCATCGGGTCTGAAATGTTCATAGATGCTCATGTATTTAACCTCTTACTATAAGAAATAGTTGAATATACTTATTAAACCATTCGTAGCAAGCTTTAACGTGAAAATCGCAACGAGTGGAGAGATATCAATCATACCAAGCGGCGGAATAAATCTGCGAAATGGTTCTAAATACGGTTCACAAATACGCGCAAGAATTTCTCCAAAAGTTGATTCTTTTGCACCAGGGAACCATGATAGAAGAATGTAAATAATAAGTGCCCACGAGTAGATCTCGATAGCAGTAATTAAAACGTTTAAAACTGTTACCATGGCGTATTACCACCTCTTTATATTTGTGTCTTCTTCTTCACCGAATAACTCTGAAATTGCACCAACAATATCTACATTTTCAGGGGTACACATAAATGTTTTCGGTCCTATTTTTTGAATGTCCCCGCCTATAGCGTATACAGTACCACTTAAAAAGTCAACGATACGTACAGCTTGATCAGTAGACATTCGTTGTAAATTAATCACAACAGCTCGTCTACCTTTTAAATGGTCCGAAATCCCTTGTGCTTCCGAATATGTGCGTGGTTCTAATAAAACAACTTTTGAAGATTGCTTTGCCGTTTCAATGCTCACAACATTTTGTTTCGGTTGCGCTTTTGGAAACGCAACATCTTGTTGTTCTGGCGGATCTTGCTGCTTCTTCATGTCTGTTTGCTCCTTTTCATAACTATATTGAGCTGCTTCTTTTTCTTCCGGTGTATCAAAAAAGAAGTATTTTACTTTTGACCAACTCATAATAAGATTCTCCTTCCTTTTACGCTTTTCCTACTAAAATCGTCCCCAAACGAATATATGTAGCACCTTCTTCAATTGCAATCGTGTAATCATTAGACATTCCCATTGATAATTCTTTACATGGCGCATGTAATAATTCTAGCTCCTGCACCTCTGTTTGTAGCATACACAACTCCTTAAAACAGCGTCTGATTTCTTCCTCTTCTTCTGTAAACGGAGCCATTGTCATTAGTCCCACCACTTCAATCTTATCCAATTCTTGCAAACTTTGAATAAAAGAAACGGTTTCTTCTATTGCCAATCCTTGCTTTGATTCTTCAGATGATGTTTTCACTTGAATAAAACATTTCACTTTCTTATCAGCACGTTTTTGAATTTCTTTTGCAAGTGAAAGACGATCTAACGAATGTAAATAATCAATTTCATTAATGATTTCTTTTACTTTTCTCGTTTGTAATGATCCAATAAAATGCCAATTCACTTTTGAACCGAAATGTTCGTACTTCTGTAAGAAACTTTCATTTCTATTTTCACCTAAATCGATAATTCCAGCTTCAATTACTTCGTTTGTTTTTTCAATTCCTACCGTTTTTGTAACCGCAACGAGTTTAATATCTTGCAACGAACGTCCCGCTCGTACGCAAGATTGTTTAATTGCTTCATTTACAGTTGTTAAATTTTTTTGTACTGTCACTTGCTTTCTTCCTCCTTAAAACCTATGAAACTCAACATTCTTCCTGTCTTACCTTGATCACGACGATGAGAGAAAAATAGTTGTTCTTCACAGCTTGTACAAAGAGATGACATTACAATATTCTCTTCTTTTATGCCTGATTGTACACATAATATACGATTAATTTCTTTTAAATTAATTGCGTACTGCCCATCAGAAATTTTTTTATAAGGGACAGAGCCGTTTACTACTTGCTCTGCTGCTGTTAACACTCGATCATCAACAACGTAACAACAAGATCCAATTGCTGGTCCAATTGCAACATGAATTTCATCACTTGAAATCCCTTCTGCATTCCATTTTTGAATCATTTCCTTTGCAATCTCTTTTACAGTCCCTTTCCATCCAGCATGCGCAAGTCCTATCATACCATGTGATGGTGCATAAAAATAGAGTGGAACACAATCCGCGTAACATGATGTTAGAAGAACATCATTATTAGTCGTATAAATGCCATCTGTTTTTGAAATGCCGTCTTCATATGAATAGACGCCACTTCCTTTTTCCTGTTGTCCTACTTTTTCAACATGATGATCATGAACTTGTTCAGAGCAAATCCAGTTTTCTAATGGTTTTTGTAACTTATTTGCTAAAATGCGTCTGTTTTCATGAACGTTCTCCACGATATCATTCACATGTAATCCTAAATTCATCGCATGATAGGAGCCCGTACTTACCCCACCATCTTTTGTCGTAAATCCAGCAGTAATGTTTCCAAGTTCTTTCCACGCTTGTAAATACAGTATACCGTCCACATATTTAAATGGTTGTCTCATAAAGTGACTCCTTTTAATTAAAATAACATAAAAAAGCATGGTACTTCCTGTCTATTTTACCATACTTTTATTTTTTCATAATGCCAACAGAAAAAAAAGAGGAATTTGTAATATTCTTTATGAAATTGTCGGTGTTTGTATTGATTCTGTTACAGAATTAACAGGATTTACTCTAACAAGTATGACATCTTCCCCAATTTTCATAATTTCCTCCCAAGGAATTACAATTTCTACATCCTTCCCAAAGATCCCTAACATACGTGCCTGTTTGGAAATAATAATAGACCCGATCTTCCCTGTGTTCATATCAATTTCAATATCTCCAATATTCCCAAGCCTTTTTCCATCTGAAACATTTATTATCTCTTTCATCTGCAACTCCGAAATTCTTATCATTTTCATCCTCTCCCTTATATATGACGAATTGAAAAAACACTGTTTCTCAAATTAACAGGAAGCACCCTCTACTAATCCCATATTATTTTCATTATATGAACACAGCTTCCCTACTATGAGCGAAGACAAACTATATTACATATAAAAAGGTTTCACCATAAATGGTGAAACCTTATCCTTGAATCGTCTTATTCATTTGTTTAATAGCTGATTTCTCTAAACGTGACACTTGTGCTTGAGAAATCCCAATTTCTTCTGCAACTTCCATTTGTGTCTTTCCTTGAAAGAAACGTTTTCGAATAATCATTTTCTCACGATCATTTAAACGCTTCATCCCTTCTTTCAGTGCTAACTCTTCAACCCACTGCTCGTCCTTTTGTTTTTCATCACTTAACTGATCCATAACAAAGATAGGATCTCCCCCATCGTTATAAATCGGTTCAAATAATGAAACTGGATCTTGAATCGCATCTAATGCAAAAACAATTTCTTCATGAGTCACTTCAAGCACTTTTGCAATATCCATTGCTGTTGGTTCTTTTGAATTTTCTGCAATCAATTTCTCTCTTACTTGTAACGCTTTATACGCAATATCTCGTAATGATCGAGATACGCGAATCGGATTATTATCACGCAAATATCTGCGTATTTCCCCAATAATCATCGGCACAGCATACGTTGAAAATTTTACATTTTGGCCTAAATCAAAGTTATCAATGGATTTCATAAGTCCGATGCAACCAACTTGAAATAAATCGTCAACATATTCTCCTCTGTTATTAAATCTTTGGATGACGCTCAGTACAAGACGTAAGTTTCCATTCACTAATTTCTCTCTTGCGCTTATCTCTCCACTTTGCATTTCACGAAATAATTTACGCATTTCATCATTTTTTAGTACGGGAAGTTTAGCTGTATCAACACCGCAAATTTCTACTTTGTTTCTCGTCAAAGTGTTCCCTCCTATCGGGAGTTGCTGTACAGTGTAAAGTATTTCCTTTGAAGGGGATTTTATGCATGCGGTTTTCTCTTCATTTTTCATTTTCTTTGTCTCTTCTCATACAACGAAAGAGAATAAGACCAGCCTAGATAACGGCTGGTCTTATTCTTTACACCATTTTATTAAATTCTTTTCGTAATCTTTTTATGATTCTTTTTTCTAAACGCGAAATGTATGACTGTGAAATCCCAAGCATATCCGCCACATCTTTTTGCGTCTTTTCCTCTTCTCCAGCAAGCCCAAACCGAAGTTCCATAATTTGTTTTTCACGATCATTTAATTGATGCAATGCTTTCATTAGAAGATGACGATCTACAGTAGCTTCTAAATCTTTTGTAATAATATCATCATCTGTACCTAATACATCTGATAACAAAAGTTCATTCCCATCCCAATCAATGTTAAGCGGTTCGTCAAAAGAAACTTCTGAACGATTTTTATTATTCCGACGCAAATGCATTAAAATTTCATTTTCTATACAACGTGAGGCATATGTCGCTAATTTTATTTTCTTTTCCGGATTAAATGTATTCACTGCTTTAATAAGGCCGATTGTTCCTATACTAATCAAATCTTCAATATTTATCCCTGTATTTTCAAACTTTCTTGCTATATATACAACTAAGCGTAAGTTGCGTTCAATCAGTAACGATCTTGCTGCCTGATCTCCTTTTGGCAATTTATTCAAAAGAACTTCCTCTTCTTCTTTCGTTAACGGTGGTGGCAACGCTTCACTTCCACCGATATAATAAATTTCATCGGTCTTAATTCCTAATTTCAACAATACTTTATACCAAAGGTATACTAAATAAAATTTTAATTTCATCATATTATCCCGCCTCCCATTATTAAGCAATTACCATTTTTTGCGAAATTAACATTTTCGGATGCACAATACATTGATACTCTCCATTGGTTGACAACTGTTGTGTATTCAATCCAATCAATACTTTGCTGACTACAATAGAACTACCTTCATGATAAATTTGCACACTGTCTGGCTTAATTGCCCATAAAAATTGATTCTCTACTCCTACTGCTCTGAAAGGAATTAAGCGTAATTTTGTCGCCCAGCCAGAATCATTTTCTGGTATTTGAGGAATCTCTGTTTTGGAATAAATTTGTTCTGTTAACCAAACTGGCAAGCAATGCTCTAATGATGAAATATGCATAATCATAACGGGTGTTTTTGTTAACGGGTCGTAAAGTTGGTTCCCACTATCAATTAAACCTGCGAGTTCTAGTTCCTCTTCAGCTAATTGAATTTTCAATTTCACAATTTGGTCATAGTGTATTTTTGTAACCTCTACGCTTTCAATACGCTTTTTAGAAAAATAATAAATTACTGGAAAACCAAAAACAACAAACAACCAGCTAATTGGATCACCGTAAGAAATTGATTGAGATTGAACCAATCCATTTACCATTTCATTCGTTTGCAAAAAGAAATGAGTCCCAATTAACCCTCCGCCAACCATAAAGGTTACAAAGTAAAAAGTAAAAACAGTTTGTGCATAGTTTCTAAACGTTGTAAACCCAAATGCTGTATACACAATAAGTAACGAGTACAGTAGTTTCATAATTGGATGTGTCATCATAGAAGCAAAAGGAGTAAAGGCAAAAATAACAATGGTTGAACCTATAAATGCCCCTAACACAAGCCTCCATCTTTTGATCTTCTTTTTTAACACGGTTGCTGTTAATAAAAGTAAAAGAAAATCAATGCAGGCGTTTAACAACCAAACAACGTCGGCGTAAACAACCAAACAATTCACCTCTTTTTTTAAGTTGAGACTAGTATAATGCATATCCAATAGGAAAGTGTGTCAATTTGCGGAGGTGTTTTTTTGTTATTTTGTGCTTTCTAGACAAAATCTGTCGGTAAAAAATAAAAGTATATGTTTCATAGAATACTATATCTTTTTACTTATATATTAAGTGAAACTTTAATCACCCCGCACGAATCAGGCTGCCCAGCAAATAGCGGGATAAATCGAAATATATAAAATAAAAAAAGACCTGCTTAGCAGATCTTTTCCCTGTATAAAACAAAAAAGGAGCATAAAAACTCCTTTTCTTTTATCGTCTACGACGGTTACGTAAGAATGCTGGAATATCGATGTCATCTGAATCTGTATGACGCTCATGCACAACCGGCTCTTCACGTTTCATTTCACGCTTAACTTCACGTTGTTTTGAAGGTTGAGCTACTTGCTGTTGCTGTTGTTGCGTGTGATTCGCAGTCGGACGGATAATTGGTTTTGGTGGCTGCGTCGAAGCACTATCATCAAAACCAGTTGCAATTACAGTTACAACGATATCATCTTTTAATCCTTCATTAATAACAGAACCGAAGATCATATTTACTTCTGGATCTGAAGCTGAAGCTACAATGTCTGCCGCTTCTTGTACTTCATATAAGCTTAAGTTAGCTCCACCCGTAATGTTCATGATAACACCTTGAGCTCCATCAATAGATGTTTCTAATAATGGACTAGAAATCGCTTTTTTCGCAGCTTCAGCAGCACGATTTTCTCCATTACCAGAACCAATACCCATTAAAGCAGAACCTCTATTAGACATAATTGTCTTTACGTCTGCGAAGTCTAAGTTAATTAAACCTGGTGTTGCAATTAAATCAGAAATACCTTGAACACCTTGACGTAATACGTTATCTGCTTCACGGAATGCTTCTAACATCGGCGTATTTTTATCAACAATCTCTAATAAGCGATCGTTTGGAATTACAATAAGCGTATCTACATTTTCTTTAAATGCCGCAATACCAGATGCTGCTTGCGTTGCACGTTTACGTCCTTCAAATGTAAATGGACGTGTCACAACACCAACTGTTAATGCACCTAATTCTTTTGCAACTTGAGCAACAACTGGAGCTGCACCAGTTCCAGTTCCGCCGCCCATACCAGCAGTTACGAAGACCATATCCGCACCACGAAGTGCTTCTTGGATCTGTTCTTTACTTTCTTCTGCAGCTTTTTTCCCTACTTCAGGGTTTGCACCTGCACCAAGTCCACGTGTTAATTTTCCACCAATTTGCATTTTTGTTTCAGCTTTTGATAGATTTAATGCTTGTGCATCAGTATTCACAGCGATAAAGTCTACACCTTGTACACCGTGTTCAATCATACGGTTTACAGCATTGTTTCCGCCACCGCCGACACCGATAACTTTTATATTCGCTAATTGATCTTGAGTAGTATCAAACTCTAACATGTCGAAATCCCCCTAGAACCTCATTTTTCGTGTCCAATTTTAATCCCATAAATAACGGAATACACGTTTTACTTTTGACATCATACGTTCATCATTTTGATTATTATTGTTTTGATTACGAGTTTTTTGTTTCGCAGGTTGCTGTTGTACCGGCGTTGGTGCTGGTGCTGGTACTGGTTCAAAATGTTCTTGCTTTTCCTGCACATTTTTCCCACGTAATTTAGCTTTTTGATAAGAATGTTTAATTAATCCTACTCCACTTGTATATTGGGGCTCACGCACACCAATATAATCAGGAGTCGCTATACGAACATTTTCATGTAAAATATCATATGCAAGATCAAGAACACCCGGCATAGAAGCAATTCCACCAGTTAGTACATAGCCAGAAGCTACTTGCTTTACTCCTAACTTACGCACTTCATCTTGAACAAACATTAAAATTTCCTCTACACGAGCCTCTATTATATCCGATAATTCCAACTGAGAATATTGTTCTGTTTGATCGCTTCCCATAATAGGAACCGTAAACATCTCTTCTTCAGATGCTGTATCATAAAAAGCATGTCCATATTTCAACTTTATTTGATCTGCATTGTCTGTTGAAGTTTTCAACCCAATCGCAATATCCTTCGTTATATGGTCTCCACCTAACGGTAATACGCTCGTCGCTTGTAACTCTCCATCTTTAAAAATAGATAAAGTTGTAGATCCTCCCCCCATATCAACAAGGGCTACTCCTCTATGTTTCTCATCTGAAGATATAGCAACTGTTGCAGCCGCTAAAGGTTGAAGACAAATATCAACTATTTCAAGACCTGCTTTTTCTACACAACGAAGTAGGTTATGTAGTAAAGTTCTCGAGCCTGTTATAAGTGTACCTTCCATTTCTAATCTTACACCGATCATCCCGCGTGGATCGTTAATCTCGTCAAGACCGTCTACGATGAACTGTCGAGGTACCACATCAATAAACTCACGCTCTGGAGCAATTGACACAACTTGTGCTGCATCTAGAACGCGTAAGACATCTTCATTCCCGATTTCACGATCTTCATTTGAAACAGCGACTACTCCGTGACAAGGAAGTAGCTGTACCTGGTTTGCATTGACACCTACTACAACTTGCTCAATGTGGATTCCCACCATGCGCTCAGCTTGTTCAATTGCTTTTTTAATTGATCGAACAGTCTCGTCTATATCAACTATCGATCCCTTCTTTAAACCATTTGATTTTACATTTCCAACACCAATAATGTTTAAGCTGTCATTAACCATTTCACCAATGATGACTTTAACATTGGATGTACCGATGTCAAGACTAACATATATTTCATTGCTGTTCATTCTTTGGCACCTCCTTCTTTATTTATACCATACAACTCAATATATGGAACAACAATCGCAACTTTACTATTTATAAGAAAAATATTCAACGTCTTTATACGTTTCCCTTTTTTAACCCTATATTTTTCTTATTTTTATTTAACATTCATTTAAGAATATCGCAGTAAACTGTGAATAACTGCTTATCTTGAAATAATTCTATTTCAAGTGTAAAGATTACCGCCAAGTATAAGTCTACACTAAGATGTACTCATAGAAAAGTGAAACTTGTACCAATCCTAGTATGAATCTAAGAATTTTTACATCTTTTTCATCAAATGAACCATTCTTGTAAATTCAGATGCATTCAATAGAACGTTCGTTTCGTTTTTTCTACAGGGACGTAGTAAAAACTATCGTTCTATTCTTTTTTTTCTTCCGCTCCTAATTCTTTCGTATATGCCCCTACTTCTAAATCAATTAATACCTTTTTACCCGGTTCAATTGTTTTTAAGATAAGCGGATAAGCTTCCATACGCTTTGCGAAATTTTGAATCGTAGTGCTCACTTCGTACCCTTCGTTCATATATAAAGTAAGGTGATCTTCATTCGCATTCGTCGGTGAATAACGAATTTCAGAAATAGACCTTAAAATAGTTGGTGTTAATTTTTCAAGCTCAGCAATTAACTCCTTCATTTTTTCCTCTTTAAAAGGTTCAAAAATTGGTGCTGCAACAGGAAGTTTTCCGTTCGGAAGTACATCAAGTGTTTTCCCGTTCTCTAGTAACGGTTGTAATTTCCCATCTTTGTTTATATAACCAATCGTTAAATATTCTTCAATATGAACATCAATTTTATTTGGAAAACGTTTTTTTACATTTACTGCTTTAATTTCTTTTCGTTTCGTTAGGTTTTCTTCTGCTTTATGTGCTGTCACTCGGAAATAACTTGTATCATACGTCACACCTGATTCCTTCATCACTTGTTCATCTGTCATATAATGATTTCCAAACACACTTATCTTTTTGATATTGCTTAGCGGAGACCGAAAATAAATTAAAAAGAGCACTAATAAAAATAAAATTGATATGTATAAAATCAACCGATGATTAACATTTTTCTTGTTTTTCTTCTGTTGATTTTTTAACTTTGGTACACGATCCTGTAGTTTAATCACTTTACTATTTTTCATGTACGATCCCCCTACGTAACATAAAAAACGGCATGTTCCTCATGCCGTTCTTATCTTCTTATTATAACATAAATGATAATGAGCGGAACGAATAACCGTTATCTTCCAATGATTTCTACTTCTGTATGCATTTCTACGCCAAATTTATCCTTGATTGTTTGTTTTATTAATGCAATTAAAGATAAGACATCTTGCGCACTGGCTCCCCCAGTGTTAATAATAAAATTCCCATGCATTTCAGAAATTTGAGCTCCGCCTATTTGATAACCACGAAGCCCCGCCTTTTCTATTAAGTCTCCTGCAAAGTATGGGATTGGATTCCGAAATATGCTTCCTGCACAAGGATGATTCCACGGCTGTGTTTCACGACGGTAGTCTTTATTCTTTTGCATGACGCTTACGATTCCCTCACTCTCTCCTACCTGCAATTGAAACTCAGCTTCCAAAACAATACCAGGACGTTTCGTTTGCAATACAGAAGTACGATAGGAAAACTCCATTTCTTCATGTGTTAACCAATCAATTGTTCCGTTTTCAAACAAAATAAGAGCTTTTGATAATATGTTTGATATATCCGATTTATGTGCTCCAGCATTCATATACACTGCACCACCAACACTTCCTGGAATACCACTGGCAAATTCCAGACCGGATAACCCTTGACGACTAAGTAAAGTTGATAATTTAATAAGGGGATACCCACCACCAACTCTTACTCTATGTTTTTCGACTTCTAAGTGGTCTAATCCTTCTCCTAAACGAATAACGACACCTTCTATACCTAGATCAGATACAAGAAGGTTCGAACCTCGACCAATTACAGTCCACTTTGTTTTATATTTTTTTACTAACTGCAACGTTTTTTCAATACTGGCAACATGCTTTGGCACAATTAAAATATCAGCTGGTCCACCTATTTTCATAGTGGTATAACGCGCTAACGCTTCATTCACTAACACGCGACCAACATTTGCTTCTATAAGCTCATTTACTAATTGCTCCATAAACAATCTCCCCCATACTAAGTATCCTTATTACAGTAGTATGCAGGGCGTTCACCTAACGTTATTTTTTTACAAGCTTATTCATTACTTCATACAGCTTATTTGCTGCATCTGGAATACCTAATTGCCCCGCAGCCAGCTTCATATTTTGTAATGTTTGTGCATCTAATAAAATCTCATCAATATCACGAATAAGCGTTTCTGCTGTTAAGTCTTTTTCAAGCAACATTTTTGCTGCTCCTTTATCGACAACGGAACGTGCATTCTTTTCCTGATGGTTATTTGTTACGTAAGGACTAGGTATTAACACACTTGGCTTACCTAACGCGGTTAATTCTGCAAGTGTTGTTGCCCCCGCTCTTGAAACAACAAGATCTACCCCTGTAAGTACCTCTGGCATATTATGAATGAAAGGTTTAATAATAACATTATTCGGATTCCCTTTTTGCTTCACTGCTTCCATCACTTTGTCATAATGAACTTCACCTGTTACATACAATATTTCGTAACTTTTATTTCCAAACTGTTCAATTGCCTCTACGAAAGCATCGTTAATCGGTCTAGCCCCACGACTTCCACCAAAAATAAGTACCGATTTTTTAGGAAGAGATAAACCTACTGAACGTTTTCCTTTCATTCCATTCTGATCCATTACTTCTGATGCTCTTGGATTTCCTGTCATCACCACTTTTGACTGTGGAAAATGTTCTGCAGCCGCTTCAAAACAAACCGCAACTTTATCAACATAGCGGCTTAAAAATTTATTCGTTACACCAGGTACACTATTTTGTTCATGTACAATGGTTGGAATACCTAATTTTGCTGCAGCATATACAACTGGTCCACATACATATCCACCCGTTCCAATCACAATATCCGGATTAAAACGACGAATATATCGTTTACTATCTTGTACACCCTTTAGGAAACGCATCACCGTTTTCACGTTATCTAACGATATTTTACGCTTAAATCCACTTATAACAATAGATTGAAACGGTATGCCTGCTTTTGGAACGATTGTGCTCTCTAATCCACTCTCCGTACCAATATATAAAAACCTTGCTTCCGGATTTAATTTTTTTATTTCTCTTATTAGAGCAAGAGCCGGATAAATATGACCTCCAGTGCCCCCACCACTTACTAATACACGCACTACTAACTCCTCCGCTTCTCTTTTCTTATTTCAGTCGTATTTATTTCTATATACATCATGTTTCTTCGCGCACATACGAAAAACCCTGTCTTATAAAACAGGGTTTAGTAGCGAGAATGGCGACTTATATTTAATAATACACCTACTGCCATTAACATTAATGTCAAACTTGATCCACCATAACTTAAAAACGGCAAAGTAATACCTGTTACAGGCATCAATCCTGTTACAACACCAACATTAATCATTACTTGAATCGCAATCATCGCCACAATACCTACTGCTAAAAACGTACCATATAAATCTGGCGCTCCTAAAGCTATACGAATCCCACGCCATAATAATAGACTAAATAATAATAACACAAATGAACCACCAATAAAACCTAATTCCTCGGATAAGATTGCAAATATAAAGTCTGTTTGCGGTTCAGGTAAATAAAGAAACTTTTGTCTACTTTGTCCAAGTCCAAGCCCGAATAATCCACCAGGTCCAATTGCGAGTAACGATTGAATAATTTGAAATCCACTTCCAAGCGGATCTGACCACGGATCTAAATATGATGTAATACGTTTCATTCGATACGGTGCTGATGCAATTAGCCCTACAAATCCTGCTACACCAAGCAAACCAAACATTGCAAAGTGAAAGACCCTTGCTCCCGAGATAAATATCATAATAATACATGTCCCAACCATTACCGTTCCTGTGCCAAGATCTGGCTGTAACATAATCATCCCAAAAGCAAGAAATACAAAACTAAGAGCTGGCAGTAAACCACGTTTAAAAGAGGTAATTAATTTTTGTCGTTCCGCTAAAAATTTTGCTAAAAAAATAATCATCGCAAACTTCATAAATTCTGACGGTTGAATGGAAAATGCCCCGATTCCAATCCAACTTCGCGCTCCTCCTCGAACAAGTCCTACCCCAGGAACAAGAACAAGAATAAGAAGAATGAAGCAAACTAGCAAAATTACTTTTGAATACGTACGCCACACCCAATAATCAATTTTCATAATTAAAAACATTGCCACTACACCAATACTTGCAAATAGCAATTGCCTTTTTGCAAAAAAGAATGAGTCCCCCATTTTATAAGAGGCCCAAACCGCACTCGCACTATACACCATAACCATTCCGATTGTTAACAACGCAAGTGTAACGATGATGAGAATAAAATCAGGGGTTTTCTTCATTACCCATAAACACCACCTCTTTAGGCAGAAACTTTTGCCCTATGTAACAAAACATCAGTAGGTATTAGCCTACTGATGTTTTGATTTACTTTATATAAGTTTATGCACAGCTTGTATAAACATGTCTCCTCTTTCTTCAAATGTTTTAAATTGATCCCAGCTTGCACATGCTGGAGAAAGAAGAATTACATCGCCATCTGTAGAATGAGCATAAGCTTTCACTACCGCTTCATCTAAAGTATCGACACTTTCAATTGTATCTAATCCCGCTTTTTCTGCAGCTCTTACTAATTTTGGAGCTGTTTGTCCAAATGTCACAATTGCTTTTACATTTTTGAAATACGGAATTAAATCATCGAATTCATTTCCACGATCAAGCCCACCTGCTAATAACACAATCGGTTGTGTAAACGCAGATAATGCTTTCTCAGTCGCTAACATATTCGTTGCTTTTGAATCATTATAAACCTTACGATTGTTAATAGTTGTTACATATTCTAAACGATGTTTTACACCTGTAAAACGTTTTAACACCGCCGTAATCGCTTCATTAGAAACACCTAATAATTTTGCGATACTCATCGCTGCTAAAATATTTTCTAAATTATGTTGACCAGGTAAAACGATATCGCCTACTTCAACAACTTTTTCACCTTTAAAACAAAGAGCATTCTCTTTTATACACGCACCATCTTCAATTTCTTTCGTTGTCGAGAATAGTACTTTTTGCCCTTTACTATAAGCAGATAAAGCCATCACATCTGCATCATCTGCATTTATTACACTATAATCATTTTCTGTTTGGTTTTTAAAAATATTTGCTTTTGCTAAACCATATTCCTTCTTCGTCCCGTGATAATCTAAGTGGGCCTCAAATAAATTTAAAAACGCAGCAATTTTAGGTTGGAACAATTCTACTCCCATCAGTTGAAACGATGAAAGTTCTGTAACTACAACTTCATTTTCTTTTGCATCCTGTGCTACTTCACACGCTACAGTTCCTATGTTCCCTGCAATTACAGGATGCTTTTGTCCTTCTTTTAGCATTTCAAATGCAAGCATTGTCGTCGTCGTTTTACCGTTAGACCCCGTAATCCCAACAAATGGCGCTTCTGAAATACGATATGCTAATTCAACTTCCGTAACAATTGGAATTTGCTTCTCTTTCGCAGCAACTAATATTGGATTAGAATACGGGATTCCTGGATTTTTTACTACAAGAGAAATATTTCTCTCTAACAATTCTAAAGGATGACCACCGCATACAACGTCCATTCCTTTTGCTTGTAATTCTGCAGCAAGTACATTATCCGCTAAAGGCTTTCCGTCATTTACAATTACATTTGCCCCTAATTTTTGTAACAGCGTAGCTGCTGCATAACCACTTTTTGCAATGCCTAATACAAGAATATTTTTATTTTGAAATTCAGTTACAGTTTTCAATTACATCCACACCCCGATATAAATTCCTAACACAGCTAATAAAAAGCCTACAGACCAAAATGTCACAACAACACGCCACTCTGACCAACCACATAATTCATAATGATGGTGTAATGGACTCATTTTAAAGACACGTTTTCCTGTTGTTTTAAAAGAAATGACCTGAATAATAACAGATAAAGTTTCCATTACGAATACTCCACCAATGATTACAAGTAGTAATTCTTGTTTTAATAAAATCGCTACAGCTGCAATGGCTCCACCTAAAGCTAAGGAACCTGTATCTCCCATAAACACTTTCGCTGGATTTGCATTGAATACTAAAAATCCAAGTACAGCTCCTACAACTGCCATACAGAATATCGCTACTCCAAATTGCTCTTGCGCTACTGCAATAATACTAAACGCTCCAAATGCAATAGCAGCTGTTCCTGATAATAAACCATCTAAACCGTCAGTTAAGTTAACTGCATTTGATCCACCAATAAGCATAAATAATACAAGTACAAAATACGCCCAACCTAGTTCAAACTTAACATCTGTTCCCGGAATCATGATGTATGTGTGGAACGCTTGCCCTTTTCCAATTAAAAAGAACGCAATAGCAATAACAAGCTGACCTACTAATTTTTGTTTTGATGTTAAACCAAGATTTCTCTTCTTAACTACCTTTATGTAGTCATCTAAAAATCCAATTAATCCGTAGCCAAATGTCACTAATAATAATAACGAAACCTCTGCACCTAAATGATTAAACTTAATCGCCATAATAAGTGAAGTTACCATCATAGATACATATATGACAATACCACCCATTGTAGGTGTCCCTGATTTTTTTTGATGTGACTTTGGTCCCTCATCACGAATACTCTGTCCGAACTTTAATTTCCTTAAAAATGGAATAAACAATGGCGAAAGGGCAACAGAAATTAAGAATGCTACCCCAGCCGTTACTAATAAACCTTGCTCAAGCACATGTAGTCCTCCTCTCACGTTGTTACTCTTCGTTGTTTAAACGCTCTGTAATTGCTTCTTTAGCGACTTCACGATCGTCAAAATGATGAACGTCTTTACCAATAATTTGATACGTTTCATGACCCTTACCAGCAATAATGATGATATCTTCAGCTTTCGCGTTAGCAATTGCATGGTATATCGCTTCTTTTCTATCAATAATTACTTCATAATTATTCCCATTTGCACCCTGCACCATATCATCTAAAATAGCCCCTGGCTCTTCACTTCTTGGATTATCTGAAGTGTAAATTGCATGAGTTGCATATTTTGTTGCAACATTTGCCATAATTGGTCTCTTTGTTCGATCTCTATCTCCACCACAACCGACGATGCAATATACATCGCCTTTTGCAAACTGTTTTGCTGTTTTTAATACATTCTCTAAGCTATCTGGTGTATGTGCATAATCAACAATAACTGTATAATTTTGTCCACCATCAACTACTTCAAAACGTCCTGGAACTCCAGCTAGTTGCTTTATTACATCAATAACCGTTTCTAAACTTACACCAGAAACAAGTCCTGCCGCTGTTGCCGCTAGTACGTTATATACATTAAATTTCCCAATCAATTTCATCGTAACATTTACACTTTCATACGGTGTTACAAGCGTAAATGTAGTTCCACCACTCGTCATAACGATATCTTTGGCCATAATATCACTTGTTGTATCAATTCCATACGTTACAACAGTTGCCGCAGTACTTCTCATATATTCCGCAGTTACAGCATCATCGTTATTCAGTACCGCGTACTTTTCACGATCATGGTTATAACTATTGCCAAGTTGTGCAAATAGCAACCCTTTTGCATGTTTATATTCTTCCATCGTTTTATGATAGTCTAAATGATCTTGTGTTAAATTTGTAAACACTGCTACATCGTAATCACATCCGTGTACACGACCAAGATCTAAAGCATGTGACGAAACTTCCATTACTGTACTATCTACACCGTGCTCAACCATTTTTAAAAACGTCTGTTGAAGTGTTAGTGCATCTGGTGTTGTATTTTTCACCTCAAATGTTTCATCACCGATTTTCATATTAATCGTTCCAATTAGCCCCGTTTTATGACCATGTGCGCGCATAATCTCATCCATAATATGCGATGTTGTTGTCTTTCCATTTGTACCTGTAATTCCGATTAAATGTAACTTGTGTGTTGGTTGACCATAAAAATAATCAGCTAAAACCGCTAACGAACGAAAAGTGTTTTTCACAAGTACAACTGGAACGTCAACATCAATTGGTCTTTCCGCAACAATAGCAGCCGCTCCTTGTGCCGCTGCTTGCTTAGCAAAATCATGGCTATCAACCGTATATCCTTTCATACATACAAATAAGCTTCCCTCTTTCACTTTACGTGAATCAGCTTCTATAGATGTGATTTCTGGATTTTCTTTTGGAACAACTGGAAAATCATGCAAACATGATAAAAGTGTATGCAACTTCATTTCACTAAACCCTCTCTACATTGTGTATTTATCTCTTTTTTAATAAGCAACACGTTACCTCCTAAATATGTAAAATAGGAGGTAAGTGCTACTGTGTCTAATAAATAGACTTATTTATAATTGGGGCTCTTACAGCCTCAAATTAAGTAACTCTTCTATAAAGAACTCACTTCCACCAATTGTACCATAAAACGTACTAGGTTACCTTTAATTCCCGAAGTAAATTCTAATTTTTGAGCCTTCTTTCACTTTAGCTCCTGCTTCTGGGGATTGTTTAATTACTTTCTCTCCGTCTCCACTTATATCAAGCTTCAAATCGACGAGTTGTGTCTGTAAGTCTTTCTTTTTCATACCAATTAAATTCGGAACTTCCACAGTTGGTGTATCGCCCCATTTATATTCTCTCTCAACTTGTTCTTTTCTCGGTTTCACTCCCATAACAGGAAGTGCATCCCGAAGAATATTCCCAACAATTGGAGCTGCTACTACTCCACCAAATTGCGTTACACCTTTCGGATTATCAACAGCAACATAGACAACAATTTCCGGATCATCTGCTGGAGCAAAACCGATAAAAGATACTATATAATTATTCTCTAAATATTTACCATCTTTCACCTTTTGAGCCGTACCTGTTTTTCCACCTACACGATACCCATCAATGAAAGCACCTTTACCAGATCCCTTTGCTACAACATTCTCTAATGCATACCGAACTTTTTCTGAAGTTTCCTTGGAAATAACTTTTCTTTTTTCCACAGGTGTCTTTTTACTTACAACTTGATTATTTTTCGGATCAATAAATTCCTTAGCTATATACGGTTGATACAATGTCCCACCATTTACAGCCGCTGCTACTGCTGCTACTTGTTGAATTGGTGTTACAGAAACTCCTTGACCAAATGAAGTAGTTGCTTGCTCAACTGGACCGACTTTATCTAAATTAAATAAAATCCCACTACCTTCACCTTGCAAATCAATTCCGGTTTTCTGTCCAAAGCCGAAATTACGAATGTATTTAAACAATCGGTCTTTACCAAGACGATCACCAAGTTCAATAAATCCTGGGTTACATGAGTTTTGAACTACTTCTAAAAACGTTTGGCTACCATGGCCTCCCGCTTTCCAGCATTTCAATCTAGCTCCACCCACTTCAGCTGCTCCATCATCATAAAACGTATCTTTCTCTAAGTCTACTAAATTTTCATTCAAGGCTGCTGCTAACGTAATGATCTTAAATGTTGAACCAGGCTCATACGTACTCCATACTGGTAAATTTCTATTATACACTTCTGGAGAAACACTTTGAAAATCTGCTGGATCAAAACTCGGCCGACTCGACATACCTAAAATTTCACCATTTTTCGGATTCATTGCAATCGCAATCATACCATCTGGATTATATGTCGACTCTGCAATATTCATTTCTCTTTCCATAATTCTATTAATACGTGCATCAATTGTTAAACCTAAATTCAAACCAGCTTCTGGTTTTTTGAAATCATCGCCAACATTAGGCATCCTTTGGCCTTTTGCATCTGCAAAAAAACGCACATGACCTTCATCACCATTTAGCTCTTTATCATAATATTTTTCCAGTCCCATAAGACCTTGGTTATCACTACCTGCAAACCCTAATACGTGTGATAAAAAGTTGCCAAATGGATAGTACCGGATAGAGTCCTCTGCGATATAAACACCTTTCAAACTTAATCCTCGTACCTCTTTCGCTTTATCATGTGATATTTTTCTTCCACCTTTATCTAACCTTACAATCGATTCTTTTTTTGTAATCCGCTTATAAACCTCATCTTTTTCCACACCTAATACTGCAGCTAACTTCTCTGCAGTCTCTGCTGGTTTTTCAATTTGCCTCGGTACAACAAAGACAGTTGGGGCACTTTTATTCGTAGCAAGTTCCACACCATTCCGGTCTAAAATCTTCCCACGTTCAGGTTCAAAAGTAATATTACGACTCCATGAATCTTTCGCACGATCCGTTAACATATTCCCAAGAAAAAATTGCACATATCCAAGACGAATATCGATGATAGTGAAAATAAGTATACCTGATATGAGTATAAAAATAAGTCTTTTTCTAACTGTTACATTTGATACACGCATATTGGAACAAGCCTCCCTTACGCCTAGCTTGTTCCAATATATGCTTGTACTTATTTAATTAGAACTTCTTCTCTTTTACCATTACTGTTTTTCTGCTTCTTGTTGTGGTTCAAGTGGCGGTACAAGTGTTACACCTAACTCTGTACCAGGTTGTAACAATGTTCCTTCTGCCACACTTTGTTCAGTTACATATCCGGTACCAGTAGGTTTTAGGTTAAGCTTTAATGTTTTCGCTAAATTCATAACATCACGCAGTGCCCAGCCTTGTATATTTGGCATTGTAGGTTTATCTCCTACTAAGAAGACTCGGTCACCTTTTAATGTTTGCTCAGTTGCTTTTGGCACTTGCTGCTGCACTTTCCCTTCACCTAATACGATTGGACGAAGTTTTGCTTTATCAATTGCTTTTTTCGCTTCTTCCATCGTTTTCCCTGTTACATCCGGAACGACAGTTTGTTGTTCTTTCACATATTTTTTCGGGTCTTTTATTTCATTTGGCTTAATCTTTAAATACTCTAAACTATTTTTAGTTACATATTTAAAAATATCAGCTAAAGGCTGTGCGCCATTCTCATCATCTTTCAATTTCGGCTGTTTTACAGCTACATACACAACAAGTTGTGGATCGTCCATAGGTGCCATCCCTAAGAATGAGAATATATAATTCTCTCTTCCCGTCATATAGCCACCTTTTCCATCCGGAATTTGCGCTGTCCCTGTTTTACCACCAACTGAATACCCATCAACTTTATAAGCAGTTCCTGTTCCTTTCGGCGATGTAACAACACGTTCTAATAACTGTCTTACTTGCGCTGCTGTTTCTTTCGTAACAGGTTTTCCCACTTCCTCTGGCTTATGTTCTAATTTTACTTCGGCTGTTATTGGATCTACAATTTTATCAATTGTATAAGGCTTCATCATTTTTCCATCATTTGCAATAGCAGTTGCAGCTTGCACAAGCTGAATTGGCGTTACAGTAGAACCTTGTCCAAAAGCTGTTGTTACTTGCTGTATTTGTTGATCAAATACAATTGCATTTGAACCTTCACCAGGTAAATCAATATTCGTTTTTTCATCTAATCCAAAACTATGAATATACTTTCGGAAACGTTCGGGGCCAAGTTTTTGATCCCCTAAAATTGCAAACGCTACGTTGGAAGAACGCTCTACCCCTTCATCAAATGTGATAGATCCCCATCCAGCGCCACCGTTATGATCTTTTATTTTTCGGTTCCCGACTTGATATGTACCAGACTGATAATAATCTTGTCCTTTATACACACCTTCATTAATAGCTGCTGCTAACGTGAAAATTTTCATTGTTGATCCAGGTTCAAATGCATTTGCAATTGCATCATTGAAGAAATATTTAATTTGACGATCATTTGGATCATAACTAGGTTTACTAGACATCGCTAATATTTTCCCTGTTTTTGGATCCGCAACAATCCCTATTAAACTTTCTGGGTCGTAATGCTTACTTGCAGCTTTCATCGCATCTTCTAAATAACTTTGAATACGTTGATCTATCGTTAAATACGCGTTATCTCCGTTTTTAGGTGCCTCTACGTTCACTTTTCCACCGTCAAGAGACACTCCTTTACGATCGCCTGTATAAGCTACTTTGCCGTTAGAAGCACTTAAATATTTATCTAAACTTTTTTCTAAACCAAATTGCCCTACCGAAGTCCCCTCTTCATTCGGTTTAGCATGACCTATAACGTAAGATGCAAAATCACCGTTCGGATACACTCTTGCATTTTCAGTAATAAAAGATATGCCTGGCAATTTCAATGCTTCTATTTGTTCCTTCTGTTCTTTCGTCAAATCTTTACCTAGTGTTCCAAATTCGACTTGACTTTTATCTTTTTTATTTAACGTGGCTAAAATCTTCTCTTCATCTTTTCCGAGTACTCCCGCAATTTTCTTTGCAGTATCCTCTTTATTTTCAACATGATTCGCACCTTTTAATTCCGCTACAAGTTTATAAGAGTTTGCATCTTGCGCTAGTACATGACCGTTTTGATCATAAATCGTCCCGCGATTTGCTTCTAGAACTCCTTTTTTACTATGTTTTTGCTGAGCAAGTTTATCCAAATCTTGATTATGAACAGTTCCTGTTGCTTGTATGTAAAAAAATCGGGCTAACAATAGCAAAAAGAGCAGGAGGAATAAAATCATAAAATACCCTGCTCCCTTATTGGTATGAAATTTAGTCATATTTCTTTTCATTTTCCCTTCACACCTATTGCCTTATTTGAGGCCCTTCACATTATTCGCATTAATTTCTAGCCCGTGTTTTTTTGCAACTTCAGCGATTCGTTCATAGCGACTTAACTTCTCTACTTCAGCCTGTAACTCTTGATTTTCTTTTTGCTGCTGTACAATTTTTTGTTCTATCGTCGCTGCTTCTACATTAACTTGATAAAGGCCTGCTTTATTTCCAATAAACGCTACACAGGCATACAATAAAAAGCCAATAAATGCTACATACAACAGTTTTTCGATTCTTGTAATCTTCGCTTTAGCTTTTGGCTGAACCATCTGCTGTGGGGGCGTTTGAATCTGTATCTCTTCTTGCGCTTGTTGTTTGTACTTTACAGCTAAGTTACTCATACCTCTCTCCCCTTTTTATCGTTTTTCAGCGATTCTCAATTTCGCAGAACGCGCTCGATTATTTTCTTCTAACTCTATATCAGAAGGTAAAATCGGTTTTCTTGTAATAAGTTTTAATTTCGGCTTAAATTCATCAGGAATAATCGGTAATCCTGGTGGCAATTGTGGCGTTGTACTATTTCGCTTAAACGTCGTTTTACAAATACGGTCTTCTAAAGAATGGAATGTTATAACACTAACTCTTCCACCTGGCTTGACCATGTCAATTGCAGATTCCAACGCTTCTTCAAATACTTTCAATTCATCATTTACAGCAATACGGATTGCTTGGAACACTCGCTTCGCAGGATGTCCACCCGTTCTACGAGCAGGAGCTGGAATACCCTCTTTAATTAGTTCTACTAATTCTCCTGTCGTTTCAATAGCTTTATTCTCACGATACGCCTCAATTTTCCTTACTATTTGTTTTGAAAATTTCTCTTCACCATACTGGAAGAAAATTCTTACAAGTTGTTCATATGACCAGCTATTTACAACATCATATGCTGTTAATGGGGCATCTTGATCCATCCGCATATCTAACGGTGCATCATGATGATAACTAAAGCCACGCTCTGGTGTATCTAATTGTGGGGATGAAACACCTAAATCAAATAAAATACCGTCTACTTCTGTTATACCTAATTCCTGTAGTTTTTCAGATAAATAACGGAAATTACTCTTTACTGTTATGAACTGCTCACCGTATGAAGAGAATTTTTCTTTCGCATTTTGAATCGCTATCTCATCTTGATCAAACGCGATTAATCTTCCACCTTCAGTTAATTGGGATAATAAATAAGAACTATGTCCTCCTCCCCCCAGTGTACAATCTACATATGTACCATCTGGCTTTATATCTAAGCCGTCTACTGTTTCCTTCAAAAGCACTGTTACATGTTTAAACATTGTTGCACCTACTCTTTTTCCAATTAATTATGTTGAATGCATCTCCTCCCCCAAACGCATATTTCACGATTAGAGAACGAAATACTATGAAAGAACGACTCATTTAACTTGCCTACAAAGGCAGCATACTATACAAATCGCTATTTTCTTTTATTATATACTAAATTTTATCATTTTTTGCGGGAATTTAAATAAAAAACTGTCGAAAAAGATGATAATACGTTTACATTTTGTGCTATTTTGTCATATATTTAAGTATCCTGCATAATTACGATATTCACTTTTTTAAAATTAATAATTCAGAAAAATTCCACTTCACAGTAAATTCAACAGGACAAAAATAAAATCCTGCTCCTAAGAGCAAGATTCTATAGTTTTATAACATGATGTTTTCCGTCCCAAGAAAACGGTTTTTCCATTACACGATCAACGAAATCCAAACCGAACTGATTTAAATAGTAACATACATTCCACACACGCTCTTGCGGCGCCCCTAATGGACGAAGTGCAAATTGTATGCGACGGAATTTATTTAGCTGTACTTCATGTTTTTTCTCAACATTTCTTTTCAACATTCTTTCCAACAGTTCAATTTGTTCATTAATTTTGAATTCATTTTTCCCTGCAAACGCACTTAATCCAGGATCTATTTTCTTCACAAACTGTTGTAATGACGTATGGATATCAATTATTTCTTTTTTCGCCTCTACAAATCGATCATCTATCGGTTCCTCTATTTGATTAGATAACCAGTTTTCACGCAACTTATCTACGTTATTTAAAAACGGATCACTGTCTTGCAATTGCAAATCGTATAAATCTGTCGCTATATCCCTCTCTACATAAGTGATTGTAATACGCGGAACGACAGGCGGCATTTGGAAACCAATCGTATGGAAAACTTGTTGCAATTCACTCCAGTAAGCTAATTCCCCTGGTCCTCCAATAAACGCAAGCGTAGGAAATAGATACTCTTGCATAAGAGGGCGCGTTACAACATTATTACTAAAGCGTTCCGGACTTCTTTCCATCTCTTCCATCAATTCCTCATATGAAAAGGAATACGCTCCATCCTTCCCTACAAACTTCCCTTGATCGTCTTCAAGTAATACTCGCTCATTATCAATTTCCATGAATATATGTACTGCATTATACTTTGTTTCAATAATTGGTTTATATCCTAATTCTTTAATTACTTCCTGTTGGTTATGAAGCCCCTCTTGCACTTCTTTATACTTACCTATAATTCGCTTGAAAAACGGCACTTCTAATTTTCTTAATTCAGGATGATGCGAATCAACAAGAATTAAACCAGAATTAACGAACATTTTCATAATAAGATGGGCAAAGAAATCTACATACGTATTCGATTTCCCCAAAGAATCATCAATAAATTGCAGTACATCCTTTGTAAAATTCGTTTCAGGGTATGTTTTGAAAATTTCTTCAATCCACTTTCTACAGTCTTCCAAAGAAAGCTCGGACTCTGAAGCACTCGCCACTTTCGGATTACGGTCATGAAAAATAGTCTTTTTTATTTTTTTATTCTTCGTTACAAAAGTATGATTAATTTCATCCATATCATGGTCTTCACCAGCAATCCAGAAAACAGGAACGACTTTAACACCTAAACTTTCTTCCTTTTCCCTCGCAAGCTGTAAAACTGAAATAATTTTATGAATTGTATAAAGTGGTCCAGTTAATAACCCAGCTTGTTGTCCAGCTATAACAACATATGTATTTTCATCTCCAAGCGCTTTTACATTTTGAATCGTAGCTTCTCCCGCTTGTAATTTTGTATTATATTCTAATAAATGCGCTACTAAGTCTTGGCGGAAAAACTCCCTCTCACACAAATCATGTACACGCTGTTTAAAAGCATCTTCTGTTAACATATAGTCAAAACACGACTGTATCTCTTTTTTACCGTTCATATAGTCCGCTACAACACCTTGTTGCGGAACAGAGATTTCTTTTATCTCCATATAATTCTTCCTTTCGTATCCTGTTCTCTCACCAATCCACATTGTAGTCAATGTTGCACGTAAAAGCAAAGAATTACACTTATTCTTTTACTTCTAATCCTTTTATTGCATCGAACAAAAATTGCAGTGTCGGAACAGATCGTTGCTGTTTCTTAGCTTCTTCTAATACATATCCAACAATCGCACCGATTTCCGTTTGTCTATTTGCCCTTACATCTGCCAGCATAGATGATGTATTACGAGACGTTCTTTCACATACGCGATGTACCATTTTCCATACCATTTCTTTTTCTTCTTTAACAAGAAAAACGACTTCCTGAAAAACTTGCTCCATCAATCGATAAAAAAACGGGTTCGTAATCAACTCTCCGTTCTGGACTTGTAATAATGCTGTCAATGGATTGATACATACATTAACTACTAATTTTTTGTGCATGACATCCTTCCAATCATCTTCTATTTGAATCGGAAAATGAGGAAATGGAAAGCAATTAAATATTTTTTCAAAATGTATAGACTGGCCGTGCACGATTCCAAACTTCGTTACACCTATTCCCGTATGATAAACGATATGTCTTTCTTCTTTTTTTGCACCATGCTCTACAATCCCAACCGCAATATTTTTATTCCTTATTTGCTGCATAGCATGAAGGTGCGACATTCCGTTTTGCAAAAAGATTAATGAGGATTCCCCTCGCACAAAAGGTAGTATGTCAGTTATATGATATTGCTTAACAGCAATAAATATATAGTCTAGCTTCTGGTCTAGCATACTTTCTATTGGTAAAACAGGTGGGAATACGGTTTCACGTTTTTCCTCCCTCATACAAGTTACACCCGTTCTATTCAATTCCTCAGCCTGTTTAGCTGTCCTTGTAAACAACGTAACATCTTGATTACTTTTTTGTAAATAAAATGCATATAACAGACCGATAGCTCCTGGTCCCACAACTCCGATTTTCATTTTCACACAAGGAACTCATATAAATACGTTACACAAGTCCCTTTCCCTCCCCCTTTTTATCCCGCAAACGCCTGATTGGTGCGGAATCATAATTAACTAAAGGTGAACAAATCCCACCGATTACAGTTTCACTTTACCTTTCTCAATTCCATGAACATAGTTTACAATTTCATTGCTCTTTAACAAACAAATGCAACCTCTACTTTCAATATGTATATACTACCTATTAATATGCTTCTACTCTTAGTTTAGCAAATCCTCAAAAAAATAATAAAAGAAATATACTATCTTCTTCATAAAAATAAAAAAATGAGTTATAATATTATTATAAATATTTTTACTTTTCTGCATTCAACGAGACAAGAAAAGGATGTGATGTTATGGGATTCCCAAAAGTTGAGCGCTTGCTCATCAATTATAAAACATTAGACGAATTTAAAAAATTTAAAGGTTGCGGAGCTCAAGAACTATCCATGTTAGAAGAATTACAGGCAAACATTATTGAAAACGATAGTGAATCTCCATTTTACGGTATTTATTATGGCGGATCACTAATTGCACGCATGAGTCTATATATGAAAAGGAACGGCGGAGAACCATTCGAAATTACAGGTACTTACCTAGAACTCTATAAACTTGAAGTGTTACCGACTTTCCAAAAACAAGGATTCGGAGAAATGCTTGTAAATTATGCGAAGGGGCTACAGTTCCCAATTAAAACGATCGCACGTATCCATTCAGCTGGTTTTTGGGATAAATTAAATTTCCAGCCTGTATCAGTACCTGATGGTGATTTTTATGTTTGGAACCCAGAAACAAATTTGAATACGGTTACAAACGAAGAGTCTGCATAAGAAATAAAAAAACAGCTACATAGCAGCTGTTTTTTTATTTCTTTAACTTTTCTAATTTCCCATTCGAACGAGCGCTATTTCTTTCCGCTACCATTACACTTCTTTTTTGATCGATATAATCAAGCAATGTTCTATACTCTTCCTCATATACTGATAATCGCTCCAAAAGACTCTCTCTCTCTGTTTGTAACGATTCAATTTGCTGTTGCAACACCATTAAAGAGTTTTCATCTTTATAATTTTGCAAGAAATCAATAACATCATTCAATGTAATTGACGTAGGCTCTACTACCTTTGTCTCTTTTACTTCATAATTTTCTACTTTACGTAGTTGCTTCGCTTCTTCAATACGTTCTTTGTATTGCTTTCTAACGTAAGAATTCCATCTAAAGCCACATGCTGCTGGTGTACGAGATAAATGTCTTCCCACTTCTTTAAAGGCAGATAATTGCGTTCCACCTTCTCGAATATGCCGGAGTACTACTTCTGCCAGAAGCAAATCTTCATCATCAGTCCAAGCATCTTGTCTTGTTGTCGCCATCTCTCTAGTCCTCCCTATGCATTTTTTATTAAGCATATGCAGTTACTAGAAAAGATAGAATACAACAAATAAAGAATAAGACAAAAAAAAATAAACGCAGAAGATATCTTCTACGTTTATTTTCCCGCAATTACTTGCTGATTACTTCTTTACCTTTGTAAGTACCGCATGCTTTACATACACGGTGAGCTAATTTCGCTTCACCACAGCTTGGGCACTCTACCATACCAGGTACTGATAATTTGAAATGCGTACGACGCTTTCTTTTTACTGTTTTAGAAGTTCTTCTAAAAGGTACAGCCATTCTTCCCACCTCCTTAAAAGAAATAGTTATTTTCATATGAAGGCCTAAACCAGTCTTCCGATTATTTGTCAAAAAACTTTGCAAGTCCTGCTAATCGTGGATCAACAGTCTTTTCTTTGTTTTCTTCCGAAATCACTTGCCAGTCTTGACCTTGCATCGGTGCTCCACCAGAAACATCATCACTGAAAATTTGCATTGGAATCTCCAAAAGTATATTTTCCTTGATTACGGGCAGTAAGTCAAGTACTTCTCCTTCTAAACAATGAATTTCAGCTTCAGTTTCAAATTCTTCTTGTGAAGTTTGGAACACCTCAGTTGTTTTAATGTCAAATGGTAATGTCACATCTACTAAAGAGCGAGAACATGGTAAAACCATGCTTCCAGTTATATGTAGATGGAACGTAAACTTACCGGAGCCAAAATCAACTCTTCCTGTTACATGAGCAGGATTAATTTCACGAATATCTTTCTCGACCTCTTGCAGCTCACTTACATCTACCATCTCATCCAATGTCAATCCTTTATTTCTCAATTTATTCAATTGATGGATGGACCATTTCATATCATATCACCTCAAGGCAACAAACAAAATTATAGCTAGCCATTTTATATTTGTCAATGTTTTTTCTTTACACTATAATGAAGTCATCATAGTAAATAATATATAGAGTATCACGTTTTTGAAAAAGATGCTACATCGAAAGGAGAGATTACCATAAAAGCCAGTGGCATTGTTGTTGAATATAACCCTTTTCATAACGGTCATGATTATCATGTGCAACAAACAAAAAAGTTAACACACGCCGATATTACAATCGCTGTTATGAGTGGCCCTTTTTTACAGCGTGGTGAGCCAGCACTCATATCCAAATGGTATCGTACCAAAATGGCCTTATCATGCGGTGTAGACCTTGTTGTAGAGCTTCCATACGCCTTCTCAACACAAAAGGCTGAAACCTTTGCAAATGGCGCTATTTCTATTTTAAACGCCCTGCGTGTTTCTGAAATTTGTTTCGGTAGTGAAGATGGGCAGATTGAAAATTTTCATAACACCATCTCTGTGCAAAAAAATGAAGAAGATACTTTTAATCATCTTGTAAAGCAATTTATGAATGCAGGTAACAGTTACGCAAAAGCTACATCTGAAGCCTTCCTACACATTTTACCATCCGAAAAAAACATAGACATGTCACAACCGAATAACATATTAGGATTCCAATACATGAAATCAATTTTCTTACAAAATAGTTCTATGCAAGCACAAACGATAAAAAGATTCGCATCTCATTATCATGATGAAACATTTAGCGACCAACATATTGCAAGCGCAACTAGTATTCGTAAACAACTTTTTAGCGAAAATAGTTCTTTTACAGAAATTGAGCCTTTTATCCCAAAAGCGACTGCTTCTCTTTTAGCAAGTTACAAACAAAACTACGGGATATTACATAATTGGGAACAATACTTTTCATTTTTTAAATACAAACTCATGACGATGTCTCCAGAAGACTTACGACATATATATGAAATAGAAGAAGGTTTAGAGCATCGTATTTTATCAAAAATACAAAACAGTTCCTCCTTCCATTCATTCATGGAAGCATTAAAAACGAAGCGTTATACATGGACTAGATTACAAAGAGCTTGTACACACATTTTAACAAATACAACAAAAGAAGAAATACATAGCGCAAATATAGAGCAGCATGCACCGTACATTCGTCTACTAGGCATGTCACAAAAAGGACAAACTTACCTTTCAAAAAACAAGAAAAAAATAGAACTTCCCATCCTTACCCATACAAAAACATTTGACCATCCTACTTTACATATAGAGCGAAAAGCCAATTCTGTATATTTCTCCATCATGCAAGAACCATTACGAACACAACTACTAAAACAAGATGCAACACACCATCCAATTCGTTATGATGAAACAACTGCAAAATTTCTATAAATAAACCTCTCTTTTTCAGAGAGGTTTATTTTTTCTCGCCCATTTTTTCCAAATACAGCAATGCATCATCCAGCGTATCAACTGGTACAACTTTCATTTTTGTTTTAATATCTTTCGCAGCCTCAAGCGCATCTTTATAATTCGATTTCTCCGCACCTTTTTCATTTGGCGCAAAGAACACTTCAGCACCAGCATCACTTGCAGCAACCACTTTTTGCTGAATACCACCAATCGGGCCAATTTCTCCCTTTTCATTTATCGTCCCTGTTCCAGCTATTTCATGCCCTCTTGTTAAATCATCTTCCACAAGTTGATTATATATTTCTAATGTAAACATTAGGCCTGCCGATGGTCCGCCTATTTCATGAGAATCAATTTTCACTTTCGGATCTACCACTAATTCTCTTTCAGTAACGATAGAAACCCCTATACCAACACGCCCATTTCCATTCGGAATGGCCTTTACATTTAAATTTTCTTTTAACTGTTTTCCATTTCTCTTGTACTCAATATTTACTGCTTCCCCTTCTTTTTTCCCTGTCATATATTCAATAAATTGCTCCGTCTTTTCAAATGTTTTTCCGTCGACAGCTATGATGACATCTCCAAGCTTAAGCTTTCCTTCTGACGGCATCCCTTTCGCTACTCCTGCAACCAATACACCTTTATTTTCAAAAGAAACAGTACGGTTTGCACGTTTATACGCATTATAGATTGCTGCATTTTGCGAATCTTTCATCGCATAATTTTGGCGGAATTGATATTCTTCATCACTCTCACCTTTTTGCAATATTTCTTCCGCTTTCGAAATATGTGTATATTTATTAAACTGTGCCGCTATTAAATTCACCACATTTGCTGGTCCCATTGAAACCGTAACAAGCATAAAATCACCGGATTCTTTCGTTCCACCCTCAACTTGAACGTAAGGCTCTAATTTGGCCGCCATTCCTGGTTTTGTTACATAATACGGTAAACGTACGTAAACAAGTAACATCGCCAATATAACCCCTATTAAAATTGCATATATAAACCGAAAACGCTTAAACATTATGTTTCTCCTTCCACTGCTCAATTAATAAATAAATATTTGCAACATGTTTTTCCGCCTCTACTTCTCCAACTCGAATAATGTCTTCAATGTTTGTAAAAGCACGTGAACTAAATTGTTCTACAGCTGGTCGCATCATTAAATCCGATGCAATTTGTCGATTCATCACCAGCTCATGTTGCATAATTTCAATACTCTGCATAATTACATCATAAATAGACGTAACCTCTCCATTCACTTTAATCGGCGATACATCAACAGCAATAACAATATCGGCACCTAACTCTTTCACAACCGATACTGGAATGCGATCAATCACTCCGCCATCCACCAATAATCGTCCATCTATTTTTTCTGGTACAAACACTCCAGGTACAGATATGCTAGCTCTCACAGCCTCTGCAACAGGACCACTTGTAAAAACTACTTTTTCCCCCTTCAAGATGTCAGTAGCCACAACAGCCGTCGGGATATCTAACTCTTCTAAATTTTTATTATATGTAAACATTTTAATCATATCTTTGACACGTTTTCCAGCAATAAATCCCATTTTCGGAACTGTAAAATCTAAATAATATTTCCTCTTAAAAACATTTGCCAGTTTATACAACCTTTCAACGTTTGAGCTAGCTGCATAAAACGTACCTACTAAAGCCCCCATACTACTTCCTGCAATCATATGAATCGGTATACCATTTTCTCTTAAAACTTTTATAACACCAATATGCGCAAACCCTTTTGCGCCCCCAGATCCAAGAGCTAAACCAATTTTCGGTTCTTTCATTTTTCTCACCCTTTAATTTTTTTCATTCCTTTTTCATACTTATGGTCTAAATGCACTACGTATCCACGTATACTGAAATGAACGTTTTTTGGGACAAAGGGGGATTTACTTACATGTATGAAAAATGGAAAACGGCTTTTCTTACCATATCAACACTGTTTTTAACCTTTTCTCTTGTACTTCACCCCCAAGCTGCTTTGCAAGCTTCCATTCGAGGGTTAAATATATGGTGGGAAGTTGTATTCCCTTCACTTTTACCGTTTTTCATCATTGCGGAACTTCTAATTAGTATTGGTGTTGTAAAATTTATAGGTGTTATATTAGAACCACTCATGCGACCACTTTTTCGCGTTCCAGGGATAGGCGGATTTGTTTGGGCAATGGGAATGGCTTCTGGATTCCCTGCTGGCGCCAAATTAAGCGCTAGACTACGTAAAAGTAATCAGCTAACACAAATCGAAGCAGAACGCCTCGTATCTTTTACAAACTCATCTAATCCACTTTTTATTTTTGGAGCTGTTTCTATCGGTTTTTTCAATAATCCAAAATTAGGAATCGTATTAGCCGCTGCACATTATTTAAGTAACTTTGCCGTCGGGTTATTGATGCGTTTTTACGGCAATAACAATATTTCCACGAAGGATCAACATCCTACTAAAAAACGTCCTTTTCAAAACCCTTTTTCAGTCCTACACGAGACGCGCATGCAAGAAAAAAGACCATTAGGAAAATTACTTGGGGACGCTATCGTTTCTTCTATTCAAACATTACTTATGATTGGTGGATTTATTATTTTATTCTCTGTTTTAAATAAAATGATTACTGTATTTCATATTACAGCAGCACTTTCTTTTATTATGCAACATATTTTATCATTCTTCCAACTAACTACAGAATTTAGTATTCCAATCTTATCAGGCATTTTTGAAATGACACTCGGTAGCCAAATGATTAGTCAAATAAATGAAACACCCCTCCTGCAGCAAGCTATGGTAACAAGCTTTATTTTAGCGTTTAGCGGCCTTTCTATTCAGGCACAAGTTGCTAGCATATTAGCTGAAACAGACATCCGATTTAAGCCCTATTTTTTCGCACGAATTATCCAAAGTATTCTGGCTCCTATTTTTACTTTTATATTTTGGAAACCATTTTATGAAAAAGTAAGCTCTTTTTCACCTATGCAAAAAGATATCCCCGTATTTTTATCGAATCATTCTTCTATACTGCAAGAAATTTGGACATCTTTTGTACACTATGGACCGATCTTTACTTTATTTTGTTTATATGTATATGTTATCTTATTATTTTTTCGTAGCAACAAAGAAAAACCCCGTTCACTTTAACGGGGTTTGAAACTTTTCTTTTAAAGCACGTTCTACAACAGGAGGTACAAGATCTACTACGCTTCCTCCATATCTCGCAACTTCTTTTACAATGCTCGAGCTTAAAAATGAATATTGGTTATTTGTCATAATAAAAAAGGTTTCAATATTTTCATCTAATTTTCGATTCATAGAAGTAATTTGCATCTCATATTCAAAATCAGAAACCGCTCGTAACCCACGCAAAATCGCGTTTGCATTACGCATTTTCGCATACTCCACTAGTAGTCCACTATGTGAATCTACTTTTACATTCGGGATATCCTTTGTTGCTTCTCGAATTAAATCTAAGCGCTCTTCAACTGAAAAGAACGGTTTTTTTGACGAGTTGTTTAAAACTACTACGTATACCTCATCAAATACTTTTGCTCCCCTTTTAATAATATCCAGATGCCCAAGGGTAATTGGATCAAAACTTCCCGAAGAAATAGCTATACTAGTCATTCCGTCCCCTCACCTTCATACTTATAAATCGATATTGCTGTAATCCCATAATTTTCAGCTCTTACTTTTACAAGACTCCCTATAGAATCAGGTAAAACTACATCATTACCATGCTCTGACATAATTAATCCATCTCTATGTAGCAATCCATGTTGATCCATCACACTAATTAAAGATACAATTTTTTGATCTTTATATGGAGGATCAATTAATATAAGATCGAATGATATTTCACGTTTTATAAGAG
The DNA here is from genome assembly GCF_016483555.1 of Bacillus cereus group sp. N14. Lineage (NCBI taxonomy): Bacteria > Bacillati > Bacillota > Bacilli > Caryophanales > Bacillaceae > Bacillus > Bacillus cereus group sp. N14. The sequence goes on from NZ_JAEHBQ010000001.1 coordinate 260,831, forward strand.
CCTTTACCGCACGTTCTGCATCATTTCGATATACTTCAGCTTGTTCCTGTATTCGACAACTTTCTAAATTTTGATGGATTACTTTTATCGCTTTATTATCTCGATCAACAAAAATTGCTTTATCAATCCCTCTACTTATAGCCTCGATTCCAAGACCACCACTACCGCCAAATAAATCAAGAGCGATGCCACCATCAAAATAAGGACCTATCATATTAAAGATTGATTCTTTTACTTTATCTGTCGTTGGACGTGTTGTATTACCTGGCACCGCTTTTAGTGGATGCCCTTTACATTTTCCTGAAACTACTCTCATCTGTTGTCACTACCTTTATTTCAATCTATCGAGCAATTATAGAAAACCTTTCTCCATTCGGTAACCGCTACCAAACTATACTATTCCATGAAATTTTCCATTCATTTCTCAACGAACAATAGGAGAACTTTGGCTTAAAATAACCGCTCTGCATTTTTATGTATTCATCTCACTATGCGCTAACACGAACCCATTATGTATATTCGTTTCACTTTATCTTTTTTATCCTATCATAAAATAAAAAAAAGAAAAATAAAAAGCCAAACATAAAATTTAATTTCATGATGTATATCTTCATTTAGATTGGACATAAATAATTATAACAACATCACCTTCGATGTTGTTGCCAACCGCGGAGAAGACTTACGTTTCCCCATAAGTTCTTCCTCCGGTTTCTCCTCTCCCTTTGCCTTCTTACTAGTACATGCTAGTATAAGAAGGGCCCTGCTTTGCAGGGTTTTTTTTCTTTGTCTACTTTTCATTTAAAAAGTGAGATGGTACAGTAAATAAAAGAAAGAGGAGGAAAAAATATGATTCAACGCTTTATAGAACTCGGAGAAGGCTACTCTGATTTATATGAATTACTTGAAATTGCCAAAGCAAATCAAGAACGTATAACACATATGTTACAATTTGAAACGATTAAAAATGAAAAAAAAGTGTGCTCACTTGTTGTAATATTAAAACCAACTACTACTGGTGATTTCCAACCATTATACATATGTCGTGAAGGCATTCCTGTACTTGAAAATAAAAAAAGTAAACGCGTCATTTTATTTGAAGAAACGGCAGAACAACTAGGAAGAAAAGTGACTACCTTTACGGTAAAACCATCCACAACTTTCCCAGAAAAAGAACTGTTTTTCAATCATTTAATTGGTATTTTACGAATGAATAATTTCATTCCTCCAATGAAATAAAGTGTTATTTCAAGTAAAAAAATCCCCTACTAAAATTAGCAGGGGATTTTTTCTATTAACTATAATCGTATTCTTTTGCCCGATCAGGACGTGAATTTTCAAATTCCGTTTTTAAATACGGGCGGTACGACTGTTCTATCTTCTTCACAAAAGGAAGTTTGTTCAACTTTTGCATCATATGCTCAATTTGTTCCATATCACAATATACTACTGCGTATTTTAAGCGTTTTGATATGTAATGTATGTTACCATATTTCCTTAAAATCTTGGCATGTTTCAATGAATGTAAATAAACAATCATACTTTGTCGTTGCCCGAACATAATCTTCTCCATCTTCTCCTTTTAAAAACATATATTTTATATTTTATGAAAACCAATCAGAAATTTATGACATTACAGGACAAACTCTGTATACGTTTTCTTCTATCTTCTAAAAAACGGGGTAATTTACCCCGTTTTACAGCCACAACCTCCGCCGGTACCACAACCGCCACCACAGCCACCAGCATCAAAAAATGGATTTCCTGTTGGAACTTTGATGGAAGAAGACACCTCAGAACCGATTGCTACACTAACTTCATCTAACAACTTTTGCAAAGCTGTTTCTACTCGTTTAAAAGCTGCAACCTTATCATGTAAGTCTACAGAACGCTTTAACTCCCTCATTTTCGTCGAAACGAAAGTATAATCAGGATGGTATTTACCGAAACGTTGCACTTCTTCATATCGTTCTTTCATCGCTGTAAATTGCTGAATTAACGTCTGAACTTCCATATCTTCATGCAATTCTTTATAACACTTACGATAGTCTTCTGCTATATCTGAACAGATAATCGCTTTTGCAAGCTGCTCTGCCTTATCTAATATCAATACGCTTTCCAGCGTCGCTACAATCATGAGAGACACCTCCGAGTATTCATCATACCACATTTAGAATAGAACTACTAATTGAAGCGTCTCACTAAACAGAAAGATACCACTCTAACTATTTTCCGTATAATCCCAGCACATACTTATACATTAATATGTTCCGCAATATTATATTTCAGAACATCCCATTTCCCACTATTTTCTTTCACATAACTAATACATGCATTTTTTAATGGTGTCTTAAACGAAATATCTTCCGGTGCAATTGCATGTAAAATTGCTTTTATCGCATGTGAATGAGCTACAATGATAATACGTTTGCCAGAATGAGTTTCTGCAACATCTTTTATAGCAGCAAAGCAACGAGTTACAATCTCGTCATCTTGCTCCATACCTTCTACTTTACCTTCTGCAATTAGCTCCCTAACAGTCGCAACCGGCTTCCCAGAAGCTTCACCAAAATTACGTTCAACAAATCGCTCATCTAATAAAATCGATTGCAATCCTGCAGCCCCTGCAATTTCCTTAGCTGTTTCGTGCGCTCTAATTAATGGGCTACTTATAATTACATCCCATGCTTCCGCTTGCAAAGCAACTGCACTTTGACTTGCTTGCTTCTTTCCCACTTCATTAAGTGGAATATCTTCACGTCCCTGAATAATCTCTTGAAAATTCCAATCAGTTTGTCCATGTCGTACTAAACAAATTTCCGTCATGCTCATGCTGCAACTCCTTTTTAAATAATCCGCTTCTATTGTATCAAAAGTTCTGCATGACGGACATAGTTTTCCCTTCCAATTATGTTGTATTTTGCTGCTTCATATACTGAAACATATCGATCATAATGGAGGCAACTGCCAATTGGTTTTGAAATTTCTCAACTTTATCTGGTATCGTTTTTTTGAAATGCTGCATAGCCGCTAACTCAAATGCCTCTTTTTCTTCAGGGTTTCGCGTTAGTTTTCTATACCAGTACGGTTGCTCCCTAATATAGCGAGATAAATCCTCATCAGCCTTTATAAACTCCATAATTTCTGCTCTCATCCGCTTTCCCCCTAATCCTTCTGAAAGAAAAATGGATTATTTTCGGAAGTACTTTCTTCTTGCCGCGCGGGCTTCCCTTGAAATTGTTGAAAAACTTGTTGCACACTACCAATAGCACTCGTCACATTAGCTAAATGGTGTTGCATCTGTTCCACATCTAGCTTTTTAAAGAAAGAAAGCATTTGTCCCATCACATCAGCAGTTTTTTCCTCTTCAGTTCGATTATCTTTTTCTTTTTCTTGTTTATTTTCTTTTACCGAAGAAAAAGCTGGCGCTCCATCAGGCCTAAAAGTTGCCCATATCGGATCTTCTTCACCAAGTAAGTACCATTCTTCATAAAACTGTTGCCAAGTTTTGTGACCACTTCTAACCTCATGAACCATTTTAGGGTGATGGTTTACAAACTCTTTAAACTGTTGAACCGATGGATGTAACGGCCCTTTTGTTGTTGGCATAATCCTCACCTCTTCATGTATATCTACTATATAGTAAGAAAAAAAAGGCACATGGTTCGCCTATTTTTAGACGATTCATGCACCTTTTTATCCTGCTATTTGCATACGGTAAGATTCCGACCTACACTTCAGTGAATACGAAGTACTTAAACGTGAGGTGTCCCCTACACAACTTAAAATTTCACTTTATTTTCGAATAAAGTTTTGTGTATAAAACTTATCGTATACCCCAACACCTAATCCTGTAAATTGTTCATTTAATACATTCTTTCTATGCCCTTCACTATTTAGCCAACCTTGCACCGCCGCAATTCCATCACTATGCTGCGCCGCTATGTTCTCACCAGCAAGTTGAAACCCTACTTTCCCGCGCTGTAAACGATCTCCTAACGTACCTAGTGTAGGTGAATCGTGTGAAAAGTAATTATTATCCTTCATATCTTTACTATGCCCTATAGCCACCTCTGCTGTTTGTTGATCCCAAGCTAGCAGCGGTAACTTATAGCGACTTCGAATAATATTTGTTAAATCAAAAATTTGTTGCATATTCCCATTCTCTATTTGTTTCATTTTATCTGGAGTCAATGGTTGTTCAGCTAGTAATTCACCCGAATAAACAAGCTGATACGGTCTTTGGCGTAATAACGTTTCATCATCCATATAACGAACACCAACAAGCTCATGTGTAAAATGATCAAAATATAATTGTGCCCAGCCATCTTCTACAGGTATTAATGGTTGTTCCATCACTTCCGTGTCAGATAACTCAAATTGATAACTATTTTTCCCTCTTTTTAACGAAATCTCATGCGAGAGTGGACTCTTTTTATACACTTCTTCATACTTTTCATTTATATAATAAGGCGGCACCTTAACTTGCTCACCAGCGACATACGCCGTTACAACTTTTCGTTCTGCAACTCCAAATTGCACATACTTAGTTAAATCTTGATTATATACCCACCATTCATATCCGTAAGCAGATGGCTCTATTCGAGATGGTTCGCCCCATTTTGCTAATAAATTTTCAGAGTCCCCACCAATCATATTTAAAACAGTATCGGAAGAGTCTTCATTTACTTGTTTTTTCTTTTTCACAATTTTATTTTCTTGCTTTGATTGAGATGGGGTTAATATATATTGTGAAACGAGTAATTTTCCGTATAAATCAACAGCTAAAATTAAAAATGTAATCATTACGATACGCAATAATTTCTTCAATCGATATACCTCCTGCACAAAACATAAAATTGAGATATACACAAATCCTTTTCTTTCCTTTTTTGTGTGTACCGTACTCTTTTCACTATATCATATTTTCGCAAAAAAAGTCTGGATTCTACCTTTTCTCTCAATATGAATTGCGCTTTCTTATTATTCGTACTATTATAAAAATAATGATGTAACATGAAAAGAGGAGGTATTATATGCAATTTACAAATACGAAATTTAATGGGGCAGTCGTTGATTTAACACTATTAACAGAGATTATGGAAAAGAACCATTTTGTACTTGCTGGACAGTGGGATTATGAACGAGTTACATACGATTATAAATTTGAAATATTAAATGATATTTATTATTTGCGCGTACAAGGTTTGGCTGTTGAAGGTGATGTTGGTAGCAGACACGCTGATATAAAGCTACTTCCTCCCTTATTAGGAAAACATTATTATCCTCACGGCGTTGAATATGGTGATGGTGAAACTTTCCCAACGAATGTACTTCAAAAAAGCGAACAACTCCTACAAAATATCGAAAAAGAGTTAAAAGAGTTCCAAATTATTGAGTAAATAGAAAAAGCGCATCATAGTGATGCGCTTTTTCTATTTATCTTACTTAAGAATGAATCGTCTTTTTGACTGGATACCCATAAATAGTTCCATCCTTTACTTTAATCTCATCTTCCCAAGGAACCTTATATTTACCTTCAGCTAAATCTTTTACAAACGTATACGGGTTTTCTTTCACCCCTCCAGGAGTCGCTACATATCCCCTTGAACCTAAATTATATATATTATTTTCGAGACCCCATCCTAATCTAGCCTGATCTGCTAGCTCTGGATATACTTCGGCAGTAACAATCTCCCAAGGATTTCGGTGTCCCTGCACTAAAGTAGTCCCATCAAAATTACATACTTGTCCTTCACCAAAGTAATAAAATACCCCATCATAACCCGCTAAGTTCACTGACAATGTATACATTAAGTTTTGCCATGCATTCGAACGATTAGTTAACATCCATTGTTCACTAACTTGTGTGCTATATCCAGAAATACGAATCAAGACATTTGCACCTTTATAAGCTGCTTCACGAGCTACTTCAGGAAACATACCATCATGACAAATACAAACAGCTAATTTACTTCCTCCAGGTCCATCACAAACAGGTAAGCCTAAATCTCCAGCTTTCCAAGGTTCGACTGGCACCCAAGGATTTAGCTTACGATACTTCAAAATCATTTCACCTTGTGGATCAATAATTATTGCTGTATTATACGGTTCTCCACCATCAGGGTTTCTTTCCATTATAGAAAAAACACCATATACCTCAGACTCTTTACATGCCTCAGCAAACAAGTCTGTTTCTGGCCCAGGAACTGTACATAAAAACTCTTCTGTAGTCCATTTTTTTGTATTAAGCCCTTGTGTACTATATTCTGGAAATACTATCAATTCCAATCCAGGATACCCTGATTTAGTTGAATGAATTGTTTTTATGATCTGTTTAATTTGTTTATCAATGTCTGCACGTGACTCTACTACCGGTACTGGATATTGTATTAATGCTGTTAAAAAACCACTAATTGGCTTTACCATACTTCCACTACTACCCATTTAAATTCCCCCTTAAAATAGTTCTTGTTTATTAAAGATAACAATATAAATTTGTAACTCTCTAAAAAACTTGCACTACACATGGAATCATTACGTATTAAAGCTAGTAGTAAATCTTATATCCACTTTTAGTACATGCCTACACTAACTTAACATAAATAAATTGAAAATTCAATCTTTTTATAGTTTACTAAAACTAAAACTAAAAAAGTGTATGGAAACCTATACACTTTTTTACTTAGTCTGTAAATACGGCGGCAATTGTTGCAACTGCTCTTTATCCTTTTCACGCTCTCGACGCGCCCATCGAAAGAATACATAGCCTATAATTGTGCCATACACTATTTCCTGGACAATTTTCATAATGATTCCACCTGTTTGTTGGTCTTGTACGACTGGCATCCAGTGTAAAAATTCTGGTCCCGTTATATTTAAATCTGATAAAGTTCCCGCGGGTACACAAAGTTCCATCGCCTTCATCCAAGCAGCCGGATCCGTATAGGTTGCAAATAACGGTGCAGTTGCAAAAATGATTAACGCACAAGCTGGCGTTAATAATATACCGTTAGCAAACATATAACCAAGTTTCTTTATATCACTTAATGTTTGATATTCTGGTAATGGATTTAGCATCGGCCACCACATCATGATTGCCGTAAAGAACAATATAGCGAGACAAATAGGATGAGCAATTTGACTTTGTTTTACTGTATCAAAAACAACTGGTAAATGATAAAAAGAAAACAGGCCATTAAATACAAACAATGCAATAAGTGGTTTAGCAAATATCTTTAATATAATTTGAACGAACTTAAAAGAAGTAATATAACGATATAACCAATCTGGTATACCAAGCAACAATAACGGTGGAACTGCAATATACATAACTGCCATTTCAAACATATGTGCACTAAATATAATATGACCAATTAAATCAATAGGCCCTCCCTTTACAAGATACAAAAGAACAATCCCGGTCGTAAAATAAAAAATTTGCTTCTTACTTACCTTCCTCGCATTTTCAAATCGCATTCTATATGGCCCAATAATTAAAAAGTACCCAATAAGAATCGAAAGCATAAATAATAAAAAGATTGGACTCCATAGAGCTTGAAAACCAAATATCCACAAGTTACTCATTGTTACACCTACCTTCTTAAGGTTATCCTTTCACATAATAAGAAGAGGGAGCTGTGCCAACACAAGCTCCCTTATTTTTCACTTTTCAAATCCACACAATTGTCATAAAAGCTAAAATTGTAATTAACCCGATCAACAGACCAGAATAAAGAAAGAAACTTGCCGCTTCATGTCCTTTATGACTCATATGCATAAAATAATACAATTGAAAAATTACTTGTACCACTGCTAATAGTAAAATAAATGGTACTGAGAAAGTCGGACTAAAAGTTTTCGGATATGCGACTGCTGCAAATGCAACTAATGTTAAAAAAATCATTAATGCAAATGTAATAACTTGATGCTTCATTTCCTCCGCACTTTTTCTCTTCCGATAAACAAGATCAACTTTAGGATTATTCGTTTGCTTTATCGCCATTGTTTATCCCACCATTCCCATCAAATATACTACAGTGAAAATAAACACCCAAACTACGTCAATAAAGTGCCAATAAATCGATGCAACATAAAACTTCGGTGCATTGTATAAATTTAGACCTCTCTTCGCATTTCTAAAGATTAATGTTAAAATCCAACATAATCCAAACAATACGTGGAGACCATGTGTACCAACAAGAGCATAAAACGCGGAACCAAATGCACTACTTCTCATAGTATGCTTAAATTCATGCGTATAATGATAAAACTCATATATCTCAAATGCTAAAAACCCTAAACCTAGCAACACTGTTACTAGTAGCCAAAGTTGCATTTTTTTAAAGTTAAAGTTTTTCATATGATACATCGCATAAACGCTCGTTAAACTACTCGTTAATAAAAGCATCGTCATAATGAAAACGAGTGGCATTTGGAACATCTCTTGAGATGTTGGTCCACCATTTGTAGAATTCTTTAACGCCAAATATGTGCCAAATAAGGAAGCGAACAATACTGTTTCGCCTCCAAGAAATAACCAAAAACCGACAAACTTATTTTTCCCCTCAAGGGTTGCTTTTTCAGGCTCTGCTGGAAATGTTTCATTCGTTAATTTTTCATCTACATGCATTATGCCTTGCCCCCCTTATCTTCTAAATCTTCCTTATGAATATGATATCCATGATCATCAATTACTGAACGTAGGAACATTGTGCCAAATGTAATGATTAAACCGATAATTGCTACTAATAACCAAAACTTATCTTTTCCACCCTGCATATACATTGCACCGAATGCCGCTATAAACAATCCTAAAGAAATGATAAATGGTGAAAATGATGGATTTGGCATATGAATATCACCAACTGGTTCCGCCGCTGTCATCTCTTTATTCCCTTCACGTTTTTCAATCCAAAACGGATCTAACCCGCGAACAAATGGTAATTGTTTAAAGTTATATTCTGGTGTTGGTGCTGGCATCGTCCATTCTAATGTACGTGCATCCCATGGATCACGACCAGCCTTTTCTTTTGAAACTGTCGTTTTAATTACATTGAATAGAAGAACAATCGTTCCAAGAGCCATAAATACCGCTCCAATAGAACTAATCATATTCCCCATTTCCAACCCTTGGCCTTCAAGATATGTGTAGTAACGACGTGGCATACCAATTAAACCAAGGAAATGCTGTATGAAGAACGTTAAATGGAAACCGATAAAGAATAGCCAAAATGTTATCTTTCCTAACGTTTCATTCAATACTTTATTAAACATCAGTGGCCAATAATAATGAGCTCCTGCAAGTAGACCAAATACAACACCGCCGACAATTACATAATGAAAGTGAGCTACTACGAAATAGTTATCATGAAATTGATAATCCGCTGGTGCAGATGCTAGCATAACCCCTGTAACTCCACCCATTACGAATGATGGAATGAAAGCTACTGCCCACATCATCGGTGTCGTAAAACGAATACTTCCTCCCCACATCGTAAAGAGCCAGTTGAATATTTTAATACCGGTCGGTACTGCAATCGCCATTGTTGCAACTGAGAAAATAGCATTTGCAACTGGACCAAGTCCAACAGTAAACATATGATGCGCCCATACCATAAATCCTAAGAATCCAATTAATACTGTCGCGAACACCATCGACGAATAACCAAATAATCGTTTTTTCGAAAATGTTGCGAAGATTTCTGAGAATATTCCGAAAGCTGGGAGTATAAGAATGTATACTTCTGGATGACCGAAAATCCAGAATAAATGCTCCCATATAATCGTATTCCCGCCCAATGCTGGATTAAAGAAACTTGTTCCAAATAAACGATCTAACATTAAAAGTCCTAATCCTACAGTTAACGGCGGAAAAGCGAATAATATTAGAGAAGATGTTACAAATGTCGTCCATGTAAACATCGGCATACGCATATACGTCATTCCTGGCGCACGCATATTAATAATGGTTACAAGGAAGTTAATACCTCCAATTAATGTACCAATACCGGAGATTTGCAAGCCGAGTACATAAAAATCAACACCATGGCCTTTAGAGGCTAAAGCTAAAGATGCATAAGATGTCCAGCCTGCATCAGGTGCTCCACCTAAAAACCAACTTAAATTTAAAAATACTCCACCAAAGAAAAATAACCAAAATCCGAGTGAATTCAAAAACGGGAACGCTACATCACGTGCACCAATTTGAAGTGGTACAGCGGCGTTCATAAATGCAAACACGAGTGGCATAGCTGCGAGGAAAATCATTGTTGTACCGTGCATCGTTAATACTTGATTATAAGCATCCCCAACAAGAAAAGCGTTGTTAGGAATCGCTAATTGAAGGCGAATAAATAGAGCTTCTATTCCGCCTATTATAAAAAACAATCCACCTGCAATTAAATAGAGAATGGCAATCTTTTTATGGTCTACTGTCGTTAAATAATCCCATATGACAGCACCCATCCCCTGTTTTTTTGCTACAGAACTCACGTTTTCAACCTCCCCTTCGCGAATAATCCCTCTTTACTTTTCAACTTTTAACGTTTGTAAGTATGCATTTAATGCATCAACTTGATCATCCGTTAAGTTGCCATATTTACCAGTCATTTTATTTCCTGGTTTCATATTTTCAGGATCTTTCAGCCATTTTTTTAAGTTTTCTTCATTGTTTTCGGCAATACCGGCAACCATATCGCGATCCGCAAAGTTTGCTAAGTTTGGTGCGATACGAGCGGAAGGTGGTCTACTATCATTAGATCCAACTGCGTGACAACCAATACAGCTTTTATTAAATATTTCTTGGCCCTCTTGCGCCTTTGTTGAAGCTACTTCTTTCTTCCCATCAATCTTCTTCATATCAGCAAGCCACTTTTTGTACTCGCTTTCATCTAAAGCTTTCACTTTGAATTGCATTAAAGAATGTGATGGGCCGCAAAATTCTGTACAAAAACCATTATAAGTGCCCGATTTATCTGCCTTTAACCACATTTTGTTCACATTGTCTGTATTTGTATCCATTTTCCCAGCTAAAGATGGAACCCAAAACGAATGTTTAATATCGGCACCCTTCAAATTCAAATACACTTTCTTACCTGTGGGGATGACTAAATCTTGAGAAGTTACTATTTTTTCTGATTTATAAGAAAATTCCCACCAATAAAGATTCGCTGTTACATCAACAACGATAGTATCTTTATCAATATTCTTTTTCTCCATCGCACTTACATCAGCAAGTTTGAATGTATATGTAACCGTCGGAACAGCTAAGATTAACAAAAGAATAATCGGAATAACTGTCCAAATAATTTCTAGTTTGTGATTCCCTTCAACTTGCTCTGGAATATAATCTTCCTGACCTTTCTTTTGTCGGAAACGCACAATTACATATAAGAAAATAATAGTAACTACTAGTACTACTCCTACCATAATCGCAGTTGCTAGTAAGAGCAAATCATATTGCATTTTTGCTACTTCTCCTTGCGGAATTAAAGTAGATTGAAAGGCTTTACCGCATCCCCCTAACAGTAAAGCCAGCAGTGAAACGAACGAAAGCAGTCGCCACTGTTTCTTCATACAAACAACCCCCACTTTCCTTGTGAATTAGATTGTACTTTATAGTTAAGTAAAGTAAATCTCAACGTAAAGAAATCCAATTATGTCGTTGTCTTAGAAGAATGTAACTACAATCATTGATACAAATAAGATTGTTAAATAATTTAGGGAATAAACAAACATTTGTACGGACCATTTGATGTCATCTTGCTTACGGAAGCCATAAAATCCTAAAACGATCCATCCGATGTTTAACAATGTTGCAATTACCATAAATGTTATCCCTAGTCCACTCATATAAAATGGTAGTGGTAATAAACATACTGTCCAAATCATAATTTGGCGTTTCGTAATTTCAAATCCATGAACTACAGGAAGCATTGGAATTCCTGCATTTCGATATTCATCAACACGTTTCATCGCTAATGCGAGGAAATGTGGGATTTGCCAAATAAACATAATTAAAAATAACATCCAAGCAATTGGATGGCCTAAAGATGGATCGATTGCTGCCCATCCAATTAAAGGTGGAACTGCTCCAGATATACTACCTACAACAGTATTTAGTGTATACTTTCTCTTTGTCCATAACGTATATAAGACAACATATGTGAAAGCACCAATAAATCCCATTAATACTGCCATTGGTGTTGTTAATAATAAAAATACAAATCCAAGAAGTAATATAACTAGTCCAAATGTAAGTGCAAATCCCGGTTTATACTTCCCAGTAACTGTTGGACGGGTTTTTGTTCTTTCCATTAACGGGTCGATGTCTCGATCAATGTAGTTATTTAAACAACATACCCCTGCCATAATTAATCCAGAACCAACGATTGTAAAGAATAACTTATCCAGATTATCCATCACACTTAATCCATTAAAATGTAATGCCAACCAAAATCCTGTAAATACAGTAAGTGTATTTGAGTTTACAATCCCCATTTTAACGAGCGCTGATAAATCTTGTAGCCGAGTTGTTTCCGGTACGCTTGTAACAGCTGACTCATCATGCAGCTCACTTGTTGCATGGCTCATCACTTTAACCCCCTCTTAAAACTTTCATCTTTCTTTTTGCGCCTATTTCGAATGAAATATTTCGCTTCTATATAGCAATATTATTACAGTAGAAATATTGTTAATCCATTCTACTACTAATCTACGCCCATACTCCAATATATTAAATCATATTTCCCGAACATTTTGTGAAGAAAACATGAACTTTTTGTGTCGAATATAAAAACTTAATTCTTACTTGTCCTTATCATAACATGATGTTACCTTCTATAATAAACTTTTTTGTCATATTTAACACGTATTCTCCCCATATCTTTTCAAAATAGCCTGTTTTTCACCTAAAAATTCCCTTATATATCCTATTTCCACACCCATTTTCTCTCCCCTGTCTGCCCCCGCCATTTCTTTGCTATTTTATTATTTTTTATATATCATAGGAACTAGCGCTTTTTATTCTATACATAATGGAATGAAAATATTTCGCAATAACTTCATAGCAGAAAGATGGTGAAATAGATTGCAACGCTTTATTAAATGGTTAGCAGTCATTACGAGTCTTGATTTATTAATAGTTTTACTAGGAGGCGCCTTAGTTACAAAAACAGGTTCTGGCCAAGGGTGCGGTAAATCATGGCCACTTTGTAACGGTGAATTTGTTCCATCTAATTTATCAATGGAAACTATTATTGAACTAAGTCACCGCCTTACATCAGGATCAGCAGGAATTCTTGTCACTCTCCTTTGTATTTTGTCCTGGAAATATTATAAACATGTGCGCGAAACAAAAACGTTAGCAATTTTATCCTTCGTATTTTTAGTTGCGCAAGCATTAATGGGAGCGGCAGCAGTTGTTTGGGGACAAATGCCAGCTGTACTTGCTATCCATTTCGGTATTTCCTTAATTTCATTTGCTTCTGTCATTTTATTAACGTGTCTTATCTTTGAAATTGATCAGAAATTTGATGCACGTTCACTTATTATGGACAAAAAAATGAAATTTCATATTTATGGTGTAACAATTTACAGTTATATTGTCGTCTACACAGGTGCTTTAGTACGTCACGAACGAGCTAGCTTAGCCTGTCCAGACTTTCCTTTATGTAGCAAAAATAGACCTATGCCAACTCAACTACATGAATGGGTTCAAATGGGACATAGAGTTGCAGCGATGTTAATTTTCGCTTGGATACTATACGCGATGATTCTCGCTATTCGCCATTACAAGCAGCAGCCTGTCGTATACTGGGGATGGATCATTTCATTTATCCTTGTTACACTTCAAGCTATCGTAGGAATTTTAGTCGTATTTACAAATGCTAATTTAGTAATGGCATTATTACATTCACTATTCATTTCTTGCTTGTTTGCTGTACTATGCTATTTAGTTATGTTAGGTACACGAAGTAAAGTGAATGCAAAAGAAGCTGAATCAACTTCTAAACAAACAAAATAAATTCAAATTAAAATACCTTGCTGAATTGGCAAGGTATTTTTTGCAATAAAGTGAAACTTTAATCAGTGGGGGCTTCATCCCCCACTGATTATTAGCCCGCACCAATCAGGCTTTTATGGGCAGTTGATCCCCCATCTAACTTCTTTGTTTTCGCTGAATTTTGAGGCGGGTGTCTTACTGTCCGGCGAATAGCGGGATAAAGAAAAAGAGCTGCATTTACACAGCTCTTTTTCTTTTTTAGTGATCTAATTCAATGAGTAAGTCACCCGTTTGAATTGCATCTCCATCGTTAACATATACTTTTTTCACTTTACCATTGAACGGCGCTTGAACTGTCGTTTCCATTTTCATCGCTTCTGTAATTGCCATAGAATCGCCTTTTTTCACTTCATCGCCTTCTTTTACAACTACTTTAATAACCGTTCCCGGCATTGTTGCACTAATGTGGTTTGGATTTTCACGGTTTCCTTTCACACGTTGTGCCACTGTTGCTTTCACACTTTCGTCTTTCACAACAATCTCACGTGGTTGACCGTTAAACTCCAAGTAAAGAATACGATTTCCATCTGGCTGAGGCTCTCCGATTGATACTAGTTTAACCATCAATGTTTTACCTTGTTCGATTTCCACATTAATTTCTTCACCAAGTCTCATACCATAGAAGAATGTCGGTGTATCAAGCACAGACACACTTCCATAAAGCTCAGCAACTTTTTCGTAATCCATAAATACTTTTGGATATAATGCATATGCAACAACATCAAAAATCGTCACTTCGCGTCCAAGCTTATGGAATAGCTCTTCTTTTAACGCGTCGAAATCTACTGGCTCTAATAATTCACCCGGTCTTACTGTTAATGGCTCTTTCCCTTTTAAAATAATTTCTTGTAACTTTTTCGGGAAACCACCATACGGTTGTCCTAAATCTCCTGAGAACATTTCAACAACAGATCCTGGGAAGTCCATAGAATGCCCACGCTCTAAAACATCTTGTTCTGTTAAGTGATTTTGAACCATAAATAATGCCATATCACCGACAACTTTAGATGATGGTGTTACTTTAACAATATCGCCAAACATGTCATTCACACGGCGGTACATTACTTTCACTTCATCGAAGCGATCTCCTAAACCAACCGCTTTCGCTTGTTGTTGTAGATTACTATACTGTCCGCCTGGCATTTCGTGCATATATACCTCTGTATGAGGTGCATTCATACCACTTTCAAACGGTGCGTAGTATTTACGTACATCTTCCCAATAATGAGATAGTTTTTCTAATGAATCTATATTAACGTCTGGCTGTCTTTCGTTTCCACCTAATGCATAGTATAGCGTGTTCGCACTTGGTTGTGACGTTTGACCAGCCATAGAACTTACTGCTACATCGACAATGTCAACACCTGCTTCAATTGCCTTTGTATACGTTAATATACCATTTCCACTCGTATCGTGTGTATGCAAGTGAATCGGAATCGATACCGTCTCTTTTAATGCAGAAACTAAATCATATGCCGCATTAGGTTTTAATAAGCCTGCCATATCTTTAATTCCTAATATATGTGCTCCTGATGCTTCTAACTCTTTTGCTAAGTTTTTATAATAATTCAAATCATATTTACTACGTAACGGATCATGAATATCTCCTGTGTAGCACATTGTTGCTTCTGCAATTTTACCAGTATCTCGTACAGCATCAATCGCAACTCTCATACCTTCTACCCAGTTTAAGCTATCAAAAATACGGAAGACATCAATTCCAGCTTGAGCAGAACATTCCACAAATTTTTGAATTAAATTATCCGGATAGTTTTTGTAACCAACTGCGTTTGAAGAACGAAGTAACATTTGGAATAAAACGTTTGGCATTTTTTCACGAAGATCTAGTAATCGTTCCCATGGATCTTCCTTTAAGAAACGATATGCAACATCAAACGTTGCACCACCCCACATTTCCGCTGAGAATAGGTTCGGTAACATTCTCGCTGTTGGCTCTGCAATTTGATGTAAATCTTTTGTACGAATACGAGTTGCAAGTAATGACTGATGCGCATCACGGAATGTTGTATCCGTTAAAAGTACACGGTTTTGATCTTGTACCCATTTTACTAATCCATCTGCTCCACGCTCGTCCAAAATTTGTTTCGTTCCATTTTGGATTGGCTCTGAATGTAATACATTCGGTATACGAGCATCCGGGAAAATTGGTTTCTCTTTTTTCCCTACTCCTGGGAAGCCATTTACTGTTACTGAACCAATGTAATTTAACATTTTCGTTCCGCGGTCTTTACGTTTCGGGAACAAGAATAGTTCAGGTGACACATCAATAAACGAAGTATCATATTCTCCTGATAAGAAGTTTTTATGTTTTACTACATTCTCTAGGAATGGAATATTTGTTTTAATACCACGAATACGGAATTCTTTTAAGTTACGTTCCATTTTTGCAGCAGCTTGTTCAAAAGTAAGCGCCCATGTTGTAACTTTTACAAGTAAAGAATCGTAGTACGGTGTAATAACTGCACCTTGGAAGCTATTTCCTGTATCAAGACGCACACCGAAACCACCGCCTGATCGGTACGCCATTATTTTTCCTGTATCCGGCATAAAATTATTTAGTGGATCCTCAGTTGTTACACGAGATTGGATTGCAAATCCATGCACAACTACTTCCTCTTGCTTCGGAACACCTACTATTTTACTATGTAATGCATGTCCATCAGCTATTAAAATTTGCGATTGAACGATATCGACTCCTGTAATCATCTCTGTAATCGTATGTTCAACTTGAACACGCGGATTTACTTCAATAAAGTAAAACTCATCACCTTTTACAAGAAATTCTACTGTTCCTGCATTTAAATAGTTTACATTTTTCGTTAATTTCACAGCAGCATCACAAATACGATGACGTAAATCATCTGAAAGCGACACACTTGGTGCAATTTCTACAACTTTTTGATGACGACGTTGTACAGAACAATCACGCTCATATAAATGTACAACATTGCCCTCTTCATCTGCTAAAATTTGAACTTCTATATGTTTAGGTTTTTCAACGAATTTTTCAACGTATACTTCATCATTACCAAAGGCTGCTTTCGCTTCTGACTTCGCTCGATTATACGATTCTCTTAATTCTTCACTAGTACGTACAATACGCATACCACGACCGCCACCGCCAAGGGAAGCTTTAATAATAATCGGGTAATCATACTTTTCAGCAAATTCTTCGACTTCTTCTATTGAATTTACTGGCCCATCACTACCAGGAATAACTGGAATTTGTGCTAGCTGCGCTTGTGTTCTTGCTTTCACTTTATCTCCAAACATATCTAAATGCTTACTCTTTGGACCAATAAAGATAATCCCTTCTTCTTCACAACGTTTTGCGAATTGAATATTTTCTGACAAGAAACCATATCCAGGGTGGATTGCATCTACATGATTACTTTTCGCAATCTCAATAATGCCCTCAACATCTAGATAAGCATCAATTGGCTTTTTCCCTTCCCCAACTAAATAGGACTCATCGGCTTTATAACGATGATAAGAACCGCTATCCTCTTTAGAATAGATTGCAACTGTTTTTAATCCAAGTTCCGAACAAGCTCGAAACACACGAATTGCAATCTCTCCACGGTTAGCTACCAATACTTTTTGAATACGTTGCAGCTTTGTCATGATTTTCCCCCTCTACTTTCCTACCACTCTAGAGATAAAATATATACACACCATAAAGAGCGTGAAGTTCTTCACTTTCTACATTATATTATAGTTAGAAAGCTTCACTTTATTTTTATCCATCATACCTTATTTTTTAACAAATGATAAGTTTTCTGATCAATTTGTTTCACAAAAATAGTATAGCATACCTCTTCCTTTTCTAACAACTTAATTGTATATCACATTTAATTAAATGTGATATATTTTTTAATATATATATCAATTAATGTATCCTATTCAATGTTTCTTGAACATAAAAAAACACATCACGCTCTAAAGCACAATGTGTTTTTTATTTTACTACAACAAGACGCGGTCCATCTTGCTCTCTTTCTTTCATTATCTCATTTTGTTGTTTCTCTTGTCGTTTTACATGACTAGCAATATTTAATAATATACCCATCGAGATTAGATTAGCCAATAAAGAACTACCACCATAACTAATAAACGGTAAAGGTACTCCTGTAAGTGGTATTAATCCAGACATACCACCAACATTAACAAAAGTTTGTATCCCAATTAAACTTGCAATTCCGATTGCAATTAAACTTCCAAATGGATCTTTACACTTTTGTGCTACTCTAAACGAACGAATGATAATAAGTAGTAAACAGATTAAAATGATAGCTACACCTATAAAACCTAGTTCTTCAGATATAATTGCCATAATAAAATCCGTTTGCGGCTCTGGTAAGTAGCCATACTTTTGTATACTATTCCCTAATCCTCTACCACCTAATCCACCTGAGGCAATTCCAATAAATGAATTTATTAGTTGAAATCCATCATTTTGCGGATCACTAAATGGATCAAGAAAAACTGAAAATCGAGCTTTTTGGTATAGACTTAATTTATAGTTTCCGATAAAATACAACGCCGGAATCCACACGACAGATGTTAATAAAAATCTTTTAATCCACAAGTTAACATTAACTCCTGAACAGAAGAACATAATTAACACTGTTCCACCTATTAATATGTCGGTCCCTAAGTCATTTTGTAATAAAATTAATACCATCGATCCACCGACAACAAATATAGGAGGTATTATCCCTTGAAAAAAAGGGGTTTGCCTCTCTTGTTTCTTAGCAAAAAAACTTGCTAGCGTAATAATAACTGCTATTTTTACAAACTCAGCTGGTTGTATACCTAGTATCCATCCTTTTGCACCATTGATTACCTTACCGAAAAGAAAAGCTGCTGCTAGTAAGCCCAGACTCCCTAACCCCATCGCTGTAAGAACTATTTTTTCCCTCCAAAATTTGTAAGGAATTACAGCGACAATCACTAGTATTACTGTTCCAATAGCAAGAGCAACTAATTGTTTTTTAAAAAAGTGATCTGCTGGCCAGTTATATTTCGACGAAATCGCGACAATGGAACTAGAACTATATACCATTATAACTCCCAACACACATAAGATAACAAGAGGAAGTAATAATGAATAATCCATTGATTTCCATACTCTTTTCATTTCATTTCCTCTTTCTGTTTCAATTTAATTATTGTTGTATTCCATATGTACATTGATTCTTCCTGCTTTATTATACAAATAAAAAGCCCAAACTATTTCAGTTTGAGCCCCCCTATTTGAACCCGTTATTGTTGTTTGTTCGTAAATGCTTCATGAAGTGCAGATAACTCACGTTCAAGCTCTCCTAACATTGCTTTCCCTTGTTCTTCTGCAATAAGACCAAGGCGAACTGCAAAATCGACCTCGCGGGATAGTCCAAACATTTGTGTGTCTAACACTTCTTCATATAATGGACATTGCGGCATTGTAAGATTGTCCATTTGCACCTTAATAAGTCTTAAAATCTTCTCCGCATCCGCTTGTAGAAGGGCTAGTGCCTTTTCCTGATGATTTGATACTGTCTCAGACGCCAAATTGATTCCCTCCGTTTCCGTCCTACTCTCTCCTATCTATTAATATTAGCGATAGTTTTAGTAAATTGCAATAGAAACATTTTTTGTGACAACCGTGTCTAATGCTATTATACTGAAAAGTGGGAGTATAACACAAATGGGGGAACAACAATGAGCGAAATTTTATTTATTAATGGAAAAGTTCGTTTTCCAATCACTATCGATCCAACTGTTTGGATCTTTGATGATCGAAAAGTAGATTTGACAACTTACTTTGATGAAACAAGAGAAAACACTTCAGAACTAGAAGCTTATTTAAAAAACACTTCAGAGCATTGGGATCGCGAAATCCGTGATGGTGCTGCGTTTCCACCGATACAACAAAGTGTAAAGAAATATAAAAAAGAACAACTAATTACCGGAACGTTCGGTATACCATTTCATCCATTTCTTGCTAACGCCGAAACTTCAGAGGACGCTACGCAAGTCGAAATTGAAACAGTAGATCAAACAATAATACTTCCATTAGAAACTGTAGCAAATGCTATTCTTGGTTTTTCAAAAGAAGGAAAGCCATTAAAAGAGGATGGACCTGTTCATCTATATTACAATGATGGATCTAATAGACAAAATCCAATCCGTAACATCCGTAAATTTACAATTATTTAAAGTGTATACTTGGAAGAAAAAGGAGTGAGCCTCAGCTCACTCCTTTTATAATAAATCTGCTGCAAGTTGAGCTAAATTAGACCGCTCCCCTTTAACAAACTTTACATGACCACTAATACGTTGCTCTTTAAACTTCTCTACAACATATGTTAAACCATTATTATATTCATCCAAATACGGGTGATCAATTTGCTGAGGATCTCCCATTAATACAATTTTACTTTTTTCTCCTACCCTTGTTAATATCGTTTTCACTTCATGCTTCGTTAAATTTTGTGCTTCATCAATTATAATGAACTGATCTGGAATACTTCTCCCACGTATATAGGTAAGGGCCTCTACTTCAATCGAACCCATTCCAGCTAAAATAGCATCTAACTCTCCTGGCTTTTTCGTATTAAATAAATACTCTAGATTATCAAAAATCGGTTGCATCCATGGTCTTAACTTTTCTTCTTTTTCTCCTGGTAAATAACCGATATCTTTTCCGACCGGAACAATTGGCCTTGCAACGAGTAGTTTTTTATATAGTCCTAAATCTTCCGTTTGCATGAGTCCTGAAGCCAACGCGAGTAATGTTTTTCCTGTACCAGCTTTCCCCGTTAACGTTACTAGCGGAATATCTTCACGAAGCAACAATTCTAATCCCATAATTTGTTGCACATTTCGTGGTCGTATCCCCCATACTTGTTCATTGTGAAAAATAAGTTTCTTTACCTTCTTACCTAAATGATCCACAATGCCAAGTGCTGAACTAGATCCCCCTAATGCATCTTTCATTACTACAAACTGATTTGGATAAAAAGGGTGATTTGCAATTTCGGATAAAGGCAATTCACCTTTTTCATAAAAATAATCTAATTGCTCTTTTGATATATACCCTTCTAAAAATCCTGAATATATATTATCTACTTCAATTACACGATCACTTAAATAATCTTCCGCCTTCAAACCAATTGCATCAGCTTTTACCCTTACGAGCACGTCTTTACTTACTAAAATAACAGACTTCCCGTCCTCTTTTTCTTGTTCTTCTAAAGATAGATTTTTTGCTACAGCTAAAATTCGATTATCATTCGTTTTTTCTACAAAAATATCTTGTAGTTGAACAAATGAACGATGATTTAATTCAATACGAAATGTACCGCCGTTTTCTAACGGAATACTTTCATGCAGCTTTCCTATTTCACGAAATTTGTCTATTAGCTTAGATACATAACGAGCGTTTCGTCCTACTTCATCCATATAACGTTTTTTCGAATCAACCTCTTCTAATACAACTGCTGGAATCACTACTTCATTTGTTTCAAATGAAAAAATAGATAAAGGATCCTGCAAAAGTACATTCGTATCTAACACATAAATTTTATCCAACCTGTTACCCCCTGACTCCACTTTTAAATTTGTAGAACAAGGGTTTCATCCATAAAATATGGACGAACCATTGTTATAATTATATGTACCGTATAAACGAGGTAGAATCGAAATTCATAGCCATGAAACCTTTTATTTATTTTTTATTCATTTCTATTCAATATATTACTTTTAATTATAATTATTAACATAAAATCACAATAACTGATTACAAAAGTTAATAACTTATTTTCTTATTTATCACATTTATAATTCTTTTATTCCTACTAACACTTGGTTATCCAGCTTTTTCGCTGCGCGAATATCATATGTTTTTTCATAGGTTGGCTCAGTTGCAAGCTTCGCTCCATAAAACATAACATCACGTACTTCTTGTACATTTACTTCTATTACAGTTAATTTTAGAGGAATGCCTTCCATTCTATCAGTCAAAATTTCACCTGCACCACTTATGGAAAATACGGATTCATTCGCCATTATAGTCAATACTAGCCCAGTACTATGCCGTATATTTTCCACAATACGTGAACGTTGATCTACTGCAAATCGAATACTAGTTTTACTCACTGCATACACCCAAGAAATAGCACTTACGTTAGGAACTTGTTTTTCGAAGTCTGTTGTTGCTACCATAACAATACATTCTTTACGTAACGTTTGTACTAAATCATCTGTTAATGTAGGATCTACTACATTCGCCATATTTCCACCTCCAAATATAATTAGTATATCCTTATCATAACTTATTTTTCGAATTGCGAAAATATTATTTTTTCCCGCTATTATTCAAAAATATTACACTTCCATGATATACTTATACTGATAGAATTCGTATTGAGGTGACGAAATGAGAGTCAAATGTATGATTTGTGATAAAAAAGATATGTTAGATGATGAAAATCCTATGGCAAAAAAACTACGTAACCGCCCTATTCATACATATATGTGCATGGAATGTTCGGAACGAATTGCAGAACGTACGATGGAACGTCATGCAAGTGGTAATTTCCGATTATATCGTGATAAAAAAGTCGAAGACGATTGGTAAAATGTAAATAAGTCCTTAATCATATAGATAAGGACTTATTTATATTTTTCAGGTTCACGATTCATTTGATCCAAAAAGCAATCAATAGCTTCTAACGGAAACCTCGCAGATTTTCTTTCTCCATTCATTTCATATGTAATCAAATACATTTCTTCATTCTTTTTAACTTCCACATTCTTTAATTTATGTTCCTCATATATCATATTTTGAAATAACAAATACGTTTCTTTTGCAGCACGATCATCTGGACGTGCTTCGGCAACTGTTTTAATTGTTAACCAATTATATAATGCATCTTGTACTGAACGCATAAAACTCCCCCCCTCATCCTGCTTTTTGTTGTCTCGCTTGACGTAAACGCAACCTATAAATCCCAAGTACAATTGCCGCTACAACAAGGCCCTCTCCAACAGGTAAAAAAACTGCAAAGAAAGTTAAAACTGTACACCCAATCGCTAACGATATATATATCACTATATTTTTTATTATTGATAGTTTTCTTGCAAAACCTAAATTATACACAAGTGCACTTAATATAATAATGATGCCATATAGCAACCACATCCCTAGTTCTGGATTTTCATCAACTTTACATAATTTCGCAAAAAACGACATTCTTTCTAACATCATTCATCCCCCTTTCTCACAAGAAACAAATTTTATTTATGTACTTAATACAAGAGTAACCCGCAAAAAAAATACTGTCCACAAAAAAGAGTAAATATTCCAAAAATAAATACAATAAAAAAACAGCTACCCCTCAAAGGTAGCTGTTCTATTATTTTACGCTTCTACAGATTTCTTTTTCTTAGCAGCTCTTTCGCGCTCGCTCTTATCAAGAATCTTTTTACGTAGACGAATTGATTCTGGAGTTACTTCACAGAACTCGTCATCGTTTAAATACTCTAATGACTCTTCTAAAGTCATTAAGCGTGGTTTTTTCATTGTTGAAGTTTGATCTTTCGTCGCAGAACGAATATTAGTTTGTTGTTTCATTTTTACAACGTTAACTGTTAAGTCATTCTCACGAGTGTGTTCTCCAACAATCATACCAGCATATACTTCTGTACCTGGTTCAACGAAGATTACACCACGGTCTTCAACTTGCATAATACCGTATTGTGATGCTTTTCCTGTTTCAAGTGAAACTAGAACACCTTGGCGACGTCCACCAACTTGTCCAGCGTGTACTGGTTGGTAGCAATCGAATGTATGGTTTAAAATACCGTAACCACGAGTTAATGTTAAGAATTCTGTTGTGTAACCAATTAAACCACGTGCTGGAACCATGAAAGTAAGGCGAACTTGACCGTTTCCGTTATTCACCATATCTAACATTTCACCTTTACGTGCACCCATAGATTCCATAATAGAACCAGTGTATTCTTCAGGTACATCGATTTGCACGCGCTCTACAGGCTCACATCTTACGCCATCAACTTCTTTAATAATTACTTCAGGCTTAGATACTTGTAGTTCATAACCTTCACGACGCATGTTTTCAATTAGGATAGATAAATGTAATTCCCCGCGTCCAGATACGATCCACGCATCAGGAGAATCTGTATTATCTACACGTAAACTTACATCTGTTTCTAATTGTGAACGAAGACGCTCTTCAATTTTACGAGATGTAATGAATTTACCTTCACGACCTGCAAATGGGCTGTTATTTACAAGGAATGTCATTTGTAGTGTTGGCTCATCAATACGTAATAATGGTAAAGCCTCTTCATGCTCAACCGGACATACCGTTTCACCTACGTTAATGTCTTCCATACCTGAAACAGCTACTAAATCTCCAGCTTTTGCTTCTTCAATTTCTTGACGTTTTAATCCAATGTAACCAAATAATTTCGTTACACGGAATTGTTTTACAGTTCCATCAACTTTCATTAATGCAACTTGTTGTCCTACTTTCATTGTACCACGGAATACGCGTCCAACTCCGATACGACCAACATAGTCATTGTAATCAAGAAGTGCTACTTGGAATTGAAGTGGCTCTTCGCTGTTATCAACTGGTGCTGGAATATGTTCAATAATTGTGTCAAACAATGATTTCATATTCTCTTCTTGATTTGCTGGATTTGAATCTAAGCTTGCTGTTCCGTTCATTGCTGATGCAAATACAACTGGGAACTCTAATTGATCTTCGTTTGCACCAAGTTCGATGAATAAGTCAACTACTTCATCAACTACTTCATCAGGGCGAGCGAAGTCACGGTCAATTTTGTTTACAACAACGATTGGAGTTAAGTTTTGCTCAAGAGCTTTCTTTAAAACAAATCGTGTTTGTGGCATACAACCTTCATATGCATCAACAACAAGTAGAACACCATCAACCATTTTCA
The DNA here is from genome assembly GCF_016483555.1 of Bacillus cereus group sp. N14. Lineage (NCBI taxonomy): Bacteria > Bacillati > Bacillota > Bacilli > Caryophanales > Bacillaceae > Bacillus > Bacillus cereus group sp. N14. The sequence goes on from NZ_JAEHBQ010000001.1 coordinate 285,891, forward strand.
TGATACGCTCTACTTCTCCACCGAAGTCAGCGTGACCAGGTGTATCTAAAATGTTAATTCTTTTATCTTCATAGTGAATCGCAGTATTCTTCGCTAAAATTGTAATACCACGTTCTCTTTCTAGATCGTTTGAGTCCATTGCGCGTTCTTCAATATGTTCATTCGCACGGAACGTCCCCGCTTGACGTAATAACTGGTCAACAAGTGTTGTTTTACCATGGTCAACGTGGGCAATAATTGCTATATTTCGTAAATCTTGTCGTTTTTTCAACATGTCCAACTCCTAATGTCTTTTTAATCCTTCTCTATTATAAGAGCGAAGGGGATACAATGGCAATCAAAATAAAATCAAGAATGAAAATATAGTTGTATTCTTACTTTTGTGAAAGTAAAATGAGATTGGAGGGTGAAGAAATGGAACACATTCAATATCGCTTTTTATTAACTGCAATTATCGGTGTTATTTTCTTAATTGGTATCGGCATTATGGTTGCTGAAAATAGTCCCATCGGTATTATTATTTGCATTATCGGCACATTTGTTACAGTTGGATACGGTTTTGTAACAAAAAGAAAAATGCGTAAATCGAAATAACGTCAAAAAGTAAGAAGCGCTTATACAGCCTCTTACTTTTTTTGTTACTCCGCTATAAATCGTAACAACTCTTCATACACTCCTGGTTTTGCAACTAATACGCTGCTCTTCTCTACGATAGAAAGCGGGGATCCAGAAAAAGTTGTCACCTTGCCTCCAACTTCCTCTACAATTATCTGTCCCCCACCAAAATCCCATGGTGATAATCTCGGCGTTACATATGCATCTATTCTTCCTGTTGCAACGTATACCATCTCTAACGCTGCACAGCCATATGATCTCGTGCCTCTTGCTTTCTTAACCAGTGCCATCATACTTTCCTTATTAAGCATTGGATTGTCGGTAAGCCATATCGCATTTACAGCTACAATACCTTGCTCTACAGTTCCTTTTTCCAATAAAGGTATTGGTACTTCATTACAAAATGCTCCAGCTCCCTTTACCGCATGGTATAATTCATCATGGACTGGATCATAAATGAGTCCAACCTTTCCGATACCGTTCTCATAAATTCCAATTGAAATTGCGAAATTTCTTTTTTGATGAACAAAGTTCATCGTGCCATCAATTGGATCAATTAACCAAACAACCCCTTCAGAAGAAGTTACCTCATCTCCATAACCTTCTTCTCCTAAAATATTATGGTTCGGGAATGTTTCTTTAATTTTCCCAATTAAAAACTGTTCTATTTCTCGGTCCATATTTGTTACTAAATCAGCTGCATTGGATTTCGTTTCTATAATAAGTGCTTTTTCCATTGATGCCATTAAAAACTCTCCTGCATCTCGAATCCACTGTTTGGCGTGTGCATCGATGTCTTTCCATACTTCTTGCATGTTTAAACACTCCGATCTATACTGTTCACAGAAAAAACGAACCCTTTATAAGGTTCGCACCAACTAATTTTTTATACATATACTATTATTACGCTTCTAAACGAATCATTTCAAGTCTTAACACTTCTAACTTTTGTACACACTCTTCTTTTTTCAGTTTATCATTTTCCATCATCGCATCATATAAAGTTGCTAATTCATAATCTAGCTCCAAACGTAGCACCGGTATTCTCTTTTCAGCATCTGTTCTCTTTAACGCATTAATCACCTGTCTCATATTATTTGCCTCCTCCCAATATTCGTCTGCCCTCGGACTAGAATTGATTAAATTTTCTGATTTTTTGTTTTATACTATACTATGTTGGATAAATCATCTATGCAACAAAATTATATTTTTTTATTTAAATTTTTTTGTGCTGTTTTTTTTATGAATAGTACAAGCTATGCTAAAATAAAAGCAAAATAGGAGTTGGAGGAACAATCATGACACTACAAACATTCAAGTCAACTGATTTTGAGGTCTTTACAGTTGATGGTCTCGAAGAACGAATGAGTGCAATTAAAACGAACATTCATCCTAAGCTGGAAGCTTTAGGGGAACAGTTTGCAACGTATTTATCCAAACAAACTGATGAGAACTTTTTTTATCATGTAGCAAAACATGCACGTCGCAAAGTCAATCCACCAAACGATACTTGGGTTGCTTTTTCAACAAATAAACGCGGATATAAAATGCTACCACATTTCCAAATTGGATTATGGGGTACTCATGCCTTCATATACTTTGGTTTAATCTATGAGTGTCCACAAAAAGTGGAGACGGCTCACGCCTTCTTAGAACATTTAAATGATTTAAAAACAAATATTCCAAATGACTTCGTTTGGTCCATTGACCATACTAAACCAAGTGTAAAATTACATAAAACACTTGAAACAGAAGACTTACAAAAGATGATTGAACGTCTAGCTACTGTGAAAAAAGCAGAATTATTAGTTGGTATTCATATATCACCAGAGGAGTTTTCAGCAATGACCAACGAACAATTCCTTGCTAAGATTGAATCTACGATGCAATCACTCCTTCCTTTATATGCACTTTGTAATCGATAGTAGAAAACGGACAATTTATATTGTCCGTTTTTAGTTGTTATCACATTATATCACTTCAGTTTTCATTTTTCAAAATATTTTTACATTTTAACAAGCTTTTGTTCTTCCGTTTCTTTCGCCCTTTGAATCGCACGGTATATAGAATATCCACTTACTTCTTGAAACTCTTTATCAATTTTCTTCTCTTCTGCTTTAGATGGAACAATCTCTTTAAAACGACGATATAATCCCATTAATTCTTCTCTTATAATTCCTTTTTCGTATGCTTTCTCAATTGCTTCATAAAACTTCACAATTACAACCATTTCCTCATTTGACCAATCATAATCTAACGGATATTGATATTCCATTTCGCACCTCATTTATCATTTCTTCTTATTTCGATATGCTATCTTAAAGGGATTTTTTCTTCTTCACTATAGCCACTTTGCATTATACACTATTTATTCATTGTGATGGAATTGTCTTCCTCTATAAGTTAATTGGAAATAACTATTTAACATACTCACTGTAAAAATATTTTTTTCTATACATCTATAATTATTGGTGATATAATGCTTTTGTTTTATAGAAAATAAAGTGAACCTACCATCTCAAAAATGCTTTTGTGATTGGCAGAAAAACAAGTCTCATTCTAAAAAGCACTTAACTTTTTTAGAACAAGATTATATAAAACAAACTCTAATAAATATTATGAAAAAGAAGGGGTGTATAGATTGTCCCAATACGAAACACCATTGTTTACCGCTTTAGTTGAGCACAGTAAGCGAAATCCAATTCAATTCCATATTCCTGGTCACAAAAAAGGACAGGGCATGGATCCTACATTTCGCGAATTTATTGGGCATAATGCATTAGCAATTGATTTAATTAATATTGCGCCGCTCGATGATTTACATCATCCGAAAGGTATGATTAAAGAAGCACAAGATTTAGCAGCCGCTGCATTTGGTGCAGATCATACTTTCTTTTCTATTCAAGGTACAAGTGGTGCAATAATGACAATGGTGATGAGCGTGTGCGGTCCTGGTGACAAAATCCTAGTGCCACGAAACGTGCATAAATCAGTAATGTCAGCTATTATTTTCTCAGGTGCAAAACCGATTTTCATGCATCCTGAAATCGATCCAACACTTGGTATTTCACACGGAATCACAATTCAATCTGTCAAAAAGGCACTTGAAGAGCATTCAGATGCGAAAGGCTTACTTGTTATTAATCCAACATACTTTGGCTTTGCTGCGGACTTAGAACAGATTGTCCAATTAGCGCATTCTTATGATATCCCTGTACTAGTTGATGAGGCTCATGGAGTTCATATTCATTTTCACGATGAATTGCCGATGTCAGCGATGCAAGCCGGTGCAGATATGGCAGCAACAAGTGTTCACAAATTAGGAGGATCTTTAACGCAAAGTTCTATTCTTAACGTGAAGGAAGGCCTTGTGAACGTTAAACATGTTCAATCTATTATTAGCATGCTTACGACGACATCAACTTCTTACATCTTGTTAGCATCCCTAGATGTTGCTAGAAAACGTCTTGCTACAGAAGGAACAGCACTCATAGAACAAACAATACAATTAGCGGAACAAGTTCGTGATGCTATTAATGCTATTGAGGATCTTTACTGTCCTGGGAAAGAAATGCTAGGTACGGATGCTACTTTTAACTACGATCCTACAAAGATAATTGTATCTGTAAAAGATTTAGGTATTACAGGCCATCAGGCTGAAGTATGGCTTAGAGAGCAATATAACATTGAAGTAGAACTCTCAGATTTATACAACATACTATGTCTTGTCACTTTTGGGGATACAGAAAGTGAGACAAATACACTTATTGCAGCATTACAAGATTTAGCAGCAACATTTAGAAATAAAGCCGATAAAGGTGTTCAAATACAAGTAGAAATTCCAGAAATTCCAGTGCTAGCACTTTCTCCTCGAGATGCTTTTTATTCGGAAACAGAAGTCATTCCGTTTGAAAATGCAGCAGGTCGTATTATAGCTGATTTCGTTATGGTTTATCCGCCAGGGATTCCAATCTTTACTCCGGGGGAAATTATTACACAAGATAACTTAGAGTATATTCGTAAAAACTTAGAAGCAGGTTTACCTGTACAAGGTCCTGAAGATATGACATTACAAACATTACGTGTGATTAAAGAGTACAAGCCTATCAGTTGATAGGCTTTTCTTTCACCCTTTTTCTCTTTTCCCATACGATATTAAGTAATGTAACGTATAGGTGGGGATACTATTATGATTGTAATAGGCCGTTCTATTGTACATCCTTATATCACAAATGAATATGAGCCATTTGCAGCTGAGAAACAACAAATTTTATCGATAATGGCAGGAAATCAAGAAATTTATTCCTTCCGAACATCTGATGAACTCAGCTTTGATCTAAATTTGCGAGTGAATATTATTACTTCTGCATTAGAACTTTTTCAAAGTGGATTTCAGTTTCGCACATTTCAACAATCCTTTTGCAACCCCCAGTATTGGAAAAGAACACCACTTGGAGGGTTCGAGCTACTACCAAACATACCCCCTTCCATTGCCATACAAGATATTTTCAAAAACGGAAAACTATATGGAACTGAATGCGCCACCGCTATGATCATTATTTTTTACAAAGCTTTACTATCATTATATGAGGAAGAAACTTTCAACCGTCTCTTTGCAAACCTTTTACTTTATACGTGGGACTACGATCAAGATTTAAAGCTCATAACAAAAACGGGTGGCGATCTTGTTCCAGGTGATCTCGTTTATTTTAAAAATCCACAAGTGAATCCAGCTACGATCGAGTGGCAAGGAGAAAATACAATCTATCTAGGAAATTTCTTTTTTTACGGACATGGCGTAGGTGTAAAAACAAAAGAGGAAATTATATACTCATTAAATGAACGACGAGTCCCTTACGCTTTTATTTCAGCTTTCTTGACCGATACTATTACCCGTATTGATAGCCGTCTCATGAGCCACTACGCCTCTCCTAGCACTCCACAGACATCGATAGGATTTATTCCAATTAGAGATGATGCAATCGTTGCAACAGTTGGCCATACAACTACAATTTATTAAAAAAGCGCCTACATATATATGTAGGCGCTTCTTCTTATTTAAGCTTTTGTATGTTCTTTATGGTCACATTCGCAATGAGATCCACATTTTCCGTATAGTACTGTTGATTTTTCATCTTCAAAATGTCCGATTGTTCCTTCACATACTTGGCATACGATTGTTCCCATTTTTCATTTCCCCCTGAGTTTTAATAATAATCTACTTATTTATAATTAAGCTTTCGCCTTGTCTCTATTAGCACAGTCACAATTTGTACCACATTTTCCGTAAAGCACTGTCGTTTTTTCATCTTCAAAATGTCCGATTGTTCCTTCACATACTTGGCATACGATTGTTCCCATTTTTCATTTCCCCCTAAGTTTATGGTCCTAAAAACTTTTAGCTGTCCATTTCCTATCAATTATTGGGCTTTTGTATGCTCTGTGTGATCACATCCGCAAGATCCACATTTCCCGTAAAGTACCGTTACTTTCTCATCCTCGAAGTGTGCAATTGTACCTTCACAATCTTGACATACGATCGTTCCCATTTTTCATTTCCTCCTAAGTTTATAATCCCAAAAACTTTTGTAACCGCTTAACTTTCTGTCTTTATTTTAATATGTTATACTTTTTACGTCAATAGGTTTTTAGTATAACACATTAAATATTTTTAATTTAAATTAGTATGCGATATTCAAACAAAAAAACAGCCATATTTATACGTACGACTGTTTTACATTAATTATTCTTCATATTCCGCATGCAAAGAAGTAGATGGGACTAAAAATTTAAAAAACTGAGCTAACTCTGCTGCTTCCTCTTCTGACCCTAATTTAAAAACTTCCTGTATATGTTGCACATTCTCTACATCATCTCTTCCAAGTAAAGTAGACCTTCCTGTTTGCATACAAACAATGAGTGGCTTTCCAAAAAACATATTTGTATAAATAACACCAAAATCATAACGAGTATCATGTGTCATAAACCCCAAAAATCGTACCTTCACACTTTCATGCTCATCATACAATTTTTCAAACATCGGTTTCCACCTTTCTACATCACCTTTCATTAGTATATTAAACAAAAAAAGGAATACTCCTTTTAATTGTCAAAAAATTCAGTAGGATGTAGAATGATAGTATTCTACTAAGTTAGGAGGAACTTATATGCAACATGCCTTTATTACGCTTGTACCTAAATCCAATCAACAAACTGTTTCAACAGATGATATAAAACAACTTTTTCAGTGCTATAAAACAGTTACTTCCAAAACTGGTGTTCAAATTAATTACGCTTATACAAATACCGCTTTTCCTTATGAAATTTTAGATACATCAGCAACAACATTAAAACTACAAGCTACTCACGATCGATATGACTCCATATATGTTGGTGTTGGTATAGAAAAGGAACAATCTTTTATTCAGATTTCTTTACCACCTAATGCAACATTTGGTGATAAAGGAAAAGCAAATGAATTTTGCCGTTTTCTAGCGAAGAAATTAGAAGGAGAATTACAATTATTTAATGGAAGAACAATGTATTTCTATAAACGTTAATTTAAAAAATAGAATATACAATTAAAAAAAGTATGCAATTTGAACACGTAAGGAATAATGCCTGCTTTCTGATGTGCAATACAAAATATGCGATCACATATGCTAAATAAAGAAATACAAAGAATAGCATTACTTTGTAATGCAACTTATCACCATTTGACAATGATAATACTACGGAAAAACCACTCCATAATAAAAAATGATAAAATATAACATGTAATATTCTCATGGAACCTTCTCCTTTGACATGCTCTATTTTATTAATATATGGGATTAAGTTTGAATCAATTACATATTATACGAAAGCATATATACTACTTTTGAATTAACATATGTTCTAACGATTCATTTAAAGTATTATATATTCATTCGACAAGTACACATAAAGACCTTGCAAGCCATTTTATTAAAATAAAAATAACCCCTCTCTTTAAATAAGAGCGGGGTTATTTTCATTACTTAAATTATTTTACAATGTGAATTGGCATTCCAAGAGCAACTTCAGCTGCTTCCATTGTGATCTCACCTAATGTTGGGTGAGCGTGGATTGTTTGAGCGATATCTTCTGCTGTCATTCCAGCTTCGATAGCTAAACCAATCTCAGAGATAATATCAGAAGCGCCTGCACCTGCAACTTGAGCACCTACAAGAAGACCATCTTCTTTACGTGTTACAAGTTGTAGGAAACCGTCAGTGCTGTTTAATGATAATGCACGACCGTTAGCAGCGAATGGGAACTTAGATACAGCTACTGTCATTCCTGCTTCTTCAGCTTGTTTCTTAGTGTAACCAACAGATGCTAATTCAGGATCAGTGAAGCATACTGCAGGAATTCCGATGTAATCGATTGCTGATGCATGGCCACTAATTGCTTCAACAGCTACTTTACCTTCGTAAGAAGCTTTGTGAGCTAATGGTGGTCCAGGAACGATATCACCGATTGCATAGATGTTTGATACGTTTGTACGACATTGCTCATCGATTTCGATGATGCCGCGGTCAGTCATTTTAACTCCAACTTGCTCAAGACCAATTTCTTGAGTGTTTGGACGACGACCTACAGTTACTAATACGTAATCTGCTTCTACAGTTTGGATTTCACCTTTAACTTCAAAGCTAACTTTTACGCCAGTTTCTGTTTCTTCAACGCCTTTAGCCATAGCTTTTGTATGGATATTTACGTTACCTTTCTTTTGAAGAGCACGTTTAACAACAGAGCTCATAGCTTTTTCGAAACCAGCTAAGATTTCGTCGCCAGCTTCTACTACAGTAACTTCTGTACCGAAGTTAGCATATGCAGTTCCTAATTCCATACCGATGTAACCGCCGCCGATTACAACAAGTTTTTTAGGAATTTCAGGTAAGCTTAAAGCACCTGTAGAGTTGATAACACGTTTAGAGTATTTGAATCCTGGAATTTCGATTGGTGTAGAACCAGTTGCAAGAACAGCATTTTTAAACGTATACGTTTGTGCTGCATCTTCAGTCATTACGCGTAATGTATTAGCATCTACGAAGTAAGCTTCACCGCGAATGATTTCAACTTTGTTACCTTTAAGAAGGCCTTCAACACCGCCAGTTAATTTCTTAACTACGCCGTTTTTCCATTCTTGAACTTTTGTAAAGTCAACTTTTACGTTCTCTGCAGTGATACCCATGTCATCAGAATGCATTGCATTCTCATAACGATGACCTGCATTGATTAACGCTTTTGAAGGAATACATCCAACGTTTAAGCATACGCCACCAAGGTTAGCTTTTTCGATAATTGCTACCTTTTGACCTAATTGTGCTGCACGAATTGCCGCAACGTATCCACCAGGACCTGCACCAACAACGACTGTATCTAATTCAATTGGGAAATCTCCTACTACCATTGTTATTACGCCTCCATTACTAATAATTGTGGGTCATTCAATAGACGTTTAATTTGGTTTAATGCTTTTTGAGCAGTTGCGCCGTCAATTAAACGATGGTCAAAGCTTAGAGATAATGCTAATACTGGAGCTGCAACGATTTCACCGTTTTTCACAACTGGCTTCTCAGCGATACGGCCGATACCAAGGATTGCTACTTCTGGGTGATTGATAACTGGAGTGAACCATTGTCCACCTGCAGAACCAATGTTTGTAATTGTGCAAGAAGCACCTTTCATTTCAGCCGGAGCTAAACGACCGTCACGTGCTTTACCAGCAAGATCATTGATCTCGTTAGAAATAGTGAAGATAGACTTGCGATCTGTATCTTTAACAACTGGTACTAATAGACCTTTGTCTGTATCAGCTGCGATACCGATGTTGAAGTAATGTTTATGAACTACTTCTTGAGAAGCATCATCTAAAGAAGTGTTTAACATTGGGTATTCACGTAATGCAGATGTTAAAGCTTTAACAACGTATGGAAGGTAAGTTAATTTAATACCTTTGTCAGCTGCAACAGCTTTGAACTTCTTACGGTGAGCAACAAGTTCTGTTACATCTACTTCATCCATTAATGTTACGTGAGGAGCTGTATGCTTAGAGTTAACCATTGCTTTAGCAATCGCTTTACGGATACCACTCATTTTCTCACGAGTTTCTGGATATTCACCAGCTGGGATTGGTTGTGCTTTTGGTGCTTCTTCTTTCGCTGCTGCTGGAGTAGCTTCTACTGCTGCTGGAGCCTCAGTTGCTGCTACTGCTTGTCCACCATTTGCAAATGCATCGATGTCAGCTTTTACGATACGGCCGTTCTTACCAGAACCAGCTACTTTATGAATGTCTACGCCGTTTTCACGAGCATATTTACGAACAGATGGCATAGCGATTACGCGCTCATTTACTACTTCTGCAGTTGCTGCTGGAGTAGCTTCCGCTGCTGGAGCTTCTACTGCTGCTTCTTCAGCTTTTGGAGCTGCATCATGATCGTCACCTTTAAATTTAAGGTTTTCGTATCCAGGAGCATCAAATTTAATTAATGTATCTCCTACAATTGCAACTGTTCCTTCTTCTACAAGTACTTCAAGTACTTTACCTTTAACAGGAGAAGGGATTTCTACTACTGCTTTATCATTTTGTACTTCAAGAAGTACATCGTCTTCGTTTACTTCATCGCCTGGTTTAATAAACCATTTTACGATTTCACCTTCGTGGATACCTTCACCGATATCTGGTAGTTTAAATTCAAATGCCACGGAATTCAGCCCCCTGATTCATTTCATTATTATGGAATATGTACAAAAGAAACCAGCATGTGCTGATTTCTTTTGCACATGAAAAGCTAAAAATTAGAAGTTCATTACTTTGTTAACAGCTTCAACAATATCTTTATGGTTTGGTAACCATACGCTCTCAGCTTGAGAGAATGGGAATACTGTATCAGCAGCTGCAACACGTACAACTGGAGCTTCTAAGTTTAAGATTGCACGGTCGTTAATTTCCGCTACAACGTTAGCTGCAATACCAGCTTGTTTTTGTGCTTCTTGAACTACAACTACGCGGCCTGTTTTTTCAACAGAAGCGATGATTGTTTCGATATCTAATGGTTGAACTGTACGTAAGTCAACTACCTCTAAAGAGATACCTTCTTTTTCAAGTTCTTCAGCAGCTTTTAATGCAGCATGAACCATAGCACCGTAAGCGATAACAGATACATCTGTACCTTCACGTTTGATATCAGCTTTACCTAAATCAATTGTGTAATCGCCTTCTGGTACATCTTGACGGAATGAACGGTACAATTTCATATGCTCTAAGTAGATAACTGGATCGTTGTCACGAATCGCAGAGATTAAAAGACCTTTTGCATCGTATGGAGTAGATGGAATAACAACTTTTAGACCAGGTTGTTGAGCCACTAATCCTTCTAAGCTATCAGCATGTAGTTCAGGAGTATGAACACCGCCACCGAATGGAGAACGAATTGTTACTGGAGCAGTCCAACGTCCACCAGAACGGTAACGCATACGAGCTAATTGACCAGAAACTGAATCCATTACTTCATAAATGAAACCGAAGAATTGGATTTCTGGAACTGGACGGAAGCCTTCTAATGCAAGTCCAACTGCAAGTCCACCAATACCAGACTCTGCAAGTGGAGTATCCATTACACGATCTTCACCGAATTCAGCTTGTAAACCTTCAGTAGCACGGAATACACCGCCGTTTACACCAACGTCTTCACCAAACACAAGTACGTTAGGGTCATTTTTCATTTCAACGCGTAAAGCATCAGTGATTGCTTGAATCATTGTCATTTGAGCCATGGCTTACTTCGACTCCTTTTCTTTGTAAATTTCATATTGTTCAGCTAAGTTGTAAGGCATTTTTTCGTACATGATTTCCATTAAATCAGTAACTTTTTGTTTTGGAGCTTGGTCAGCCTTAGCAATTGCTTGTTTGATATCTTCTTTTGCTTCTTCGATTACTTTCTCTTCAACTTCTTGAGACCATAGGCCTTTGTTTTCTAAGAATGCACGGAAGCGTACGATTGGATCTTTTTGTTCCCATTCGTTCTCGATATCTTTTGTACGGTAACGAGTTGGGTCATCACCAGCCATTGTATGTGGACCGTAACGGAATGTTAAAGTCTCGATTAAAGTAGGGCCTTCGCCGTTTACTGCACGCTCACGAGCGAAAGCAGTTGCTGCGTATACAGCTAATGGATCCATACCGTCTACTTGAATTCCGTAAATACCTGCTGCTACTGCTTTTTGTGCTACAGTTTTAGCTGCAGATTGCTTTTCTACTGGAGTAGAGATTGCATAACGGTTGTTTTGTACAACGAAGATTGCTGGAGCTTTGAATGCACCCGCAAAGTTCATACCTTCGTAGAAGTCACCTTGTGAAGCACCACCGTCACCAGTGTAAGTAATTGCAACAGATTTTTTACCACGTAGTTTCATACCTAACGCAACACCAGCAGTTTGGATGATTTGCGCACCGATAATGATTTGTGGAGCAAGTGCATTTACATTCTCAGGCATTTGGTTACCCATGAAATGTCCACGAGAGAATAAGAATGCTTGGTATAATGGTAAACCGTGCCATACTAATTGTGGCACATCACGATATCCTGGTAAGATGAAATCTTCTGCTTCAAGTGCGAAATGACTTGCTAATTGAGAAGCCTCTTGTCCAGCTGTTGGTGCGTAGAAACCTAAACGTCCTTGACGGTTTAAAGAAATAGAACGTTGATCTAGTACGCGAGTATACACCATACGGCGCATTAATTCTTTTAATTGATCATCAGATAATTCAGGCATAGCTGCTTCATTCACAACTTCGCCTTTTTCATTTAAAATTTGTAATGTCTCAAATTGAGCTGCGATAGCTTTCATTTGCTCATCAACATTAAATAGGGTCTTTTTTGTTTTAGTACCCATTCCGTTCACCTCTTCCTCTCTTGAACCATATTCTGAAACGCTTTCACTATCTATTAGCTAGACTGAAAACGCAACAATGTAAACCAACAAATTTATCTGTCGGTTGAGAATAATTTTGTGTACCTAACAATCTGTACTAATGTTTTTTCAGAAACATATTAATACAATCTTGATCACGTTTTTTAGTTTACAACTATTCTAATTACGATGTCAATTACTTTGGTTACGTTTTTTTATAAATAATCTGCAGGTTTCTTCTACACAAACGTGTTTTTATTTTTCACATCTGTATTAGTAAGCATTAACCTACTGTTATATTATTCCCTTTTCAACTTATTTTTTCTCTTAGAATAATATGTAAACGATTTAATTCTCTTTAGTTTTTCTCTCTTCTTAGCAAAAATATACAAACTCTTCTTCCTTTTATAGGTAATTACCCATACATTTCTATCCTTCCCTCCATACATTATAGTAACCGCAGTGTTAGCGGGAAATGATAAAGGAGGTCATCTCATGTACGGATACTCATATTGCTATCCAACTTGTTCAAATCCTTCCTACGGTTATGGCGGTTCTTGTGGCGGGTCTGGACGCGGCTTCGCCTTAATCGTTGTGTTGTTTATTCTTTTAATTATCGTTGGTGCTGCTTGCATTCGCTAATGTAAAATGAAACAACTATGGAAGAAACAGACGGCTTTGCCGTCTTTTCTTTTTATTACATACATAAATATTCTATAGTAGAACGCTTTCCAAAGCGCTTCCCTACTTGTCGATGACTTTTTCCATCTCCTTTGGTAGACTAAAGAAGAAAGGAGAGATTACATATGCTTACAATGAAAGATGTAATTCGCGAAGGAGATCCTATTTTGCGAAACGTTGCAGAAGAGGTATCAATACCGGCGAGCGAAGAAGATACAACTACCCTTAAAGAAATGATTGAATTTGTAATAAATAGCCAAGATCCTGAAATGGCTGAAAAATATAGTTTACGCCCTGGAATCGGATTAGCAGCTCCACAAATCGGTATTTCAAAGAAAATGATTGCGGTTCATGTAACTGATACTGACGGTACGTTATATAGTCATGCATTATTCAACCCCAAAATCATTAGTCATTCTGTTGAACGTACATATTTACAAAGCGGGGAAGGCTGTCTATCAGTAGACCGCGAAGTACCTGGTTATGTCCCTCGTTACACAAGAATTACAGTGAAAGCAACATCTATCAACGGCGAAGAAGTAAAATTACGTTTAAAAGGTTTACCAGCAATTGTATTTCAGCATGAGATTGACCATTTAAATGGTGTTATGTTCTATGACCACATTAATAAAGAAAATCCATTTGCTGCTCCTGACGATTCAAAACCTCTAGAGCGATAATAAAAAAAGGCGGGAGTTAATCTTCCGCCTTTTTTATATGAAATGGGTTCCATATTCACTTATAGCAATCCAGCCCATTTTAAGCCATGATATATGCCGTCTTCACTAACATCCTTTGTCACATGATTTGCAAGTTTTTTCAAGTCTTCGTGACCATTCCCCATCACAATACCTGTCCCAACTGCTTCGATCATTTCTAAATCATTTAAGCCATCTCCAAATGCATACACTTGTTCACGGGTAAATCCTAATTTTTCAATAAATTTCTCAATTCCTTTTGCCTTCGAACCACCATTCGGAATAATATCCATTGAATATGCATGCCAGCGAATAAAATGAAAGTCTGGGTAATGATTAATAAACTTTTCTTCTTCATTCACTTCACAGAAAAGAAGTGTTTGATAAATATTACGTTTCTCATAGAAATCAGGTTCATATGCCGGATGTTCAAAGTTTAAGCTTCCAAAACCTTCTTTCACATAATCATGATATTCTACTGATGCTCTCATTTCTTGATGATCCAGATATACAAGTGGATATCCTTCTTGTTTTGCAAACTGAGTAAACTTATGTAAGGCAGCTGGATGTAACGGGTTATTAAATATTACCTCATCTTCAAATACAACGTACTGTCCATTAAAGCTAACATAATTATGTATATTGAGTTCCTCACGAATATCTTCAAACATAAATGGCGCACGTCCTGTCGCAATTGCTACATGCACACCTTTTTCTTGTAAATGTCTTACTGCATCTCGTGTAGATTGCGGAATCTTCTTATCGTGATCTAATAATGTTCCATCAATATCAAAAAAGACAATTTTATCATTCATTTGTCAAAATCCTTTCCGTTACTCTATATTCCTATTTTGATTATCACTTTTCAAATTCTAAAAAAAAGTATAACATATTAAACATCTGTGAAGAAAGCGTTCACTTTCTGACCTTATTTATGAAACCTGCATATATATATTAGTAAAAAATGTGGATACTTGTTCGTATGAATTTTCTTTTCTATTCTTTCTCATACTATACCTATAACTAACGGCTACTAATCGTTACTATAGAATAACTTTCCCTGTATGAGAAAGGACAAGATTCAACATTCACTTTTGTCTTCTTTCTTATATCAGAGACGGAGTTTTCACTAGTAATATGCATGTTTAAAATAAGGAAAGGAAGGAGTAATCATGCTGAAGAAGCTGAAGAAAAAGCTCAAGCGTTATTTAAAAGATCTAGTCCGTAAAAAGACAATCGCTTAAATTGTGCCCATTTCGGGCTTTTTCTTCATTCTCATTCGAAAAAACATGAAAATCGTGACTGTTTGCTTTATAATAAGTAACAGATAATGCAAAACATAGACAAGGAGAGGTTTTCCAAATGATTTTTAAAGTATTTTATCAAGTAAAATTGACTGAGGTTCCAGTACGTGAAAATACAAAAGTTTTATATTTAGAGGCTACGTCTGAAAAGGATGTTCGTAAGAAATTAAATAAGTTCGCATATAATATCGAGTTCGTTCAGTCTGTTACTGGTGCTCATCTTGAATATGAAAAAGAAAACGCTGATTTAACATTAGCGGAAATCGTATAGTCATATGAAATTTCTAAAGAATGATCAAGCAGCCGTTTTTGCTTTAGGTGGACTTGGTGAAATCGGTAAAAATACATATGCTGTTCAATTTCAAGATGAAATTATTATTATTGATGCTGGAATTAAATTTCCAGAAGACGAACTCCTCGGAATCGATTATGTAATACCAGATTACACTTATTTTGTGCGAAACGAAGATAAAATTAAAGGATTATTCATTACACATGGTCACGAAGATCATATCGGTGGAATTCCTTACTTATTACGTCAAGTAAACATCCCGATTTATGGCGGAAAATTAGCAATTGCACTAATCAAAAACAAATTAGAAGAGCACGGATTACTTCGTAAAGCAAAACTTTATGAAATTCAAGAAGATGATGTTATTAAATTTAAAAAGACATCTGTTTCCTTCTTCCGTACAACTCACAGTATCCCAGATTCATACGGAGTTGTTGTGAAAACACCTCAAGGACAAGTTGTTCATACTGGCGATTTCAAATTTGATTTCACACCAGTCGGTGAACCAGCGGACTTAACAAAAATGGCTGAAATCGGAAAAGACGGCGTACTTTGTCTCTTATCTGACAGTACAAACAGTGAAGTTCCAAACTTTACAATGTCTGAGCGCCGTGTTGGTGATAGTATTCAAGATATTTTCCGCAAAGTAGAAGGTCGTATTATCTTTGCAACCTTTGCATCAAATATCCATCGTCTACAACAAGTTGTTGAAGCGGCTGTTGAAAACAATCGTAAAGTGGCTGTGTTCGGTCGCAGTATGGAAGCGGCGATTGAAATCGGACAAAACCTTGGTTATATTCGCTGTCCGAAGGATACATTCATAGATACAGCTCAACTAAACCGCCTACCGGCTAATAAAGTTGTTATTTTATGTACAGGTAGTCAAGGTGAGCCAATGGCAGCACTTTCACGTATTGCTAATGGTACTCATCGTCAAATTCAAATCATTCCTGGCGACACAGTTGTTTTCTCTTCTTCACCAATCCCTGGTAATACAATTAGTGTAAGCCGTACAATTAACATGTTGTATCGTGCTGGTGCTGATGTAATCCACGGGAAACTGTCAAACATTCATACGAGTGGACACGGTGGACAAGAAGAACAAAAACTAATGCTTCGTCTAATTAAACCGAAGTATTTCATGCCAATTCATGGTGAATATCGCATGCAACGTATGCATATGAAGTTAGCAAACGATTGTGGTATTCCAGAAGAAAACTGTTTCATCATGGATAATGGAGATGTTCTTGCTCTTCGTTCTGATGAAGCAAGCGTAGCTGGTAAAATACCATCTGGATCTGTCTATATTGACGGAAATGGTATTGGAGATATCGGTAATATCGTATTACGCGATCGTCGTATTCTTTCTGAAGAAGGACTTGTTATTGTAGTTGTAAGCATTGATATGAAAGAGTTTAAAGTTGCAGCAGGACCTGATATTATCTCACGTGGTTTCGTGTATATGCGCGAAAGTAGTGATTTAATTAATGATGCTCAAACATTAATTACAACTCATTTAGAAAAAGTAATGGAGCGTAAAACAACACAATGGTCTGAAATTAAAAATGAAATTACAGATACATTAGCACCATTCCTATATGAGAAAACAAAACGTCGCCCAATGATTTTACCAATCATTATGGAAATATAAGAAAAAGGACAATACCTTCGTGGTATTGTCCTTTTTTCTTATCTTAAAAAGTGTTTAAAACGATCTACTTCATCGTCATGACCAATTACAATTAATATATCTCCCGCTTGAATATTTTCCGTAGCTCGAGGAGATACAATAACTTCTTTACCACGTTTAATCGCTACAATATTCAATCCAAACTTCGCACGAATATCTAATTCGATTAAAGAATGACCATCAATTTTTTTATTTGCAATAATCTCTACAATACTATGCTCATCTGAAAGCTCAAGATAGTCTAATACATTACTTGATGCAATATTATTAGCAATCCTTTTTCCCATATCACGCTCAGGATGCACAATGTGGTCTGCCCCTATTTTACTTAACACTTTTTCATGGTAATCATTTTGAGCTTTTACAGTAATATTTTTTACACCTAATTCTTTCAAAATTAATGTTGTTAAAATACTTGAATTTAAATTATCTCCAATAGCAACGACTACATGATCAAAATTACGAATACCAAGACTTTTTAATACCATCTCATCTGTTGAATCTGCAATTACAGCATGTGAAGCTATATTTGCAAACTCATTAATTTTATCCTCATCTGAATCAATTGCCATTACTTCCATACCTAATTGAGCGAGTTCTCGGCAAATGCTTCCACCAAAACGTCCAAGCCCAATGACAGCAAATTCTTTCTCTTTTTCACCCACAGGGATTCCTCCAATAACATCGAATACTATGTATTTTTATTGTAACATACTTTAGATTTGCTACAAAAACCTGTATATCATTCTTATTTTTGTTTTTGCATATAAAAATACTGTTGTAAATAAAATGCGATACTGAAAATTAACATACCAAATACAAATATATTTCCAAATGAACTAAATGTTTCAAAAACGAATAATAACGTTTCTTGTCCGAAGAAAGCAAATAATAGTTGTGTAAATGCGAATAGCAATGCCAATATATAATGATGTTGATGGAATAAATAATGTGTTGCACCTAAAAAAGCGATAAACGAAATGATGAAAATCCACCAATTTTCTAAAAACAGTTGCCAATTAGTAAATTGATACCCATTTACTAATATCGCAATAATTCCTATAACAGCCATCGTTGGCACACTCCAAAATAATGCTCGCCCTCTAAAGAAGCGTGTTCCTTTAACATCACCTTTTTCATGTGCAATGTATGTGAGTACTACCGTACTTATGTACAAAACTGAAAGAATTGTTAAAACGATAATAAGCCAAAAATGTAATTGATAATACTCATGCTCTATGTTTGTCACGATAGCCGCTAACATACACGGGATTAACATTCCAGTCCAACCATCTACTTTTCTTTCATTCCAAAACACTGTGTTACCAATCCGTATCCCTAACAACATAAAAATAATGATACCTAGTACAAATAATGTCGTTTTATTCCCTACTAAACTCGTCGAGAAAGCAATTAATCCAATAAATAAAAAGAGCACAAACCCATTCATAATTTCTAATACAGGTGATAAATATCTTTTCACCCATCTATAAGTTTCGTCATATTCATGATTATCTACTAAACGGTAGGCATAAAAACTTATCCCAAAATACACCGCCGCAATAATAACATACGCATATAAGACGAAACACAACATTGCACTGCTAATTTGCACGTAATTCCCCACCCTTTTTTCTATGTTTCACCTTGATTTTACACACTTTCTACACGAAATGTAAACATATATAAGCTAGTTAACTAATCATCTTCTCAATAAGCGATAATGAATAATGAGCAGCGGCTCAAAACCGCTGCTCATTACTTTATCCATTTGTATGCCAATGTGTATCCAAAACAAATATGAAAGATGTTTTCGTCTTGGAACTAATAAGTACCCACTGTAAGTTTTTGCAAAGTTGGCGAGCGAGTTTACTTTCTAGTTCCTTTCCACTTTACATATTGATCTAAAAATGCGATAGCTTTCTCAATAACCTCTTCATCTGGTTTTAATTTTGCATGGTGTAAACCATATTCTGAATTTACACCAAGCCAAAACATAAATCCAGGAATCTCTTGAAGCATATAACCAAAATCTTCCCCTGTCATTGCCTCAGTACATGTAATTACATTCATATCAGTTTGTTCACTTACAAACTGCATAAACTCTCTCGTTAATACTTCATGGTTATATACTTGATGATACATCGCTCCATAGTCAATAATAGCTTCACATTGGAAGGAAGCTTCTATACCTGCAACAATTGCCTCAATCCTACTTTTAACACGCCTCATTGATTCCACTGATAACGTTCGGATCGTTCCTTCTAACCGAGACTTTTCTGCTATGATATTTTGAACTGTACCACCTGTTATTTTTCCGATTGTAATCACTGCACTATCAAGAGGATTCACATTACGACTAATAACGGATTGAAGTTGTGTAACAAGGTGACTTGCTGCTACAATCATATCATTTGCAGTATGCGGGTAGGCTGCATGTCCACCTTTCCCTTTCAAATCAACATATAACTCTGATGTATTTGCAAATAATAGCCCCTCTTTTGTGGCAATTGTTCCTACAGCGTATTCAGGTGCAATATGAAGACCAAGAATTATATTTGGCTTCCATTCTTTTAACTCTTCACTCTCTAACATAGGAAGAGCCCCTCCTGGCCCTTCTTCAGCTGGTTGGAATAGAAACACAAGGTCATCATCTATTCTTTCTGTTACAGCTGCTGTTAGAAGGCCTAAACCGATTGTTGTATGCAAATCGTGTCCACATGCATGCATCATTCCTTCATGAATAGAAGCAAACTCATATCCAGTTTCTTCGGTAATTGGTAAACCGTCTATATCTGCGCGATAACCGATAATTTTTTCTGGATTTTTTCCATTTACTTTAACAATGACACCCGTTTTCCATACTTTCACTTCCACATATTCATTCGAAAGCGTTCCTATGTAATCTAAAATATACTGTTGTGTTTTCCACTCTTTAAATCCAATTTCCGGTATTTTGTGTAAGTCTCTACGAATTTGAACGAATTTGCTTACTGCCATTTTTGCACCTCTATCTATAAAAAGCGCAAGAGCCTGTTATGCTCTTACGCTTTTTTGTGTTTATTTCTCTGGGTTTAATTGACGAAGCTCTTGTTTAATTTCAGTTTTTGCTTTTGTCTTCTCATCAATCTCTTTAATTACACGTGCTGGAGTACCGGCAACAACTGTATATGGAGGTACATCTTCTGTTACAACAGCTCCTGCTGCTACAACTGCACCCTTACCTACTGTAACTCCCTCTAACACAACTACGTTTGCACCAATTACAACATCATCTTCAACGATAACTGGTTTTGCTGAAGGCGGCTCAATAACACCTGCAAGTACTGCACCTGCACCTACGTGACAGTTCTTACCAACAGTTGCACGTCCACCAAGTACCGCGTTCATGTCAATCATAGTACCTTCACCAATTACAGCACCGATATTAATTGTTGCATTCATCATAATAACAGCGTTGTCGCCGATTTCAACGTGATCACGAATAATCGCGCCTGGCTCAATACGAGCTTTAATACCTTTTAAATCAAGCATTGGAATTGCAGAATTACGACGGTCATTTTCAACAACGTAATCAACAATGTGCTTGCTATTTTCATCAAGAATTGTCTTAATTTCAGACCATTCTCCAAATAATACACCAGACTTTTTATTTACAAATGCTTGTACCGTTTCAGGGAATGTTACTTCTTTTAAATCCCCTTTTATGTATACCTTTACAGGAGTTTTCTTTTCACTTTTTTGAATAAACGAAATAATTTCGTTAGCGTCCATCATTTTCATTCTTGTTGCCTCCTAAATCCATTTATAATGTTACTCTACCAAACGATAGAGCGAGTAGCAAGATAATAATCCTATTTTTCCATTTGAATTTCTTCTATAATTTCTAAAAATGCCCTTACTTGCTTCAATTGTCTGGCCGATTCACTCGTCAATAACCATGTTTCTCTCGTTAATTGAACAGGTGTTTTATACATATTTTCCTGTACTTCTTTTAAAACGGTAGAAGGTAGAAGAGCATAACCTATACCATTTAAAACGAGTTGTTTGCAAGTCTCAATTTGATCAACCACAATTGTTCTCTTAGGTGGATTAGAAAATAAACCATACCACCAATTTTGTATTTGTCCATAATAAGTCGAATCACTTTTAAATTGAATAAAAGGTCTATTTGTTTCTTTTAACATCGTAATATCTTTTATTTCTTTATCCACTAAATAAAGTTCATCTTCAAATAATTGTTGCTTCTGACCTTTATATTCTTGTGTTCCTCTCAATATAGCAACATGAACGTCTCCTTCATAAAATTGCTTTTGCACTTCACTACTCCAGCCAGTAAACAGCGATATTTTCACAGAAGGGTATTTATGTACAAACTTCTTCAAAACAGGAGGAAGCCAATATTGACCAATAACTGATGCAACAGCTATTTTTAACGTTCCGTGAGTTTCTGTTCTAAAAACAGCTAGCTCACTTTTAATATCCTCTTCCTTTTGTAGCATTTCTTTTGCATAATTTGCGACTTTTTCCCCTTCAGGTGTAATTGTCAATCCTTTTTGTGAGCGAATAAAAAACTTCATTCCCCATTGTTTCTCCATAGATTGTAATCGTTGACTAAGCGCAGGTTGTGAAACAAATAAACGTTCCGCCGCTTTTCTCATATTCGATTCCTGAGCTAACACAACCATCATTTGAAAATCATCAATTTGCAACTTTCTCCCTCTTTCCTTAGCTTCCATACACCTTATCTCAATAAGCTTTTCATCCTTAATTTAACTATATACTCTTATATTTTTTATCTTTTTAAATATAATACATACACAACTGATATGCACGAAAAAAAGTGACTTCTCCGCTTCTATGAAGTCACTTTTCTCACATTATCGATTATGTTGCCTTACTTTTTTATTCAACAATTTTAAAATAGCCCGACGTGTTAAAATCCCCTCAAAATACCCATCTTCATTGACAGCGCAAATAAAAGGATGATCAATTGTCATTTCTAAAGCTTTTGCAAACGAATCTTCTAACTTAAGAACCGGAATGTCTTCCTTCATCACCTGTTCTACTTTCATTTCGTCAAGTCTTTCAAACTCAATACGTTCTAACCCTAACATACCATCTAAAATCATAGCAGTACTAATTAACCCATGCAATTTATACATCGGGTCCAAAACAGGTATCGCCGAATATCCAGATTTCACAAGAACGAGTAAAGCATGCTCTAAACCATTCCCCATTTGGACATGTGCTACTTTTTCTGATGAAATCATTAAATCTTTCACAAAAATTTGTTGAAACTCGTCTTTCGGAATACTAATCATATTACATCCCCCATTTTCCCTTTTTCCTACTTTTAATCATCGACTCTATTCACATTTTATGACAGCGTTTTCATATTATTATTTTGTCCTTACTTTATTTCAATAAAAACAAAATTACACAGCTATTTTAGCATACAACACAAAAAAAAGACTACCATCCCGGTAGCGCTTAATACCCCTTATTTTTTAATCTGTAAAATAACCTTGTGATTTTTTTATATTGTGTCACATCTGTCTGTTTTAAGCCATTCTCAATATCTGTAATTTCCACAGATAAAATTTCACTCGCATAATTTTGCTGAAATAGAATATCTAGTAATAAACTCTCTTCTTCTTCTGTTAAAACAAATTCCCTTTTCATATACCCCTCTCCTTATACTCGCATCGTTACTCTTATTATATATAATTTCCAACCTATTTAATAGATGTAATATTCAGTTTTTAGTGAAGGATATATAAAAATTGTTTTTTATTTCGTATATCGATTTGCATAACTAAACGCCGCATAAGCATCTGGCTTAATTTTTGCAGTTAATCCCATCGCTTGAATTTTCGCTGTCATATCTAGAATAAATTCTTTTGTTAAACCATCATTTCCGATATCCAAGTGAATTTCCATTATAAATCCAGCCCCATCTTGAGCATATGGATGCAATAAATCCCATATTGTTTGTATATGATTTGGAGTAAATAGGCATGCGATCTCTTGGCTAAACTGCGTTTCTAAATATATTTTCTCACGTAAAGTTGCTGGCTTATCTTTCACTGATTTATGGTGTAAACACCCCCAGGCACCTTTTCCAACGCGATGAATATGAATTGCCGTAATAAACCTCGTATCCTTTTGATGTGCTTGTGAGTCTGTCCCAATGGATAAGCGATATAAATTTCGTGGATCCTTTTCAATGAAACTACAAATACGGCTAAAGACCATATCAAAATTTAAATGTCTCTCTGAAACATTATAAAATGTATGTTCACCGGCCACATAGTCACGTCCTTTCAATTAGACAGACTTTTCGTATTCTCATTGTATGGGACAAAAATAAAAATTATAACTTCCTATCCTTTATTCGTTTCAATATTTCGAATTACATAATGGCAAACTTGGCACGTATAAATTACATTTTGATTCGATTGAGCTGTTAATACATGAATAATCTCAGCAGAATTATGACATTTAGGACAAATCACAACTGGTAAACGTTCCATACAACACACCTCCTCGTTATTTTTATCTCGCTTTTGCTATCTGTAAACAACCAATTGGTGATGACTAATATTCAGTATAGGACGAAGAAGCCCCACTGATTACAATTTCACTTTATTACCATTGTAGGAAAAATAAAAACTCCCTATACCTATATGCTAAAAAGTAATAGAACTAAAAAAGGTGTTGCCATATGGCAACACCTTTTTTATATGTATCAAGAAATGATATCGTAAATCTCAATTGCAACCATATCGATATTATCGAATTGATACACTTGAGGTTTTTCACCTTGTTGATACACTTCTAACTCATACATTTCACTTTTATCGAAAAATTTCACGCTACATTTGCGCTCACCGTTCACTTCAAAATAGCGTTGTGCTACTTCACCGCTTTCAGCTTGTTCTTGTAGACTAACAAGTCGAGTTAAAATTCCTTGGAGTAGAGACATGAAATCTCTCCTTTCTCTGATCTTCCTACCAATAGGTTTTACAGCTATACTCATTCTATCCGTCATAACAGAAAAAATGTTCCACAGTCTAGGATAAAGGTTATTGGCCAGAAACTCAACTAAAAATTTGTCGAAATGCGAAGGAAAAAACAGAAAGAACATTTTTTCCCTTCTTTATTGCGATTTTTATACTGGAAGAATATAATAAAAAACAGAAAAAAGGAGGAATTACAATGAGAAAAATTGAGGTTTACACACAACCTGATTGTCCGCCATGTGTCATTGTGAAAGAATTTTTAAAGCATAATAACGTTGTATATGAAGAATTTGACGTGAAAAAAGACGCTGCTGCACGCAATCGTCTTTTATACGACTATGATTCGTATTCAACTCCAACAGTTGTAATTGATGGAGAAGTTGTTGCTGGTTTTCAAATTGAAAAATTACAACAGCTACTCAATATTGAATAAGAATAGGTAAAGACCTATTCTTATTTTTATCCCACTATTGGTGCGAGCTATTAATCAGTGAGAGATGAACATCCTCACCGATTACAGTTTCACTTTATAATTGTTGTAATCGTTTTATTTCAGTTAAAAGTTCTTGGCTTTCATGATATCCGGCCAATTTCCATTTTCCTTGATCTCTTTGCAATGTTACAATTTGATATTGTCCACTTTTCGCCCGCTCATATACATATAAAATTTTATGTTCTTCATCATATGACATTTTCGTTTCTGAATGAAAAGAAAACGGCGCTTCTTTTGCTGGAAGTAAATATTCACCACTTTGTTTATCACTTCTACTATTTTCATCTGTAAATACTTGAAGGAAATTCTCTGTAAAATATGGTGATAACGTTTCTATCATCTTATTCATCGGCAAATGCTTCCCACGAATTGAAAATTGGGTTTCATAGCCCTTTTGTATCGTTGTAAACACTTCTTCCCGATCGACTTTCACTTCCTCTTTTCCTAAAACAGTTGTGACACTATAACCAACTAGAAAGGCAACGCATACAAATAGAACTAACCATATTCCATATTTCCTCATTTTTTCACCTTCCTTTTAAGAAAACTTGTCTTTGTAGTATTCATTGTAACAATGATTATGCAAAGACAGGGGTGGTTTCGTTCGTAAAATCTTTACAACGATAGACAGCATTTTCATCACCATTTTCACTATTACCAATTTATGATAAAAACAAACAAAAAATGCACGAATCTCTTCGTGCATTAAAATAAAACATCTTCTTCATATAAATATTCATACGATAAATCTATAAATAAAAAGTTTTCATCATCAATTGGGAAGGAAAATGTCCGTACCATCTCACCGGTTTCAATATCAGCATATAAATCTGAAAGTCTTGCCTTATTCTCAAAACGCATTTTCATAATATTTTCTAGAAAATACGGACGCCAACTCCAGTTCTTCATATAATACTCAGGCATCACAATCCATTCCCCATCTTTTTTCATAACGTTTCCTGATTGTTGGAAACCATCTTCGTTACAAATAAATATGCGGAAACTACACTGTGATACACTTTGGCTAAATTGTAATAACCAATCATTTATATCTTCATTCTTTTTCTGTTTGGCTAGAACATCACCAATTCGATCACGTAACAGTTCTGTTAAATTATAAATTTTTTGTAATTTCTTCTTCTCATGTTGAATAAATTGATGACACTCATTACCAAGTCGTTCTTTCAAAACATTCGTTTCAATAAAATCAGGTAAGCACTCTTTCAAATAATTCCCTTGATAATATCTACCACCGTTTTTCCAAGCATATTGTAGTTGATAAAAAGCATCTATTTCTTCATATAACAATGTTGCACCAATTCTTCTAGCAAGTAATGATAAAGAATATAAAATATCTTGATAAGATTGTAAAAGTGCAGTTTGCCTTAAGTTTGTTAAATCTACTTTTAAAATATCCGGTGCTAACACGCTAATACGTTCTAAATTACTTGTACCCGTTCCGACTTTATTAATCGAAATTTGAATACCATATGTACGATAATACATAAGCAAATGATTAAATTGCTCTATATCTTCTTTACATTCATGTTCTGTAATTTCTAAAACAATGTGTTTCAAATTTAAACCTTGCTCTTCATACATCAATAAAAGTTGAAGTAAACTTTCATCATCATCGTTCATTAATACGTTAGCATTCCGATGTATAAATAATAATAGTTTTTGATCACTTTCTAAATAACGATTTAAAGCCTTTTCTACTATAATGTTATCCGCTTCCAGTTGAAACTCACTCGGAATAGAATCATCATGAAAGAAAGAAGCTAAACTTTGTATGCCCTCTTCTGTTTGAATACGTCCTACTACTTCATATCCAATTACAGTATGCTCATCAGCACTAAAAATAGCTTGATAATAAGGAAGGACTTTATCCAAGTTACTCATTACATCTAATGCATCTATCAATGTGCTTCCCTCCCTTTACTTTTCAAAAATTATAACATGATATTTACGGAAAAATAATAAAAAATCCCTTCAGTTTTCCTGAAGGGATTAGAGGGGTAAAATGCTAAGGGGAATTAGCAATTCTACTATGAAGAAAAAAGAGGTCTTAAATATAACGTATATATGACCTCTTGTAAACACTTTTCTTTCACATGTCACAATTCCGTCACATTTAACCGTAAGAATATGAATCAAACATTCATTTTCTTATCCCTTTTAAAATGGATATTGATGTAAATGTTGTCCTCCATCCATTGTCATGCAAGTTCCATTTATGTACGCAGCTTCATCTGAACATAAATAATAAGCTAGACCTGCAATTTCTTCTGGCGTGCCCAGTCTTCCAAGCGGAACACTTTGTATCGTACGCTTAGCCATTTCTTCTGAAATCCATAATTTATCAGCACCGCCCGTACGTTCAATTGGTCCTGGCGCGATAGCGTTAACTCGTATTCCATATTTACGGCCCCACTCAACAGCGAGTGTCTTCGTCATTGCTAATACTCCAGCCTTCGCTGCAGCCGAATGAATAACTCCCGGACCTGCATCCCATGCATATGTTGCTACCATGTTAATGATATTCCCTTTTATACCTTTTTCAATCCAATATTTTCCGACAGCATGGCTGCAGTAAAATGTACCGTTTAATACAATATTAATGACTGAATTCCAGCCATTCACGGATAAATCTTCTGCTGGACAAATAAAGTTTCCAGCTGCATTGTTTATTAAAACATCAATTCGACCAAACTTCTCATCAATCTCTTCAATCATTTTCTGAATGTCATCAGTATTTCTTACATCCATTTGTACGGGTAATACTTGCCCCGGAAATTGTTCAATTTCCAACTTTGTTTCCTCTAGTTTTTCCTTTGTACGTCCTGTAATAACAACTCTTGCCCCTTCTTTTGCAAAACGGGTCGCCATTCCTTTTCCCATTCCGCTCGATCCACCTGTTATAATAACTACCTTTTCTTTCACATACATCCCCTCCCAAAAATGAATACACATTCATTTTATCATTTTATTTAATAGAAATCTTTATATTTTTAAACTTTTCTGATATTTTAACGTAAAGAGGTTTCTTTTTATTCGTTTTTTTCGTAATCCATACTACTTTTTTATTATTTAAAATATATTTGAAATAAACTGAAAGGAGATTTGAGTAACCTATAAATGTAACGAAAACATGTGATATAAGTTAAATAGGTATACTCATATTTTTATGAAGAAAATTACAAGAAGAGATTTTTTTAAAGCTGGAATGCGCACTTGTCTATATTCATTTATAACCACTAGCATCGGATACTATTACGCTAAATATATTGAGCCTCATTTACTCTCTTTTACAGAGCATACACTTAAATCACAACTCATACCCAAAAGTTTTCATGGTATGAAGATTCTTCAATTTAGCGATTTACATCTCGGATACTATTTCTCTCTCCAACATTTATCTCAAATCGTTTCTAAAATTAATGCTGTAAAACCTGACATTGTTCTTTTCACTGGTGATCTCATTGATAATTATCAAACATATACTGACACTCCTTTCGTTCCATCTATTTTAAAAAATATACAAGCACCCTTCGGTAAATTTTCTATTTATGGTAACCATGATCACGGCGGATATGGAACGGAATACTACGAGCACGTCATGCGTGAATCTGGATTTGAACTACTACTAAATAGCGAAAAGAGAATTCGTCTACTGGATAATAGTGAAATTTCAATTTTCGGTCTTGATGATATACTACTAGGCAAACCCAAAATAGAAGAAACACTACAGCACGCGAGGCAAAACACTTATAACATTGTTCTTGTTCACGAGCCAGATATTGCACCACAAATCGCTAAATATCCAGTTAACTTACAACTTTCTGGTCATAGCCATGGCGGACAAGTACAAATTCCTTTTTTAGGTGCTATTATTACCCCATCACTTGCTAAAAACTATGTTGAAGGTTTCTATACGATTCAAGATTTAGCTCTCTATGTCAATCGAGGTCTTGGCAGAACACGCGTCCCATTCCGATTTATGGCAAAACCTGAAATTACAATTTTTACGCTCCAACATTCGTAATAATTCGCCTATTTTCTTACATATCCTTTCTTGTACGCGCTCATCCACGTTTCATTTACCATATGATAAAAATGAGTCCAATAAAGGAGGTTTGTTCATGTATCCATATTATCAACCAATCCCAGTCCGTTCAGCACCTATTGGTCCAGTAGGCGACTCACGCTTCTTTCCGTTTTTTGGTGTTCCATTTCTAGCTGGGATTGCTGGTGGACTGCTCGGTGGAGCATTAGCTTTCGGTCCTAGACCGTATTACCCACCATATCCACCACCTTTCCCACCGCCAACACCTTATCCTTGTTATGGCGGACCTTGTCAACAACCATTCTATTATTAATGTACTCCAACAATTCTACCAATGTTATTCCCTCTCTTAACTGATCCATTAACATGCTTATAATAAAAACTATTCTCTCTACGCATCCTTCTATTTAGAGAATGTATAATAAGTAGAGAACAAAGTAAAAAAACCTCTTAAAAAAAGAGGTTTTTTTACTTTGTTCTCATTATTCAGCATCCGTGTTTTGATACGCCATCTTAAACAACTTCACTTGGCTATCAATTTCTTCTGTACTACTATTAATAACATAGTAGTACTCACCAGATTTATTCTGTTCACGTGTTTTCACATTATCAGCTAATATAAGTTGTAAAATCGCCTTAATTCTCGCCTTCATTTCAATATCTAATATCGGGAAAGATATTTCTACTCGCTTCTCCATATTCCGCGTCATCCAGTCAGCTGAAGATAAGTATATTTTCTCTTCTCCATTATGATGGAAATAATAAATTCGGCTATGTTCTAAATATCTCCCGACAACACTAACTACCCGAATATTTTCACTTACATTTGGAATACCAGGCCTTAAACAACACGTTCCTCGAACGATGAGCTCTACCTTTACTCCAGCTTGTGATGCTTCATACATTTTTTTGATTAATGGTTTATCTGTTAATGAATTCATCTTAGCGATAATATATCCATTTCCATATTGCCTATGATAACGGATTTCTTCATCTATTAAATCCATAAATTGCTCTCTTATATCAAATGGTGCAACCGATAAATGATGAAAATGTGGCTTGGTTGTATAACCACTCAAATAATTAAAGAAATTTGTTGCATCGACCCCAAAGTCTTTTCGTGATGTAATATACCCGAAATCAGTATATAACTTTGCTGTTGCGTCATTATAATTTCCAGTCCCGAGATGTACGAACCTTTCGATTTTTCCGTTTTTTCTTCTTACAACTAGCGTAATTTTACTATGTGTTTTCAAGTG
The DNA here is from genome assembly GCF_016483555.1 of Bacillus cereus group sp. N14. NCBI lineage: Bacteria > Bacillati > Bacillota > Bacilli > Caryophanales > Bacillaceae > Bacillus > Bacillus cereus group sp. N14. The sequence goes on from NZ_JAEHBQ010000001.1 coordinate 315,954, forward strand.
GCTTACACCGTAAATAACGTGACAGCCTGCCTTTTCTAATTCTTTAGCCCAATGCACATTATTTTCTTCATCAAATCTTGCCTTCAATTCAACTAATACCGTAACTTGCTTCCCTTTTTCAGCTGCTACCTTTAGCGCCTGAATAATCGGCGAATCCCCACTTACTCGATATAATGTTTGTTTAATTGCAAGTACATTCGGATCGTCTGCCGCATCACGGACAAAATCAACTACTGGCTGAAATGATTCAAAAGGATGATGTAATAAAATATCATGCTCAATTGCTTTTTCAAATACATCTTCCGCATCCCCCAAGTCTTGAGGCCGTTGCGGAATAAGAGCCGGATATACTAGATGTTCATATAAAGGAGCTAGTTTTTTATATAAAGAAAATAGACATGTTAAATCTAATGGTCCATCCATTATATACACATCTTCATCTTTTACTTCCAACACCTCATATAATAATGCTAATACTCTTTCATCAATATGCTCTTTGCCAACTTCTAAACGTACAGCAGCTCCCCACTTACGCTTTTTTAATTCTTTTTCAATTACCTTTAATAAATCCCTCGCACCTTCTTCATGAATCGTTAAATCCGCATTGCGTGTAATACGGAAACGAGTAACAGACGATACTTTATATCCTGTAAATAATTTATGAGTAAAACCACTAATTACATCTTCTAATAAAATAAATTTATGCTTTTGCCCCTCACTCGGTAAAAATATGAAACGTTCAAGTAATGAAGGAACTTGTACAATTCCTAACTTCGTGCGGTTTTCTTCCTCCACTTGTTTCTCATCATATAAAAGAGTAGCTAAATTCAAACTTTTATTTAATAACATCGGAAATGGACGATATGCATCAATAGCTACAGGTGTTAAGACTGGAAAAATCTGCTCATCAAAATACTCTTCTATAAATTCCCTCTGTTCTTTCGTCAAATCGTGGAATGTTAAACGTTCAATCCCCTCTAACTCCAGCGCTGGCAACACATAATTTTTAAACGTATCATATTGTACAGTCATTAATTCATGGGCCTTTATCGCAATTTTATTTAATTGCTTTTTTGGTGTTAAGCCAGCCTTATTTTCTGGTTGGTTAAACCCAGCACTCACTTGATCCTTCAATCCTGCTACGCGTACCATAAAGAATTCATCTAAATTGGAACTGAAAATGCTAATAAACTTTAATCTTTCCAAGAGCGGATTTGTTTCATCCTGTGCTTCTTGTAGTACACGTTCATTAAATGCTAACCAACTTAATTCTCGATTATTGTAATAAGCTGTATCATTTAAATTTACTATATTCCCCATCAACATTTCCATCCTCTTCACACTTCCCCTGAAACTTTTTTACTATAATTTAGTTACTTTTATTTTAGCAAATTACAATATTCCAAGGTGTTAATTTTTTGTAAAGACATCCGTACAACTTAACGTTTTGATTCGAAGGATAAATTAATAGTCGTTTTCAACACTCTTTCCAGCTGCTTTTTTTGTTTTTCAGCTTGCACTTTTTCCGCTAATGCCGATTGCTCACATACAATTTTAAATGTTAATCCTTCTTTACTTTCTGTTATAGATATCGATTCAACAAGCGATCTTTGTCTTATATTCAGAGCTGCTGAAAACTGTAAAACAGCCCCTAATAGACGGATTTTTTTTTGTTCATTTTTATCAAACCATCCTTCAAATGGGGACAAATGTTGTTTGAATAACATTTTTGATTTATAAGACGCAATAAGCGCTAATCTAACTCGCTCTTTATGCATCATCCCATCAATTGTTTTATTCGCTAATAAATAAAACGTATGTAAGCGGCTCGCTTCTTCGTCTATATATTTACCTATATTAAATACTTTCGCTGCTTGATGGAATACTTCCCAGTCTTTTACTGACATAGAAATCAGCCCTGTTTCTTCAAGTTGTTGACAAATGAGTCTTCCATGTTTAATAAGCTGCATTACAAATTCCATATCCATTTCATATTCATGTGATAATAAATACAAACTTTCTTCGACTACGTTCGGATAATATGAAATCCCCAAATCTTTTGTCAACTCTTCATAGAAAACACCTTCTCGTAACCCTTTTCTACTTAACACAAATGCTGGTGCCTCTATAACATTAACAAGCATATGAAAAACTTCGACTGCTGGAATAATTGTATCTGCTCGATCTTTTGCCAATCCTTCCAATTTTTGAAGTTCTATGAACGACAATGCTTCCAATTCTTCTTTCACATTTTTAATATCTTCTTCTTTCATTTTATATAAATGTACCCCTGCTATAGGATAACAAATTAAATTTTGATGGATTTTCACTAAGTTCCTCGCACTACCACCAATTGCAATAAGAGGCAATTTCTTATCAATTAACCATGGTAATGTTTGAAATTGATATTCTAAGTACGTTTGAATCTTTTCCAACTCGTCTTCAGTAGGTATATCCTCTTTAATAAATTGTTGCTTTAAAGAAAGTGCTCCAAAAGGAAAGCTATGGTACTCTAGAATCTCTCTATTTCGAAAGTATGTAACTTCTGTACTTCCTCCACCAATATCTACTGTAATTCCTTCAGAGAACGAAGTTGAATTCATAACTGCTAAATAGCCGTAACGTGCTTCCTCATATTCTGATAAGACTCTAAGAGTAAAGTCTGTTTGTCCTTCAACCAGTTTTTTAATTGCCTCTTGATTCTCAGCCTGTCTAATTGTTGCTGTTGCAACACAAAGTACATGATGCAACTGGTGGAATCGCGTACTTTCTTGAAATTGAAATAATGTTTGTAACAATACCTCTATTCCTTCTTCAATCAACACACCATCAATTAAGTAATTCCTTAACCGAGCAACCACTTTCGTATTTTCAATCTCCTTATAAAAACCTCCGTTTTGCTTTTCATAAATAACTAAACGCATTGTATTAGATCCAATATCTATAATGGCATATTGCTGTTTTAATATTTCTTTCAAACTTCTCACTCTTTCATTATCAAATTTCTAAAGCACATTCTATTACTATTATACAAAATAGTTGTTTTTTGTAACAATATTGCTTTAATATTGAAAATATATACAATCACTTTTTGCATATAATAAAAACCTCTTTTATTTATGTTATAATAATGAAAAATTGAAAGGAGATTCAATATGAAACCTTCACAACCACAATCTCAATTACAAAACCAACATTCTATTAATCGACTAGCTCAATCTATTTTCGTTGTGAATCGTCATGCTAAAGCTGCAACTAATCCGAAGTATTTATACTGGTTAAAAAAGACGGCTTTAGAACGCTTAATTGCTGAAAAAAAAGCTATTAAAGAAGGATTACATTTTTCTAGAAATCCACGTTTTAGCCAACAACAATCTGATGTTCTTATACGTTTAGGTGATTATTTTTTCCATATTCCTCCTACCAAAGAAGATTTTCGAATCCTACCACATCTTGGTCATCTTGAATCCTCCTATCGAAATCCGAAAACAACCTTATCTTTAACAGTAGCAAAAAAAACACTTCAAGATTATATTGGTCCTGAAGCACTGAAACAAGAAAAAAAATTAAGTGAACCTGTCCCATGGTATAGTCGTACTTATACAAAAAAATAAAACAGTTTGGCCAATTGTAGGCCAAACTGTTTTATTTTTTCTCTTCTTTAATTTTAATATTTGCTTGTTTATAAAAAGCTATTTTTTCTGTATTATAAGATTTTGTAAATTCATTAAACTTGTCTTTTTCTGATTCAATATCCTTATAAGATTGATTTACTACTTTTACTTTTTCACTAATATCTTTTAATTTTGTACCTTTATCTTGTAACATTGTATATAATTCTTTTTCTTGTTTTAACGATTTATTATAGCTATCATACATCTTGTTAAATGAATCTTGTCGTTTCTCATATGTGCTTTTCACTTTATCCGCTTGATCTTTCAATTTCTTATCTTCAATTTTCTTCACATATTTATCTGCTGATTTTACTTCTTCTTGTGCCTTACTTAAAGATTCTTTTTCTTTTTTAAGCACTTTGTCTCGTTCATCTGTATTTTTCACTGCTTGGTTCAATTTTTCCTTAACAGTTTGATTATTATCTTTTCCTTCTTGAACAATCTGGTTATATAATTCTTGTCCCTCTTTTTCTAAAGTTTCAAGTTTCTTTGCATCTTCAAACATTGTTTTTTCTTGCTTTGCAGCATTTTCAAATGCAACATATAATTCCTCTTCTGGTTTCGGTCCGAAACAACCGGCTAATAAAGTCATTGATAATGCAGTTACAATTGCTAATTTACTATATTTCAACATCTTCTTCCTCCTACTTATATACGATCATCGTGTAAAAAGCTATGAAAATTATACATCCTTCTATAAACTCCATACTCGCACCTTTTCTACGAAAATCATTGATATTGTTTATAATGCTTGTACAAATTGTATTACTTAAAATTACATTTTACTTTTTTGAACCAATTAGCAGTTTCATATCCATCTTTTACTTAGCACTTTTTAAAGCCTGTTCATACTATGTATTACATAAAAGTACAACGGAATTCATCACAGCCATAATAATTTGAAGAACAACAGTAATAATAATTCACCTGATAAAAGATGATCGTTGTTCTCTCACGTCTATCATTCTATCATTCCCTTTCCGGCTTTCTATCAAATAATCTATTTGTTCATTTTACACAGTATAAATGCTATCTTGCAACAACTTACAATTATTCTTGTCATTCCCTAAAAAGGAAAAGTGTAGAGCATGCTTTCCTCTACACTTTTAAAATGAAACACATTGTGCAAAATGCATTGACACATCCATCATAATTATATGCTTATTCCATATATTTTTAAAGACTTTTATTACAATAAAAGTTCTTTTTGTAATAAAAGTCAAAAAAATGTTACATTCAAAACTTCTTCATATCATATTTCTTCAAATCAAGGTTTCACTCATTTTCTTACAAATCCCTATGCTGGTACAATTGATTTTGTGCCTTTCTTAACAATTCTTCAAAAGTTTTTCCTTCTATTGGATAACTAGCAGCTCCAAATAATAGCGTCATACTTAACAAACCATTTTCTATTTCACTTTCAATATTTTTCATTAATCGATTTGTTATTGTCGACTTTTCATGTCCGTTATCAATCGCCACAATAACATACTTATTTTCATCCCACCTAGTAACGACATCTCCTTTACGAATTGTCTTTACAATCGTACTCTCCAATTTTTGTACTAACACCTCCAATTTTTTTTCTTGCACTGTTTCTTTTAGTTCTTTCCATTCTTTCACAGAAAGAATGTACACTGTAATATTATGAGAATCCCGTTCTGATAAAGCAGCTACTTTCTCAAAGAAATCAACTACAAAATCATTACTTGCCATCCCCCCTACTTCCGTATCCATACGCCCACTCGCTCTTTTATCATACCAATGTCCAAAATAATAGCTGAGTATCATTTGCAATATATAAATAATAAAGACGGTATAAAATGATCGCGAATCCAGTTTTGTAATTACATCCTGAAGCGCAATCCATTCTGTAACTGCCACTGTATTCCCAAGTAATAACCCACTAATTTTCCCTTTATGTTTCATACTTCTCCTCCTTTCTATACCAATATATGTTTCTATAACAATTATGTTTTTCTACAAAATAAAAAATGTACATATTGAGTGTACATTTCCGCTTAAGCTTGTCTACCATTTCTATTCTATTTCATATATATACTATATATCGTTTTAGAAAGAGGTGACTTATATGCTACAAAAAGAGAATCTATCAGATATTATACGTTTACTAGCAGGTTTTCTATTATCATTAAAATTACTGTTTAATTCTTTCGGAGTGAACTTTATTACAAACGATCAAATTGATGCTATTGTAAATGTTGCTTCCTTTCTTTTCATTTTATATTTTGGTTATAAAAATAATTATGTAGGAAAAAAAGGAATCGAGCAAAAAAAAGTACTCAAAAAACACAACCTTCATTAAAAAAGGAACCTTTCTTACAGGTTCCTTTTTATCATTGCCGCACAACAACTTCATTTGTTTGTAGCGGGCCATATGATACTCCTTTATATTGAAATGTATATGTAGCCTGAAATAATGCGTTTTTGATTGCTTTATCTCTATTTGCTTTTATTTTACAAATTAGTTCTACTTTCTCATTCGGTAATAAATTATCAATTCGCCACCTTACAAGCTGGAACAAAAACTCGCTCATCCCCTTATCAGCCTTTAATGAATTTGGGATATATGCAAAATAATCTCGAATCATATGACTTACTACAACTCGTGAAATCATTTCCATTCCTTTATTTTCTACTTCAATTCGAATAATAAGTATGTCATTTACATCATAGGTCAGTTCATATGAAAATTTTTCTTTATACATACTACGGATTTGCAATGTAACTGCTACATTAGGACATTCGTTTTCCTTTTTTGAGCCATCAATCCATAACACCGGTTGTAGCGGCATTGAACGCCTACCTTGATCTGAAATTCGTTTCCATATTTTCATAATAATATTCACCCCATTTCAGATGCATCATATCCATACGACCTTATTCTGCCTCTCCACACAATATTAATAAAGCTTGTTACAAACGATATATAGTTATTACTCTTCCTTTTATCCTATTCGACAATATAAAGAAAAAACCATTTTTCCTCTGTTAACAGAAGGTATTCTTACGGAAATATTTTTTTACAATTTCCTTCATTGACTTTACACCAATACTAAGTATTGCTCACTCTTTCTCTGTCCATACAACAGAATATTTTGGCGGAAGAAAAAGTTTGCCTTTTAGTCAAATTTGACTATAATATTCTTTATGGCTTTGTCAGTGCACTTATGTAAATTGATTTAAAAAACTATATTTCAAATTTTTATGCGCTGCACTCAAAACTTCATATATTTTACTATTATTAAAGGAGGGTTATATTTGGAATCTCAATTATCAAAAAAAGACTCCAACAATACAAAATTTGTTGTTGCAGGTTTATTACTTGGTATTTTAATGGCGGCAATGGATAATACAATCGTTGCAACAGCAATGGCAACGATTGTTGGAGACCTAGGAGGATTTGACAAGTTCGTTTGGGTCACGTCTGCATATATGGTAGCAACAATGGCAGGGATGCCTATCTTCGGAAAACTTTCTGATATGTACGGACGGAAACGCTTTTATATTGGTGGTCTCATTCTTTTCTTATTTGGTTCTGCACTTTGCGGGACAGCATCTAGTATTGAGCAACTAAGTATTTATAGAGCAATTCAAGGGATCGGTGGCGGTGCTCTTATGCCTATCGCCTTCACGATTATGTACGATATATTCCCACCAGAAAAGCGTGGGAAAATGACAGGGCTATTTGGTGCGGTTTTCGGGACATCTAGTGTATTTGGCCCTTTATTAGGTGCTTATATTACAGACTATATAAGTTGGCATTGGGTCTTCTATATTAATATTCCATTAGGAATTATCTCCTTCTTCTTCATTACTAAATACTACAGTGAATCTCTAGAATTTAGAAAACAAAAAATTGATTGGGCTGGCGCTATTACACTTGTTATTAGTATCGTTTGCTTAATGTTTGCCTTAGAACTTGGTGGTAAAGAATACGCATGGAATTCCACTGTAATTATCGGTTTATTTACAACAGTTGTTATTATGCTTATTATTTTCTTCTTCGTAGAACGAAAAGCAACTGAGCCTATCATTTCTTTCCATCTATTTAAAAAACCTTTATTCGCAGCTAGCCAAGGCGTTGCCTTTTTCTATGGTGCCGCTTTTATTATCTGTACAGTTTATATCCCAATCTTCGTTCAAGGTGTTCTCGGTGGTTCAGCCTCCAATGCTGGATTAATTTTAACACCTATGATGGTTGGCTCTGTAATTGGAAGTCAAACAGGTGGACAGTTAGCTTCTCGAACAAGCTATCGTAACATCATGATGGTATCTGGCATTTTCTTCGTAATTGGTATTTATTTACTAAGCACTTTAACAATGGATACACCTCGTCTACTTGTAACGCTATTTATGGTTCTCACTGGACTTGGAGTTGGTTTCTCGTTCTCAGTTTTAAGTATGTCTTCTATCCACAAGTTAGAAATGCGAGACCGTGGTTCTGCTACATCAACAAACTCATTCTTCCGTTCACTCGGTATGACTCTTGGTGTAACAATTTTCGGTACAATTCAAAACCATATTTTTACTACTAAATTAAACACTGTGTTCCCTCCTGAACTAGCTAAATTAGTTCCAAAAGGCGGAGACACAAGTTTCTTATTATCACAAGGTGCTACCGAGAAGATTCCAGCTGAAATATTAACTGGTATTAAAGATGCTCTCGCTACCTCTATTGCCAGTACATTCTTCTGGGCACTGATCCCGGCTGTACTAAGTGTTATTTGTATTTTACTTATGGGAAATGAACGCCTCTTTACAGGTCCAAAAACGAAACAAAAACAAAAGCAAGTAAGTTAATATAGAGAAAAGAAACGGCATATCCCTTTATGAAAACGGATATGCCGTTTATAATATGTATAAAGTTTTTATTTATAGGAGTTGAGACAGCATGAGCATGAAATTAGTCATTCTCGGCTTGCTACTCGAAGGAGATAAACATCCATATGAAGTGCAACACATCATGAAAGAACGACAAATGGATTGTTATATTAAATATGCAAAAGGATCACTTTACTACGCCTTCGAGCAATTAGAAAAGCAGGGTGCAATTCGTATTACCACGATTGTTCGAGATACGAATAGACCCGATAAAACAATCTTTCATATAACAGAAGAAGGTAAACGGTTATTTCACACGTTACTATTAAAACAATTCGAGGCACAAAATCAAATATATAAACCAATTTATTCAGCACTCTCTTTCGCTCATTTTGGTGATGATCAAGAGTTAATTCCTATTTTAGAAAAAAAGAAAAATGATACCGTTCAATATTTACATAAAATGCAAACTATATATGATTGTAGTAAAGGACAAATTCCACGTGCACAACTATATATTTTACAAAGCGTTATTGAACATATTACAGTTGAATTGCAATGGTTAAACACCCTCCTTACAGATGCAGTTGCAGGGCGACTGTCAGAAATTGATATAGATACAAATTAAACTTATAAAGAAGAAACTGTAAAAAGACAATAAAGTTATTTCTTTTTACCCCCTAAAACAAGCATAGCCCCGTTCTAACTTAGGACGGGGGATGCTTGTTTTATTTTCGCTATAAGATACTTATTTCACTGCACTCAAAAATATAACAAAGATTTATTTATCACCGGTATCACATAATAGAAGATTATTTCTTAAAATTCTATATAAAAAGGATGTTGATTTTCATCCAAACTGTATTCAATTCTTTGTCTGAAATTCATAAAATTCACCATCTCTAACGCCTGCTCAATAGGATAGAACCCTACTTCCAAACTTTCTGGTGTAGTCGTTAATTTACCTCCAACTGGTCTAGCTAAAAACAACGTATTACAGATTGAATGGTTCACATTTTGGAATACTCCACAAAATTTTAATACTTCAATATCAATACCTGTTTCCTCTTTAGTCTCCCTTATTGCAGCATCTTTCAAAGACTCCCCTTCTTCAACTTGTCCACCTGGCATTTCCCATCCTCTTCTAGGTCCCTTAATTAATAGAATTTCTTTTTGTTCATTAATTACAATTGTCGCTGCTGAAACTATATGTTTTGGTGGTGAATAAATATTTTTTGTACTTTGTTCCAATTGAAATTCCCCATTTCTATAAACTTAGTATATTTATCTTTATACAGGAGCCTTACTCTTTCTTGTGATACGTTACTATTTCAAAATGAACCATTCAATTTCCTTCCATCTCCCAAAATACGGAAGAGTTTTCAAATAAAATAACTCGTATCTTATCTCTATACAAGTGTATACTTCTTTGTATGTTTAATCGCTCTTCATTTCAATTCCCTTCGCCTTAAAAAACTCAGAAAAATCATAATAATTAAAATTAAAAACTTTAGAATTTTCTTATTTTAAAACAGTAGACAAAATTCCAAAAATTGTGTTAGAATTTGTTTCAATATCATATCGCTTGTTAACTTCCTTTCAAAAGGAAAATAGGTACACGAAAATTTCGTTTCGTGTTTAAAAGGGAAGCTTGGTGAAACTCCAACACGGTCCCGCCACTGTAAATGCTGAGATTTCTTTTCTATGCCACTGTGAAAACGGGAAGGTAAAAGAGATTATATGAAGCATAAGTCAGGAGACCTGCCTGTTTTAACAACACTGATAGATTCACGGATGATGATGAGGTGTTAAAACAAAAAGGAAGGCTTATTTTCTATGCCTTTATGCTTTTTGTTATAGGTATTTCCTAGTAAACGGAAATGCTTACTTTCAATTAGGGAGGAATTTAAAATGGCAATTCAAACAAGTAACTTAGGTTATCCACGTATCGGACTACAACGAGAGTGGAAAAAGACATTGGAAGCTTTTTGGTCCAATAAAATCGATGAAGAACAATTTTTAACAAAGATGAAAGAAATTCGCCTTCAACACGTAAAAGTACAGCAAGAAAAAGGGATTGAACTCATTCCAATTGGCGACTTTACATATTATGATCACGTTTTGGATACTGCTTATATGCTAGGATTTATCCCATCACGTTTTTCTGAGTTTACATCTTACCTTGATGTATATTTCGCAATGGCGCGTGGCTCTAAAGATCACGTAGCTTCTGAAATGACAAAATGGTTTAACACAAACTATCATTATATCGTTCCTGAATACGAAGAGGGATTACAAATCTCTTTAAAAGATAATCGTCCACTTCGCTTATACGAAGAGGCAAAACAAGAATTAGGAGTAGATGGAAAACCTGTTATTTTAGGACCATATACTTTCTTAAAATTAGCTAAAGGTTATACACAAGAACAATTTACTACGATTTTAAAACAATTAGTTGCACCATACGTACAACTGCTTTCAGAACTACATGCAGCTGGTGCACAAGTCATTCAAGTTGATGAACCGATTTTCGCTTCCTTAACGAAAGAAGAAGTTCAACAAGCAAAAGAAATTTATGAAGCTATTCGTAAAGAAGTTCCAAATGCGAATCTTCTTTTACAAACATATTTTGATAGTGTAGAAGAAAACTATGAAGAAATTATTACATTCCCTGTATCCGGTATTGGATTAGATTTCGTTCATGGTAAAGAAGGTAATCTACATGCTATTTCAAAATATGGATTCCCAGCTGATAAAATTTTAGCTGTCGGTTGTATAGATGGCCGTAACATTTGGAGAGCTGACCTTGATGAAGTTATTACGTTATTTACAACGTTACAAAAAGAAGTCCAAACGAAAGACTTCATCGTTCAGCCTTCTTGTAGCTTATTGCATACACCAATCGATAAAACAGAAGAAACTCACTTATCGACTGAACTATTCGATGCGTTAGCATTTGCAAATCAAAAATTAGAAGAGTTAGTTCTCATTCACTCTGCTCTCACTAAAGGTACAGAAAGTATTAGTAATGAGCTGGAAACATATCGAAATGTACATCATACAATTCGTTCATCTGCTGTACGTAACCGTGAAGATGTCAAAGCCGCACGAACAGCACTAAAAGAAGAAGATTTTTCACGTCCTCTTCCATTTGAAAAACGATACGAATTACAACAAGTTGCCCTAGAGTTACCGTTATTACCAACAACGACTATTGGTAGCTTCCCGCAAACAACTGAAGTTCGTCAAACGCGAAAAGAATGGCGTAACGGTGTTATTTCAAATGAACAATATGAGCAATTTATTGAAAAAGAGACAGAAAAATGGATTCGTTACCAAGAAGAAATTGGTCTTGATGTCCTTGTACATGGTGAATTCGAAAGAACTGACATGGTCGAATATTTTGGTGAGCGCCTTGCTGGTTTCTCATTCACTAAAAACGGTTGGGTACAATCATACGGTTCTCGCTGCGTAAAACCACCTGTTATTTATGGTGATGTTGCCTTTATTAATGGAATGACTATTAAGGAAACGGTTTATGCACAAAGCTTAACAGAGAAAGTTGTAAAAGGAATGTTAACTGGACCTGTTACGATTTTAAATTGGTCTTTCGTTCGAAATGACATTCCAAGAAAAGAAGTTTCGTATCAAATTGCATTAGCTCTTCGTCACGAAATTGAACTACTTGAATCTTCCGGAATTCGAGTAATCCAAGTCGATGAGCCAGCACTTCGTGAAGGAATGCCACTAAAAGAAAAAGATTGGGACGCTTATATTACATGGGCAGTACAATCCTTCCTTTTAGCAACTTCTTCTGTAGCAAATGAAACACAAATTCATACGCATATGTGTTACAGTAACTTCGAAGATATTGTTGATGCGATTCGCGCATTAGATGCAGATGTGATTTCTATCGAAACATCAAGAAGTCACGGTGAATTTATTGACACATTAAAACATACAACATATGAAAAAGGCATCGGTCTAGGTGTATATGATATTCATAGTCCACGTGTACCGAGTAAAGATGAAATGTATAAAATCGTGGAACAATCTTTAGAAGTATGCGATCCTAAATATTTCTGGATTAATCCTGATTGTGGTTTAAAAACGAGAAGAACGGAAGAAGTTATCCCGGCTTTAGAACACATGGTGCAAGCAGCAAAAGATGCACGTTCCCTACTAAAAACAAACGCATAACGAAAATGGGTTATCCTTTTTGAGGATAACCCATTTTTTATTCTTTACTTTCAAAAAAGAATTCGTATTGTATTTTATATAATTCATCATCCGTTGGTTCTTCAAGAGGAGTTGCTTGTAATACAACTGTATACTCACCATTTGGAATAGGGATTTGAAATTTATTTGAAAGAATACTTGTTACAACGATACATTCATTTTCAATTGTAAAAGGAACTGTAACCGTTCTAATCACTTCTTCTTTCTCAATATGCTTCCCGCAAGTCACTTTTACTTCACAAGTATAATCAGAGAGTGCTTCAAAAATAACAGTTCCATCCGCCTTCGCATAACCTCTTTCAAAATCTTCATCCGTCCAGTCAACGTAAGGCTGATCACCGTCATAGTTCATCAACATTAATTGCGAATACGAAATTGTTAACTCCATAGGTCACTTCTCCTTCATTATGAAATATGCAACTACTACTTTACGTCAAATTTCACACGTGTACCATCTGGGTATTTATCTAACTTATTCCCTACCCAAGACCCTGCCCCGCGATTATCGGCTGGACTTATATATTCAATATGTGCTCCTTTTCCGCCTTCTTTACACATCGCCATTGGCCATTCATCACGATCATACCCTTTTTTTGATGGGTATGGAGCTAACGATAATTTTCTTCTATCCGCAGCGCCACCACGGTCGATTGTACAAACTTCTGAATGCCCTTCTTTTATAGCATCGGTAATATGTTTCCCTGTCTCTGGATATCGCTCTTTCGGAAATTCTAGAACTTGATCATACGCATTTGTTTTTTTGATACTTGTTTCTTCTGGAACAAGTACTTCATACACCGCTACTACAATAGAAAGAATTGCAATAATTGAAATGATAATACCTTTTAATTGCTTCATGTATACCTCCATGATTCTACCAGTTTCTTTTCCTCCGTTATTATAACAAACTTCTCCTGTATATGTTTTCAGACATTATTTTAGCTCTTCTTCGCCATTCCGCCAAAAAACTCTCATTTTCCTTCATCTTTTCACTAATGCTGTAGAAAACTAATAACCTTCCGACATTCTTTTTTAAAGGAAGTCCTCATAAAAGATTGAAATGATATATACGATACTTTTTGGGGAGGAAATAACATGGAAGCTATCTATAAAACGAAAGATGTCACGAATAAAACAGGCATCCCAAAACATATAGTCCGTAAATATAGCCAACTGTTAGAGGAACATGGTTATATCATTTCAAAAACAGCTGATGCTCGTATTTATAAACTGGATGATTTAAAACTATTGAAATCTATACATGAAAGAGCTGCTAAACTGCAAGAAGATATTTCAGAAACGATACCTATTATTTTAAAAGAAAAAGAGGACCCGCCTGTACCCGCTATACAAGATAAGCAAGAAATACAAACGAAAGAAAAAGAAGATGGGCGTAACTTTGAGGAGTTCATGTTAAAACTTGAAATGCTCGCTCAATTAAATGAAGCAATTATTCATCAAAATTCTACTCTTATTACCCAAAACCGTTTAAAAGATGAAAAGCTAGATGAATTGATGCAACAAGTTTATGTAAAAGAAGGCTCTCAAGAAAAAATGCTACAAGAGTTAGTAGATCATGCCGCTCAAACAGATGCCCTGCAAAAAGAAAAGATGGACTTATTAATGAATCATATGTATAAACGAGAATCCAAGCAAGAGGAAAAAATGAATAAACTCGTAAATCAAATTTATAATAAAGACAGCAACCGGGATGCACAACTTATGCAAGTGATTCGCGAAATTCAAGAAACAAAAAGATTAGTCGCAGCTTCGAAAGAACAAAGTTTTTTTCAATCATTTAGAAGTTTATTTAGCCGATCAAAACAAGAAAAAACATCTGAATAAAATAATATTTTTTTCCTATATAAAATAAAAAGTTACCTTCCATCGGTAACTTTTATTCCTTATTTCTTACAGCTGGCAATATAATAATCGCTTCAGTTCCTTTCCCACTTTCGCTTTTATATTCCAGCGTACCATTATGCGCTTGTAAAATACTAAATGTTACCATAAGCCCTAATCCTGTCCCTTTTTCTTTTAAAGAATAATACGGTTGTCCCAGTCTTACTAACTGTTCTTTCGTCATTCCAACACCACTATCTTTAACTCTTATTACTATCGTTTCATCTTTTTGCATAGCCGTTACTTTTAGATATCCTTTATTTCCTTGGATTGCTTCAATACCATTTTTAACAACATTCATAATAGCTTGCTTCAATTTCGTCTTATCACCGATCGTATAAAGACTTTCAGAAATCTCAACTTGCAAATATACACCTTGCATCGCAGCAAATGATGACATAAGAGTTGTCATTTCTATTAATTGAGCGGATAAGCAAATGTGTTCTTTTTTCTCAATTTGTGGCCTTGCTAAATTCAAATAATCTGAAATAATTTGTTCTGCCCGATCCAATTCGGCTAATACGAGACGCATATAATCCTTATTTTTCACATCTTCCGTACTTTCTAACAATTGAATAAAACCACGAACAACAGTGAGTGGATTTCGAACCTCGTGTGCAACACTTGCTGCCAACTCACTTACAATATTAAGCTTTTCTGACTTTTGCATCTCTGTACGTAGTATTGCATTTTCATTTAAATATTCTGTTAAGTACACTTGAAATACCATAGTCATAACCATAGTAAGCGAAGCAAATATATATCCGCTATATAAGTGTGAAATATGTGGTGTAAACCCCGTTTCTAACAGAACGTTAATCATGCCAATCACTAAAGAAACAAGTACGTATAGTGATGAAATCATAAATGCTAAAATTAGCTTCTTATCCCTTGAAAATAGAGACCATTTCTTTGATAAAAATAATGGAACTATCAATAGAAATATTACTTCTATGACTGGAAGAAGGCTCATTCCCTTTAGCGCCCATTCATATGCAACAAAAATAACGGCCGGGATTAAACCAACAATCCCACCATATAAAAAACCACTAACAATCGGGATTGGGTGAAAATTATACCCACAAATGTCACCAAAACAAATAGAGTATGTCATGGAGAGAATGAGTGTAATGCTGGATAAAAACATAATAAAGTAGCGGTTCGGCTTCGGAGGCATTTCTTGATAACGATTTAAACGAATCGCTTCATATAAAAATAGTGGCAAAATAATGATGGCAATTTGGATCATTAAATCACGGATCAGCTCCATAGCCTCTCATCCCCTATATGTATTTTGATATGATTATATCATTTTACGGGTTTATTTGTTTTAAAATTTTGATTTTTCTTAACATATTTGTTAATTCTTTGTTAACAACACATAATAATTGTTACAGATTTTCGAAATGAATGTAAACCCTGTACCAAATTTCTGCCCGACAGTATACAATGAATACGGATTACAAAGAAAATAAAAAATACTTCATGAGACGGACAACTATAGCAAAATACAGCATATAATCCATACTATCTATGTTTACAAATAAGTGATCATTATTTTAGTAGGAGGAAGATAAATATGGCGGGTACTACGCTTGTTTTAAAAGAAGAAAATTTGGTCGTTCTAGAAAATGTTGAAAAATCAGTATATGAAGAATTACAGCATAAAACCGG
This sequence comes from Bacillus cereus group sp. N14, assembly GCF_016483555.1. Taxonomy (NCBI): domain Bacteria; kingdom Bacillati; phylum Bacillota; class Bacilli; order Caryophanales; family Bacillaceae; genus Bacillus; species Bacillus cereus group sp. N14. The sequence goes on from NZ_JAEHBQ010000001.1 coordinate 332,288, forward strand.
AGAAGAAAATTGCACATGTGCTGTGAATGAATCAGTTGTTCACCTTGGCAAAGTATCCTCTGTACTTTGGAATGAAGATGAAATAGATTGGGAGTACGGATATTAAAAAGTCGCTTACAGCGGCTTTTTTTCTATTATCCCTCTCTTTCTACATAACATATACACAAGCGAAATCATAGAAAATATGTTAAAATGAACTTAATTTTCAAACGGAAGAAAGGGAGATACAATGGAACAATTCATTAACCCTAGAGTGAAGGACATCCAAATTTCTGGAATCCGTCAATTCTCTAACATGATTCAAAACTATGATAATCTTATCTCTTTAACAATTGGACAACCCGATTTCCCTACACCTTCTCTCGTAAAAGAAGCGGCAAAACGGGCTATTACAGAAAATTATACAAGCTATACACATAACGCTGGTTTACTAGAATTACGCAAGGCAGCTTGTAACTTTGTAAAAGATAACTACGATTTACAGTATTCACCTGAAAACGAAACCATCGTTACAATCGGTGCCAGTGAAGCAATTGATATTGCATTTCGAACAATTTTAGAGCCAGGAACAGAAGTTATTTTACCTGCCCCTATTTATCCAGGATACGAACCAATTATTCGACTATGCGGTGCTACACCTATTTTTATCGATGTTCGTGAAACTGGCTTCCGTTTAACAGCCGAAGCGCTAGAAAATGCTATTACAGAAAAAACAAGATGCGTCGTACTGCCGTATCCTTCTAATCCAACTGGTGTAACTTTATCAAAAGAAGAATTACAGGATATTGTAACTGTTTTAAAAGATAAAAATATTTTCGTCCTTTCTGATGAAATTTATAGCGAACTTGTATATGAACAAAAGCATACATCTATCGCTCATTTCCCAGAAATGCGTGAAAAGACTATCGTCATTAACGGTTTATCAAAATCTCATTCTATGACTGGCTGGCGTATCGGTCTATTATTCGCACCAAGCTATTTAGCAGGACATATACTAAAAGTTCATCAATACAACGTAACGTGTGCTACTTCAATCGCTCAATATGCTGCAATTGAAGCATTAACAGCTGCTAAAGATGCACCAAAAATGATGCGTCATCAATACAAGAAACGCCGCGATTATGTATATAATCGACTCATTCAAATGGGCTTAACAGTTGAAAAGCCAACAGGTGCATTTTACTTATTCCCATATGTTGGTCATTTAACATCTTCATCATTTGATTTTGCACTTGACCTTGTCAAAGAAGCTGGACTAGCTGTCGTTCCTGGAACTGCATTTTCTGAATATGGTGAAGGCTATCTTCGCTTGTCCTATGCGTATAGTATTGAAACTTTAAAAGAAGGCTGTGATCGATTAGAGGCCTTTCTACAACAAAAAGCTAAGAGTTAAACTCTTAGCTTTTTTATGCATAACGATCGCAAGTTTGGCGCTTTAGTAATTTATGAGGAATAATAATACACTTTGCAGTAGACTCCGCATTCTCTACTTTATCCACTAAAGCTTTTGCTGCCTCATATCCTAGTTGATAAATATTCACATCAACTGTCGAAAGTGGCGGACTCGCAATTTCTGATAATAAAGCATTGTTAAAGCTTATAATGGAAACATCCTTTGGTACAACGAATCCTTTTTTAGAAAGAGCACTTAACACACCAAGTCCAATTAAATCATCCGTTGCCACAATTGCTGTCGGTGGTTGCTGTAGTCCCATTAACTCCTCAACGGCTTGTTGACCACTTTCCCTCGAAAAATCAAAATGTAAAATATACTCTTTTGGTAATACAATGTCCGCTAATTTTAAAGCATCACTCATACCAGCCAAACGATCTCTCGTTACAAGTAAATCTGATCCACCGCCGATGAACGCGATTTGTTTATGACCTAATGAAATCAAATATTCTGCTACTTCTCTTGCAGCTGTATAATTGTCATTATCTACATATGTAATTTCATCTTTTCGATCATACGGTTTCCCAATTAAAACAAACGGGAAATTTTGTTTATGCAAATATTGAATAATCCGATCATTCTCTCTTGAATATAAAAGAATAATGCCACCAATTTGGCGCCCCTGTACCATCTTTACAACACCATTAAAAATTTCATCTTCCGTTTCACCTGTCGACATATAAAGCGCATACCCTTCTACATGTGCAAATGAACTAATCCCTCTTATAACTTCTGGGAAAAACGGATTTTGAAAAGCTTTACTTGCAGAACTTGGCATAACAAGACCAAGTGTTTTTGTTGTTTGGTTAGCTAGATTTCTTGCGTTTAAATTGGGATGATACCCTAGTTCACTCATTACTTTCCGAACACGACGCTTTGTTTTTTCACTTATACTTGGATTATCAGCAATTACACGAGAAACGGTAGATGGTGCTACATTTGCCTTCTTCGCCACATCTTTAATTGTAACTGTCATAAAAATCCCCCTCCTCTCACTTCTCTGCCATTTTGTTATATATTTTAATCTTGCACCCGTTGCAAGTAATAGGAGAAGACATAAACTTTCATTGATTCTATCTTGTAAATCCTATCATATTCTCCCTCTCCATGTATTGTAAGGGATATAGCCCTTTTTTCCTATACTATAATATACTATTTATTTCACTTCTTTTCATATGTGATGTCAAATCTCTTTTCATCTCCCTATAAAATTTTTTATAGGGAGATGAAAAGAAAAATGGGACGTAATGTCCCATTTTTCATCCTTTCGTACCCCCAGCAGTTAAACCAGAGATAAAGTATTTTTGTAGTGATAGGAATAAAATTGAAATTGGGATTGCAATCAATACTGAACCCGCTGCGAACGTTGTGAATTCATTACCAAATTTCTTCGCTACCATTTCATATAACCCAACTGCTAACGTATAATTTTCTGGTGTGCGCAAAATAACACTCGCTAAAATGAAATCTGTAAATGGACCGATGAAAGTGAATAACGCCACAACTGCTACGATTGGCTTTGCAAGTGGCATAATGATTTGCCAAAAAATACGGAAATGTCCTGCCCCATCCATACGAGCTGACTCATCCAATTCTTTCGGAATCGTATCAAAATATCCTTTCATAAGCCATGTATTCATTGGAATTGCCCCACCTACATAAATTAAAATTAATGCAAGGTGCGTATCGATTAACCCTGTTAACTGTGCCAATACGTATAGAGCGATTAACGCCGCAAAGTTCGGAATCATTTGCAGAATTAAAAACGTTAATAAACCATTTTTTCTTCCAACAAAACGGTATCTTGAAAATGCATAAGCAGTAAAACTAATTGCTAACACTGAGAAAATCATCGTTATAACACTTACTTTTAATGTGTTTTTATACCATAGTAAATAATTACTATTCTCTAAATCTAATAACTTACGATAATGATCTAACGTTGCATTTTGCGGAATAATACTTGATCCAGATAAACTATCACCCGGATTAAACGATGAGCCAATAATCCATAATAATGGATAGAAAATGATGGCACACATTACGAAAATAACGAGATAACTTAATGAGAGACGTAACATCTTTTGTCTTTTAATATTCATTTACATCATATCCTCTTCTTGGAATGATTTTGTTCTCTTAAATTGCCATAACGCAACTGTAATAACGATTAACGATAAGATCATTGTAAGAGCTGCCGCTTTCCCGTACTGCGCCGAAGTCATCGTTAACTTATAAATCCATGAAATTAAAATATCTGTTCCACCTGCGTCTTGTCCAGCTACAGCAGGACCTCCGCCGTTAAATAGATAGATGATACTAAAGTTATTAAAGTTAAACGTATATTGCGTAATTAATATTGGTGCTGTTGCATATAGAACAAGTGGCAATGTAATTTTACGAAACTGCTGCCAAGCTGTAGCTCCATCTACTGTAGCAGCTTCATATAACTCCCCTGGAATCGATTGCAGTATGCCTGTTGTCATTGCAAAGACGAACGGGAATCCAAGCCATGTTTGAATCATAATTAAAGCGATTTTTGCCCAAAATGGATCTGTCATCCAAGCAATCTTTTCGATTCCAAATAAAGCTAATACTTGATTGTTAATTGCTCCAAATGTCTCATTAAACATACCAGAGAAAACAAGAATAGATACGAATGCTGGAACCGCCCACGGTAAAATGAAGATTGTTCGAATAATTGCCTTCCCTTTAATACCAGGCTGATTCACGATAATCGCTAAGAAAATACCAAGCGCAACTTGTAACGTCGTTGCAACGAATGTCCAAATGACAGTCCAAGAAAATACGCTTAAAAATGTCTCTCTCCACATCGGTAATGTAAAGATATCAATAAAGTTTTTGAAGCCCACCCAATCTACTAATTTAGCTGGAGGAGAGTGGTATAAATCATAATTCGTAAATCCAATTAAAATTACGAAGATGATTGGAAATACAACTACAAAGATAAGTAATAGAAAACCTGGTGAAACCATTAAATATGGAAAACCTTGATCTAGTAAATTACGGTATTGCTCTTTTACAGAGTTTAAAGGTGTTCCTATATCACGTTTCTTCCCGTTTTGGTATGCATCATATAAATTAAATGCATATATTCCGAGTCCAAAAACGATGACGATGAGTGCCAAGATTCCTTCTACTAATAGAAAGACAGAATGATCACGTGGAACTTCTGTACCTAGCGTTACAATTCCCCATAATCCCATATTTAATAAATCAGCAAAGGCTACAATAAATGAACCTGTTAATACTAGAAAAATAAGACCTTTTACAAATTGCTTATTATACATTTGGCCCACGCCTGGAATGATAGATAACATGGTTGCCATTTTCCTATGCTTTGAACCGTTTAAACCGTTTGCTGGTTCCATAGATGTTTGCATGTTCCTTCCCCCTTTTTTCTGGGAGAGAATTCATGCCCCTCATATGAGAGGCACGAATTTCACCTTATTTTTTCTTACTATGATTTGCCTCAATATTACCTTTAATTTGCTTCACTGCATTGTCAAGTGCTGCTTTTGGTGCCTCTTTTTCCGTAACAACTAATTGAAGCGCATCTCCAGCTGGTTTCCATACTTCTTGCATTTCTGGAATGTTCGGCATTGGAATTCCATTTTCAGATTGTGTTGCAACTGCTTTTGCAGCTTCATTATCTTTAATGATTGGATCTTCCATTACTGCTTTTACTGGAGGAATTTCTTTTGTTTTCTCAAATCGAATTTTTGCGTTCTCTTCATTTGTTACCCATTCAGTGAACTTTGTAGCTAAATCATTTTGTTTAGAGAAACTTGTTACATGCCACCCTTTAACCCCAACAAATGTTTTCATTGGTTGACCGTTTGGTAATTTCGGCATTGGAGCAACGCCATAATCAATTCCGTTCTTTTCCATTGCTTGGAACGCCCATGGACCATTCATGATAGATGCTGCTTTTCCTTCGTTAAATAGTCCATCAGCAGCAGGTCCACCAGATTCACCGATAATACCTTTCGGGAATAACTTTTCTTTGTACCATTTTTGAAGATATTCAGCACCTTGTACTGCCCCACTATTATTTAATCCAACATCACTTGCATTTGGCTTTCCATCTTTTTCACCAAACACATAACCACCCATACCTGCCATGAATGCATTAGCAAAGTAGAAGTTATCTCCTAGTGTTAAAAATCCATACTTGCCATCCTTCGTAAATTCTTTTGAGAAGTTAAACAGCTCGTCCATCGTTTCTGGTGCTTTTGGCATTAATTTTTTATTGTAAATAAAGACTGGTGTCTCAATTGCTTTTGGTAAACCATATAATTTTCCGTTATATGTCTGTGCTTCTATTGATGATTCAGTAAATCTACTCTTCACAGCATCATCAGCTTTCACTTCAGAAAGTAAACCTTCTGTTACTGCGTTTCCAATTTGATCATGTGGCAATGTTACAACATCTGGTCCCGTCCCCGCTGGTCCATCAAGGCGTAACTTCTTCACTTGATCTGTCATTTGCATTTCAACGACTTTTACTTTTACTTTATATTTTTCCTCAAAACTTTTCACTGCTGGTTCTAAACCAACACCTTTTTTATCATCTTCCCAAACGAGAAGATCGTAATCTTTCTTCGCTTTACTTTCTTCTTTCTTCCCTGAATCTTTCGGTCCACATGCAGATAACATACCAATTGATAATGCTGAAACCGTTAATAATGATAATGCTTTCTTCATCCCAAAAACCTCCCTAAATTGTATATGTACCTTACTAATTGAAAACGTTTGCATTAAATGGTTTAATAGAAGCACAAACAATATCTCAATCTATGAAAACGTTTGCGCTATTTGTCTATCATTATACATTCTTTTATTCATTTTGCAAATATTAATTTTAAAATATTATTACTACACTCTTTATACATTGACTTTATATGAAATGAATACTACTCTTATAAGCAATATTAAAGCTATGCAAAAAGCAATCGTTTGCAACATATACTTTATTATTATACGTAAGGGAACAATATGCATGGAGATATTAAAGGGGGATTTTCTATATGCTTAAAGAAGCTATTTATCATAGGCCAAAAGATAATTACGCATACGCTTACGATGAAAAAACGATTCACATCCGAATACGTACGAAAAGAGAAGATGTTCAAAGCGCCACTCTTATTTACGGTGATCCTTATGAATGGAAAGAAGGGAAATGGATTACATCAAGTATACCGATGAAAAAAACTGGTTCTACTGCATTGTTTGATTATTGGTCCATTTCCATCGAGCCAAAATTTAAGCGCTTACGTTATGGATTCGAATTAAAAAATGATACAGAAACGCTTATTTATGCAGAGCGAGGATTTTTTTCCAGTATTCCAAATGATGACGTTGGTAACTTTTTCTGTTTGCCATTTATTCATGCAAATGATGTGTTTCAAGCACCTTCTTGGATTAAAGACACTGTTTGGTATCAAATTTTCCCAGAACGGTTCGCTAACGGAGATCGTGCACTAAATCCAGAAAACACTCTTCCTTGGGGAAGCGCTGAGCCAACTCCAACTAATTTTTTCGGCGGAGATTTTGCTGGTATTATTCAAAACCTCGATTACCTTGTTAAGCTTGGAATTTCGGGAATATACTTCACACCTATTTTCAAAGCACATTCAAACCATAAATATGACACAATTGACTACATGGAAATCGATCCGCAATTCGGGACGAAAGAAACGTTCAAAGAACTCGTTCAAGCATGTCATACACACGGTATAAAAGTAATGCTCGATGCCGTGTTTAATCATAGTGGATACTTTTTCGATAAATTCCAAGACGTACTAGAAAACGGTGAGAAGTCTGCTTATAAAGAGTGGTTCCATATTCATGAATTTCCAATTGTAACGGATCCACTCCCGAATTATGATACTTTCGCGTTTACACCGTATATGCCTAAATTAAATACAGCACACCCAGATGTAAAAGAATACTTACTTGAAGTAGGGCGTTATTGGGTAAGAGAATTCAATATAGACGGTTGGCGCCTTGATGTAGCAAATGAAGTAGACCACAGCTTTTGGAGAGAATTCCGAAGCGAGATAAAGGCATTAAATCCTGAAGTATATATTTTAGGAGAAATTTGGCACGATGCACTTCCATGGCTACAAGGAGATCAATTTGATGCTGTAATGAGCTACCCTGTTACAAACGCTCTACTGTCTTACTTTGCTAATGATTCCATTAAAGCAAATGAATTTATGAAACAAATTACAGAATCTCTACATTCCTACTCTATGAATGTAAATGAAGCAGCGTTTCATTTGTTAGACAGTCATGATACACCAAGAATATTGACAACATGTAATGGAGATAAAAATAAGTTACAGTTACTTTATGTATTCCATCTTTCCTTCATCGGCTCTCCTTGTGTTTATTATGGAGACGAAATTGGTATGGACGGCGGTATGGACCCAGATTGTCGCAAATGTATGGTTTGGGATACGAAAGAACAAGATCATCTATTATTTACACATATACAAACATTAATTTCATTACGAAAGCAATATAAAGCATTCGGAGGACATGGTACTTTCCAATTCATCGAAGCAAATGATGAACATAATTATATTTCTTATACGAAAACATATGAAGATGAAACTATCTTTTTCGTTTTAAATCCGAATAATAGTGATGTTACAGCTTCACTCCCTCTCCATGTTACTGGAAAGAAAATCATTAACATTTATACAAATGAAGAATTTTCAGCGGAAGCAAGTGTATTACAAGTTACACTTCCTCCATATGGATTCTCAATCTTAAAATGGTAATAAAAAATCCTTATGCCAAGGTGTGGCATAAGGATTTTTCTTATTTTAATTTAAATACCATCGCTTCATATGGACGTAATACAATGTTATCTATCGATCCACTCTCTACGTCGTAATTGTGTATTAATAACTCTGATTCACTATAACTAATGTCCTTAGGCAATTCAAATACACATTCTTCCGCCGTAAAGTTTGCAATAACAAGAAGTTTTTCTTCTTCATATGTTCTTACGTATGCAAAAATAGAAGGATTATTATCTAATATTAAATCATATGATCCGTACACAACTATTTCATTATTTTTGCGTAGGTCAATTAATTTTTTATAGTAATAAAAAATTGAATCTTTATTTTGGATCGCTTGTTTCACATTGATTTCTTTGTAATTAGGGTTTACCGTAATCCAAGGCTCACCTGTTGTGAATCCAGCATGATCTTTATCATCCCACTGCATCGGTGTTCTAGCATTATCTCGGCCTTTTATATAAATAGACTGCATTACTTTATCTATATCTTCACCGTGCTCTATCACTTTTTCCTTATACATATTTAACGTTTCAATATCTCGATATTCATCAATCGATTCAAATCGAACGTTCGTCATTCCGATTTCTTCTCCTTGATAAATATACGGTGTTCCTTTCATCATATGAAGCACCGTCGCTAACATTTTCGCAGATTCAATGCGATACATTCCATCATTACCAAAACGAGATACAACGCGTGGCTGATCATGGTTATTCCAATACAGACTATTCCACCCTGTATGCTCTAATGCTTTTTGCCACTTCGTTAAATTCTCTTTTAAAGTAAGAAGTGAGCATGGTTTTACATCCCATTTTCCGCCTTCTCCCGAATCTAAATCCATATGTTCAAATTGGAATACCATCTGCAGTTCTTTTCGTTCTTCCCCAGTATACATTTTCGCTTCTTCTGTCGTTACACCAGGCATTTCACCAACCGTCATAATATCATAATGAGACAATACTTCTTCATTCATTTCATGTAAATATTTATGAATGTTTGGACCGTTCATAAAATGCTTATGACCTGAAACATACCCCTCTTCTTCGGTTTCAACAGCTGGTAACCCCTCATCTTTAGAAATAAAATTAATAACATCCATACGGAAGCCATCAATTCCTTTTTCTAACCAAAACTTCATCATTTCATAAACATCTTGTCTTACCTTTTCATTATCCCAATTTAAATCCGGCTGTTTTTTAGAAAACAGATGTAAATAATATTCATCTGTCATTTCATCATACTTCCATGCAGATCCACTAAAAGCTGCTCCCCAGTTGTTCGGCTCTTTCCCTTCTTTTCCAGGACGCCATATATAGTAATCTCTATATTTATTATCTTTTGATTTACGTGATTCAATAAACCAATTATGTTCATCAGAAGTATGGTTAACAACTAAGTCCATCATAAGTTTCATATTACGTTCATGCATTTCATGTAATAGCTCATCCCAATCTTCCATTGTTCCGAACTCATTCATAATTTTACAATAATCACTTATATCATAACCATTATCATCATTTGGAGATTCATAGACCGGTGATAACCAAATGACATCAATCCCTAATTCTTTTAAGTAATCTAGCTTTGAAATAATCCCACGAAGATCCCCAATACCATCACCGTTACTATCCATAAAGCTACGAGGATAAATTTGATATACTACACTTTCTTTCCACCACTGTTTTTCCATTATGCTACCCCATTTCATTAATAATTCGATTTTCTCTTTTTTAAGGCGCAAACGTTTTCATTAATGAATGATAACAGATTCTATCTTAATTTAAAATAGCGCTTACAACTTTTATTCTTATTTTTCTAAGAAAACATACGCAAATTACTAATATTCCTCTAATAAATGAAAACGTTTTATTTTTTTGTTTATTTTTTGAATCTATTAGTTTATAATGAACTCAAAGAAAACGTTTGCATAATTTTTTCTAGGGGGCAATACCATGGCAGAATTGAAATTAGAAAACATTTATAAAATATATGATAATAATGTAACAGCTGTAACAGATTTTAATTTACACATTCAAGATAAAGAGTTTATCGTATTTGTCGGTCCTTCTGGATGCGGAAAATCTACAACATTACGAATGGTGGCTGGACTTGAAGATATTTCAAAAGGAGAGTTTTCAATTGATGGTAAGCTAATGAATGATGTCCCTCCAAAAGATCGCGATATCGCAATGGTCTTCCAAAACTATGCTTTATATCCACATATGAGTGTGTATGATAATATGGCATTTGGATTAAAACTTAGAAAAATACCAAAAGATGAAATCGATCGTCGTGTGAAAGATGCAGCAAAAATTTTAGGACTGGAACAATATTTAGATAGAAAACCGAAAGCGTTATCTGGTGGACAACGTCAACGTGTTGCGTTAGGGAGAGCAATTGTTCGAGACGCGAAAGTGTTCTTAATGGATGAACCTTTATCCAACTTAGACGCTAAATTACGTGTTGCAATGCGCTCAGAAATTTCTAAATTACATCACCGTCTTGGAACGACAACAATTTACGTAACACATGATCAAACAGAAGCAATGACAATGGCTTCACGTCTCGTTGTTATGAAAGACGGAAAGATTCAACAAATCGGAACTCCAAAAGAAGTATATGAAACACCTGAAAATATTTTCGTTGGTGGATTTATTGGCTCTCCAGCAATGAATTTCTTCCGTGGTAAATTGACTGAAACCGATTTCGTTATAGATAATTCATTAAAAGTCAAAGTAACTGAAGGAAAAATGAAGATGTTACGTGAACAAGGCTATGTAAATAAGGAAATTGTTTTAGGTATTCGTCCTGAAGACATTCATGATGAACTATTATTTTTAGAAGCTTCACAATCTACTGCCTTCACAACAAAAATCGAAGTTGCTGAGTTACTAGGTGCTGAATCTATTTTATATATGAAACTTGGAGATCAAGATTTTGCAGCACGTGTTGATGCAAGACATACATTTTCACCTGGAGATCAAATTAAACTAGCATTTGATATGAATAAAGCACATTTCTTTGATAGTCAAACTGAACAACGTATTCGTTAAAAAATAATTTTCCTCTGTATAACATACAAAAAAACCGTCCACATACTTTGAGGGCGGTTTTCATTATTATACGAGGGCTTCTACTGTATGAAATGATTGTCCTTTCGTGCCAATAATACCGAAAATCGGTAAGTCACTCAGCACCACTTCTTCTTGCTGTTTCATAAAAGATGACGTTAATTGTTTTATCTCTATCCAAACGTCATTAATACAAAGTACATTGGAATCGTTCTCTTGTTGGCGAGAAAAAATAGAATCTATTTTATATAAACCAGCATTTTGAAAAAGCATATCAATGCGACTAAATGCATTCAAAGTAATACTGATAACGCGTTGCCAATCTCCTTGCTTTCCCATATCATAGGATACAAAAAGTGCTTCTCCGCCTAGATTCGTAATTTCCTCCACTGTTGCTTGTCCACTTTCTTGATCAATGTCCGTCACAATTACTTTTGCGCCTTGTTTAGCCAACAAAAGAGCTGTATTACGTCCAATACCGATGCCACCGCCAGTTACGATAGCAACTTTTCCTGCAAGCTTCATTTTCATTACCCCTTCTATAAGTCTTACCGTCATTCAGTATACTCCTTTATGAGATTAGTCTGCAAGCAAGAAAAGTTGCTTATTAATTTGTAAGCGATTACTTTTTTGCTCCTTCTTTTTTCTTACTATTACGCTGATCGAAAACTAAACCGATGAAAATTAAAATCCCCCAAAAGATTACGCTACCCCCAGTCATTTCAATTTCCCCCTTATTATATAAAGATATTATTTTAATCATTATAACATTTTCTTAATTTTCAATCTATTAAAATCAAAAATGATATGGATTAACTTTTTCTTATTATATATCCTTTAAAATATATTTATATAATTAAAAAAGACCTTCTTATTTTATGTATAAAAAGGTCTCTGTTTTATTATACAAGACTTATCACTTTTGTTTTTGTAATTAAATCTTGAAAACCACAATTATCTTTGCGGAATAACATCATATATACGTTACATAATATCGGAATTCCAAGTAGCAATATGTTCGGTAATAACAATACAAAAAACCTTATAATTAATGTTTGTAATGTTAACTTTTCACTCTTCAATGAAATTAATTTTATTCTCGTTACCTTTTTACCAACTGTAACACCGTTCCAAATAAAGGGTACCAAAATAAAATATATCGCCATTAATATAAAAACTACTGCGAGATCATATCTATAATCACCAAAACTAATATTAAAGCGATTAAAAATAGCACTATAATTTCCGGTCGTAATAGCTACTACTGCACCATACATAACCGAGATTAAAAACATGTCAATTAGGGAAGCACCTATGCGATTCATTACAAGCGCTGGACGATGCATCTTTAACTTCATTTTATGTCGACTCCTTCATATCCTTCTTTACCCGTCTCATCGTACCACTTCTAAAAAACATTGTAAACTAGCGTTTCTCTTACTTTTCTTGTACAATGTGTTACAACAGCATTGTAAAGGAGGTTCCCATATTGAAAAAATGGATAATCCTATTCGTCGCATTCCTATTAGCCGGTTGTGCTGGAAATACAAATCATATAACTTATACGATTAACGATGAATACGAACTCATACGTACTTCTGGAAATGCATTTGAACTTTTCCCATCGCAAGATGCTGTATATGCCACACAATACATTCCTGCAAAAATTACAGACATAGCTTGGGATGATAAATACATTATTGCAAAACAAATTGAGGAAAAGTCAGATCCGAATAACCCTGACGGAGCAATTGCAAATAAAAAAAGTGAGCATTATTGGATTATTGACGTAAAGCATAATAAACGTTTTGGCCCTTATAATGAAAAGCAATTTAATGAACAAAAAGATGCATTTAAAATTAAGGTACCTTTTCAAAATGTAGATTCATACATAAAAGAAAAGAAAAAACAGTCAGCATAATATTTTTAACGCTGACTGTTTTTTCTTTTCTGTTTTTAAAAATCCCCTACTCAGAAAGTGAGATATTAAAAGTTTCTGCCTCTTTTACAACATCTTGCGTTTCTGTATCTGCTGCGACTACATTATCTGTTGTAAACTTAATATCCTTTACCTTTTCTTTTCCATCATCAAGTATTAAGCCGATAATACCATCTCTTGTTTCACCAGGCTTATAGTCTTCCCTTGATACATTTTTTGTACCAACGAGCGTATCTTCATCATATAAAAAGTTTTGAGTTGCTACTTTAAAATGTTGCTTATCATTAATCGTAACATCATTCATAGAGAAAAATTGCATATTTTTATTCCCGCTATTTTCCACCTTATATGTAATTTCAACGTAACGAATCGTATCACTAATCTCTGTACCACTTATCGATGCATATAACTCCGCATCTTCTTGACTTACTTTATCTCCTAATCTACGCTTTACTTCTTCAGGAGTTAATGCCGTAAATACTTTTAATGCATTTTTTGCATCTTTACTCATCTGCGATAAAGAGATTACTTTTACATCTTGTATGTGAAATTTCATTGGTGCTACTTCAAATGTTTGATTTACAGATTGAATCTGTTCTAACTTAAAAGTACCCCACCCTGTTTCTTTCACTTTTTGTCCTACTTTTTTCAGCTCACGCCCACCATATTCTTTTGTTTCAGGAATAGATTCTTTCTTCTTCGGTTCAACTTTCTTTTCTTCTTGATGGAAGCAACCACTTAACATAAGAAGAAAACTACATAAAACAAAAATATTTTTCCATGCTTTCATCATATAATTTCTCCTAACACTATCATTCATTAATCTAAATTAGTCCTTTGCTTTGTAGACTATAGAAACAATGAGAAGTCCACAAAACGAACTTGTCAGTCCAGATACTATTATACCCCCTATTTGAAAAATATGAAAATAGGGATCTACGAATGCGTAAACGATAAATACTAGAGCTGCGAAAATGATTGCCGAAACCCAATACTTCCTTTTTTCTGAAGCTATCATAATATCTTTCCCTGTTTCATCTTTATACTTCCATAGTACGTATAATAGTAATAAGAAACCAACACATGTACTCCCGTGTTGCATATATTTATACACCGGGATACTATGTAATCCTCTTTGTAACAATGGTATCTTCGTAACAAAATAGCCTGTATTATGAGTAAATGCATCCCAAACGACATGCGTGAGCATACCAAATAAAGCAGAATAGCAAAATACAAAGAAATCCTTCCATGTATGAAGCCCCCACCTCTCATCTACTGCATATGCAAAATAGCCAGCAAACGGTTTAGGTAAATGTGTTATAAACGGCTTTTTTAAAATGTAATGATACATATATGCGAACAGAAATACAAGTGGTAAATTCAAATATAAGAATCCAAGCCATGTATGCCCAATAACACCATACGGTCTAAAGTGTAAAAAATATTCAAAATCAGGCGCCATACTGCCTAATATAAGAGCCGTTACTGAAATATATTGAGAACGCTTTTTCACAAAAGGAAGAATTGCTGCTGGATGCGCAAATGTAAACGGCATGTTTTAACTCCTTTTCATATCTTCAATAGAATACCATCTATCATAACGAGAGAATTGATCTTGATGCAATATTTATTTTCACATTGGAATATGATAGTTTACATGTTATAATCCACATAAAATATTCAGAAAATAAGGAGAGGTTCACGTGTCATTAACACTTGCCTTTTTTCTCATTCTGCTTATCTTCTTTGTACTTACATACATCGGCTTTTTTCTGTGGAAGCACTTAAAAATTATAAAATATATGCCTGCTCTCGTTGGTTTTATAAGCGTTCTTTTTATTTTCATATGGAAGAGAATGACTTTAGGCTGGGAAGGTCTTGGCTTTGGCGCACTTCAATATACAATACTATTTGCAAGCTGTCTTACCCTTGTATTTGCTGCTTTTTTAGAATCAAAATCCGTTATGAATTGAGGTTTATATATTGATTGACGTACCCTTTTTAAAAAATGTCACATTAAAAAAAGAAAATATCCCTAGTTTTTCCGCATATCCTTACTGTCTACCCGCTATCCGAACTTTACAATCACTTGCCTTCCATCCAAATGTAACATTCATTATTGGAGAAAACGGAACGGGAAAATCAACATTACTCGAAGCAATCGCAATCGCTTTAGGATTTAATGCAGAAGGTGGAACGAAGAATTTCCACTTTAGCACAAACGATTCACATTCATCTTTATATGAATACCTTCGAATTTCTAAAAGTTTCAATACACCAAACGACGGTTTCTTTCTTCGTGCTGAATCATTTTATAACGTTGCTTCTTATATTGATGAGATGGATGCTGATCTAGAAGCACGCGGGAATCCAGTTATTGACTCATATGGTGGTATCTCACTACACAAACAATCACACGGCGAATCATTCTTTTCCTTATTTATGAACCGTTTTTCAGGACAAGGTTTATACATTTTAGATGAGCCTGAGGCCGCTCTATCACCAATGAGGCAACTTTCCATGCTTATTCGAATGCACGAACTAGCGGAACAAGGTTCACAATTTGTTATCGCGACGCACTCTCCTATTTTAATGGCTTATCCTGAATCCACTATATATTCTTTAACACAAGAAGGGATTCATGAATCCACATTAGAAGAAACAGAGCATTACCAAACGACAAAACTTTTCTTTGAAAATCGTGATCGATTATTTCATCATTTATTTGATTCTTAATAAAAAAGAAGCAGCGATTGCTGCTTCTTTTTTATAGTGCTTCTATAAATAATGCTACCCCAATACCGCCACCGACGCATAGAGAGGCAATTCCTTTTTCTAAACCGCGTCTCTTCAATTCATGAATTAAACTTACAGTAATACGAGCTCCTGTACAACCGATTGGATGTCCAAGTCCTACACCGCTACCGTTTACATTCACTTTTTCACGGTCTAAACCTAATTCTTTCTCTACAGCTAGGTATTGAGCCGCGAAAGCTTCATTAATTTCCAGTAAATCAGCATCTTCTAATGACCAATCTACTTTTTCTAACCCTTTACGAATTGCTGGTGCTGGTCCAATACCCATAATTTTCGGATCTACTCCAGCTACTGAATATCCAACAATTCTAGCTAACGGTTGTAAGCCTTTTTCTTTCGCTTTTTCTTCGCTCATTAATACTAGAACCGCACTTCCATCATTAAGGCCAGATGCATTCCCTGCCGTTACAGATCCATCTTTACGGAAAGCTGGTTTTAATCCTGCTAATTTTTCCGCTGTAATATCTGCACGTGGATGTTCATCCTTCGAAAATACTATTTCTTTTCTACGTTCTTTTATCGTAATAGGAACAATTTGCTCGTCAAAATATCCAGACTCGATTGCTTGCAGTGCCAATGTATGACTACGAAGCGCAACTTCATCTTGTTCCTCTCTTGTAATTTCATATTGGTCAACTAAATTTTCAGCCGTTTCACCCATCATAATATGGTGAATCGGATCTTCTAGTACTTCCCACACCGTATCACGAATTTCTCCGTGCTGTAGACGTTGTCCCCAGCGGTGCTGTTTTAATGCATAAGGGCTTGAGCTCATTGCTTCTACTCCACCTGCAATTACAACATCACTTACACCTAATTGAATTTGCATTGCAGCTGACATAATTGCTTGCATACCTGAAGAACATTGACGTTGGATTGTATAACCCGTAACTGTGTCAGGAAATCCTGCCGCTAATGCAGCTGTTCTTGCAGTATTTGCTTCATCAGTTCTTTGAATACAATGACCTAAAATTACTTCATCAACTTCGTGTGGTTCTACCCCGCCTCGTTTTACAGCTTCCTGAAGTACAGGAACCGCTAATTCTACTGGCGTTACATTTTTTAGCGCTCCTCCAAAAGTTCCAATTGGCGAACGAACTGCAGCTGTAATAACAACATTATGCATTTTGCACTTGCCCCTCTCTTATGTACCCTAGTCAGTTTTTAGGTGAAATTCCATAAGATGTATGTCTACATCTATCATACTATAAACATACTAAAAAATCAAAATATTTAATATAATAAAAATAGAAGGAATTAACCTTCTATTCTGTTAATGCATATAGAAATTTTTGTAAAATTTTCTCTGTCGTTTCATTCAATTTTGGTAACTTATCTACCGGAAAATATTGAAGCTTCAATCCCTCATGATCAAGCCTTAATTCTCCACTCACATGATGCCCCTGATACAGATGAATAACATTAAAAATTTCATCCCCATTAGGATAACGGAAATATACTTCCTTTCCTGATAAGACACCTAGAAATTGCATGATTTTTGCAGTTAATCCCGTCTCCTCGAATAATTCTCGGCGAGCAGTTTCTTCCGTCGTTTCTCCTAGTTCCATCGCGCCGCCAGGTACACCCCAATCATATGTATCTGACCGATATTGAAGCAATACTTCTTGATTATCATTTAGTATAATTATTGCTGATCCAACAAGAATAAGTGGTCTTGTCCCAACGACTTTGCGTAACTCTTCAATATACCCCAATATGTAAACTCTCCTTTCCTCACCCTTCCTTATCATAACAAAATTTTTCTCCTTTTGTTGATGTAATTTCAAAGAAAAAAAAGGAAGCTTTCGCTTCCTTTTTTCCAATTTTATTTCTTAAAACTTTCATATTTTACAGCTTCAAAAGCTTCTTCAATTTCATCATTACGATAATGAACGTATGTAAAACGCCCTAATTCTACTAATCTTGCTATTTCTTGTAACGCTTTATGTTGCTCATATGTTTCCTCCAGCTTAATATGTACATAAAACTTCATTAATGGATGTTCATATAAAGGTTCTCCCACCTCTACATATACATCTTCAACCCCTTGTACAACTCTTACATAACTCGCAAATTGATAAAGTGCTTCTCTGTCTGAAACGATTTTTAATGTATACATATATTCTCCCCCTTTTCTTTACTATATCAAAAAGATGACCACACCATGTTATAGAACTATGAAATTTTTTCGACTTGTAATAAACAAGGCTTTTATCCATACATAGGGTCTTTTCCCAACATATATTATAGAAAGAATTTTTTCAGTTGAGGTGTTCCTTATGGATCCATACGTCAATATATGTATTTGCATTACTCCAGGCGCCGATATTTCTGATGACCGTATCGCAAAAGATTTAGCAGTTGCAGAATCAATTTGGCACCCCATTACATTTCAAATTAAAGACGTAATTATTTTAAATGAACTTTTTCGTTTTTCTGATCGTGAAATTAGTTATAAAAATTCTATTCAAAGTCAGGAAAAATTAGCATCCTTTTTCCAAACATGTGTAAATGAAGCTCCTGAATGTGACCTTTACATTTGTTATATTGGCAGTGATTATTTCAAAGAAACAGCCGTAATTGCCTGCGCGTACTCTTTAGCCAAACAACAGCAACTTACTGGTTATATCGTTTTAACAAATTCGGCTGCTCCCATGAAAAATATATATACGCTCGCTCACGAAGTCGGTCATATTTTATTTACAAGACGTGTTCACGGAAAACTTACTCACGCAGATCCTCATTCCCTAACTGGCTCGGAGCACCATCCTTCTCCAACAAATCTTATGTACCCTATCGTACCTCGTCCTGAAAACGTCCATATTCATTCCTTATTAACGAACGAACAAAAAGAGCTCTCTTTACAAAGTTCTTTATTACAAAGAAAAAAACAGTAACTGTCATGTTACTGTTTAAAACAATTTATTCCAATTAATAAACGATATACCGGCTGCAAAGGATACACTATACACCTAAAACGAATCCCTCTAAAAATCAAAATATAGTATTTCTTTGGAAATAATTTTTTGTATATCCAGAGCAGCCGCTTTTTTTGAAATACTAGTTTACACTTTTTCTCTCTTCAATTTTTAAAGACCATCTCATTAACCCATATATACTTCCATACATAAGTAATATCTTTGCAATTCCCCAAAATACATTTTTTTCTTCTAATCCTTTAAATATAAACATAATCCCTAAAGGAACAATTAGCACCAAAACACCCATCCAACCAAGGACATACACTTCTCCAACGAAAAGTAATAAAAAGATACTTGCTGCTAATATATATGTTTGCATTGTCGATAATTGCAAAATAGGTGTACCGTACCATTTATCAACAAACATCAATAATACTAATAATAAAATGGGAACCATTACTATTATGTAAATAATCCCGAACTCTACAAATTTATTTTTAAAAGAAGACATTCTAAACGCAACAATGGTTCCAATAATCGTAATGATTAAGACGATAGGATAGCCAATTAACTGTATATTCGTTAGTGTAAATTGCTGATTCGGATTATTAAATAAAATATGAGTTAATATCCAATACCCGCCAATACCAATTATCATCGCAAGAATACTCTTTATACTCCCACCTTTATCCTTCTCCATCTCTTTCGCCAATTCTTCCGCATACTCTTTTGGTGAATCACCGAATATATCCGTTACCGTCTTTCCCTCTTTCTCGCCTTCTATTAAATGAAGTTCTGCATCTTCTAGAAAAGCGTCCACATCTTCTTCTTTCATTCCTTTTGTTATTAAATACACTTTCGTATCGATTAAAAACTTTTCTCCTTCTTTAGAAATCTGCATGATAACCCCTCCCTTATTTAACCGTTTCTCTTCTATTCGTCTTCATCATAATTTCAAGGAAAATTAAAATAAACAAACTTCCGTATAAACATATAATTTGAAATAACATTGGCACGAGATCTTCTGATGTAAATGTTTTAAACAGTAACATAATCGAAAGTGGAATAATTAAATATAAGTTTTTAAACCATCCTTCAAAATACATATTTATCCCTATTGTGATAATAAAAATACCTCCAACTAATATATAACTTTGCATTTCGGTGAATGTGAGCATTTTTGTAGGATATATCACATCTAATATCGTAACAACTCCTATTAAAAACATTGGCGCGATCATAACTAAAACCCACATAGAAAACCACGTTTTTGTAAAACTTGTTACGAAGGTCATTTTACGAAGTAGAAAATTAGGACCTATAGCAACTAAAATCAATGACAAACTATACCCAACGCACTGAATAAGTGAGATCTGTAATAATCCGTTATTCACTATTAGGATAGAAGCAATAATCCAAAACGATACGATATTCATTACTGTAAAACCAATTTGTCTCCACGTTTCCTGTCTATCCTTTTCCATTACTTTTACAAGTTCATTTGCATATTCTTTCGGTGAGCTTCCGAAAATATCTTCTACACTTTTCCCATCACTCTCACCCTCAATTAAATGGAGTTCCGCATCTTCTATAAAATTTTCAATATCGCTTTCTTTCACACTCTTTGCCGCTAAAAATAATCTCATTTCTAATAAAAAATTTCGTGCTTCACTTGATAACATTATTTTTTTCTCCCCTTCCCCTCAAGTAGACGCTCTACACTACTTTGCATCGCTTCCCAGCGATCCATAAATTCATTAAGTGCTTCCTCGCCTTTTTCTGTTAATGTATAATATTTTCGCTTTGGGCCAGATGGAGATTCCTTCATTACACTTGTTATTAATCCTTCCTTTTGCATTCGTATTAATAACGGATAAATACTTCCCTCACTCGCCATTGTAAAGCCATACTTCGCTAGCTTTTCACTCATTTCATAACCGTATATTTCACCTTCAGAAATAATAGCAAGTAAGCATCCTTCTAAAATCCCTTTCAGCATTTGACTTGTCGACATAACTCAAATCCTCCCACTATCTTGCTTTACAAAATAGTATAGCAGGAACTATTTTGCAAAACAAGATAGCTAACAATATTTTTCCAAATCTTTGCAGGATTTTTATTATCAACTCTCTAAATAGAGCAATATGAGAACTTTATTACGAAGGGATGTTTTTCACCATGGTTACAAATCGAGTTGTCTTTTTAACAGGTGCTGCAAGCGGTATTGGTTATGAAATGGGAAACGCTTTTGCAAAAGAAGGTGCAAAAGTTGTGATTACCGATCGTCTTGAAGAACGTGCAAAAGAAGCTGCTGAACAATTACAAAAAGAAGGCTATCAAGCTATCGGTTTAAAATGTGATGTTACATCTGAAGAAGAAATTACCGCTGCAATTTCTCAAACAGTTAATCATTTCGGTTCATTACATATATTAATTAACAACGCAGGAATGCAGCACGTTTCACCAATTGAAGATTTTCCAACCGAAAAGTTCGAACTACTTATTAAAATTATGCAAATCGCTCCTTTTATCGCAATTAAGCATGCCTTCCCGATCATGAAAAAACAAAAGTATGGCCGAATTATTAATGTCGCTTCCATTAATGGCCTCGTTGGATTTGCTGGGAAATCTGCCTATAATAGCGCCAAACATGGCGTAATTGGATTAACAAAAGTTGCCGCTTTAGAAGGCGCTACTCACGGAATTACCGTTAATGCACTTTGTCCTGGTTATGTCGATACCCCTCTTGTACGTAATCAACTACAAGATTTAGCTACTACACGAAATGTTCCACTTGAAAATGTTTTAGAGGATGTCATTTATCCACTTGTACCACAAAAGCGCCTATTACAAGTACAAGAAATCTCTGATTATGCTATGTTTTTAGCGAGTGAAAAAGCAAGAGGTATAACTGGTCAAGCAGTTGTTATCGATGGTGGCTATACTGCTCAATAAAAATAAAGTTTGCTCACGAAGAGCAAACTTTATTTTACTTTCTATCGCGAGGACCTTCCTACTTTAGTAATTGTTTAGGAAGTTTCTCGATTGCAACAATTACCCCATCTAATTTACTTTCAATACGATGGAGTAAATATAATGTTACAACAATCGGAAACCCTACATTACCTATCATCCTGATCCACTCTTCCATCTTTTCCGCCTCCTTCCATTATATAAATAAGAGAAAAGAAAACATTTAGGCATAAAGTGAAACTTTAATCAGTGGGGGTTTTCTTCATCCCCCACTGATTATTAGTTGAACCAATCGGGCTTTTACGGGCAGTTGACCCCCACCTAACTTCTTTGCTTCCGCTGAATTTTGAGGTGGGGGTCTTACTGCCCGTTAATGCGGGATTAAAAAAACAAGCTATTATGTATTAGCTTGTCTTTCAAATAACGATGCAATTTCCCGTTTATAATCTCTGTGTATGATGCCTTTTTCAGTAATAATACCTGTAATTAATTCATTCGGTGTTACGTCAAATGCAGGATTATAAACATCAGTACCAATTGGCGCCACTTGTTTTCCAAAAATTTTCGTAACTTCGGTTTCATCTCTTTCTTCAATAACAATTTCTGTACCTGTTTGTTTCGTAATATCAAACGTAGATAACGGAGCTGCAACGTAAAATGGAATATCGAAATACTTTGCTAATATAGCTAAATTCATTGTTCCGATTTTATTTGCTGTATCTCCATTTGCAACAATCCGGTCCGCTCCTACAATAATCGCGTTTATTTCTTTCGTTTGAATAGCATGCGCTGCCGTATTATCTGTAATAAGTGTTACATCAATATTTGCCTGTTTTAATTCCCAGGTCGTTAAACGCCCTCCTTGTAAAACCGGTCTCGTTTCACACGCATACGCATGTAAACGTACACCTTTTTCTTTCCCAATATAAAACGGTGCTAATGCAGTACCATATCTAGCAGTTGCAATACTTCCAGCG
This sequence comes from Bacillus cereus group sp. N14, assembly GCF_016483555.1. Lineage (NCBI taxonomy): Bacteria > Bacillati > Bacillota > Bacilli > Caryophanales > Bacillaceae > Bacillus > Bacillus cereus group sp. N14. Next base: position 355,281 of record NZ_JAEHBQ010000001.1, read on the forward strand.
TTACAAATTGTTAAAATGTTATCACCGTCTTTAAAGCATGTTAATGCATGTTCTCCAATACTCCGGCATACCGCTTCATCTTCTTGCTGAATGAGAAGCGCTTCTTCTTCTAATTTTTTTTGTGCTTCTTTTATTGTAGTAATTTCTCGAATGGATTCTCTCATACGATCGATTGCCCAAAATAAATTGACTGCTGTCGGGCGTGACGTTCCTAAATAATTACAATCTCTATTAAACTTCTTTTGAAATTCTTCCTTATGTACAGTATTATATTTTTTTGATGCAAGCGCCAAGCCAAATGCAGCTACAATTCCAATTGCAGGTGCTCCTCGTACTTCTAGCATGACAATACTTTTCCATACCTCTTCAATCGTCGTTAATGTTTTGTATTCTGTACTATGCGGCAACTTTGTTTGATTTAATACTGCAATGGCATCACCTTTCCAACTGACAGATCTCGGAACAGTAACAATTGTACTCATGCTTTTATCCCTCCAAAAACTGTCTGTTGAAATAATGTTCGGAACAGTTGAATATCAGCACTCTTAGATTCATATTTTATTAGTTCTTTACCTAAGGATAACGCTTGTTTCTTAGCTTGAATTCTCGTTTCTTTATTTGCTATTCCATCTAAATCAGCTACATGCGCTAAGCCAATTGTTCTACGGATAAGCTCACATCCGGCAAATCCAACGGCATCCGTAAAAATATTTTGCAAAATAATTGGCAACCATTGTTTCTCTTTCGTATATGCTTCTACACCTTCTCCAATCCATAACTTCGTAAAAGCTTCTACAAAATAACTCCATGTTTTCTCAATATGGAAAAATAGCACACTTCTTTTTTCCTCTTCACGGGATAGTGCATTTAATAATAAATTTGCAATAAATTGGCCAAGATCAAATCCAAATGGACCATATGTTGCAAATTCGGGATCGATTACTTTCGTTTCAGCAGGTGATGAAAAAATACTACCAGTATGTAAATCACCATGAATAAGCGCTTCTTTTCTTGTTAAGAACTTATATTTATACTGTGCTACTTTTAATTTTAAATTTTTGTCACTCCACAGTTCATCCACCGCTAGTTGTAACTCTGGTTCATAATCATTCGTATCATAATGACTAAACGGATCTGTAAACACTAAATCTTCTGTAATTTTGCAAAGGTCTGGGTTTACAAATGCACCTTCTAGTACCCTTTTCTCTTCTGACTCTAACCCGAAATCTGAAGTATAAAACAAAACATGTGCTAGAAAACGACCAATATGTTGGGATAAAAGCGGGTACTCCTCTCCATCTATTAATCCTTTTCTTGTAATTGTTAGCCTTGATAAGTCTTCTATGACCGTTACTGCTAACTCTTCATCATGACTGTACACTACCGGCACATATTCCGGCACATACTTCGCAAAAATTTGTAATGCTTTACTTTCAATCGTCGCTCTTTTTATAGACAGTGGCCAGCTCTCACCAACTACTTTCGCATATGGCAGTGCTTGTTTGATTATAATAGACTTCTCTCCATCATCTAATTTGAACACGTAATTTAAATTTCCATCTCCAATTTCATGACAAACTACATTTGCTTTCTTTTCAAAATAACCATGTTCTTTCGCATATTGTATAGCTGTCGTTTCAGTTAATGAATAATATCCCATCGTCTTCTCCCCCTTTTTTAATTCAGAGGTTTTTCTGACGTAGAAAAACCTCTTTCCACAAAGAAAGAGGTTTGAAGTTTATCTTCTCCCCTCTTATCTGCCAGAAAGGTTTACTTTCTGCTGGAATTAGCACCGTGCCTTTTGGCGTAAATAAACGCCCCATTTCACAATGGTATTACGGTCGGTTGCTGGGCTTCATCGGGCCAAATCCCTCCACCTGCTCTTGATAAGAGTTGTATAATTTTTCGAATTTTTAACTTTATGTTGAAGACTATACCAAGAATAAAAATCACTTGTCAACATTTTATTTGTATAATTCTGGACGACGATCTGCAAAAACTGGAATTCCTTTGCGTACTTCTTTAATTTTCTCAAAATGAAGCTCTCCAAATAAAATTGATTCTTCTTCATTCGCTTCTACAACAACTTCGCCCCAAGGATCGACAATTAAAGAATGACCGGCAAACTCATTATTCGGATCCTTTCCTGCCCTATTACATGCAACAACATAACACTGATTTTCAACTGCTCTTGCTTGCAGTAACAAACGCCAATGCGCTAAACGAACCAATGGCCATTCTGCTACAACAAATAAAACTTTTGCACCTTTAGCAGTATGAATGCGCATCCACTCTGGAAAACGAATATCATAACAAATTGTGCCGGCGCACTCTACATCATCTAGCCTAAATTCACCTGTACTATTTCCAGCGATTAAATATTTATGTTCATCCATAAGCTGAAATAAGTGCACTTTACTATATTCATTGACTAGTTCTCCTTCCTTGTTTACCACATACATTGTATTTGTAACACCTTGCTCTGTTTGCTTCGCTATAGAACCACCGACAATATGTACACCATATTGCTTCGACCATTCTTTCAGCTTTTCTTTCGTTTGCAATCCATCCCTATCTGCAATTTCAGTAAGCCTCGTTAAATCATATCCCGTTGTCCATAGTTCTGGTAAGACAATCACATCTGGTCTTTCCTTCATCGCTTCGCTTATTTTATTTTTAGCATTCTCAATATTTTTTTCTACATCTCCAAAGACAATATCCATTTGAATACATGCGACTTTCATTTTGTCAGCCCCATTCTTAATTTTTTCTTTACAAAATACTGGAAAGATTATATCATTTGTCACTAGAATTGTAACAACTTTCAAAAGAGGTGGAAAGTATGAAATTATTTCAACCTTCTGAGATAGTAACATCATTGCCTACACAATTTTTTGCTTCACTTGTTGCAAAAGTTAACAAAGTCGTTGCAGCTGGTCATGATGTTATTAATCTAGGTCAAGGTAATCCAGATCAACCAACACCGCAGCATATCGTAAAAGCCTTACAAGATGCTGCTGAAAAGACCATTCATCATAAATATCCGCCATTTCGCGGACACGAAAGTTTAAAAGAAGCCGTGGCAACATTCTATCAACGCGAATATGATGTAGTAGTAAATCCGAAAACTGAAGTTGCTATTTTGTTTGGTGGAAAAGCTGGATTAGTAGAATTACCACTTTGTTTTACAAACCCTGGTGATACTATTCTCGTTCCAGATCCAGGCTATCCAGATTATTTATCAGGAGTTGCTTTAGCAAAAGCACAATTTGTAACAATGCCGCTTATTGCAGAAAATAATTTTTTACCAGATTATACAAAAATTGATGCCACTACCGCTAAGCGTGCAAAGTTAATGTTTTTAAACTATCCAAATAATCCTACTGGTGCTACTGCATCAAAAGATTTCTTTGATGAAACCATTCATTTTGCTAATAAACATAATATATTAGTCGTTCATGATTTTGCTTACGGTGCTATTGGATTCGATGGTCAAAAACCTGTTAGTTTCTTGCAAGCAGACGGTGCTAAAAATACAGGTATTGAAATTTACACTCTATCGAAAACTTTCAATATGGCTGGATGGCGCATCGCTTTTGCTGTGGGGAATGAAAGTGTGATTGAGACAATTAACTTATTACAAGATCATATGTATGTTAGTATTTTTGGTGCAGTTCAAGATGCTGCCCGCGAAGCACTATTAAGTTCACAGTCTTGCGTAATAGACCTTGTAAATAGTTACGAATCTCGAAGAAACGCTCTTGTTTCAGCTTGTCACTCAATAGGTTGGAATGTAGATATTCCAACAGGCTCATTCTTTGCATGGCTTCCTGTTCCGAAAGGATATACATCTGAGCAATTTTCTGATATTTTACTAGAAAAAGCACACGTTGCAGTTGCTCCTGGTGTTGGATTTGGTGAACATGGCGAAGGATATGTCCGTGTTGGTCTCTTGCATACAGAAGATAGATTACGAGAAGCCATTAATCGAATTGATAAATTAAATTTTTTCAAAAAGTAATTGACAACATGAAAAATATCTGACAAAATTCAGTTATCTTAAAAATTTAAACATTTCTAAATACTTCTTATCAAGAGCAGGTGGAGGGACGAGCCCGACGAAACCCGGCAACCGATCTACAATTGTAGACACGGTGCTAATTCTCGCAGCATTATGCTGACAGATAAGGAGCTGGTTGTAAAAAAACCTCTCCTTAGCTGAGAGGTTTTTTTATTTAACTAGGAGGTTTTAACAATGAGCGGAATTATAGCAACGTATTTAATCCATGATGATTCACATAACTTAGAAAAAAAAGCCGAGCAAATTGCACTCGGTTTAACAATTGGCTCTTGGACTCATTTGCCACACTTATTGCAAGAACAATTAAAACAGCATAAAGGCAACGTCATTCATGTTGAGGAACTAGCTGAACAAGAACATACCAATTCGTATTTACGTAAAAAAGTTAAACGCGGGATTATTAAAATTGAATATCCGTTATTAAACTTTAGTCCGGACTTACCAGCAATTTTAACAACTACATTCGGAAAGCTATCACTTGATGGCGAAGTGAAATTAATCGACTTAACATTTTCAGACGAGTTAAAACAATATTTCCCTGGTCCAAAATTCGGGATAGATGGTATTCGAAATCTTTTACAAGTGCATGAGCGTCCCCTTTTAATGAGTATTTTTAAAGGAATGATTGGACGAAATATTGGGTATTTAAAAACGCAATTACGCGATCAAGCAATTGGTGGTGTAGATATAGTAAAAGATGATGAAATATTATTTGAGAATACATTAACACCACTTACGAAACGCATTGTATCTGGAAAAGAAGTTTTAGAATCCGTATATGAAACATACGGACATAAAACGTTATATGCCGTAAATTTAACAGGACGAACTTTTGATTTAAAAGAAAATGCGAAACGCGCAGTGCAAGCTGGGGCAGATATTCTATTATTTAATGTATTTGCTTACGGACTAGATGTACTACAATCACTTGCAGAAGATGATGAAATCCCAGTTCCTATTATGGCACACCCTGCTGTAAGTGGTGCTTATTCAGCATCCAAGTTATATGGAGTTTCCTCTCCATTATTACTAGGAAAGCTACTACGTTATGCTGGGGCTGACTTTTCATTATTCCCATCTCCATACGGAAGTGTTGCACTAGAAAAAGAGGAGGCTCTTGCCATCTCAAAACATTTAACTGAAGACGATGCATTTTTCAAGAAGAGTTTTTCTGTTCCGTCTGCTGGTATTCACCCTGGTTTCGTTCCCTTTATCTTGCGAGATTTCGGTAAAGATGTTGTTATTAATGCTGGCGGCGGGATACATGGACATCCGAGTGGGGCGCAAGGGGGCGGTAAAGCTTTCCGTAATGCAATTAATGCTACTTTGCAAAATACACCACTCCATGAAGTAGATGACATAAATTTGCATAGCGCACTACAAATATGGGGAAATCCCTCTCATGGGGTGAAATTATGAGTATTCAAGTATTTTGTGATTTCGATGGCACGATTACAAATAATGATAACATTATGTCCATTATGGAAAAATTCGCACCACCAGAAGCCGAAGAAGTAAAGAATAGAATTTTATCACAAGAGCTGTCTATTCAAGAAGGTGTTTCTCAATTATTTCAATTAATACCTACTAGTCTACACGATGATATGATTCAATTTTTAATAAAAACTGCTGAAATCCGTAGTGGTTTTCATGAATTTATACAATTTGTAAATAAAAATAACATTTCTTTTTACGTTATATCAGGTGGAATGGATTTCTTCGTCTATCCACTCTTACAAGGAATCATTCCAAAAGAGCAAATTTACTGTAATGAAACAGACTTTTCAAGTGAATTCATTACAGTTAAGTGGCCGCATCCTTGTGATCATCATTGTCAAAATCATTGTGGATTATGCAAATCATCTTTAATCCGTAAATTAAGTGATACGAATGACTTCCATATTGTGATTGGAGATTCAATTACTGATTTACAAGCTGCGAAACAAGCAGATAAAGTATTTGCTCGCGACTTCCTTATTACAAAGTGTGAAGAGAATTATATTGCTTATACACCGTTTGAAACATTTCACGATGTTCAAACCCAATTAAAACATTTGTTGGAGGTGAAATCATGAAACAACTTTTTCGTCAATGGTATGACTTAAGCGAGATAAAAAAAGAATTAACAACACGAAATTGGTTTCCAGCAACGAGTGGTAATATTTCTATAAAGGTTAGTCATGAGCCACTTACTTTTCTTATTACAGCAAGTGGTAAAGATAAAACAAAAACTACTCCAGATGATTTTCTATTAGTAGATCATCTAGGGCTTCCCGTATTAGAGACTGAATTACGCCCTTCAGCAGAAACAATATTGCATACACATATTTATAACAATACGAATGCTGGGTGCGTACTTCATGTTCATACAACTGATAATAACGTCATCACAAATTTATATAGTGATGCAGTCACCCTTCAAAATCAAGAAATTATTAAAGCTCTCGATATTTGGGAAGAAGGTGCAACAATTCACATTCCTATTATCGAAAACCATGCCCATATCCCAACGCTTGGAGAAAACTTCCGAAAGCATATACAAGGCGATTCGGGAGCAGTATTAATCCGTAACCACGGTATTACCGTATGGGGCCGAGATAGCTTTGATGCAAAGAAAAGATTAGAAGCTTATGAGTTTTTATTCCAATTTCATATAAAACTATTATCAATTCAAGGAGGCGTTTCTAATGGCGCAAATTCGTATTCATGAAGTAAATACTCGCATCGCAAATGAAGTGGAAGTATCTAAATTTCTACAAGAGGAAGGCGTTTTATATGAGAAATGGAATATTTCTAAGCTTCCTACTCATTTAAATGAAAATTATTCGTTAACAGATGAAAACAAGGCTGAAATATTAGCTGTGTTTTCAAAAGAAATCGCTGATGTTTCAGCGCGCCGAGGTTATAAAGCACATGATGTAATTTCACTTTCAAATAGCACACCTAACCTTGAAGAATTATTAATTAATTTCCAAAAAGAACACCATCATACTGATGATGAAGTTCGCTTTATTGTTAGTGGTCATGGCATCTTTGCTATTGAAGGAAAAGATGGGAAATTCTTTGACGTTGAACTTGAGCCAGGCGATCTCATATCTGTTCCTGAAAATGCAAGACATTATTTTACCTTGCAAGATGATCGTCAAGTTGTAGCTATTCGTATTTTTGTTACAACTGAAGGCTGGGTTCCAATTTATTAAGGTAGTTAGTTGAATAAAAGGACTTGGATCCCCTTTTCCAACCTTTTATTCACTCTACATATATACATCCTCCTATGGAACAGGCTTATTTCAAAAAATGAAATAAGCCTGATTTTTTATTTTCTCAAACATATGAGTCCTTCTATTCCAAAACAATCTCCCCTTCTATTTTTTAAGCAAATTTTTTAACACTTTTTGAACATTTATTGAACTTTTTTTGAATTTTTTCTGAAAATTCTGTTTTGTGTATGATATACTACAATTAAATAAAAAGGAAAAGAATATCGCAAACAGAGGGGGATAATCATGAGTTTACTTATCGCACTTATACTAGGGGTTACGTGTGGAGCACTTCCTGTTATTCTAGGAGCTATTATGGAAGAGTTAGAAGTTGGTGTTTTAGGTTTTGTCGCATCTTGTGTAAGCGCTTTATTTTTCGGCTTATTCGGTGCTATTCCTGTTTCAATTCTGTGTGCATTTTATATAGTACGCCATGCTCGTGCAAAACAATTCGGTCCTAATCACATCGCGCAAGTTATTCCATTCCCAATCGAACGATGCCGCAGAGCTTCTAGCTTATAATTATAAAAATTATATATACCTAAATAAATAAAAGTCCTCAAATGAGGACTTTTATTTATTTTCTTCTAGAAATTGAAACAATTCTTGTAAGTGCAAGGCGTCTTCACTATAGCTAACAGATACGTGACATATACCGTCAATCTCTGCTTGCATATAAAGATCAACCCCATCTCGATCATATTTCAATGCCAAATAAAACTCCATTTCTTCTAACATCTTTTTTGAAGTTCGAATAACATAATGCCCCTTCTCATCTCTTCCATATTCGAATTCCGGCCCAAAATCATATTTTTGTTTAAAAGCTTCTTTTTGTTTTTCACTAATTTGTATACAAGTTGCTCGTTGTACAGTATCAATCATCTCATCAAATCTTTGTAGATCCATCTCATTTACCCCTTTATGTATTTTTTATATAACACTTGTGTTCCGCTATTCTCTTCCCCATCTTTTATTAACTCTTCATACAATTGCTTCGCCAAACTTAAACCTGGTACTGGTAATTGCAATTTTTCAGCCTCATCTAAAGCTATCTTCATATCTTTCATAAAGTGCTTTACATAAAACCCTGGTTCAAAATCTCCCTTTAACATTCGAGGAGCTAAGTTACTCAATGACCAACTACCTGCTGCTCCCGTTGAAATACTCTCTAATACTTTATCCGGATCTAGTCCAGCTTTTTTTGCATAAGCAACAGCTTCACATACTCCAATCATGTTAGAAGCAATCGCAATTTGATTGCACATTTTTGTATGTTGTCCACTTCCAGCTGGTCCTTGCAACTGAATGTTTGTTCCTAGTTTTTCAAATAACGGTAAACATTTTTCATATATTTCTTTTTCACCACCGACCATAATTGCGAGCCTTGCTTCTTTCGCACCAACGTCTCCTCCAGATACAGGCGCATCTAACGTATATACATTCTTACTTTTACCGGTTTCATTAATACGTTTTGCCAATGTTGGTGTAGATGTCGTGAAATCAATTGCTATCGTACCTTCATTTGCATTCTCCAAAATTCCATCTATCCCAAAGTACACTTCTTCTACATCATGTGGATATCCAACCATAGTCATTACAACATCAACTTGCTTCACTAACTCTTTCGGTGTATCACACCAATTTGCACCATCTTGCACTAAAGAGTCTGTCTTCGTTTTCGTTCTATTATATACATATACTTGATAGCCGTCTTGCATTAAATGACGCACCATACTTTTTCCCATTACACCAATACCGATGAAACCTATTGATACATTTTTACGTTCCATTTTCTCATCCCCTTTGTTCTAATAAATCACTTACCATCTTTCGAAACTCATTATTAAAATCATCATCTATACTATTTTTCACATTTGAAAATAATATAACAAAAGTGCCTTTTTCTTTATTAAAATTATTGAAAGTGTTCCAACCAGATAGTACACCATGATTATGAAAATAATCTGGATATATGTAAAAACTATATGCATATTTTCGTTCTGTTGAAGGTGAAAACATCGCTTGTCTACTTTGTTCAGAAAGAAGTTTCCCATTTATAATCGCTTCGTCTAACTTCTTCATATCGCCAACTGTCGTATACATCTCACCGCATCCGTATAACCACTCCATTAACAATTTTTGTGCAGGTTCAAGTACATTCTCTTTCTTTACATATCCTTTAGTAAAATGCTGATCTCCCTGAGCCATATTTCCCATACCAGATTCATGCATTTCTGCTTTAGTAAATATATTTTCTTTTATGTAATCTCCTACAGGTTTTTTTGATATGCTTTCTATAATATAGGCAAGCACCATATAATTATAATCTGTATATCTCCAACCTGTGCCTGGTGGAAATTCTAATTTTTGACTTCCAATCCAATTTACTAAATTTATACGAGAAGCTGCATTCACTTTCCCTTTTCCGCTTTCTGGTAAACCTGATGTGTGTGTTAACAAATGATATAAGGTGATATTTTTATTTACCGGAAAAGAGGGAATATATTTATTTACATTATCTTGAATATTTAACTTTCCTTGTTCCTGCAGCTGTAAAATAGATGTGGCCACGACTGTTTTCGTAATAGAACCGACACGATATTTTGTTTGAGGCGTATTTTCTATCTTATTTTGAACATCAGCATATCCATACCCTTTATTCAATATAACATGCTCTTTATCTGTTACTAAAACTGTTCCATTAAATTGCTTTCCTATTAAATATTGATCTAACTTTTGAGATATACTAGCATAATCAATTTGTTGTTCTTCTTTTTCTTCTATATTCTCTTGTACTTCTGATTCAATAGTAGGATTCACCTTAGTTGTTAATACAGTGCTTTCCTTTATATTGGGATTACAGAGAAAATAGTATACTCCACCACAAACTACAGCAGACAGCGAAGCCATCGTCATTATTTTTTTTATCATGTTGTTCGTCCAAAATCCCCCCCACATTCTATTATCAAACAATAAAAAAAAATCGCAACAATTTGTTGCGAAAAATCACTTTTTTTCTTTTCTATATACACACACTTGATTTTTCCCATTTTTTTTCGCTTCATATAATGCAATATCCGCTCGTTGCATTAATTCTTCTCTTGTAATCCCTTGTTCATATAACGCGACTCCAAAACTCGCTGTTAATTTCGAAATTCCGGAGAAATGCTTTGTTTCAATGAAAAATCGTAATGATTCCGCAACCTGAAATGCTTCTTTTTCTACTGTATTAGTTACTAATATGATAAATTCTTCTCCTCCCCACCTTGCAAATACATGTTGCTGCTCCACTTTAGATTTCATAAGCTCTGCAAGCTGAATTAATGCTAAGTCACCAAAATCATGGCCATACGTGTCATTTACTGTTTTAAAATTATCTATGTCAAATAAAATAAGTGCTATTTTTTCATCGTTACGCATTGCATTATCCCATTCTGCCTCTAGTATTTGTTGGAACTTCAAACGATTATAAATCTCTGTTAACGAATCTATCATAGCAAGCCTTTCTTGTTCTTGATAAATTTCATCTAATTCTGTAATCTCTGTACACTTCACAATAAATCTTGATAAGTCTTCTGGCAGTGGTGTCGCACGCAATAAAAAAGTTGACACTTCCCCTTCATAATTGGACATCTTAATTCTTCTATCATATGATAATGTATCATCTAACCATGTTATATCATGGGTTGTTGAATAGTATCCGTTTTCTCTAATAAAATGTTCAGCAAATACTAAATGTTGCTCACGATAGGCAAATAAATTTTCATATCCGAAAAACTCTAAAAAATTTGTATTACAATCAACAATCTCATCGTCTTCTACTATAAATAATAGATCATTTTGAAAATCAAACATCGTTTGAAGTAGTTCTTGTTGCAAACTTACTTGCCGCACTAAAGAAAGCTGATACAAACTCTTATTCACTTCCTCTAACACCATTTGTGGGGTCACAGGGGCTATCACAATATTACGTATTCCTAACGTAAGCACCTCTGCAAACTCGCTTGTTATCTGTTGATCCCAAATGACAATAAATGTACTCTGTGGATTATACATATTCTTTATATATTTTATTTGAGAAAAATCTGTTACATACATAATTACAATATGTGGTTTAGTCCTCTGATACAATAATTCTCCTTCTTCAAAACTATTTGCTATAAACATACATTTTGGATGAATATTTTCTATCGTTTGTTGATGTGTGCATCCATTTTCTATATAAAGGACATTTAACTGAAGATCTTGTAATACATTTTGGAAAACCGTATTCTCTAATAAAAAATGTAGTATGTTCATCACTAGTCTTCACTCACTTCATATATCTTGTTCTACTGCATTCCTCACAAACATTTTATAAAAAGACTGTTCTCTAAATACTTTAATGAGTGAGGGATACATATTAACAAGCTAATTGAGAATGCTCTCTTCGCTTTTTCTCTATAAATTCCTTTTTTAGTGTATGATTATAGGAATTGTATCGTTTGTATGAATGCCCTAGCTTCCTCTTTAAAACTTGACAATTAAAATAAAGATATTATATTCTTAAATTCGACAACTTACAAAATGTAAGTAGAATATATTACATGTATTTTTTTATAATTTGATATGTTACTTGGAGGATATATAATGACAAACGACAACTTTTTTAATGTTCTATACGAACGCACATCTACACGTGCATTCAACCCAGAGAAAGAAATTTCATCTACAGAGTTACACGAGATTTTAAAGGGAGCTGCTCAAGCACCTTCTGCTTGGAACTTGCAGCACTGGAAATTCCTTGTATTCCAAGGTGAAGATGTACAGAAACGATTGCATCCAATTGCTTATAACCAGCAACAAATACTTGATGCTTCTGCTGTAGTCGCTATTTTAGGTGATTTAGAAGCTTATAAAAACGTTGAACCAGTTTATGGTCCAATTGTAGAACAAGGATTTATGAAAGAAGAAGCAAAAGAGCGCTTAGCTAAAAATATTGAGTCTGCATATGCTCGTGAGCAATTCCCAAGAGATGCAGCCTTTTCAAATGCATCTTTAGCAGCAATGCAACTTATGCTTGCGGCTAAAGCAACTGGCTGGGATACTTGTGCTATTGGTGGTTTCAACCCACAAGCACTTACAGAAGAATTCAATGTTTCATCTCGTTACGTACCAATTATGCTTATTACAATTGGTGAATCAACTTTAAAAGGTCATCCTGCACCACGAATGAGTGTAGAACAAGTGAGTGAATGGGCAAAATAATAAAGTGAACCTTTAATCAATGTGAGGGGCTTACTGCCTGTTAACACGGGATAAAAAAGAAACGAAGGTAATTTCATTACCTTCGTTTCTTTTTCTTCTGTCACACATCCGTAATATTACAATGTATTATTCGACATCTATACATAAAAAAATAGTAAATTTCATGCTATTCCCATACACATAAATGGCGTTTTGTGTCGAATTTTGTTAAAGCATCGAAATATAACCGTGTGTTTTTGTTACAATTATGATACAATGATAACAAATAGATAACAAGAGAGGGATTTTCATTGAGTTCATACGGAAGCTTTATCGCACTTTTAAGTTACATAGTAACTGTACTGCTGTTATATTTTATTGGTGATGCTACAAACATATCAGTGTTACAATTCCCAAAAGAAGAAACGTTCCAATTAGACGCAGAAAAACATACTGCAAGATCCATTGCACCACTACTCTTAGCTCTCCCTGTATATATCATCGTTTTATATAAAAGTAAAAAAGTGTAAAGCCTACCTATTTCATTCATTTCGGTGGTCTTTACACTTTTTTGTGATATTTCCCCTATTTTAAACATCATTCCGTACTAAATACCCAGCTAGTCTTTTAAAATGAGAAAATCCCCCAGAAAAAATTCCACTCTCTGTCCAGTCACTCATTACCAAACTTACATAGATTATAAGTGTGAAGGGGGTGATGAGGATTATGTTTGGATCATTTGGATGCTGTGATAACTTTAGAGACTGTCATCATCGTGAAAGAGAGTGCGACCATCGTGACCATCGCGAGAAAGAGAGAGAGGTAAAACCACAACAACCAGCTGTATGTAACGTACTTGCTAGCATTTCAGTTGGAACAGAGCTTTCTCTTTTAAGCATTAAAGGTATCGGATCTTTCAACAATGTAATTTTTGAAGGTTTCGCTAACGGTGTTGCTCTTTTCTCTGCTTTAGCTCGTAATAATAATGACAAAGATAATAAAGACGACGACAAAGATGATAAGAACCGTCAACGTAATACTTTTAATGGTATTTTACGTGTATGCCCAACTGATATCGTTGCTATCGCTATCTAATTCTGTTCCTTATCCTCTATAGTAAGAAAATAAGATTTACTTTTCTCATAGAAAAAACCTGAGACCGATTTCAAATCGACTCAGGTTTTTTTATTGATTATATGCTTTTAACTAGTTCAACAACTTCTTCAGCAGTTGACATCATTAATGCTTTTTCTGCTAATGTTTCCATTTCTGCTTTTGACAACTTGCTTAGTTGTGTTCTTGCAGGAAGAATAGATGTTGCACTCATACTGAACTCATCTAAACCTAATCCTAATAATAATGGGATAGCAAGTGAATCTCCCGCCATCTCACCACACATACCAGCCCATTTGCCTTCTTTATGAGCCGCATCGATAACCATTTTTACAAGACGTAAAATAGATGGGTTATATGGTTGGTATAAGTAAGCTACTTGTTCGTTCATACGGTCTGCAGCCATTGTGTATTGGATTAAGTCATTTGTTCCGATAGAGAAGAAATCAACTTCTTTTGCGAATTGATCTGCTAATACTGCTGAAGCTGGGATTTCAACCATCATACCCACTTCAATAGAATCAGAAACAGTTGTACCCGCTTCTACAAGTTTCGCTTTCTCTTCTAATAAGATTGCTTTCGCTTGACGGAACTCATCAAGAGTTGCAATCATTGGGAACATAATTTTTAAGTTACCGTATACGCTAGCACGAAGTAATGCACGAAGTTGTGTACGGAACACATCTTGCTCATCAAGACATAAGCGAATTGCACGGTATCCTAAGAATGGGTTCATTTCTTTTGGTAAATGTAAGTATGGAAGCTCTTTATCTCCACCGATGTCAAGTGTACGAACAACAACAGGTTGACCTTCTTTTACACCTTCAAGAACTGCTTTATACGCTTCGAACTGCTCTTCTTCTGTTGGAAGATTGTCACGGCCCATGTATAAGAATTCTGTACGGTATAAACCAACGCCTTCTCCGCCATTATCGATAATACCTTGTACATCATTTGGTGTTCCGATATTTGCAACAAGCTCAACGTGATGTCCATCACTTGTTACAGTAGCTTGGTCTTTTAATTTTGCCCATTCAGTTTTTTGCTCTTCAAATTTCGCTTTCTTTTCTTCAAAAGAACGAAGAGTTTTTTCTGATGGATTTACAATTACTTCTCCATCTAAACCGTCGATGATTACGATATCGCCGTTTTGGATTTTCTCCATAACAACTTTCGTACCAACAACTGCAGGAATTTCCATAGAACGAGCCATAATTGCAGAGTGAGATGTACGTCCACCGATATCAGTTGTAAAACCTTTTGCATACTTACGGTTTAACTGAGCTGTATCAGATGGTGTTAAATCTTCAGCAATGATGATTACTTCTTCAGAAATTGTACCAGGGTTTGAGAAGTTAATTCCTAGTAAATGTGCAAGAACTCGTTTTGTTACGTCACGAATGTCCGCAGCACGTTCTTTCATATATTCGTTATCCATGTTTTCAAACATAGAAATAAACATTGATGCAACTTCATCCATTGCAAATTCAGCATTTACTTTTTCACTATTTACTTTATCTTTTACTGGGTTTACTAGTTCTGGATCATTTAACACTAATAAATGTGCTTCAAAGATCGCAGCTTTATCAGCACCCAGCTCAGCAAAAGCATGGTCCTTAATTGCTTCTAATTCAGTTTTTGCTTTCTCAAGCGCAGCGTCTAAGCGTGCAATTTCAGCAGCTTCGTTTGTAATTGATTTCTTTTCGATGTTAAATTCAGGATTCTCAAGTCTGAAAGCCTTTGCAATAGCAATCCCACTTGATGCAGCGATCCCTTGAATGTTAAGAGTCATTATTCTCCTAATCCTTCGTTTTTCATAGTTTCTTCGATAGCTGCTAGTGCTTGAGCTGCATCATCACCATTTGCAGTGATTTTAATTTCTGCGTTTTGTTGAATGCCTAAAGACATAACGCCCATGATTGATTTTAAGTTAACGTTTTTTCCATTATACTCTAAGTTAATGTCAGAACCAAATTTGCTTGCAGTGTTTACAAGTAGAGTTGCTGGACGAGCATGAATTCCTGAGTCGCTAGTTACTTTAAAGATTTTTTCCATGATAATTTATCTCCTTTAAATTACAGTATTTTTTAGTTGTATAGACGTGAGTACTACATCATCTATTGTATATAATAGGCGATGTTCGGTCAACCACATCGCCTATTATAATTATAAACATTTTGCGTCAAATTCCTACTGAATGTCAATAATAGCGTTTTCGCCCTTCTTAACATTTCCATCTTTTTTCAATTCGACTTGTTGTCCTTGTTGTAAATTCGTAAAGACAATTGGTGTAATGATAGATGGTGCATTTTCTTTTACAAATGCAAGATCTACTTTTAATAATGGTTGTCCTTGTTTCACTTTGTCGCCTTGTGCTACAAGTGCTTCAAAACCTTCACCATTTAATTTTACAGTATCAATACCAAAGTGGATTAAAATTTCTTTTCCACCTTCAGATTGAATACCAATCGCATGCTTTGTAGGGAATACGTTGACGATCTCACCGTTAACTGGAGAAACTACTGTTCCTTCTGTTGGCTCGATTGCAAATCCGTCTCCCATCATTTTTCCTGAGAATACTTGATCAGGTACTTCTGTAATCGGTAAGATTTTCCCTTCAATTGGTGATACGATTGTTTCGTTTTCATCAACTTGTTTAGGAGTTTCTTCTACCTTTACAGGCTCTTCTTTTTCAACATGAGGTGTACGACCTGACATAATATCATGAATTTGTGATTTTAATGTGTCAGATTTCGGTCCAAAAATAGCTTGAATGTTATTTCCAACTTCAAGTACACCAGCTGCTCCAAGCTCTTTTAAGCGATCTTTGTTTACATTCTTTTGTTCGTTAACTTGAACACGTAAACGAGTAATACAAGCGTCTAAAGAAGCAATGTTTTCTTTACCACCAAGTGCTACTAATACTTCACGTGGAAGTTCTCCTGCTTCTGTTTTACCTGCGCCGTCATTCGCATTTGCTACTTCACGACCAGGTGTTTTTAAATCCCATTTACGGATTGCAAAGCGGAATCCGAAGTAGTAAATAACTGCCAGTACAAGACCAACAATAATTACCCACCACCATGCTGTACGGCCTGGTAGTACACCGAATAACATAAAGTCGATTAAACCACCAGAGAATGTCATACCAATTTTAACACCTAAAATTTGCATTGTCATAAATGATAGACCAGCGAATACTGCGTGAATTCCGAATAGTACTGGTGCTACGAATAAGAATGAAAATTCAAGTGGTTCTGTAATACCTGTTAAGAAAGATGTTAATGCAGCAGAGCCTAAAATACCAGCTGCTAATTTTTTATTTTCAGGACGTGCTTCATGGTACATTGCTAATGCTGCTGCTGGAAGACCGAACATCATGAACGGATACTTACCAGTTGTAAATGTACCTGCTGTTAATTCTACACCGTCTTTTAACTGTGCCATAAAGATTTTTTGGTCACCACGGATTAATTCGCCAGCTGCATTTGTATACTGACCGAATTCGAACCAGAACGGTGAATAGAAAATGTGATGTAATCCAAATGGAATTAATGAACGTTCAATTAAACCGAATATGAATGCTGCTAATGTTCTATTTGCATCAATCATTTGATGTGAGAACGTATTTAAGCCACCTTGAATGTATGGCCAAATGAAACACATGATTATACCTACTACTAAAGAGAATGTTGCAGTTGCGATCGGTACGAAACGCTTACCTGCAAAGAAGCCTAAGTATGATGGTAATTCAATGTTGAAGTATTTATTGTAGCAATATGCTGCTACTATACCGACGATAATACCACCAAACACTCCCGTTTGTAGCGTTGGAATTCCTAATACGTTTGCATATGCTGGATCTGTAAATCCAATTTTTACTGGGTCTGCTCCAGAACTTGTTACTTTCACTAGCTTATCTACTTCTAAGAACACACTCATCGTTTTATTCATAATTAAGTAACCGACGAACGCTGCTAATCCAGCTACTCCGTCTCCACCAGCTAAACCAATTGCTACCCCAACTGCGAATAATAATGCAAGGTTAGCGAAAATAATATCACCAGATTGTTCCATAATTTTTGCTACCATTACGAACCAATCTGCTTTTAAAGCAGGAATAACATTTGTTAACTGTGGATTTTGAAATGCATTACCAAATCCAAGTAAAATACCTGCTGCCGGTAAAATCGCTACTGGAAGCATTAACGCTTTTCCGACTTTTTGAAGAACACCAAAGATCTTCTTAAACATGGAAACCCTTCCTCTCTTATCTATATTGATACCTTCCGACAAACGCCAAAAAGACATGAGGAAAAAAAGATAGAACGATAGCTATACAAAGGGTAGTATATCCCTTTCTCTAGCTTACATTCCTTACTTTTCTCCACTCATGCCTGATCGAATCAGTAACACGTGTCAAAAATAGGTTTACGTATAAGTTCACTATAATTAAGGCAAACGTTTTCGTTACTTACCTTAATGTGTTTGTCGAAATTTGTATAACTTTGCAATAGTTATTATACATAACTATTGTAAGCGATTCAATGATTTTTTTTAACGTTTTCATTTTAGACAAAAATATATGTCTTTTTACGCATGCTCTGCTTTCACTAAGCGCTGCAGGTGCATCGTTAAATATATGCTCTCTGCTTCATACACAGGAAGTTGCAATTCTTTTTGCATGACCTTAACTAGCTTCCAAGCTAAATTATAACAGACAGGATATTCTGCCTTTAATAAATCAGCAAAACTTTGTGATTCCTCTACTTTTTCCCCTTTTTTTACCCGTTCAATTGCGTATTGTAAATGACGGATAAGGCGTAAATAGTGGATACTTTCTTGGTCTAATGTAATTTGTAAGTTTGTCTCAATTAAAGATACGAGCTGTGCAATGAGACGGGAGTTTTGATTAACTGAAGATAAATCTGAATTTGTAAGCGAACTGTAAATATGGAGTGCAATAAAACCAATTTCTCCTTCTGGTAATGTAATTTGTAAACGAGAATTTAAAAGGTCTACAACACCTTCAGCAATTTCATATTCCTCTGGATAGAGCATTTTCGTTTCAACTAAAAAAGGATTATCAATTGTAAGTCCTTGTTTTAACCGCTTAATCGCAAAAGAAATATGATCTGTTAAAGCGATATGAATATGTTCATTCAATGGTGATTTTGCTTTTTCTTGAATGTAGAACATAATATCATTCATTAATTCAATTAGTTTTTCACTCACATGCGGCACTAACAGTTTGTATTGTTCACGATCACGTTCATTTTTTAAAACAAACATTTTTTCAATTTGTTCTTGCTCCAATACATCTTTCGCTTTTTTCCCAAATCCAATTCCTTTACCAATCACTACTACTTCCTCATGTTCAGGATGGCTAGCAATGATGACATTATTATTTAAAACTTTTTTAATTTCTAGATAATTATTCATATAACACCACCCTCGTACTTAAATAGCCTGCTTTTATGTTACAGAACATTCTTCTTTGTCGTCAATGTAAAACATCTACCATTTCATAAAAATTCATTTTTTAGACATGTTTATATATGATGCGTATAATGTAAGAGCAACTGTACATAGAAAGGAGATAACAACATGATTAAAATGTTTGTAAGTGATATCGATGGTACAATGATGCAACACGGAGGGTTAATTGACGAACAAGATATTGTAGCACTTCGTAGTCTTGCTGAGCAAAATGTTATTCTTTGTTTCGCTTCTGGCCGATTGGATAATGAAATTGCAGACTTAATGAAAGCTGTAAATACAAATTTCCATCGTATTAGTGTAAATGGTGTTTTCGTGTACACACATGAAAACAAGCAACTATTATCCGCAACATTCGATTCGAGTATTCTACCTGATCTGTTAGCAATGACAAATGAAGATCCTTATTTTCGTTATGTAAGTGATGAGCATAATTATTACATTGAAGAGAAAACACCGTTCATTCATGAGCTTGAACAACAAGTAACGATGACTTCTGTTGAAGAACCGCATCTATTACAGAAAATTGATGATACAATTTTCCCAAATAAAATCTCTGTCGGTGGAACAAAGGAAAGCTTACAACTCCTTCAGAAAAAAATTGATGAAAAATTCCACGGAAAAGTTAGTACATTCATTTCAGCAGAACAATGTTTAGATGTAATGCCACCTAATATTAGTAAAGGGGCTGCTATTTCTGTTTTATTAAAAGAGTTTCAACTACAACCAGAGGAAATTGCTTGTATAGGGGATTCTTATAATGATATTCCAATGTTTTCTTTAACTCCCCACAGTTTTGCTATGTCTCAAGCAGATGACGCAGTAAAAGAACACGCTCACTATGTAGTAAATACAGTTAAAGATGCTGTTAACCACGTAATTGCTCATAATAAAAATACGACTCACTCCTTATAAGGATGAGTCGTATTTTTTCTTTACATGTTAAACAATTTGACATTAACTGTACTTCACAAACTGAAATATATTATTTGTTACGTGCGATGTTTGTAATAAACTTATAACGATCCCCACGATAAATACATTTCACATACTCTAACGGTACTTCACCTTCTGAATATGACCATTGACGCATTACAAGCACTGGCGCCTTTTTAGGAATATGCAGATGTTCAGCTTCATTATCCGTTGCAATTGAAGCTTCAATTGATTGAGTAGCGCTAACAAGTTTAAAGCCCAGTTTTTTCTCTAAATGTTCATATAAAGATTGTTGCAATATTTCTTCGTTAATATCTTTTACAAGAGCTGGCGACAAATATGTCGTCTCAAAAGCAATCGGTTCATCATCAGCTAAGCGTATACGCCTCACTTCATAAACCGACTCTCCCTCCTGTATTCTCAACCGGTCTGCTATTTTCGCAGTAGCTGGAACTAGGCGGAAACTTAGTAATTGACTACTTGGGTTCATCCCACGAGAAATCATATCTTCTGTGAATCCCGTCATTCCTTGCAATTTTTGTTCCACTTTCGGAAGTTGGACAAACGTACCGATTCCACGTTTCCGATATAAATAACCTTGTTCCACTAAATTATTAATCGCCTGTCTGATTGTCATACGACTCACTTCGAACTTATCGCAAAGTTCATTCTCAGATGGGATTTTATCTCCCGGCTTCCATTCGCCGTCCTCAATTAGCTGTTTCACCCACTCTTGAATCTGATAATAGATCGGAAATGGTGAATACTTGTCGATGTTCATCAGCAATCGCCTCACTGCATAAAGATAGAGCTTCTTGATCAGCGATTACGGTTACATTCGGATGACGTTGTAAAACTGTAGCAGGACACGCTTCGCTATATTCACCTTGCAATAATTCTTTCACAGCTTCTGCCTTTTTAGAACCCATAGCAACAAGTAGAATTTGTTTCGCTTTCATAATGCTTCCAATTCCCATTGTAATCGCATGCGTTGGCACATCTTCTTCTTTTTCGAAGAAGCGAAGGTTTGCTTGGCGTGTAGATTCTGTTAATTCAACAATGTTTGTTGGAGAATTAAACAGTGTTCCTGGTTCGTTAAATCCGATGTGACCGTTTTCACCGATTCCAAGAATCTGTAGGTCAACTGGGTTAGCAGCTAGAATGCCCTCGTAACGTTTGCACTCTTCCTCTAAATCACTTGCCATCCCGTTTGGTACATAAGTTTGTTTAAATGGAAGATGATCAAACAACTGTTCTTGCATGAAATAGTGATAGCTGTTTTTATCTTCATGTGGTAAATTTACGTACTCATCTAAGTTTACAGTGGTTACACGGCTTGTATCAAGTTTATTTTTTCGCATTTCTGCATAAATACCTAATGGAGAGCTTCCTGTAGCCATTCCTAATGTTGGATTTTCTTTTGTTTTTACAACTTCTTCAATTAATTTATAACCTGCTTCTGCTAGTTCTTCTGGAGTTTTTACAACAAGAATATTCATTTAATTACTTCCCTTCCTTCATATGAATTCCTAAACGAACCGTATCATATACATGTAAATCTTCATTCATCACAACAAAGTCTGCATCTTTTCCTACCGCTAATGCACCTTTATGATTTAATCCAAACTCTTCTGCTTGGTTAACTGATGTCATCAGTACTGCATCTTCGATTGAACAACCTGTAAATTCAATTACATTTCGGAAAGCTTGATCCATTTTTAGAATACTACCAGCTAACGTTCCATCTTCTAATCGAGCACTACCATCTTTTACATGTACTGGCTGTCCGCCAAGCTCATATAATCCATCTTCAAGACCTTTTGCACGCATTGCGTCAGTAATAACACTTACTTTTTTCGATCCTTTTAATTTATATGCTAATTTCACCATATCAGGGTGAATATGAATACCATCTGTAATTACTTCAACCATTACATCTGGATTTAATAACACATGACCAACAACTCCTGGTTCTCGGTGATGTAATCCACGCATTTGATTGTATAAATGCGTTGCATGTGTAATGTTTCTATTTTTTAGTTGCGCATCAATTGCATCTGTATGCCCCATTGTGCCAACAACACCAGTTTCAGCAAGATACTGTTCAAACTCTAACGCACCTTCTTCTTCAGGTGCATATGTTACTAATTTAATTAGATTCCCGCTTGCTTCCTGCCATTGTTTAAATTGTTCAATATTGGCAGGAACAATATGTTCAAGTGGTTGTGCACCTGCACGTTTTTTTGAAACATACGGTCCTTCTAAGTGAATATATTCGAAATGTGCTCCTTTTTCTTTCGCTTCCTTCGCAGCATGTAGTGCCGCTTCAATTGCTTCTGGAGCTTGTGTCATTGTTGTTGGAAAGTAAGTTGTAACTCCTTCTTTTAACATTTCTTTACCTAGAGTTACTAATCCATCGCTATTTGCATCCATCGCATCAATATCGTATCCACCATGAATATGAACATCAATCATACCTGGAATCACAATCTTCCCTGCTGCATCTAAAACCGCTTCATTTTCTTGTGATACATATTGAGCCATCAAACCAATTTCTTTAATTGTTTCTGCGTAACGAATAAATCCGTTTTCCACTACTTCTTGACCTGTATAAATTTTGGCATTGATGACAACTTGCGTTTTCATTTTCATCGATCCTTTCCCATGAAATACCTACTTGTTATTATTACCTTATTCGCCTAATTCCATCTTAATATATGCACGAGTAGTTGTCTAGACATTCGAATAAAATTTCCTCTTTGTTTAACAAAAAGGAAACTTAGTACGTCTCTTGCAATTATAATATATGTTATTCAGTTTTCCAAAAAGGGAGAATATCCCCTATCATATTACTCACTTAAGTAATGGCATTAATCCACTAGAGCCTATTGTAATATGCTCGCCGTCTGTTTCCATTTCTACTGTACGTTTATTTGTTCCATACATCATTATACCCTGCTGTTTTAAGCGTCTCACTACACTTTGATGCGGATGTCCATACGGATTTCTGCTTCCGTATGAAAGAATTGCAAACTGTGGTTCTACTTTCTTTATAAACATTTCACTTGTTGAAGTATAGGAGCCATGATGTCCCACCTTTAACACATCTGCATGTACATCAAATTGCTTTAATATTTCAGTTTCCGTCCGCACATCAGCATCACCCATTAGTAAAAAATCCGCTTTTCCGTATCGTACCTTTAACACAATTGAAGATTCATTATTTTCATCTTTTGATTTCCCATTGTTTAATACTTGTATGGAAACATGCGGATCTAGCGGTATGTATTGTCCCTCTTTTACTGAAACGAAAGGAATTCCTCTTTTTTTAATATGATTCCGGTATGTGTGATACGTAAAAGAACTATATGTTTTTCCACTATCTAATATAAGTGATACCGGCATTTGCTCTACAATCGGAATGAGTCCTCCAATGTGATCCATATCAGGATGCGTACTGACGATAGCATCTAAATGGTTAATCCCTTTTTCGATTAGTTTTTGAATGATAACCTCACCTGCTTCATAAGGTCCCCCGTCAATTAACATCGTTTGTCCATTTGGCAATGTAATAAGTGTCGCATCACCTTGTCCAACTTTTAAAAAACTCACTTTCATTTTACCAAAATGTTGCCGCTGCATATGTAAAGGAGACGCGGTATGAATAGACATCATATATCTTTTAGCCGATGCACTATTTAAAGAAAAGCATAACAAAACAGAAACTAACAATAAAATACCTCGCATACTTCTCATAACTCGTCTCCTTTTTTCAATTAGTATGGCACGGTATATAATTGATATACAAAAAAAGCTTAGCAAAATGCTAAGCTTTTATTTCGATATCTCCTGTAAAGAACCAAAGAATAAATCTGCTTCATTCATTTGTTCATTCTCTTCAGAAAGTACCGGTAAATCATCTAATGTTTTCAATCCAAATGTATCCAAAAATTCTTTCGTTGTTCCATATAAAATAGGACGCCCTGGCCCTTCTGCTCTTCCCATTTCTTTTATAAGTAAGTGTGAAACTAACGTTTGTAACGCCTTATCGGTTTTCACCCCTCTAATCTCTTCCATTTCAGTCCTTGTAATAGGTTGACGATATGCCACAATCGCTAACGTTTCTAAAGCAGCCTGAGAAAGTGAAGCAGCTGTTGGGATATCTATTAATTTTTGATAGTACGAAGCATGTTCTTTCTTTGTAGCAAAACGATATACTTTTGCATACTGTACAATTTGCAAACCGCGGTGTGCACCTTCACATTCTTTTTGCATTTCTTCTAAAATATCAATTACTTCATTTCCTTCAATTTCAAGCACTTTCGCTATTTGTTCTGGATAAATCCCTTCATCACCAGAAACAAATAAAAGCCCTTCAATGATTGATTTCTGTTCTTTTCTATCCATTTTACGAGCTCCTTCCTCCAATTTTCTCCATAAAAATACACATCAAAAAACCGAATCACAATCAATGCGTTCGGTTCAATATTTTTTCTCTTGTTCCAAACGATACATTCAAACCTAGCATGAGATATATTATTTCCATCCCATTTTCCATACTAAATCTATGCAGATTTAGTAGAGCTTGATACGAAAATTTCATCAAAATTATGTTCTTGTTCAATTATGATTTGTTGATTTTTCATAAGCTCAAGAACCGCTAAAAATGTTACAACCATTATTTCCCGTTCATCATCAACAAACAAATCATAAAAACTTTGACGACCACCTTGTATTTCTAACTGTTTTAAAATATCAATCATGCGCTTTTCAATTGGTATTTCTTGACGAGTAATACGTGTTGTTACAGGTTTCTTTGCTTTTTTACGGCGCATTAATTTTTGAAATGCCGCTAGCATATCATATAACGTAACATCAAGAGGCAAGTTTGTCTCCTCTTCTTGTTGTAACGATGTAAAATCAATTGGCGGACGTGTATATAGCTGTGCTCTTTCTTGTTCTCTTTCTTTTAGCTCAGTAGCAACTTGCTTATATTTCTTATATTCAATTAACCTCTCCATCAATTCTTGACGAGGATCATCTATAAAGTCATCACCGTTATCAAGTACATCTTCTTCATGTTTCGGCAACAACATTTTACTTTTAATTTGTAATAAAGTCGCAGCCATTACTAAATACTCACTTGCAACATCTAATTGTAGTTCTTTCATCGTATGAACATAA
Source organism: Bacillus cereus group sp. N14 (assembly GCF_016483555.1). Taxonomy (NCBI): domain Bacteria; kingdom Bacillati; phylum Bacillota; class Bacilli; order Caryophanales; family Bacillaceae; genus Bacillus; species Bacillus cereus group sp. N14. Next base: position 380,580 of record NZ_JAEHBQ010000001.1, read on the forward strand.
GATAAATATTGCTCTGTAATTTCCGCTACAGGAATATTATATATGTCAATTTCATAACGATGTATTAAATGTAACAATAAATCTAAAGGCCCTTCAAAAGCCTCTACTTTAAAATTATACTGCACAAAGCATCCCACCACATTTTTTCTATAACAACATAAGTATAGAGCATACTCATGTTCTATCCAACCTTTTTAAGAAATTTAATTAAAAATAGACCTATGCCTATATCATCATGCCCACCGCTTCATATGATAACAGTGTAGTAAGAACAATGTAGGAGGTCAAAAAACTATGGGTCACGTTGATTGCGGTTTTAGCGGTGGGTTCGCATTACTTGTTGTATTGTTTATTTTACTAATTATTGTAGGGGCAGCTTGCTTCTGCTAATATGAACAATAACGGCTAGGGAAAATTCCCTAGTCGTTTATTGTTTATATTTCTATGATACACTTGTATTTATAACCGTTAAACAGGGGTGAAGAAAATGTATCCTACCGAATACATCCAATTTTTAATTCATTTTCACGGAGATTATGATTATTTTGAATGCCACGAAATACTGGAAGAATATTGGAAAACAAAACCGAGAGAAAATCGTGATAATTATTTAGTCGGTCTTATTCAAATTGCAGTTTCTTTATACCATCAAAGACGCTCTAACTGGAATGGCGCAGAGAAGATGATGAAAAGCGCCATAACGATTTTAGAAAAAAACAGTGCACCTTTACTACGTTTAGGAATAAATCAGACACAACTTCTATGCTTACTCCAGGATAGATTGCAATCTATACAGAAAGAAGAGAGTTTTACACCGCTATTTTTACCGTTATCGGATACAGCATTAGAAAAGCACTGCATGGAATTATGTCAGAAACAAAACCTTCCTTGGAAAGACGTGAATGCTACTTCTAATGAATATATAATACATAAGCACACATTACGTGATCGAACAGAGGTCATCGCTGAACGAAACGAACAATTACAAAAAAGAAAGCAGAGATAATAAACTACTTATCTCTGCTTTCACGAATGTATATTTTGTTCTAGCCCTTTACACTTTTTGCAAAAACTTGCTGTTTGCTCATTTCCGCAAATTGTAAACTCAAGAAATTTACTCTTTAACTCTTGAACCATCTTCGTCCCAATACCCATATGACGGTGAGACGGGTTCACACTCAAATGCTGAATTTCCAACACTTGATTCTCTTTTTTTACAATCCCCATTATCCCAACAAAATCTTCGTTTTGCTTCCACAAATACAATTGCCAATCATCTTTTGCTTCATAATCTTTCATAGTCAATTGTAATGTTTTCACATCTTTTTCAGTTGGCATAAATGAAAGAAGCCCCATTGCAATCTTTTCATAACTTTTTTTAAAACGAATTAACATAACCCTTATCCCTTCTTACAAAAGTTACAAACTATTAATCCCCTCAACCACTCTTTTCATATCACATTCATTTTACAATATTTTCAACAGAGTGAGAAGGGCTTAAAACAACTTGATAATCATACAAAGCGAAAAGAAGAAAGTCAAATATATGTTTCAGTACTATTTTTTCTAAGTAGATAGAAGGAGAAACGTTGTTATATGAAAGCGAAAAGAAACATCCATCTCTCATTATCACTGCAATATTCATCACCCGAGAGCAAATGAATTCTAGCAAAATTAATGTAATAAAAATATTTATTGAAACATGTAATCTAATGTATCCTATGTGATTTGTTAAAATTTTGTTCTTATAAGCGCCATATTTTCGCTACAATTACAGTACTACTTGTATCATGTACTGTAACCGAAATACCCATTCCTATTAAAAAAACAAAAAAGAGAGCAATAGCTCTCTTTTCTCATTAACTTATTCTTCCCAAACTTTAACTTCTTTCATTACATCGCCTTGACGCATGTTTAATACTGTTTCAATACCGCTTGTTGCTTTACCGAATACAGTATGTACACCATCTAAATGCGGTTGTGGCTCATGAACAACAAAGAATTGGCTACCGCCTGTATTACGGCCAGCATGAGCCATAGAAAGTGAACCTACAAGGTGTCTATGAGGATTTCCATCAGTTTCACATGGGATAGAGTAACCTGGGCCACCTGCACCTGTTCCTGTTGGATCTCCACCTTGGCTTACGAAGCCAGGAATAACGCGGTGGAATGTCACACCATCATAAAATCCTTGCTCTGCTAGTTTTTTAAAGTTTTCTACTGTTTTTGGTGCCTCTTCTGGGAAAAATTCTAAATCGATTTTTTCACCATTTTCCATTAATATGTATCCTAAAGTTTTCATACGTATATGTCTCCTTTCAACTATCTCAGCACTATATTACCACATTCATGACTAGAAACAAAAAGAATCCGACAATCTAGATACTTCTTTTTCGAAATGTGGAAAAAGCTAGGTGACAAATAATAAATATATACTATAATAACTGTGTTGCCCGAAAATTTTAGAAAGAGAAAGGGAGCGATTTTTCGTGAAAACGAAATTACTAGCTCTGCTATTGGCTGTAACGGTATTTATGATGCCAACAGCTTCGTTTGCAGACATCATCGAAGGAGAATCAATTGTTACACTAGGAGAAAACTTGTCTGAACAACAAAAACAAGATCTGTTAAAAGAAATGAAAGCACCAAAAGATGCTACAATCATTACTGTGTCTAATGCGGAAGAACATAAATTTCTAGAAGGGGTTGTTCCAAAAGCGCAAATTGGTACGAGAGCAATTTCCTCTTCTATGATTACATACACAAAGCCAGGGTCTGGTCTCATTGTACGTTCAAAAAACATTAATTCGATAACAGATGCAATGTACACAAACGCACTTATTACAGCAGGTGTGAAAGATGCAGAAATTCAAATTACTGCACCATTTAAAGTTTCAGGAACTGCTGCTTTAACCGGTTTAATGAAAGCCTATGAAACAGCATCGAACAAAGCAATTCCTGAAGAAGTAAAAAAAGTAGCCAATGAAGAAATGGTGCAAACAGCCCAGCTCGGCGATAAAATTGGTGAAGAAAAAGCAGTTCAACTTGTTGCAAAAATTAAAGAAGAAATTGCCAAAGAACAACCAAAAACGACTGAAGATTTACGTTCATTGATTAAAAAAATTGCGGATCAACTTGGTATTACATTAACGGATGAACAGTTAGATAACTTAGTTGCGCTATTTGATAAAATGAAAAATCTTAATATCGATTGGAATCAAGTTGGCAGTCAGTTAAATAAAGCAAAAGAACACGTCTCTGCCTTTTTAGGATCTGAAGAAGGGCAAGGTTTCCTAGATAAAGTTAAAGATTTCTTCTCAAGTATCATTGATTTTGTTAAATCGTTATTCAAGTAAAAAGAAGCTCGTCAATGACGAGCTTCTTTTTTTATACAAGTAATGGCAATTTCATAACAGCTTCTTCGACCGAACGAACAATATGATTTGCCTTCTCCTTCACATATGGATGAGCATGATGTAGAGTAAATGAATGCGGAGTTACTTCAAACATAGAAATATCATTGAAAGAATCTCCAATGCATGCAACTTCATTTGCTTCAATTTGTAAATGTTCCATTAGTCGCCTTAAAGCACTCCCTTTACTTACTCCCCTTGGCATAATGTCAACATAGCGTTTACCAGACATAAAAACTTCCGCTTCGCTCTGAAATGTATCTCGTAACTCTTGATCTAATGCTGCAATTGTCTCTTCTTCTCCAAAAACAAATAATTTCGCAGGATGTACAGTCTTACCAAATTCCTTTTCTAATGCTTCTATCTCAGCAATATGCACGCCCATATACGTTTCAAAAGTATGATGATGTTCATTCTTTCTTTTTGTATACCGTTGCTCATTTGCACAAACAATATCTGCTAGTCCCTTTTTATGGATATATCGATATATTTCCTGGGCAATCCCATCTTCAAAACTTGATTCATGAAATATTTTTCCATCCGGCAGTAACATCGTTGCTCCATTTAAACTAGTTGTGTAATACGGGAATGTAAACCTATTTACGACTTCATCAATTCGATGAGTAAAGCGGCCAGAGGCAAAACAAATATTTGTCCCTTTTTCAGCTAACCAACAAAGTGCACGTTCATCTTCTTTTTGCATATGATTCACATTGTAAACGAGCGTATCATCTAAATCACTTACAAATAATTTAATCATGTCCTCTTCCCCTTCCATACACAATATCTACTCTAAGTGTACACAAAAAATGTTTGATTTTTGTTAAAAAACAATAAATTTTAGATAAAAAAATAAGCAGGAGATTCATCCTGCTTATTTTTGCCTTCTTACATTTTGAGGTTTTACAATACTTGGGCGCACTTTTAAACTAGACATCGTTGGACGGAGTAGAATTTTTGTTAACGCTCCCCAATCAAATGGTAAAAACGGCCATAAATACGGTGTTTGTAAACTTTTTATAGACGTTAAAAATAAAATCAATATCGTCATTCCAACTACAAATCCCATTTCATGAAATATACCTGTCAAAATAATGACAAATAGCTTTCCGACTTTATTCCCAAGCCCTAGTTCATAACTCGGTGTTGCATATGCTCCGATCATGGAAACTGCTACGTATAAAATTACTTCTGGTACAAACAAACCTACATCAATGGCAATTTGACCAATTAATATGGCAGAAATTAATCCTGCTGCAGACGACAATGATGTCGGTGTATGAATGGCAGCCATCCTTAAAAATTCGAGTCCGATTTCGGCCATCAAAATTTGTAATAAAATTGGTAAATGTGTCATCTTATTCGGTCCAATGAAAGCAAGACTTTCCGGTAAAAGAGTTGGATCAAAAACAAACACTAACCAAAATGGCAATAAGAACAGTGAAAATATAACACCTAAAAAACGTACCCAACGTAAAAATGTACCTACAGCTGGATTTTGCCTAAACTCTTCTGCATGCTGTAAATGATGAAAATATGTTGTCGGTGTAATCATAGCACTTGGTGATGTGTCAACGAGTACTAACACATGTCCTTCTAGTAGATGATTTGCTGCTACATCTGGTCTTTCTGTGTATCGAATAAGTGGGAAGGGATTATAGCCTTGTTTAACTACAAATTCCTCTATCGTTTTATCCGCCATCGTAATCCCGTCTACTTCAATGTTATTTAATTCTTGTTTTATAATCTTTACTAAATCTGGATTTGCAACATCTTGAACATATGTAATACAAATATCCGTTTGGGATCTATCTCCTACTCGAATCATTTCATTTCGAAGACGTGGGTCACGTATCCTTCTACGAATTAACGCTGTATTTACAACGATATTTTCAACAAATCCATCCCTTGCACCACGTACTACCTTTTCTGTATCTGGTTCTGTCGGCGTCCGGCCCGGATAACTACGAACATCTATTGCGAACGCTTCCGTTTCACCTTCCACAAATATAACGATAAGTCCTGATAATACTTGGAGCATTACCTCATCCATCGTTTTCACTTTGCTTACTTGTTGATGGATTAAACGATTCTCTAAAAGCTTCACTGTATCTTCTTCTACATCCCTTATCTCATTTGTATCCACCGCTTCTTCTAAAATAGGGATAATATAATTTGTATCACAAAGTCCGTTTACAAATAACACACCAATTTCTTTATTTAAAATTTGAAATTTACGAATGCCAACGTCGTATGTAACACCCAGTCCAGCTGTTTGCTTTAAGTAATTTTCATTATCACTTATGAAAGATGAAATAGGGATATCCACTTTTTTAGGCTTCGTCATAAAAACCACTCCTTTCCAAAATTAATTGAATCGCTTTTCTAGTAATAGGTGATCCTCTCTCCCATTCATCGTTTCCACACATCTTACCAATATCACCAACTCCCACAATGACAGGAACATTCAGATCATCTAAACAATAAATTGTATCTCCGCTAATTCTGCCAATTTCACCATCTGGAAGTCCAAATTTATCAACACCGTATTCGGTTAAATTCCCGTTTCGATCTACACTGACATCTACACGTGCCCATTCCCAATGATGTGTATTAGACGCTACTGCCAAAATCCCCAGTACATCAATTTGTTTATGTGTGGCTACATATTTTAAAGCCTTTTCACCAGATCCTTCTCCAATAAATCCACTGTCATCAAACATGACAAATACAGGGTCATATGGCGTTTGCATAATAAGCTCAACAACTTTCTTCCCTGTCAATTTGGTTGGATTACTTTGTGATGCTGAAATACACCTTCCCCCAAATTCCTTCGTTAAAAGCTCAATTGTTCGCTTTGCATATTCATCTCCATCTGTGACCAAAACAACCCTTCGTCTCATTTGATTTATCCTTTCGGTTTACATATAAGTGCTACAAAAAATGAAAATAATATCGCTGCAGAAATGCCTGCAGACGTTAAACTAAACATACCCATACCAATCCCAATATATCCGTGTTTTTCTGCCGCATGCATTGCCCCATGTAATAGTGAATGTCCAAAACTTGTAATAGGAACTGTCGCCCCAGCACCAGCAAACTTTATAAGCTTATCGTACAATCCGAATCCATCTAAAACTGCTCCTATAACTACAAAGGTAGCCATTAAATGGGCTGGTGTTAACTTTGCGAAATCTAACAATACTTGTCCAATTACACAAATGGCGCCTCCTACAAGAAATGCATATATAAAATCCACAATTCACTCTCCCTTCACTCTCTCAAATACGACACCATGTGCAATTGTTGGAATGGTTTCTTTCTGCTGCATCATCATCGGACTTAATAACGCACCAGTAGCAACGACAAAAATTCGTTGTAAATTCCCTTTTTGCATCTCGCTTAATAAATGACCATATGTGACAACAGCTGAACAAGCACAACCACTACCACCGGCAAATACTTCTTCTTGACCGGGATCATAAATCATTAATCCGCAATCATTATATATATGCCCAAGATCATAACCTTCTTCCAATAACAGTTGTTTTGCTATTGGTGTCCCAATAGCTGATAAATCACCGGTAACAATCAAATCATAATCTGCTGCACTTCTCTTCAAATCTTCAAAGTGTTGTTGAATTGTATGAGCAGCAGCAGGTGCCATCGCCGATCCCATATCTAAAGGATTTGCAATCCCTAAATCTTGCACTTTCCCAATCGTAGCTGCCGTAATTTTAATAGCACTTTTTTCTTTACTAATTAATATGGATCCCGCACCTGAAACAGTGGAATTTGCTGTTCCTGGTTTTTGTCCTCCATACTCTGTTGGATAACGGAACTGTCTTTCAGCCGTCGCATTATGACTACTTACTGTCGCTAAAATACGATTTGCGAATCCACCATCTATAAAGGCTGACCCAACCGCTAAAGTCTCCATCGAGGTTGCACAAGCGCTAAACATCCCTAAAAAGGGAATCCCCCACTTACGCGCAACATAATTTGCTGTCACTGTTTGATTTAATAAATCACCCGCTAAAAAGAAATCAATTTGTGATGTTTTTACATTTCCTTTTTGCAAGACTTGTTGAATTGAATCTGACATTAATCTTCGTTCAGCAAGTTCCCAGTTTTCCTCTCCGCAATGTAAATCATCGTATGAAATATCAAAATCCTTTCCAAGAGGGCCTTCAGCTTCTTTTGGACCGACAGCAGTACCGGTTGCATTCACATAAATATCATTTTGAAATACCCACGTTTGTTTTCCAGTCAACCTCATACTAGCCCCTCCTTTACGACATAAAAATGTTAAAAGTATATCTTATTAACCCAATAACGTATGCACCAACGACCCCAAAAACGATAACACTTCCCGCTAGCTTAAACATATTTGTAGCAACCCCAAGCACAATTCCTTCACTCTTATGTTCTAGCGCAGCGCTCGCCATAGAATTCGCAAATCCCGTAACAGGTACGGCCGAACCCGCTCCAGCAAATTGACCGATTTTATCATATACACCACAACCTGTTAAAATCGCCGATAATAATACAAGCGTTGCAACTGTCGGATTTCCTGCCTCTTGTTCACTGAAATGAAAATAATGTATATAAAATTTCATCAATACTTCTCCGACAGTACAAATGAATCCACCTACAAGAAATGCCTTGACACAATTTAGGAAATAGTTTGGTTTTGGATGGTACTCCTTCACTTTATTTATGTAATCATCCTTTAGTTTTCGCCCTGTCATTTATATACTGCCTCCTACTTTACGAAATAAATCCAGTGAAACAATGAGCCTATTACTTTGCCAAGTACAAGAGCAACGAGTAAAACAACGATTTTCCCTTCTACCCCTACTCGTTTCGCTAAAATAGGTAAAACATTTAACACTTCTGTTAATGCGGCTGCAAGCATTCCAATGAATGTGCCACAAAATATTCCTAATATAACAAGCCAATATTGCGACGTTTGAAATGTAATGTTTTTCAAACTACACCAAGCTCCTGTTAACGTACCTGCAATAACTGCCCACTCAAAATATTGAATGTGCTTTCCACTTCTCGTTAATTGAGCTAGACGGGGGATTATACCAAGTACAGCTAAAAATGCGACATATCCGCTACCTACTGCAATCCCTCCCGCTAAACCAATTAAAATAACAAGCCCAGACTCAATCATCGGCAAGTTGTTTCATATTGTCCTTGTTTTCATGAACAATTACATATTGGTCAAGTGACTGCTGGTATTGGAACATCTCCACTTCTAACGGACTCGGCTCTTCATTAATTCGCTTTTGAAATACATGATTAAAAAATAAGATCATACCTAACCCAAGACCTACTGAATAAGGAATTTGAAATAGAAGTGGTTGTGCCTTAAATTCTCCCGTAATCATGTAATATAACCGCTGGTGCACTTGTTGCATGCTTACATCTTCATGGAAATAAATGATCGCAAGAGCCGCTCCAATAAAAAGTAACAACCATACAAGTCCGAAGAAAATCGGATGTATTTTCTTTTTTTCATATATAATTTCAACAAGAGTTTGTCCAGAACCGAGTAAATTAATTTGTATATGAGCCGCTTTTTGTTGAATAATCTCAATAATTTTCATAACATCAATTACGACATGCGTCTTATCATGCGCTGTTATTTTGTAAACTACCTCATCTTGTAACGACTGAACTACCAGAGCATCTCCCGCAAGTTGAGCAACATCACCCAGTTTCACTTCATACGTAGGAGAAACTTTTAATCGATTACGCATTTTAATATAAATTGTTTTTTCCAATTTCCATTCACCTCTTCACTCTTCCTCGTAGTTGTAGTATGGTTATTGAATTTTTTTCTAATACAATTTTTTCATAAAAAAACATCTGTACCGTTTCGGTACAGATGTTTTTTAGTTTATGCCTTTTTCTTAAATAAATTTGCAATACTTAATGCGAGTCCTCCCCAAATGACTACCATACCAATCACCATCATCATAATCGCTGATCCGCTCATTATGAAACACCCCGATCTTTCCATTCTTTTTCAAGCTTAGCAGAATCTGAATGTATTTGTGCATTCCATTTCTTTATACTAATGATTAGTGCAACGATAAGGAAGGCTGCTGCAATTGACCAACCATATGTTACGACAAACTCCGTTGGATAATCTCCGTAGTTCTTTTTAATATTTTGGATTGTGCCATCAATTAACATGTACCCTAACATAAGCGGGGTAATAACGAGTAAACTTACTCTCCAAAACGTCCCTAACTTAATATCAGATACGAAGTTTGCATGATTTTGGTAAACTGGTAAACGGCGTAGAATGAGCCCTATCGTAACCACTTCCGCTAATGCAATTGAAATTAATCCGAAGTTATTAGCGAAATAATCAACAACATCTAGGAACATAAGCCCGCCACGTGTTGCAAAAACAAGAGAAACTAGTACGAGAAGCGTCCCCATAATTCCAATTGTTTTTTGGCGGCTTAAGCTGAACTTTTCAGATACGGCAGCAAAACATACTTCCGCAAGCGAGATGAGAGATGTAATTCCGGCAACCGTTAATGATAAGAAAAATAATACGCCAAATAACGGTGACATCGGTAATTCATTAATAATTTGCGGGAATACTACGAATGCAAGTCCTACACCAGCACTTGCTACTTTATCAACTGGCACTCCCATATTGTTTGCCATAAATCCAAGAGCTGCAAAGACCCCAATCCCTGCTAATAATTCAAATCCTGAGTTTGCAAACCCAGTAATAAAGGCATTATTTGTTGTATCTGAGTTTTTCGGTAAATAACTAGAATACGTAATCATAATTCCAAATGCTAAAGATAAGCTAAAGAAAATTTGACCATAAGCTGCAAGCCATACCTTTCCATCAAAAATACGACTCCAATCTGGTTTGAAGAATGCATCTAATCCTTGCATCGCACCTTCCATCGTCACTGCACGAACTACGATAATAAGGAACATAACAACTAGTAAAGGGATGAAAATGCGGTTAACCACTTCAATTCCTTTTTTAACTCCTTTGAATGCAACACCAAGCACAATAATCCAAACGAGAGCTAATGGAATTAATACTTCCGGTACGAGCCCTCCAAACTGTCCAGGCTTATCTGCAACATGCAAATACTCTTTAAATAAAAATGATTGCGTATCTTTCCCCCATGCTCCAGTAATTGCAAAGTACGTATACGAAATAGACCAAGCAATAATTACTGCATAATATGTTGAAACGATAAACGTTACACACATTTGCCACCATCCGATAAATTCAGCACGCGGACTAATACGGAAGAACGTAAGTGGCGCGGAACCACGGTGACGATGCCCAAGAGCAAATTCAAACGCCAATAATGAAATACCAGTCGTTAATAATGCGAATAAGTACGGTAAAAAGAATGCGCCTCCCCCATTTTCATACGCTGTATAAGGAAAACGCCATATGTTTCCTAATCCAACGGCAGAGCCGACCGCTGCGAAAATAAATCCAGCCCTCGTTCCCCATTGTTGCCTCGTTTCCATATTTTCTTCCCCCTTTGTGACAAGTTCATACTTGGATTATATTTTAAATTTACTAAATTATCAATAAATTCTGTTAATTTTTACGAAAGTTTACAATCTCCTCCTATTTAAAATCAAAAAAAAATCGAATAGATAGCTATTCATCTATTCGATCTTTCATCTGTTTTAATATTTTCTTTTCAAGTCTTGAAACTTGTACTTGCGAAATACCTATGCGCTCCGCTACTTCTGATTGGGTTTGGTCTTTATAGTAGCGTAAATATACAATTAAACGTTCTCGATCATCTAATTCTCTAATTGCTTCTTTTAAAGCAATTTTATCGAACCATTTCGTTTCAGATTGATCGGCAATTTGATCTAAAATAGTGATTGGATCTCCGTCGTTTTCATACACGGTTTCATGTATGGATGAAGGAGCACGACTCGCTTCTTGCGCCAGAACCACTTCCTCTGGCGTTAGCTCTAACGCTTCGGCTACTTCATTAATCGTTGGGGCTCTTCCAAATTCTTTCGAAAGCTCGTCTCTCATCTTTCGAATTTTATTTCCTGTTTCTTTTAAAGATCTACTTACTTTCACTGATCCATCATCACGTAAAAATCGTTGTATTTCTCCAATAATCATTGGAACTGCATATGTTGAAAATTTCACGTCGAAAGATAAATCAAATTTATCTACCGATTTTAAGAGCCCAATACATCCAATTTGAAATAAATCGTCTGGTTCGTATCCGCGATTAAGAAAACGCTGCACAACCGACCATACGAGACGCATATTACTTTGAACGATTGTATCTCTCGCTTGTTGATCTCCATCTTGACTTTGTTGAATTAACGCTTTTAGCTCGTGGTCCTTTAACTGAGGTTTCTTCTTCTCATTTTTGACCTCTATGTCCATAGGCTATTCTCCTTAATTGCATAGAGCGTTACTATTTGATAAGTATTTTGTCAAATGGATTGTTGTCCCGAAAGATTCGTTTGAAATAACTTCTACTTCATCCATAAAATTTTCCATGATAGTAAATCCCATTCCGGAACGCTCTAATTCAGGTTTAGTTGTAAACAGGGGTTGTCTTGCTTCATCTAAATCAAAGATGCCAATCCCTTCATCTCGAATCGTGAGTTTCACCATTGCTTCTTCCAAAATTACAGAAATATAAACAACACCTTCCGCATTTCCTTCGTACCCATGAATAATTGCATTCGTAACTGCTTCTGACACAACTGTTTTAATCTCCGTAAGTTCTTCCATCGTTGGATCTAGTTGCGCAATGAAAGCAGCTACTGTAACGCGAGCGAATGATTCATTTTGACTTAATGCTGAAAATTGAAGGTTCATTTCATTTCTCATTTATGCCACCCCCAACGTCGCGAGCGCATGCGCTTCACTTTCTTCTAAGCGAACAATTTTAAATAAGCCCGACATTTCAAATAAACGCTTAACAGGCGGTGAAATTGCACAAACAACCATTTCTCCACCTAATCCCTTTACATGCTTATATCGGCCTAATATAACACCTAAACCAGAACTATCCATAAACGATAAGTTCTCTAGGCTCAAAACAATATGATGAACACCATGTGTCTCAATCATATCTGTTACTTTCGTTCGCAACTCTTCAGCAGTATGATGATCTAATTCACCCGCTAGTCTCACACATAGGACGTCACGCTTTACTTCTAATTGCATGGAAAGACTCACACGATTTCCTCCTTATGCTCAAACTTTACTCATTTACATACATAAAGATTTTCGTGATACAACATAAGAATCCTTCCTGCTGACAAAAGAAGAACTATTTCGCCATAAAGTGAAAACATTCGGCAATTATTTACTTTCATACGAATAGAAAAGCGGCAAAATGTTTGCCGCTATTTTGATGTTGAAAACATCCCAAAACTTCTTTTAAATAACTCCCACCAGCTCGCTGCAGCAACATCTTCTTTTGCTACAATTGTTTGTTTTAATAAAACATCTTTATCTTTTTTAATAACAAGTGTACCAAGCGCGTCACCTTTTTTAATCGGCGCTTTCACTTTCTTTTCAGCAATTACTTCTTGCTTTACTTTATCCATATTTTCGCCTTTCTTCATAAGAAGAGACACATTGTCTGACGCAACTAAATCTACTTTTTCTTTTTTACCTTTTCCTACTTGTACAGTCTTAATTTTTTCGCCTCGTGTATACAATTTCTTTGTCATATATTGACCAAATGCGTAGTCAAGAAGCTTCGTTACTTGATTGTTCCGTTCTTTTGATGTAGGTGCTCCCATAACAACTGAAATAACACGCATCCCATTCTTTTCAGCCGATGCTGTTAAACAATATTTTGCTTCTGTCGTAAAGCCCGTTTTCACACCATCTACTCCAGGATAAAAACGTACTAACTTATTCGTATTCACGAGCCAAAACTTCTTATCCGTATCTTCTCGCAAATAGTCTTCGTATTTACCTGTATATTTGCGAATAAGTGGGTACTTCATCAATTCTTTTGCCATTATAGCCATATCATTTGCTGTGGAATAATGGTCTTTAGCCGGAAGACCTGTTGGATTTTGAAAATGAGTATTTTTCAGTCCTAAATCTTTCGCTTTTTTGTTCATCATATTTACAAAACCTTCTTCTGAACCCGCGATATGCTCCGCTACTGCAACAGACGCATCATTTCCAGATGCAATAGCAATACCTTTTAGCATTTCATTTACAGTCATCTCTTCTCCAGGCTCTAAAAAGATTTGTGATCCACCCATTGAAGCTGCATGCTCACTTGCTCTAACTTTATCGGTCAGTTTTAGTTTTCCTTTTTCAACTTGTTCCATAATTAATAGCATTGTCATAATCTTCGTCATACTAGCAGGTGGTAACTTCTCATTTGGATTTTTATCAAACAAAACTTTACCTGTATCTTGTTCAATTACAATTGCTGATGACGCTTGTTCCGCTAACTTCGGCGTTGTTTCTTCTGTTTTTTCCTGCTTCGTCTTCTCAGATTGTGCGAAACTAACTGAAGTACCAGAAAGCAATAACATGAAACAAACAAGTATTCCAAAAACTCGCTTCATGACTAACCCTCCATTCTATATCAAACCTATTTTTTCCAATTTATTATTTTTTAATACCATATTTTTCTAATATTTTCAGTTGACAAATACATTCATCACCTATATTGTATTAAGTGTATTACATGCAGTAGTACACTTAATACAAGTCAGAAAGGAGACATTGCTCTTGCATATTCAACTTGATCCAAGAAGCAACACTCCGATATGGGAACAAATTGTTCAAAATATAAAAGAACTCGTATTGAAAAACATGTTAGCTCCAAGTGATAAACTTCCTTCTGTACGCGAACTCGCTTCTTTACTCGTTATAAATCCAAATACAGTAAGTAAAGCGTATCAAGAGTTAGAGCGACAAGGAATTATTGAAACATTACGAGGAAAAGGAACATTTGTATCCCAATCGATTACCCCAACATTAGACGAAAGGAAAATCGCTATGGTTGAAAAGCAATTTCATCAATTACTATTAGAAGCCTCTTATCTTGGTGTTACGAAAGATAAAATTCATGATTGGATAGATTCATACTATAAAGAGATTGGAGGAAATGCGGATGCTGAGAGTGAAAAACTTGAAGAAGACAATTGATAATCAAACAATTTTAGATGATGTTTCTTTCACATTACAAAGAGGAAGTATTATTGGATTACTCGGAAGAAACGGCGCGGGGAAAACAACTTTATTACGAACGATGGTCGGTATTTTAGACCCTGATGCAGGGACTGTTACATATGAAGATACAAACATTCATCAGTGTCCTGAAATAAAGCAAAAAATCGTATATGTTCCGGATTCTACTAACATATTGAACGGATATACGGTAAAAGAAATTGTAAAGTTTTATAAAGAAGTTTATAACGCATTTGATGAAGCATATTTCTATGAACTGTTGGAGCGTTTTAGCTTACCAAACAAACGAATTCGTAGTTATTCAAAAGGAATGAAAGCACTGCTTGCCATCATTTTAGCCGTTTCTACAAAGGCAGAATATATCATTTTAGATGAACCGACAAATGGACTTGACCCTATCGTTAAACGGCAGATCCTCCAATTTCTCGTTGGAGAAGTTGCAGATAAAGAGATTACCATTTTCATCTCAACGCACCATTTAGATGAAGTGGAACAAATCGCAGATACAATTATTATATTAAAAGGCCATACTATCTCGTCTATTACATCACTAGACGATGCAAAATCACGATTTGCTAAAATACAAGTTGCTTATGAACGTTCATTACCTCAAAAACTAGAAAACTTAAGCAATATTAAAATATTAAATCAAACAGGAAAAGTATTTACAATCTTAATTGAGGGAAATGTGGCTACAACACTGGAGAAGTTTTATAAAGAACAACCTATACTCATTGAAGAATTAACAATGTCACTTGAAGATGTCTTCGTTACGACACTAGAGGAGGATGGGTATGTTTCATAAGGCGTTGTGGATGTGGAATTGGAAGCGCGGGAAATATGCTGTACTACTGTTCTTCTTTTATACACTTTATCTTCTATCTTTCGGATACTATAAAGCAGCTCAGATGGAACTCGATAAATATTACGAATTACAAGAAAAAGGGAAACAGTATTATTATTTTTATACCTTTTCTTCAGGAGAAGGTAATAGTTTTTTGTTAACTGTTCTTATCATTGCTTTAGCCTGCTTATTGATAGGATGGGAACGTAGCAACCAATCGAATACACAACTTATGACAATGCCGTTTAAAAGAAAAGATGTTTTCTTATCTAAATGGACTTTCGGTTCACTTTGTATTGTGAGCTCGTTACTTATAAACTGGATCCTTATGTATGTTATTTATAGAACAACTATTCATTTTGATTATCAATCATTTAGTCCGTTTCATCGATACTTTCTTTATGCGATTGTTTCTTATGTTGCAGTCTATACAGCTGCTCTATGTATCGGTACTTTTACTGGAAGCATTGTTTCGCAGGTCATTTTTTGCATTCCATGGCTACTAATGGGGCTTACATTTATTCCACTAGTGTACACTTTTACGCTAAACCATTTAGAGGCTACCAATACTAAAAGTAATAAATTAGATCAACAACTTTATGAATTCAATCAAAAAACAAATATAGTTGCACCAATTTATCGCTTTTCTATTGATTATAACTATCATCCAGAACACCTTGAGAAGGAAAACGATCCAGCTACTTTAAGAAATCCAGTATCTCATAAATATTATTCAGCCAAATCTATGTTTGTCCCTATTCTCTATACGATTTTTTACTTACTACTTGGAACATATTTATATATGCGATCACCAAATGAAAACAGTCAAAAGATATTTATTTTCCAAAGGCATTTACGAATATGGATATGGGGGACAACCATTTACTTTGCATTACTAGGTGGCTATAAAATCAATCAATTTAATTTCTTACTTAACTACTATATTTGTTTGTTTCTCGCTGGAATCATTACTTATGTTATATTATCACGCCTAACAAATTATAAAGTTTCTTAAAGGAGAGATCCTATGTTTCAAAAAGCACTGTGGCTAAGAACGTATCAACAAAGTAAATATGTTGTATGGTTATTTTGGCTCATCAGCTTCTATACTTTGTCATATAACTACTATATGACTTCTATTCAACAGCAACAATTTCTAAATGACAACAAAAAGTGGAACTATATATATCATTACAACTTTAATTTAACACTTCTAGATTCTGTCCTACTGTTAGGTGGTGTACTTATCGTTCTAGCTTGTATTTTAATTGGATGGGAAAGACAAAATAACGCTAGCGACTTGTTATGGTCTATGCCATTTAAACGTTCGCACATTTATATAACGAAATGGTTGTTTGGAATTTGTAATATCGCCGCTGTTGTCGTTTTAAACTGGGGACTATTTGCTATTATGAAAAAGTTGACTTTTCATAATAAATATCAATTATTCTCCCCCTTTCATCGTTACTTTATATACATGTTAATTGTATTAATTGCTATTTATACACTTGCCTTATGTATAGGAACAATCGCTGGAAATGTAATATCGCAAGGATTTCTTACTGCCGCTATATTAATCTTCCCAGCGTTACTTCCATCTCTAATATCAGGAGTCATTGCTGTGCACTCGAATGCCGACTTTCATGAGAACAATGGCAATATACATGATGTTATGGAAAACATACGTATTTCTGGTCCAGCAGAAGAGTTTACTATTAGCTTTAATTACGATCCTCAAAACGCTTATACTGATAAGGATGGAGTACGTCATAATGAACCAAACTTTACAACAATCCCTTCGGCAAAATTATTGATTGCACCTATTACACATATCATTATTTTGTTACCACTCGGGATGTATTTATATGCCCGTTCAGTCAATGAGCGAAATGGTAACTACTTATTATATCCAAAACTACAAAAAGTAGTTTTAGCTTGTGCGATTTTCTTTGGTGGGATCGTTGGAGGTTTAATGCTAAGTCGCGCGCACTCATTGTCCAGCTTTTACATCGGATTTTTAGTGACTAGTTTAATTACGTATTTCTTCCTACCTAAAATATTAAAATGGAAAGTCTCTTGGAATTTTAAATGAAATAACCTCCTCTTATTGAGGAGGTTATTTCACATTCTCTCTTCTTTTCCCATACTCTTTTTCTTGCTTCGTTCCAAACCCGTCACCATTTGCGACGATTTGATCTGTTGGAGCAACTATGCTTTCAGCAATTCTCCATTCTCCTCCTTGTTGAATAAACACTTGCATAAAATAATTCATTCCATTTAACTGATACGGATTTTCTTTTTTCACTTCATAACGAGCTGCAACATAATACACTTGCACATTCTCAGCTTCAAACTTAGAAATATATTGCGATAATCTCGGGATGTACTGTGATGCTTTCTGAAGTGGAAGTTGTTTTACTTTTATAAGAGAAGACTTTGTCACATTGCTTATCGTATCTTCCTGCCGAATGTTATCACTATGATGAAATAAAATAGCATTCTGCATAGAACGAATCCATAGTTTTGAATATAAAACAGGTTGCTTATTTGAAATATGTTGTAATTCTTTCTGAACGACTTGAAGAGGCGTAGCCGCATCCGCGAACTGATTAAAGCAGAAAAAACTTCCAATCATAATGAAAAGCATACAAATACGTTTCATAATTTTTCACTCCGATTCTTTTTAATTAAAGTATTGGAGTTTCAAAATGTTTTTATTCAAAAGAAAAAGGATAGGAAAGCTTTCGCTTCCTATCCTCATTTATTATAATACGCGGCCAAATAGCTCTAACACCATTTCGATTTCTTGGTCGCTCCAACCTTTAAATTTCTCTTTATAATATTCTTTACGCACAGCTTCAAGTTTTTCAGTTACTTCTCTTCCGTGTTCTGTAATTTCTAGGTACACGATACGACGGTCTGAATTTGAACGCTTTCTTTCTACAAACCCTTTTCGTACGAGACGATCAGTAACAGCTGTAATATGACTAGAGGTTACGTTTACTTCACTCGCAATTTGCGAAGCCATCTGTGGACTCTTTAAAAATAACGCGCGTAATACAGAAAATTCATTGTATGGCATATGTTCTGCAAAACGTGTATTAATATCATTTTGTAATAAACGTATCATCTTTCGAAATGATCCGGATAACTCTAAAATCAGTGTTTCTCTTTTTTCGTTCACTAGCCTCGTCCCTTTTTTATCATATTTACACATATTATAATCTATAAATACCCTTATTGTATATGCTTTCTTTCTTTAACATTCTCATTTATGTAACTTTTTCATACAAATTTCTTTTTTGTTCACACATATACATATAAATAAGGATGGTGATGGAAGATGCAAGGTGGAATGAATCCTTATTTACACAACGTACGTACAGCTAATACTGGTAGAGAAGCGACTATTACTGTACAAGGTGAAGGTGTTGTCAAAGCAAAACCAAATGTTGTTATATTAACACTTGGCATTCGAACTGATAGTAAAAATGTGAAACAAGCGCAAGAAGAAAATGCAGTGCAATCAAAACAATTGCTTGATGCACTTAAACAGCTTGGTATTGCTGATAAAGACATAGAAACGATTTCTTATACGATCACTCCCCAATACGAGTATGTAAATGATAAAGCATTACTACAAGGATATCGTGTGGAACATTTGTATGAAATTACCGTTTTAAATGTACAAAAAGCAGGGGAAGTATATGATATAGCCGTTTCAAATGGAGCAAACTTAGCAAAAGGTTTACGTTTTCGGATATCTCATCCAAATAAATATTATGAGCAAGCTCTCATTCAAGCTCTGCAACAAGCGGTAGAAAAAGCTCGTGCTATTGCGAGTACATACAATTTAAACATTAATCCTGTTCCACTCTCATTCGTTGAAGAATCCGCCCAATTACCACGGGAAGTGACGTCCTATGCTACTTTACATGCACAAGCAGCTCCGCCCATTCAATCGGGAGAATTAGAAATCATTTCAACAATACGAGCGATTTTTACGTATTTATAAATAATTTCATTTATAAGTAAACGTTATCATTTTCCTTGTTGTAAAAACATGATGTTCTGATATAATAAAGGACGGTGAGCTCTTACGAAAGAGATATCACGGGTGGGAGAGGGATATGAAAAAGAAGGTTTAACATGAAAGGAATACTTGAAAGAACATTTAAATTAGGTTTACACGAAACATCACCAAAACAAGAAGTTTTAGCTGGAGTTACGTCATTTTTCACGATCGTATATATTATGATTGTAAATGCATCCATTTTATCCGATGCTGGCATTCCTCTTGAAGCTGGAATTTTAGCAACTGTTTTCAGTTCATTTATCGGATGTCTGCTCATGGCATTTTGGGCAAATGCACCTGCTATTCTTGTCCCTGGTATGGGTGTAAATGCATTCTTCACGTACACTGCTGTGCATACGCTCGGATTAACTTGGCAGGAAGCATTAGCAGCTGTCTTCATCTCTGGTATTATTTTTGCAATTGCTGCGTTTACACCAATCGCTCGCGTGCTTTCAGTATCGATTCCAAAATCATTAAAGGAAGCTATTACTGTCGGTATCGGATTATTTTTAGCATTTATCGGATTGCAAAAAGGTGGTTTAGTCGTTTCGAATCCAAATACTGCTGTTGCAATGGGGAAATTAAGTAACCCTGTCGTTCTTGCGACCGTGCTTACTCTTATCGTTGCACTTGTACTATTTATTCGTAACGTACGTGGAAGCTTTTTATGGACGATTGCAATAGGAACTGGTATTGCATGGCTATTTGGTCTTGTTGATACAAGTCAAATCGGAAATAGTTCATTCTCATTCGCTAATTACGGCGATGTGTTTGGAGCTATGTCATTTGGCAAACTTTCTTCCTTACCGTTTTGGATTGCAACATTCTCCTTAAGCATGGTGCTTATTTTTGAGAACATGGGACTTCTGCACGGTTTATTAGAAGATGACCGTAAATTCCCACGTGCTTACCAAGCCAATGCAATTTCAGCAATGACATGTGGTCTATTTGGCACAAGCCCTACCGTATCAACAGTAGAGAGTGCCGCAGGTATTACTGCAGGCGGAAAGACAGGTCTGACGTCTATCGTTACAGGGTTGCTATTCTTTGCATCACTGTTTGCACTTCCGTTTGTCAAACTAATTCCTGATAGTGCCATTGCACCAATCTTAATTATTATTGGCGGCCTGATGATTACAAGCATTCAGCAAATTCCTCTGAACGATTTTTCAGAAGGATTTCCAGCGTTCTTAATTATCGTCATGATCCCGCTCACATATAGTATCGCTGATGGCATTGCGTTCGGATTTATTGCTTATCCTATCTTAAAAGTTGCTCTTGGAAAGCGTAAAGAAGTCGCACCGTCTATGTATATCGTTACATGCTTATTCTTAGCCATGTTTGTATTACATGCTATTGGTTAAGTAAAAACACCGAGGAATTTTCCTCGGTGTTTTTTTACTTAAACCATCCTTTTTTATAAAACCAAGCCATCATGCCACCGCCAATTAGTGCCATTAGAAGTAGACAAATAAAATAACTATATTGTCCACCAAGCTCTGGCATATGCGTAAAGTTCATTCCGTATACTCCCGCAATAAATGTTAATGGCATGAAAATAGTCGAGAATACAGTTAATGTTTTCATAATGTTATTCATATGATGTGAGTTTAATGAAAAATAGCTATCTCGAATATCTGCCGTTAACTCCCGGCTTGCCTCAATCATTTCTGTCAGTTTAAGTAAATGATCATGTATATCTTTAAAGTAAATTTCATGATCACTTATACCGTAAAAACGAGTCGAATTTAAAATACGATACAATAAATCACGCATCGGAATGATTGTACGCCTTAGTTTTGATAAATCTGCACGTATATCAAATACTTCTTCTAGCACACTTCCTGCTGTCTCACCCGTTAAATTATCATCAATGGCATTTAAATGATCCTCAATGTAATATACAGGCGCAAAATAGTCGTCCACAATTTGGTCGATAATGGTATGCGCTACGTGCAGGGGACTATTTTTAATACGCTTCTTTTCTCCAAGTGTTTTCCATACTCTTTCGATTGCATTATTATGAGAAAAGTGGAAAGAAACAATAAAACGATCACTTATAAATAAATCGATCTCGTGCGGTTCTAATCCATCCTCACCAAATGCATGAAGAACTAAAAAGTTATATCCATCATAAAAATCAACTTTTGGCCTCTGTACATATTCTATACAGTCTTCAATTGCAAGGGGATGGAACTTAAAATGATCTTGCAAAATGTATGTATACTCTTCTTTCGTTGGCTTATATAAATCTAGCCAATACCATACAATATGGTCTTTCGTTGTTTCTTCTAGCGAAACATCATATAATACTTCATCTGTTTTTGTTATTGCACAAATTCTAATCATAATTTCACCCATTATTATTATAAACAAAAAATAGCAAAAAAAGCCAAGGAGAAATACTCCTTGGCCCTTTTTTATTATTCAGTAACGATGCCGTGCACTAATGTTGGTGCATCTACATGTTCGTTAGCAATCTTCATGTTCTCATAAATTTTTGCTTTTACATCTTCCACATTTTCACGGTTTGCGTAAATTGTAACAAGGGATTCACCTTTTTTCACGCTGTCCCCTACTTTTTTGCGAAGCATTAAGCCAACTGCTAAATCAATTTCAGATTCCTTCGTCGCACGTCCTGCTCCTAAAAGCATTGCTGCTGTTCCGATTTCGTCTGCAACGATTTCTGATACATAACCGTCTTCCTTCGCTTCTACTTCAATTTTAAACTGTGCTTGTGGTAATTTAGAAGGATCATCAACAACAGAAGCATCGCCGCCTTGCGCTGATAAGAACGTTTTAAATGATTCTAGCGCTTTACCGTTGTTCATTACTTCAATTAATTTCTCACGTGCGTCTTCTAAAGATGAAGCTTGTCCAGCAAGGTATACCATTTGACTTCCAAGCGTTAAACATAACTCTTCTAAATCTTTCGGCCCCTTACCTTGTAATGTATCAATTGCTTCTTGTACTTCAAGTGCGTTACCAATCGCCTCACCAAGTGGTTGACTCATATCAGAAATAACAGCCATCGTATTACGACCAACGTTATTACCAATGCGCACCATTGCTTCTGCTAAACGTTTTGCATCTTCATCTGTTTTCATAAATGCACCTGCTCCAGTTTTTACATCAAGAACAATTGCATCTGCACCAGCAGCAATTTTTTTACTCATAATCGAACTTGCAATAAGCGGAATTGAGTTTACTGTTGCCGTTACATCACGAAGTGCATATAACTTTTTATCGGCAGGTGTTAAGTTTCCACTTTGACCAATAACTGCGATTTTGTTTTCATTTACAAGTCGCATGAATTCATCATTTTCGATTTCAACATGGAATCCTGGAACTGCTTCTAATTTATCAATTGTACCACCAGTATGTCCTAACCCACGTCCAGACATTTTTGCAACCGGTACACCTAAAGCGGCTACTAATGGACCTAACACAAGTGTTGTTGTATCACCAACACCACCTGTTGAGTGCTTATCTACTTTTACCCCTTCAATAGCTGATAAGTCGATTGTATCACCGCTATTTACCATTGCCATCGTTAAATCAGCACGTTCTTGATCGTTCATATCTTGGAAGAAAATTGCCATTGCAAGTGAACTTACTTGATAATCAGGAATATCACCATTCGTATATCCTTCAACAATAAATTTAATTTCTTCTGTCGCTAATGCATGTCCGTCACGTTTTTTTGCAATTAGGTCCACCATTCTCATTGTGAGGTCACCCCTTCATTTGTTTTACGATTGCTTTTACTAATGCTAAGAAGTTAGCTTTAACACGTTCTGTCGTTTCAATTACTTCATCGTGGTGAAGTGGCTGATCTAAAATACCAGCTGCCATATTTGAAATACAAGAAATACCAAGTACTTTCATACCAGCATGACGCGCTACAATTACTTCTGGTACTGTTGACATACCAACTGCATCTCCGCCAAGTGTACGAAGCATACGAATTTCAGCAGGTGTTTCATATACAGGACCTGTCATTCCAACGTATACACCTTCTTGTACTTTAATATTTAAGTCCGCTGCAACTTGTTTCGCCATTTCACGAAGTTCTGGTGTATATGATGTAGACATATCAGGGAAACGTACCCCCATTTCAGAATCATTCGGTCCGATTAATGGATTTGTACCCATGAAGTTAATGTGGTCTGAAATTAACATAAGATCGCCTGGCTCAAATGATGTATTTACACCACCAGCTGCATTTGTTACAACAACTGTTTCTACACCTAGTTCTTTCATAACACGAACTGGGAATGTTACTTTTTGCATGTCATATCCTTCATAGAAGTGGAAACGTCCTTGCATTGCTACTACTGTTACACCTTGAAGTGTACCGAATACTAGTTGACCTGCATGACCTTCTACAGTTGATACTGGGAATTCAGGGATTTCACTGTAAGGTACTGTTACTGCGTTCTCGATTTCATCTGCTAATACACCTAGTCCAGATCCAAGGATTAGTCCTACTTGTGGCGTTTCTTGAAATTTCTCTTTTAAGTATGAAGCTGATTTTGTAATAAGTTCACGATTCATTTGTTTATCCCCCTATTTCTTTAGCTCGTTTAAGAAGCTTGTTCCGTGTTCTGGCATTTTCACGCCGAAGTTTTCTGCTACCGTTGCACCAATATCAGCAAATGTTTGACGAAGTGCTAATTCTTGTCCGCCTTCTTTCATGCTTGGGCTATATGCTAATAACGGTACATATTCACGTGTATGATCAGTACCAGGATGTACTGGATCATTACCGTGGTCTGCTGTAATTAATAATAAATCATCTTCTTTTAGTTTTTCGAATACTTCTGGAAGACGTGCATCATAGTCTTGCAGTGCTTCTCCATATCCTTGTGGATCACGGCGGTGACCGAATAATGCATCAAAGTCAACTAAGTTTAAGAAGCTAAGACCTGTAAAGTCCATGTTTAATGTATCTACAAGCTTATCCATTCCATCCATGTTAGACTTCGTACGAAGTGATTCAGTTACACCTTCACCATCATATATGTCAGAGATTTTACCGATAGCAATAACATCGTAGTCACTATCTTTTAATTCATTCATTACCGTACGGCCGAATGGTTTTAACGCATAATCATGACGGTTTGGTGTACGTGTGAATTTCCCTGGTTCTCCAACGAATGGACGAGCGATAACACGACCTACCATGTACTTTTCATCTAACGTTAATTCACGTGCAATTTTACAAATTTTATATAACTCTTCAAGTGGCACTACTTCTTCGTGTGCTGCGATTTGTAATACGCTATCAGCAGAAGTGTAAACGATTAAAGAACCTGTTTCCATTTGTTCTTGACCAAGTTCATCAAGAATCTCAGTTCCAGAAGCTGGTTTATTACCGATAATTTTACGACCTGTTTTTTCTTCTAATTCATCAAGTAATTCTTTTGGGAATCCTTCAGGGAACACTTGGAATGGTGTATCAATGTAAAGACCCATAATTTCCCAATGCCCTGTCATTGTATCTTTACCAGTAGATTTCTCTTGCATTTTTGTATAATATCCAAGCGGTTTTTCTACTTTAGAGATACCTTTCATTTCACGAATGTTACCAAGACCTAACTTCACCATATTTGGCATTTGTAATCCATTCATATGCTCAGCAATGTGACCAATTGTGTCAGAACCTAAATCACCAAATTGCTCAGCATCCGGTGCTTCGCCGATTCCTACAGAGTCCATTACGACTAGGAATATACGTTTATATTTATTCATAACTGCGACCTCCTATAAGTTCAGTTCTACTTCTTGTAGTATGTTCAAAACGCTATAAAGTGAAACTGTTCTCCATAAGAATTCTCTTTCGTTCTCATTGTCAAACAGTACTTCTTTAATTGATTCTCTAACCTATTTCGTTTACTTCGAAACGACTCAAAAACATTTCTAGTTTTTTCTAAGTCAGATGTCAGACATCTGATACTGATATCATAACATGTTTACGCTTTCTTTTTAATACATTTTCGTAGAATTTCTCATTTTCTTCACACTTCTATTGTAATCCATTATGCAAATAAGTGCTAATTATTTTATGATTTATTTCTTCATATAAAGTGAAACTTTGATTAGCAGGAGTTTAGTTCTTCTCCACTGATTATTAGCCCTCATCAATTGGACGTTTACGGAATAAAAATAAAAATAAAAAGCAGCTCTAAAGAGCTACTTTTTATTTTATTTCTACTGTTTCTTCTTTATGTTCATGTAGTTCGCCTTTTTTAACATGAACTTTCACTTTGTAAGAACCGTTTTCTTTGAAAGTATGTTTCGTTTCATACTCTCCTTTATTTCCTTCTTTCGCTGGAATAAATTCGTGTTTTTCAACACCATCTTTCCAAATCTCAAGTTGTACTTCAGCACCAGTTAACGCTTCTTCTTTTTGTTTTAAATGAACTTTCATAGTTGATTCAGCATTTGCTTTTATATCACCAGCCATAAGATGGATCATTGTATCGCTTTTATGATCGCCATGCCCTGCACCGTGATCACTATTTTCTTTTTTCGCATCTTCTACTTTCGCATTTCCTACAGCCACTTTTACTTCTGGCATAACATGCATTTCACGTGCATTTGTGTGAGCGATAATATGGTACACTCCATCCGTCTCAAACGTTTTCTCTACTGCATAAACACCTTTTCCTTTATGCTTCCCATCTAACATCTCGTGCTTTTCGTCGCCAGCTTTCCAAATTTCAAACTTTACATCATCAGCATCTGTTACTTTTTCTTTTCCTTGTGTAACAAGTGCTTGTACTTCTGTTTTTTCACCAGGTTTAATTTCTTTCGGATTTGTTTGAACTGCTACTTTTACAGCTTCTAGTTTCTGTTCTTTTTTCGGTTCTTCTTTGTTTGTATTACAGCCAGCCAATGCTAGCATCGCGATAAATAAAGTCATAATAAGTTTTTTCATCATCATTTCCTCCTTCATACCTTATTTAGTATAGAGGAAATACATTGTAATATTCTAGTCTTCTGCTGAAAACAATGTACGAAATGTTTGTGAAGTTTTTGTGAAGTACTATAGCCTTTTGAATCTATGAAAAAAAGAGCATAGTAACTATGCTCTCGGATGAAACTGTTTATATACATCTTTTAATCTAGCTTTTGAAACATGCGTATAAATTTGCGTCGTTGAAATATCTGCATGTCCTAGCATTTCTTGCACAGCACGCAAGTCTGCTCCATTTTCTAATAAATGCGTAGCAAAAGAATGGCGCAACGTATGTGGTGTAAGCTCTTTTTCAATATTTGCTTCTTTCGCCAATCGTTTTAAAATTTTCCAAAATCCTTGTCTTGATAATCGATTCCCATGATGGTTTAAAAAGAGTGCATCTACTACTTTTTTACCCATCAATTCTCTTCTTCCCTTTTCAATATACTTTTGAATCGCTTCCGTCGCTAAACTTCCTAGTGGAATAATTCTTTCTTTATTCCCTTTCCCTATGCAACGAACAAACCCCATCGTTAAATGTACATCTTCTAAATTTAAGGCAATTAATTCCGAAACACGAAGTCCTGTTGCATACAATAACTCTAGCATCGCTTTGTCACGAACCCCAAAAGCACTCGTCATTTTTGGCGTCTGAAGTAACGCCTCTACTTCATCGATTGATAGCACTTTCGGTAATTTCCGTTCTCCTTGCGGCGTTTCAATATGTACGGATGGGTCGTGCTCTACCGCTCGTTCACGAAGTAAGAATTGGTGAAACGAACGAATCGATGCAATATGACGTGCTAATGTTTTCGAAGATTTTCCGTTTTCTTTTAAGTGCTGCAGAAAATTAACAATGTGCAAGCGTGTCACTTCATGAAAGCTTTTCGCCTGTTCTACATTTTGCAAATACTTTACATAACTTTTTAAATCACGTTCATAAGATACTACTGTATTTTTCGCTAGCCCTTTTTCGACAACCATATAATGAATAAAATCTTTTAATTGATCTTCCAATCTACACTACTCCCCATTTTCATAGAAAAACATCATTCTATTTACGAAAGCATCCTTTGCCGGCTCTTCATTCCCTGATACTTTTTCTACAGTCTCTTCTTTTGGTTTTTCATAACGATGATAACTTTCATATTCTTCATTTATCCATAGTATAGCGAAATAAAACAAAATCGTACAACTTGTAAATAATAAAAATACTTTTATCCCATCAAAAGTTAATTTTAAAGCTCGGCGCATTGTAAATTCCTCCAAAATATAAGTTATTACAACATATGCCAAGCTTTCACCAATTTATACCTTATTCAAATAAAAAACCTCTTCCTAGATAAATAGGAAAAGGTTATTTTTCATCCGTTTCATTTTCTTGACAATTTTTACAAATCCCATGGAATGTTAAACGATGATCTTTCACCTTAAAGCTCCAGTCACGTTCTACTTTCCTTTCCACTTCACCAAGTAAATCTTCTTGTATTTCTTGTACAGCACCACATTGTGTACAAATCAAATGATGGTGAAAACGCTGCGCACCTTCTTGGCGTAAGTCATAGCGTGAAACACCGTCTCCGAAGTTAATCTTATCGACAACTTTTAACTCAGATAATAGTTCTAAAGTTCGATAGACGGTTGCTAATCCGATCTCTGGCGACTTTTCTTTTACAAGGAGGTAAACATCTTCTGCGCTTAAATGATCTTCTTCATTTTCTAGCAGCACACGAACTGTTGCTTCACGTTGCGGTGTTAATTTGTAGCTCGCTGCATGTAATTGCTTCTTAATTCGTTCAATTCTTTCTTCCATTCGGTACTACTCCCTCCTCGCCACTCTTACACCATTATATCAGAAGAAGGGCTTCTGTCAAAAGAAAAACAATAAAAACAAATTGATAATTATTCTCAAAAAGTATTTATTGTTTATTAATAGCCTCAACGACTTCTTTCATTAAAACTGGTGATGCATAAGCTTCTACACTAGAAGCAAGAGCTAACACCGCTCCAATTACAAGAAAGAAGCATGTATAACGAATTAATAATGGTAATAATGGCTCGGTTATTTTCCTGATAAATTGATGCCTAATCATGCGTAAGGAAAAGCTTGCGGCAATTGTTGTCATAACGAGAAATACTGGAATAATAATGAGGTTTTGTGGCAATACAGAAACGAATGCTAATAATAATCCATTCCATCCATGCTGACTGACTAAAAAACCTACTGTAAATCCGACAACTACTCCTTTTACAAATAATAAAATAAAAATAAGTGGCAATCCAATAATTGAAATCCCCAAAATCCAAATAAATCCAATGTATTTTAATTGCGAAAAGTAACTTTCTCGAAACATTTCGCTCGCAATAGCAAATTCTCCTTTAGAAACTTGTCCAAAAAAACGTTGTAAATAAAATGATAAATCTTGTTTTTGATTTAATTGTAAACTATTTACAAGAATGGCCCCAAATATTACTCCCATCAATAATAAAACAGCGTTAAATATATATAATGAAGAGTTTTCCTGTATGTGAGACATTACACGGTCTTGCCAAGTTTTTCTCCACATTTTTCTTCCCTCCGTTCACACTCTTACTAAAAATGTATGAAAGAAAGAAAAAAGTATGACGAATTAACATTGAAATTCCGCTCTACTTTGCTAAACTAAAAAGTAGAGAATAGGAGGGATTTCTCTTGAAACCATTATTATTAGATTTTCCAACATTATTTCAAACTGAACGCTTACAAGTTCGTAAGCCATTTCCAGGTGATGGTGCAGAAGTGTATGAAGCAATCCAAGCTTCTCTAGAAGACTTAGTACCGTGGATGCCAATTAACGCTGAAACAGAAGAAAGTGCTGAAGAAATCGTTCGTAACGCTCACGGGCAGTTTTTACTTCGTGAAACACTTGATTTTCACTTATACGATAAAGTATCTGGTACATTCATCGGAGCTATAACGCTCAAGCCTGAAAACTGGGATATTCCAAAGTTTTCACTTCACTTCTGGCTGCATAGCGCTTATACAAAACAAGGCTATATGACTGAAGCCATTAAAGGTGCCATTCAATTTGCCTTTGATAAGCTAAGTGCTAGAAGAATTGAAATTCGTACTGATGCAACAAATGCAAATGCATGTAACCTAGCAGAACGTTTAGAATTTATTCTAGAAGGTACAATGGAAAATGATTTCATAGCACCAGATGGTAGCTTACGTGATGCACGCGTATACGCAAAAATCAATTAAAAAACACTCGCCTTTGGCGAGTGTTTATTTTTGTAGTTGTAAATATTGTACTGCAAACATCGTCTTCGCATCATGAATACGAAGATCTTTCATAAGAATAATCGCTTCTTCTAACGATACTTCCATCAATTCCACGAATTCATCTTCATCTAACTCGGCTTTATTTTCTTTTTTCGTCAAACCTGTCGCTTTATATACATATAAAATTTCATCTGCAAATCCTGGAGATGTATAGAAAGAAGTAATAAGCTCCATATTTTCACATACATATCCTGTTTCCTCTTCTAATTCACGAACTGCTGTCACCTCAGGTTTTTCACCAGGTTCTAACTTGCCAGCCGGAATTTCTATAATCGCCTTTTCAAGCGCTTTACGATACTGCTCAACAAGCACAATTTTCCCCTCATCAGTAATAGCAATAATAGCAACTGCACCAGGGTGATTTACAATTTCACGTTTACTCATTGCTCCATTTGGTAATACTACATCATCAACACGAACTTTTATAACTCTACCATCAAAAATTGGCTCAGTTTTTACTGTTCTCTCTGCAAGATTACTCATACTACTTCATCTCCCTGTTCTATTTCCTATTCTTTCCTCATACATTTTACCACATTGAAAGGAGCGTGATAGAAATGAAAGTTTATATTTTACCAAATCGCGTCACTTTAGTCGGAAAAGCATGGCAAATTCGCCATAAACTAAAACAATATAGCAAAGAGTATACAACTGTACAAGAGTGGATTACAGCAAATAAAGTGAAACTTTAATCAGAGGGGGTTTTGTTCATCCCCTCTGATTATTAGTTGAACGAATCGGGCTTTTACGGGCAGTTAATCTCCCACCTAACTTCCTCGTATGAGCCGAATTTTAAAGTGGGGGTCTTACTGCCCGTTAAAGCGGGGTAAAAAGTAAACGTTTGTCAACCTCTTTTTCCTTTCGTACAATAAAGGTAAGGAGGTTGACCTATGAAAAAACGTCAATTAGGAAACTCAGATTTGTTTGTTACAGAAATGGGCCTTGGCTGCATGTCTCTCGGTACATCTGAAACAGAAGCTATGCGTATTATCGATGAAGCAATCGATTTAGGAATCAATTTTTTTGATACAGCGGATTTATATGATTATGGATTAAACGAAGAATTTGTTGGAAAAGCCTTAAAAGGGAAACGAGACCAAATTGTTCTTACAACAAAAGTTGGAAATCGATGGACAGAAGAAAAAAACGGGTGGTCTTGGGATCCTTCTAAAAATTACATAAAGGCTGAAGTGAAAGAAAGTTTACGTAGACTTCAAACTGATTATATTGATCTTTATCAACTTCACGGCGGGACGATTGAAGATCCAATAGATGAAACAATTGAAGCCTTTGAAGAATTAAAAAAAGAAGGTATTATTCGCCATTACGGTATTTCTTCTATACGTCCAAATGTTATCCGTGAATATGCTAAACGTTCAAATATCGTTAGTGTGCTAATGGAATATAGCCTTTTAAATCGTCGCCCTGAAGAATGGTTCCCACTTCTAAGTGAACATCAAATTAGCATTATTGCTCGTGGGCCACTTGCAAAAGGAATTTTAACTGATAATAATGCAAGAAAGATAGAAAGAGTAAAAGAAAAGAATTATCTTTCTTATTCTTACGATGAATTATATGCGACACTCGCGAATGTAAAAGAAATAATCGGAGAAAGCTCTCTAACAGGAACAGCTATTCAATATTGCTTACATAACGAAACTGTTGCAGCTGTTATACCTGGTGCAAGCTCTATTCAACAATTGCAAGAAAATGTACAGGCTAGTAAACAAAAAAAGTTAACAACAGCAGAATATATACAACTTCAGCAAATTTCTAAATGTGATACTTACGCTTTACATCGTTAAAAAGACGCTACCATACCGGTAGCGTCTTTTTATAGCGTATCATATTTATCAGGATTCGTTCCTACATGTAAATTACGATTTAACGTATTAATTTGAGTCATCTCTTCTTCTGTTAGTGAAAAATCAAAGATAGTAAAATTCTCTTTAATACGGGATGGTGTAACAGATTTAGGAATCGTCACTACCCCGCTCTGAATATCCCATCTTAATATAACTTGCGCAGGTGTTTTTTCATATTTCGTAGCAATGGCCTGAATAATCGGGTGCTGAAATACTTCCCCGCCTCTCATTAATGGGCTCCATGCTTCCATTTGAATTTGCTCACCTTGACAGAAATTACGCAATTCAAATTGCGCTAACATCGGATGAAGTTCCACTTGGTTGACCATCGGCTTCACTTTACAATTTGGTAATAACAGTTCTAAATGATGTTTATGAAAATTTGAAACACCAATCGCGCGCACTTTACCTTCTTCATACAGTTTTTCTAGCGCTCGGTACGTATCGACATACTTCCCTCTAATTGGCCAATGTATTAAATATAAATCTACGTAGTCCATTTGTAATTTCTTTAAGCTTTTTTCAAACGCCTCAAGTGTTTCCTCGTATCCTTGATCGTCGTTCCAAACTTTTGTTGTAATAAATATGTCTTCTCTCGGAATCCCTGATTCACGAACCGCTTCTCCGACACCGCTTTCATTTTCATATACAGTTGCTGTATCAATCGAACGGTATCCAACTTCTAACGCTGTTTTTACTGCTTGTTTTACTTCGTCGCCTTCTTTCGCTTTATAAACGCCTAGACCAATCATCGGCATTTTTACGCCATTATGAAGTGTAGTTGTTGGAATGTGCACAGTCGTCTCCCTTTCATTCTTACATTTTTTATAAGCCACCACTTTATTTCAACAAGATTCAACCAAAAAGTCAAAACATATGTACAGTTTACATAATAATTTTATACACTAAAACGCAAACTCAATTATTCATATTTCCTTCTCTCCATTCTTTCGCTTTTTCATCAACACTACGCACAAACTCATTTTTTCCTTCCGTATATAACGTGCCATCATATGTATATTTTTCGGCTAATTCTTTCTTTAAGGTTGCATATGCCTCTGCTTCTTCACAATGAGCCATCATATAATCACGAAACGCTAAATGCCTTACTATCTCGGGATTTCCTTTTTCAAAAACGTGTAAGTGATACGAGCGTTTTTCCTCCGTTCCATGAATAAAATAACGACGTCTTGAAATACCATTTTCCCCTTTTACGATATAACCAAGCTCTTCAAAACGTTCATTCCAATGATCTACTCTGTCGATACTCTCTACTTCCATAATCATATCTATAATTGGTTTAGCTGCCAGTCCTGGCACTGATGTACTTCCAATATGATGGACTTTCACCATTTCTGGCATCGCCAATTTTAATCGTTCGGCCTCTATTTGAAATTTTTCATTCCAATGATTTTCATGCGGAACGACTACAATTTTTCTCATTAAAACTCCCCTTTTCTTACAAGCTCGTCAAAAAAATGATCAGCGGTATGCACTGATCATTTTTTATATTATTTAAAGTCTTTCCAAGTAAGGCTACTTTCACTTAACAGTTCTTCAAATGATTTATTCTTTTCACGTTCTTTTTGTTCTTGGCGCTTTCTTTCCAGTTCAGCTGCCTCTTTTTCCTCTTCTCTCACTTGCAATTCTTTCTTCTTATTCTTTAATTGCTGCATGAGTGAATCATTTAATTGATCGCCTAATGTAAGCGACTCTTTCTCTAATTTATTCACTTGCGATTGTCTTTGCATTTGTCTTTGTTTCTTTTTCTTCATGCTACTCACCTTTTACTTTTTTCTCCATTATAGTAGATACACGATGAAATCGACAACAAAAAAGGGTCATTACTCTATTATTCATCTTTTGTAAATATGTTAATTTTTCGAAAAAACTAAATTTTTATATAGATATAATCCTATGAATCTATTAAAATTATGTCGTATGATGTCAGATTATAAAAAAAGGAGAAATGAATTATGTGGAAAAAAATCATTCCTGCTGTTGCCGTTTTAAGCACCATTACTTTTTCAAGCGTATTTGCCGCTCCCCCATCTCAGACTCCAGCTGAACAAAACCGCTACATAGACGTACAAATGCTTGGTATTAATGATTTTCATGGACAACTAGATACTGTTAAAAAAATTTATAATAAAGAAGCTGGTGGCGCTGATTACTTAGCTACTTATTTAAAAGATCGGAAAAAACAAAACCCGAATACACTTCTCGTACATGCTGGTGATATTGTAGGTGCTAGCCCACCAGTTTCAGCATTATTACAAGATGAGCCTACAATTGAATTTTTAAATGACTTAAAGTTTGATGTTGGTACAATCGGAAACCATGAATTTGATGAAGGTATCGATGAAATGAAACGCCTCATTTACGGTGGATATCACGAAAAAACAGGGAATTTCAAAGGTGCTAACTTCCCTTATGTCGCTGCAAACTTCTATAACAAATCAACCGGTCGCCTATTTTTACCGCCATTTACTGTAAAAATGGTAAATGGTGTGCCTGTAGGATTCATTGGCGTTGTTACAACTGATACACCAAATGTCGTTATGCCTACTATGCTTAAAAATGTAGAAATCACTGACGAAGTAGCAGCAATTAATAAATCAGCGCAGCAATTAAAGCGTCTCGGTGTTAAATCCATCATCGTCCTTGCCCATGTCGGCGGAACAACTGATGATTCTGGCGTGACAAATGGAGACCTTACTCGAATTGCAAATGAAACAGACTCGGAAGTTGATGTTATTTTCGGTGGACATAGTCACACGTATGTAAATGGTACTGTAAATAATAAACTAATCGTCCAAGCGAACTCTTATGGAACAGCTTTCTCAGACGTAGATGTAACAATTGATCGTAAAACAAAAGATATTGTAAAGAAAAAAGCTGAAGTAATTACAACATATCATGAAGGTGTAGAACCTGATAAACAAGTAAAGCAAAAACTAGATCAATATAAAGAAAAAATCGCACCACTTGTAAATGAAGTTGTAGGAAAATCTACAGCACCTATCGACCGTAAACAAAATGATGCTGGTGAGTCCACTCTTGGAAATTTAGTTGCCGATGCCCAGCGCCAAACGATGCAAACTCAAATCGCACTTATGAATCCGGGCGGCATTCGTAATGACTTAGATGCTGGCGATATTACATGGGGCGAATTATATGGTATTCAACCTTTTGGAAACCAATTGATTAAAGTAGATTTAACAGGTCAAGATATTCGCGACATTTTAAATCAGCAATGGCAAAAAGGAACGACAAGAATGCTTCAAATTTCAGGTATTCAATATACGTGGGATGCAAACAAACCAAACGGTGAAAAAGTTACAAATATACGTTTAACAAACGGCGAAGAGTTATCTCCATCTAAAACGTATAACGTAGTTGCGAATGCTTTCTTAGCTTCTGGCGGTGACGGATTCGTATCATTTAAAAATGGCAAGAATTCAGAAACTGGTCCAAACGACTTTGAAGCACTAGTCGATTACGTAAAGCAATTAAAAGAACCAATTCAGCCAGTTATTGATGGAAGAATTCAAAAGGTAAATTAAGTATTTCCCTAATATGCGATCCAGATTTTTATTGTAAAGGATACGCACTTATACTTAATCCACAATATTAGTAAAACCTAAAAAGGATACTCGTTCTTACAATGAACATAGTATCCTTTTCTTTAGTTATCAAAATTTGATGTTTTGTTAAAATCATATTGTTGTAAAAATTGTTGTAACGCCTCTTCTACAAGTTTAGATTTTTGAATTCCTTTCGATTCTGATATAGCGTCTAATTTTGCTAATATTTCTTTATTAATAGAAAAAGTACGTTTCTTTTTTTCTGTACTTATATTCATAATGGGCGCAATTACTTCTTCCCTCTTTCTTAATAGCTCATAAATACTTTGTAATTGTTCATAAATTAATAATTGATAATCCGTTGTCGCATATTGAAGGGCTGTCGCTTCTTGGAGTTGTAAGTGACGCGGTTCTTCTCCATCTCCTACAAAAATACGTTTTTTCTGTTCTCCATCATATTCGTATCCAATCAACCTTAATTTCTTTGATAATGTATACGGGCTTATTTCAAGACGTTTTGCTATAATAGC
Organism: Bacillus cereus group sp. N14; assembly: GCF_016483555.1. Classification (NCBI taxonomy): domain Bacteria; kingdom Bacillati; phylum Bacillota; class Bacilli; order Caryophanales; family Bacillaceae; genus Bacillus; species Bacillus cereus group sp. N14. The sequence goes on from NZ_JAEHBQ010000001.1 coordinate 416,407, forward strand.
GATGGATTCACGTCTATTTAAACAATCTATAATTTCTCCAATCGTCACAATTTCCCACCTCCCGTGTTGAAATGACACTAGTATGGTATGTTACAATGATTTTCTAACAGTATATGCAAAACGAATAGCCTGTGCGATTCATACGATTTCAGAAAAGGAGGTTTTCCATATGCTTTTTCGTAGCTATACCCCACAGTTTTATAATGAAAATAAACAATTCATTCCTAATAGTATCGCTACGATGGAAAGCGTTATGATTCATAATCGAAAACAAACTCTCCTTATGCGTGGGCAAAACGTAGAGCAGCCTATTTTATTATGCTGTCACGGCGGGCCGGGCATGGCACAAATCGGATTTATTCGTCATTTTCAAAAAGAATTGGAGAAACACTTCATCGTTATTAATTGGGATCAGCGCGGGGCAGGAAAATCCTTTTCAATGAAAGATTTCGGAGCAATTTTTACAATCGAACAATTCGTTTCCGATGCAAAAGAAGTGATTCAATATGTACTTAAAAAATTCAATAAACAGAAACTATTTCTCGCTGGTCATTCTTGGGGAAGTATTATTGGGCTTAACATAGCACATCAATATCCACAGTATATCGAGGCTTACATCGGTATTGGGCAGATTGTACATATGAAACAAAACGAAGAATTGCTATATCAGCATTTAATTCGTTCTGCAAAAAAACATGATCATAAAAAAGCATTAGCGTCCCTTTTAAAATTAGGCAAACCACCATTTTTAGATACGAGACGCCTTATTATTCAAAGAAAGTGGCTTGGCACATTCGGCGGAGCAATCCAAAACGGATCTTCCTTTTCTTTCATACGAAAAGGCTTCTTTTCCCCTGAATATACGCTATTAGATTGGTTCAAGTTTCTCGCAGGAAATTTAAAATCTGGCGTTTTATGGGAAGAAATGTTGACAATCGATTTCTTTTCTTCTATTTCAAGCTTATCTATTCCGGTTTATTTTTGTTCTGGTCGCTATGATTATCAAACTCCTTATGCTCTCGTTCAGGAATATTGTGATGTGATAGAAGCCCCCATAAAAAAAATGATTTGGTTCCCAAATTCAGCACATTCTCCTGATTTAGAAGAACCAGAATTATTCGCCAATTCTTTACAATCAATTAAACAAGAGCTAGCTTTTCAACATTAGTAACAAAAGGCTCTTTTACATTTCATAGAAAACAATTTATAATAATATGTCGCAACTATGTATAAATATAGTAAAGTGCTTCATATTTACTTGCCTTAGCACAATAAAATTTTAGGGAGATTACATTTATTATGAATGCTGTACTCGTCGCAGTAGCAGTTATGCTATTGCTTAGTTTGTTACGTGTCCAGGTCATTGTCGCCATCATTGTTGGAGCTTTAACAGGCGGAATTATCGGTGGACTCGGTATTTCAGAAACTATTAACACTTTTACAACTGGCCTTGGAAACAGTGCTCCAATCGCTTTAAGTTATGCAATGCTTGGCGGTTTCGCTATTTCCCTTTCCAAAACAGGACTTCCAGATGCCATGATTCAAACTGCACTAAAATGGATTGGCAATGAACAAGACACGAAAAAACAAGTTTATTCTAAAATACTAATTTTATTCATCATTTTAACGATGGCTTGTTTCTCACAAAATGTGATTCCTGTTCATATCGCTTTCATCCCTATCTTAATTCCAGCACTTTTAAAAGTATTAAATGAGCTGAAAGTGGATCGCCGACTTGTTACATGTATTATTACATTCGGATTGATTACTCCTTATATGTGGATTCCAGCAGGGTTCGGAAAAATTTATCATGACGTATTGCAAACAAATGCTGCGCAAAGTGGTCTTACATTTGATGTCGCACTTATTCCAAAAGCAATGACTATTCCAGCAATCGGTATGATTATTGGATTATGTGTAGCGGTATTCATTACGTACCGGAAACCTCGTACGTATGAAACAGAACAAGTTCATACTACCGCAAATGAAATCGTTCCCTATACAAAACGTAGCATTACTTTCGGATTGTTATCTATCATAGCCACATTAACTGTTCAATTAGCAACAGAATCAATGATTTTCGGTGCTTTAGCGGGGATTATCGTCTTATCAGTAAGTGGTAGTCTACCTCTTAAAGAAGCAGATGCGATATTAACAAGCGGAATGCGCATGATGTCCTTTATCGGTTTTGTTATGATCGCTGCCGCTGGATTTGGCGCTGTTCTTCGAAAAACAGGACATGTTGAATCTCTTGTGCAAACGAGTGCACATATAATTGGAAATAACAAACCACTCGCTGCATTTCTTATGCTTGTGATTGGACTTCTCGTTACGATGGGAATTGGTTCATCCTTTTCAACCATCCCTATTTTAACAACAATTTTTGTGCCTCTTTGCATGCAGCTTGGATTTAGTCCAATGGCCACAATTGCAATTATCGGTACCGCTGGAGCGCTAGGCGATGCGGGATCTCCAGCATCAGATAGTACACTTGGGCCAACATCCGGTTTAAATGCTGATGGTCAACACCATCATATATGGGATACATGTGTACCAACTTTTCTGCATTATAATATACCGTTACTTATATTCGGCTTTATTACCGCAATTACATTATAAAAGGTGCGTTTTATACGCACCTTTTACTTTTTTATTTTTTCTTTTAATTGTTGTAAAGCTATTTTCCCATTTTCTTCGGCGCAACTTTCAATTTTCATGAGTGACGAGCCTATCCATTCACTGTCTATGCTCCCGTTCGGTCCAATAATTTTCAACTTATCCGGTATACGGATATTGAAATTTTTCGCTGCTTGAATTAACTCAAAAGTAACCTTTTCACTTGAAGTTACAATTCCATCTATATACGGGTAAGTTTGTAAGAATGTAATAAACTGTTTATTCGTATACCCTTGTACACATACTTCTCGATAAGAGATCCCTTCCTCCCAAACAGCGTCTAAAAATCCTGATATGTGCTCTTCCATTTCTTCACTATCTTCTCCCTCATCGAAATAAGCAAGAAATTGACAGCCTTTTTCTTTTAATAAAGAAACCGTTCTTTGTCCACTTTCATAATAATTTGCATGGGATTTTTTTTCATCAATCACAACAAACGGAAGTGGAATTTCTCCTATACTTTTAAAAACGGATCTTGTTAAAATAACACCTGCAACGTTATTTTCCTTCAACATATATATGTATCTATCTTTATTCTCTATATTACAAACAATGATTTGATATCCTTCTTTATATGCTATTTCCTCAATACAATGTAGCAAAGTGATGTTTGATAGGTCATATAGATTATCTACAAGTAATGCAATTATCGTTGAATTCTCTTTAAATAATGGCTTTGCTGCATTATTTGGCCTATAACGTAATTCCTCAATTGCTTCCTTTACTTGTTTTACTGTGTCCTCATGAACGTATCCTTTTTCATTAATAACTCGTGAAACGGTTGCGACTGAAACACCTGCCAATTTTGCAACATCACGTATAGTTGCCACATCGTCACCCCTTAATATGGTAATAGATTACAATTTTACGGTAACCTAAATTACAATATTCGTCAAGGTTAATAACTTATATTTCTGAAAATTGTTACATCAGTTTATTAAACGATACTCCAACTGTATTTCATGTAAAATTGGGATGTTATCATATCCGATACGCGGAATTTCTTTCTTTATTTTTCGTGCCTCTTCCACTGCATTCACATATAAATTAGTCATCATAAAATTACGTTTTTGGTAAAAACGTAACGCATTCATATTATCATTTGTTGTTATGAGCCAAACCCGCCCGCACCGTTCTTCTTCTGCAACTTGTAATACACAATCTACAAGTTTCGTCCCTATTCCTTTTCTTTCTTCAAAGCTATCTAACGATACAATTTCACACATATTTCCGGTCACTTCATACGTTATAATTCCGATTATTCTGTCATCCGAGAGCGCAACAAATCCTGGCAACTCTTCTAACTGATGCCCCTTACCACGTGAAACCATCAATGAACTCCCCCAGTTCTCACACATGAACATTCGGATTGTTTCTTTCATCGCTGGCGTAATTTTTTGTATATACACCATTTCCTATTTCTCCCCTTTTCTATCATTGTGATACAATGTAAGTGTATCACATGTAACGGTATTTGGAGGATGAGGTAAAGTATGAAACGTTTTTTTGCAGCATTGTTTACTATACTAGGTGCGATAACTGCCCTTGGGATTTTCTTTACAAATAAAGTGATGTACTTAAAGAAAAAAACAGAGGAAGAAGTACTCGAAAGAGAAACGAAAAAACATTTTCGTTTAGAGGATTTTGATGCTCTTCATAAAGAAGAAATTCATATTCCTTCGCAATTCGGATATGATCTTCACGGATATTACATTCCTGCTGGTCATTCCAATAAGTTTATGATTTTTTGTCACGGCGTAACTGTAAATAAAATGAACTCTGTAAAATATGCAAGGTTATTTTTAAACAGAGGGTATAATGTCGTTATTTATGATCATCGTCGTCATGGTAAAACTGGCGGAAAAACAACAAGCTATGGATACTATGAAAAACATGATTTAAAATCTGTAGTTGACTGGCTAAAAAGTCGCTTTGGAACAAATATAACACTCGGTATTCATGGTGAATCTATGGGAGCTGCAATACTTCTTCAATACGCAGGACTTGTAGAAGATGGTGCTGATTTCTATATTGCAGATTGTCCTTTTTCTGATTTCTACGGGCAATTACAACACCGTTTAAAGGTTGAATTCCATTTACCTAAATGGCCTTTATTACCTTTAGCAAATGCTTTTTTAAAAGTACGTGACGGTTATACGATTCGCGAAGTTTCACCAATCGATTGTATAAAAAATATTAATAATCCCGTCCTCTTTATTCATAGTAAAGATGATGATTATATTTTAGCTGATATGACGAAATCACTATATGAAGCAAAAGAAAACAATAAACAACTTTATATTGCAGAACGCGGTGCACACGCTTGCTCTTATAACGAAAATAAAGAAGAGTATGAAGCAGCCGTTGATCAATTTTTAAACTCATATGTAAAAGAAACAAAAAACAGGCTTGCATAAGCCTGTTTTTTTATTGCGCTAAAACGTCTGTAACTTGTTCCATATTTACAGAAATCCATTGCATTGCATCATCTAACGTTGGAAATTCTGTCGTTTGAAATGTTACTTCATCTTGAAGTAACCAAACATCCTTTGCCTCTTGCCCTACACCTGCAATGGACCAATGTAACAAACTATATGGATGATTATCATTCAAAAATGATGCCCACGTGCGCTCATTTGCAATGTTTCGTAATGTATGTAATTGTTTATCCATCTCTCGTCACCTTACTCTAGTCAGTTATAAAAAACATTATAACACTCTCTTCTCTCCCAAAGAAAGTGCTCATTTTACCCCGCTATTTGCGGGCAGTAAAACTCCCACCTCAAAACTCAGCTAAAACAAAGAAGTTAGGTGGGAAATTAACTGCCCCTAAAAGCCCGATTGGTTCAACTAATAATTAGTGGGGATACCTCCCCCACTAATTAAAGTTTCACTTTATATTGTCAAGTACTTCTCTTAATTATATGATGAAATTAAGCGTTTGGGAAGGAGGGATGGCGTTGGCGAAAGTACAAATTAAAGTAAATGATAATGGCTCTTTTCGCGTTACAGGGGACGTGGAATTAGTCGATTCACAAGGGAATGTATTCCCAGCAAAACCGGCATTTTCTTTATGCCGTTGTGGTTTATCAAAAAATATGCCTTATTGCGATGCTTCGCATAAAGGGAAATTCGAGTCTGTCGTTAGAGCACCAGAGGCAGAATAATTTCACATGTGACATGCACATTTTTTTGTGCATGTTTTTTCTTTTCATTAACTCTCGTCCCCCTTTTCCTTACAACATTCCTCGTACTTTTGTCCTCATTCCAACTTACATATATTTTCACACAATTCTTCACATTCGAATATTTTTTTCTAGCCTTTTATTTTTTTTGTGCTATAATTTGAGCAAACAACATCCTTCGGGGTCGGGTGAAATTCCCAACCGGCGGTGATGAAGTGCAAACTTCTAAGTCCGTGACCCGTTTTCAACTCGAAAACGGTGGATCTAGTGAAACTCTAGGGCCGACAGTATAGTCTGGATGGGAGAAGGATATGTTTTCTAGTAATTTTATATAGCGAATACACTTTTATTTCAGTATGCATATTTTTAAAGTTTCGTTTTGAATCTTTATATATGTTTTATTTTGTATACTTATGTTTCTATACTGAAATAAAAAGATACGACTAGCGTTTGAAAAATCCGATATTTTTGCTAGTATTTTTCCTTATGCAAAAATACCAATCATCGTTAGGTTTCTTTCCTGTACTTTCGTATTCGAACTATATTTCTAGAAATCACGTCTCCCAAACCCCAAGGATATAAAATCCTTGGGGTTTTTTGATTTTTTCAGGAGAGGTGAAGAGAATGACAGATCAAGAATATATGAGGATTGCCCTGCAGTTAGCAGAAGGAACATCTGGACAAACAAGTCCAAATCCTATGGTTGGTGCTGTTGTTGTAAAAGAAGAAAACATCGTCGGTATTGGTGCTCATTTACGTGCTGGTGAAGAACACGCAGAAGTTCACGCGCTTCATATGGCTGGTGAAAAAGCAAAAGGAGCCACCGTTTATGTAACACTTGAACCGTGTAGCCATTTTGGAAAAACACCACCTTGCTGTGAATTGCTCATCAAAAAAGGAGTCAAACGGGTTGTAATTGCTACTCTTGATTGCAATCCTCTCGTTTCTGGTACTGGAAAAAGGAGATTAGAAGAAGCTGGCATCGAGGTAGCTACCGGTGTTCTTGAAACAGAAGCCACCTTATTAAATCGTTTCTTTTTTCACTACATGAAAACGAAGCGTCCATTTGTAACAATAAAAACAGCGATGAGCTTAGATGGAAAAACAGCAACTGTCACGGGGGAAAGTAAGTGGATTACAGGTGAAGAAGCACGAGCTGATGTTCACCAATATCGTCATACACATGATGCGATTCTCGTTGGAGTGAATACAGTTATAGCTGATAATCCGCATTTAACGACAAGAATTCCTAACGGGGGTAAAAATCCTATTCGTGTTATTTTAGATACTCATTTACGAACGCCACCATCTTCTCATGTCATAACAGATGGTTTAGCACCGACATGGATTATTGTCGGTAAGGATGTAAATAAAGAGAAAATAGCTTCTTATGAATCTGAAAATATAGCTATATTCCAAATGAAAACAAAACATATAGAAATCAAGGACCTCCTTTTCTTTCTTGGCGAGAAGCAAATTCTTTCTCTATTCGTTGAAGGTGGTCAAACAGTTCATGCAAGCTTCTTACAAACAAAACATCTCAATGAAATTGTAACTTATATAAGCCCTAAATTAATTGGCGGGAAAGATGCCCCTACTTTATTTGGGGGAAATGGTTTCGCAGCATTACATGATGCACTTTCCTTGGAAATTCAAGAGATGAAACAAGTTGGTGATGATATAAAAATCGTTGCGAATGCCCGAAGTGAGGTGACGGAATGTTTACAGGAATTGTAGAGGAGTTAGGAACGATTGCAAACATGCAACAAAGCGGAGAAGCGATGAAGTTAACGATCCATGCGAATAAAATTTTATCAGATGTTCACTTAGGTGATAGTATCGCGGTTAACGGTATTTGCTTAACTGTAACGAGTTTCACAACAGCTTCATTCACAGTGGATGCAATGCCTGAAACGATGCAATCAACATCACTTCGCATGCTTAAACCACACTGTAAAGTAAATTTAGAGCGGGCGATAGCTGCAAACGGACGATTCGGTGGGCATTTCGTTTCAGGACATATTGATGGCATCGGAACGATATTAAACAAAAAACAGCACTATAATGCCGTCTATTACAAAATAGCTATTGCTGATGAATTGCTGCGCTATTGTTTGCATAAAGGATCCGTTGCTGTTGATGGAACGAGTTTAACGATATTTGATATCGACGAATCTTCCATCACAATCTCACTCATCCCGCACACAGTAAGTGAATCTGTTATCGGAGAAAAGAATGCCGGTGACATCGTAAACATTGAGTGTGACATGATCGGTAAATATATCGAACGCTTTATTTCTAAACCTGTAAAACGAACAGGTTCAATGAGCGAAAGCTTTTTACAAGAAAACGGATTTCTATAAGGGGGAATCATTATGTTTCATCGTATTGAAGAAGCTCTAGAAGATTTAAAACAAGGAAAAGTCGTTATCGTATGCGATGATGAAAACCGTGAAAATGAAGGCGATTTTATCGCTTTAGCAGAGTATATTACGCCAGAAACGATTAACTTTATGATTACACATGGGCGTGGTCTCGTTTGTGTACCGATTACGGAAGGGTACGCAGAACGTCTACAATTAGAACCAATGGTAGCTCATAATACAGATGCGCATCATACTGCATTTACAGTGAGTATTGATCATGTTTCTACAACAACAGGGATTAGCGCTCACGAACGGGCAACTACGATACAAGAATTATTAAACCCTGCATCAAAAGGTGCTGATTTCAATCGTCCTGGACATATCTTTCCATTAATTGCGAAAGAAGGCGGTGTCTTGCGCCGTGCTGGTCATACAGAAGCTGCCGTCGATTTAGCACAGCTTTGCGGAGCAGAACCAGCTGGAGTCATTTGTGAGATTATCAATGAGGACGGTACGATGGCTCGCGTACCTGATTTACTACAGTGCGCAAAACAATTTGATATAAAAATGATTACAATAGAAGATTTAATTGCTTATCGCCGCCACCATGAAACACTAGTGACGCGAGAAGTGGAAATTACATTACCTACAGATTTCGGTACTTTCCATGCAATTGGCTATTCTAATTCATTAGATACGAAAGAGCATATCGCACTCGTAAAAGGTGATATTTCAACAGGAGAGCCTGTACTTGTACGCGTTCATTCAGAGTGCTTAACAGGAGATGTATTTGGCTCATGCCGCTGTGATTGCGGACCACAACTCCATGCTGCACTTGCTCAAATTGAACGTGAAGGAAAAGGCGTTCTTCTTTATATGAGACAAGAAGGACGAGGCATCGGCCTTCTTAATAAGCTTCGCGCTTATAAGTTACAAGAAGAAGGATTCGATACGGTAGAAGCAAACGAAAAACTTGGATTCCCAGCTGATTTGCGTGATTACGGTATTGGCGCTCAAATTTTAAAAGATTTAGGTTTACAACAGTTACGATTATTAACGAATAACCCGCGAAAAATTGCTGGCTTACAAGGTTACGATTTAGAAGTAATCGAGCGTGTTCCATTGCAAATGCCAACAAAAGAAGAGAATAAAACGTATTTACAAACGAAAGTAAACAAATTAGGACATTTACTAAACTTATAATAAAAGGAGAGATTCATTATGGTATTCGAAGGTCATTTAGTTGGTACAGGATTAAAAGTTGGGGTTGTTGTTGGACGTTTTAATGAATTTATTACAAGTAAGTTACTCGGCGGAGCTTTAGATGGATTAAAGCGTCACGGTGTAGAAGAAACTGATATCGATGTTGCTTGGGTTCCTGGCGCATTTGAAATTCCTTTAATCGCTAAAAAGATGGCTAATAGCGGAAAGTATGATGCTGTAATTACGTTAGGTACTGTAATTCGTGGTGCTACAACACATTACGATTACGTTTGTAATGAAGTAGCAAAAGGAGTTGCATCTTTATCACTACAAACAGACATCCCAGTTATTTTCGGTGTATTAACGACTGAAACGATCGAGCAGGCGATTGAACGCGCGGGCACGAAAGCTGGTAATAAAGGCTATGAATCCGCCGTTGCTGCGATTGAAATGGCTCATTTATCAAAACAATGGGCATAAAAAATAAAAAAGAGGCTGCGGCCTCTTTTTTATTTTTTTACTTTTTTCCGTACATCTTTTATTAATTCATCCATTGTTTTTCCTTCTGTTTGTATACGAAGCGTTTGTGCTGTTCTCCATACATTCTCTCTTTTCTTCGCCTCTTCTATAATAGTAATTTCTTTTCGCACTTCCTTTAAGTCTTTTCCTTCTGTTTTCAATCCAAAATGTTCAGCTTTCGTTCGAAAATGTTGTTCAATTCGTTGTTGCATCTCTTTTTGTTCAGGATTTTCGGCGGCCTTAACTGGATCAGCACTTATTGCTTTTAGTAAAATTAGACAAGTCATAATCGCTAATATATATTTGTGCATGTAAAATCCTCCAACCCAATATAAATTACATATTTACTATGTACAATTGGGGCTTGGAAAATTCGTCCACCAAAATTCTTTTTTTTGCTCAAAAACCAATAGTATCAAGCTTTCACAACTATTTATTACATTTTATTTACAAAAAAGCAAACTCTTTTACAAGTTTGCTTTTTATCTATCTTATAATGCACATTCTTCAATCTCAAACCCTAAATCTTCAATCATACCCCAGTCTGCAGTCGGTTCTTGTCCAGCTGTCGTTAAATAATCTCCAACAAAAATAGAGTTTGCTGCAAATAAACCGATTGGCTGTACAGAACGTAAATTGATTTCACGTCCCCCTGAAATGCGAATTTCTTTCGTTGGGTTTACAAAACGCATCATCGCCAGCACTTTTAAACATTCTACCGGCGTTAATTCTTTTTGTCCTTCAAGCGGCGTACCCTTTACAGCAACAAGGAAATTACATGGAATTGAATCTGCATCTATACGTTGTAATTCAAATGCAATTTCAGCACGTTCTTCTATTGTCTCCCCCATTCCAAAAATTGCCCCAGAGCATGGTGAAATGCCCGCTTGTTTTGCTTTTTGAACTGTATCAACACGATCGTCATACGTATGAGTGGAGCAAATGCTTTCGTAATTATTTGCATGTGTATTTAAGTTGTGGTTATAACGATGTACACCCGCGTCTGCTAAACGTCCTGCTTGATCTTCGTTTAAGAAACCTAAACAACAACAAATCTTTAAATCTGTCGTTTCACGAATCTCCTTAACTGCTCCAATTACGTGATTCACCTCTTTATCCGTCGGACGACGACCAGATGCCACAATACAATATGTACCTGCTTTACGGCGAATTGCTTCGTGTGCTCCTTCTACAATCTTTTCCTGCGTTAGCCATGCATATTTATCAATCGGCGCCTCTGAAATAATAGACTGTGAACAATATCCGCAATCTTCAGGACATAATCCAGATTTCGTATTAATAATCATATTCAATTTTACTTTCTTACCAAAGTGATGATGGCGAATGATGTAAGCTGCATTCATAATTTCTAACACTTCTGTATCATCAGCTTCTAATATCGCAATCGCATCCTCTTTCGTAATCATTTTCTCTTCTACTACGTCATGTGCAAGTTTTTTCCAATCCCTTTTTGTTTGTACTTGTTTCATTTCATCTCTTCCCCTCTTTTGTTATATGCATAAATAAAGCATGATACGTCGCCATTATCCCTTCATTTTCCGTGAAGTCTCTTTCGTATATGCGAAGCATCGCACGAAAGAGTGAGGGACTTTGACAATATGATTCTTCATTACTATTGGTCGCTCCTACTTTTCGAATAGAGTTTAGAAACTCCCTAACTTCTGTAAATCTCTCTATGTAACATGTTTCAGAAACATGCACATCCCCTGTTTCTATTTCACACATATGGCGCAACTGATTTTTCGAATAAAAACGTTGCCCAATCGATGTTTCATTTTGTATATTTTTTTCTTCTTTCGCCCGCTGGAACGAAGCATGCAATTCTTGAAATGTTTCATGTCCAAACGTTGAAAAGAGTAATATCCCATCTATAGACAAATGATGAAATAAATTTCTTATCACTTGTTTTAAATCATTTAGCCATTGAAATGTGGCATTTGAAATAATGACATCATATGTTTCTTCTAGTCGTAATCTTTCGATATCCTCACAGTAAAACGTTACATTTTTCACATTTTGTCTAGTTTTCGCAACTGCAATCATACTTTCAGCAAAATCAATGGCTGTAATATGTGCTTTCGGAAATAAGTTTGATAATTGCTCTGTAACATATCCTGTCCCGCATCCAAGTTCTAAAATACGTATCGATGAATTTGCACTATATCGCCGATTTAATGTAGAAAGTAATGAATGTGCCATCTTTTTTTGTACATTTGCATATTGATCGTAGGATACAGCTGCCGCGTTAAACCGTTTTTGTAGTAACGTTTTGTTGATCATGTCGTATCCCCTCTACAAATTGAATTATCTCATTTCCGCAATATTCGAAATTCGTTACACATAATGCGTGTCCAGCCTCACTTACTACCTTGAGCGTGGCAGTCTCATTCTCAGACATACTACGTGCTGCAGACAATGGACAAATTACATCCTGCTCTCCGTGAATAAGTAGTATAGGGACTTTAATTTCTTTCAGTTCTTCTCTCATATCTGCTTCTATTAAATACTTCAAACCTAATTGCAAAGACTGAATAGAATCACCTTTAAAGCGTTTTATCATATCTTCAAACCTTGTATTCTCTTTCAGCTCATCCTTTGTAAACATATTTTCATAAAACCGCTTGAGCGTATCTTCTTTCTTTCTCGCTACATTCTTTTTTAGCCGTTCTACATGCAGAGTATTCCATCCACTCGTATAATCGCTCGTATTTGTAAATTTGGCAGTACCACCAATTAGTACGATACCTTTTGCCTTAACCTTTTTATGAGCTTGAACTGCTGCTAACGCTCCTAGTGACCATCCAACTAAAATTACATTTTCATCTTTTGCTACATCTATTATTCGCCCCGCAAATTCACTTTGTTCTTTCACATTACGCCAATTGATACATTGAACAGAATATCCTTTAAAATACGGCAGAACTAAAGTCCAAACACCTTCTTCCATTCCCCACCCAGGAATAAAAATAATCTTTAGCTCTTTCATACGAAAAACCCCTCTTCTTTACCAATGCGTATAATATGCTGAATAGCCCATTTCAAATCAGCTATTGTATGTTGGGACGTAACCGCAAAACGGACCCGTGAACTATTAACTGGAACCGTTGGTGGACGAATTGCAATTGCTGCAATACCTACCTCTTGCAACCTTTTACTAAACCGTAAAGCTGTTTCATTTGAACCGACTACAATCGGTACAATATGAGTTGAGCTATTCCCAATATCAAAACCAGCTTCTTGCAAATGTGTCCTAAAATATGCTCCATTCTCTATAAGTCTCTCTCTTCTTTCATTATCTTCTCTCACAATTTCAATTGCTTTTTGTACCGCCCCTAACATTCCTGGTGGTAAAGCAGTAGTAAAAATAAAGCTTCTCATCATATTTTGTAAATACTCTATATACATTGCATCACCTGTCAAATACGCACCATAACACCCTAAAGCCTTGCTAAATGTCCCCATATGTATATCAATATTTTGAGCAATATTTTTTTCTATATGGGACAATCCTGCTCCATCAATTCCATATATCCCACTCGCATGTGCTTCATCAACTATAATCATTGCTCCATATTTCTCTTTCATTTGCACTAAATCTCTTAAATATGCAGTATCACCGTCCATACTAAAAACAGTATCTGTTACGATTAATTTCTTCTTTTTTGGCGGTGCTACTTGCAACAGCTTCTCTAAATGCTCTAAATCATTATGACGATACCTTTTATGCTCTGCTCCGCTTAATATAATTCCATCAACGATGCTTGCGTGATTTAATTTGTCACTAAACACAATGTCGTGACGACAGGCTAATGAAGAAATCACTCCAATATTTGCGGTATATCCGCTATTTACAACTAAGGCTTTTTCAGTGCCTTTCCAATCGCATATACTTCTCTCAACCTCTTCATACAGTGAATAATTTCCTACAACGAGCCTTGATGCCGTCGCCCCAGTTCCATATTTTCTTGTGCATGCAATAGCAGCTTCTTTTAACCTCTCATCTCCAGCTAACCCTAAATAATTATTTGACGCTAAATTTAACATCCTTTTTTCATCTCGAATAAGCCATGTCTCTTCTGCTTGTTCTGTTACATGCAAATTGCGATACTGCCCTTGCTCATTTAATTGTTGCAATTTAGATTGAAGATGTGTGCGCCACGTTTGATTCATTTCGGATAAACTCCTCTAATTTTGAAATCATTATATACTCTTTTGCAGATTCCAAGACTTCTTCTTTTGTAAACGCACCTTCAAAGAATGGTAATAAGCCTAAAACCGGTACCCCACTTAGCTCTTCAATCATTTCTTTATTTTCTTGTACTCTTTCCATTTCACATTCTTTGCAGCCTGATAAAATTATACCTGCTACTGTTAAGCCCTGTGCCTTTGCATAAGCAATCGTTAAAACTGTATGATTTACTGTTCCTAATGTAGGGCGTGCGACTATAATAAGAGGAAGCTGTAATTCCTTTGCGAAATCAATTACTAAAGCGTCTTCTGTATATGGAACAGCCAGTCCACCTGCTCCTTCTACAAATAGGCTATTAAACTCTTTCAATAGTTCATTATAATGATCAGTAATGTCTTTTAAATGTACTACTCTTCCAGCTCTTTTCATGGCAAGTCTCGGAGCAAGAGGCTCTTCAATAGAATAAGGACAAATTTCATTTTCTTTTGTCGGTACACCTGATAATGCTTTTAACCTTGCTGCATCTCCCTCTGGATTTGATGCAACATGTCCACTTTGCAACGGTTTATATACCCCGATGTTATATCCCAATTCTCTAAATACACCTGCTAATGCACCGGCAACTACAGTTTTCCCCACTTCAGTATCCGTTGCTGTTACAAAAAAACCGTTCATTATTCTCCCTCCGTAACATCCGAGATTGCTTTATACAAAATATGTAACATATCATCAATCTCATCAATTGTAGAAGCAAGAGGAGGCATAAATACAATTGTATTGCCGAGTGGCCGTAAAATCATGCCCAGCTCTCTTGAGCGTTTACATACTTGAACACCGACTCTCTCTGTCCATTCAAACGCTTCTTTCGTTTCCTTATTCTTCACAAGTTCAATTCCAACCATTAATCCGCACTGACGAATATCACCTACATGTTTATATGTAAAGAGTGCTTCTAATTGCGTCGCCACATATTCTGTTTTACGTGCTACTTCTTCTATTAAATTTGTTTTTTCGTATAGTTCTAGATTCGCAATTGCTACCGCACACCCTAACGGGTTCCCTGTATAACTATGACCATGGAAAAATGTTTTTTGTTCTTCATATCCTCCTAAAAAGGCATTATAAATTTCATCTGTCGTTACGGTGATTGCAATTGGTAAATATCCACCTGTTAAACCTTTTCCGGCGGTTAAAATGTCCGGCGTTACATTTTCATGTTCACATGCAAACATTTTCCCGGTACGCCCAAATCCAGTCGCTACCTCATCTGTAATAAATAAAACATTATATTTTGTACATAAATTACGTAGTCCTCTTAAGTATCCTTTTGGCATTGTAATCATACCACCAGCACCTTGCATTAAAGGTTCTACAATAATTGCTGCAATTTCTTCATGTTTATCTTTCAGCAGCTCTTCCATTTCTTCTAAATGTTTTTTTACAATTTCCTCCTTATTATTTCCGTAAGGAGAACGATATGTATATGGATAAGGCATTTTAATTGCCTCAAATAAAAGTGAACTATAAACTTGGTGAAACAAGTCTATCGCTCCTACTGAAACAGCTCCAATTGTATCACCGTGATATGCTTCTTTTAATGTAACAAATCTTTGTTTCTTCGGTTTTCCTTTATGCTGCCAATATTGAAAGGCCATCTTAATTGCAATTTCAACGGCGCTAGAACCAGAGTCTGAATAGAATACTTTCTTCAAACCTTCTGGCACAACTTCAATTATTTTTTCTGCTAATAAAATAGATGGAACGTTAGCAAGTCCTAGCATAGTAGAATGAGCAATTTTATTTAATTGCTCACGAATTGCTTCATCTAGTTCCGGTACTTGATGTCCATGAACATTTAACCAAATAGACGAAACACCGTCCCAATATTCATTTCCATTTACATCGTATAGCTTTCTTCCCTCTCCGCGTTCAATAATGACAGGATCTTCTTCTAAATAATCCTTCATTTGTGTAAATGGGTGCCATACATAGGCTTTATTTTTTTCCGATAACTCTTCATATGTATAAGACGATTTTTCAGTCGTATTACTATTAACAGTCACAATTGTCACCCCTAATGTTAACTTGTTTATAAATATAGTTAACATTAAATCCAAAAGACTGTCAATTATTTTTAAATCAAATAGTTCTTAAAAAAGAACAACTTATCGTATGATAAGTTGCTCTACTTTCCGTGTTGTATCTTTCCAATTTCTAAAATAATCTCTTCATCTTTTTTTCCTTCTGTATCAATTCCAAGTTGTTTTGCATGTTCAATTAATAGATCGTGACGTTTTTCAAATCTTGCAGTATTTACTTCTTTCTTAACCTCTTCTTTTGTTTTCCCATCAGTAGAAACTCCTAGTTTCTCAGCTGCTTTTTCCATCGACTTCTTCTCTTCCGTTTCTTTCACTTTCTTCACTTCTGACTGCTGTATTTGCTTTTGCTTCGCCTGCTCTGATTCAGCTGCAAAAGCTGTGTAAATTCCAGCACTTCCGCCAATGACTAGTAAGGTGGTAAAAAGAATTATTTTTTTCTTCACTCTTTTCCTCCCCTTTCAAATTCATTATAACGCACAAATTTAGAACATTAAAAATATTTAACCTTTATTTCCCTAAAAAAATATTGAACATTTTTATTGACATATAAGATGAAAATGTGATAAAAATTTAACTAACATCATATGAATCGGCATTGATAGGATTTAGTAGTATTTCGATTTCTGATTTCAGAGAGCTGGTGGTCGGTGCGAACCAGTACAGAGCGAATTATGAATTACCCCCTGGAGCTTCTTTTGCGAAACGTAAGGAGTAGTGAAAGACGGTTATAGACCGTTATATCTAAAGAGTGGTGAAACGAAACTGTTTCACAATTTAGGGTGGTACCGCGAATTTTTCGTCCCTGCATATATTGCAGGGGCGTTTTTATTTTATTAGCGCATATCATACGACCCTTTATTTTGTGATACATTCATTTCACAAGCTAGGGTGGTACCGCGATTTCTTCGTCCCTGCATAATTATATGCAGGGACGTTTTTTTATCCAATCATTTCCGTATCATATTGAAGGATCAACAATTACCGGTAATTTGTCGCGAAATTCTAAAATTTAGAAGGAAATAAACAATATTGGCGAATTTTATATAAAAAAGAGCTATTTTAGATTACTTAGGAGGGAAAAACAATGGTTTCAAAAATTGAATCTGTTCTTTTAACATTATTTATCTTTTTCTGTATTGGCTTTAGTGTTATCCAATTAGAAGTTTCACCACACATCCCAATTTTATTTGGTATCGTTCTTTTATTAGCATTTGGATTTATGAAAAAAATCTCTTGGTCTACTATGGAAAAAGGGATGATCAGTAGTATTTCAGCTGGTATTCCATCTATTTTTATTTTCTTACTGGTAGGCGTATTAATTAGTGTTTGGATCGCTGCTGGAACAATTCCAACTTTAATGGTATACGGGTTCCAGATTGTATCTCCTAAAATTTTCGTTCCAACTGTTTTTGTAGTTTGTGCAATTGTTGGAACAAGTATCGGTAGCGCCTTTACAACTGCTGCAACTGTAGGACTTGCCTTTATGGGTATGGGTAGTGCTCTTGGATACGATCCGGCTCTAATCGCTGGTGCAATTATTTCTGGCGCATTCTTTGGAGATAAAATGTCTCCTTTATCTGATACAACAAACTTAGCTCCTGCTGTAACGGGTGTAGATTTATTTGAGCATATTCGTAACATGCTTTGGACAACAGTTCCAGCTTTCATTATTGCTTTTATCGCATTTTTCATTTTAGGAAGCGGTACAAGTGGAGACGTTGACTTCACAAACTTTATTAGCACATTAGAGAAAAATGCAACGATTTCTATCGTTACACTTATTCCAATTTTATTACTGTTCCTATTCGCATTTAAAAAAGTTCCAGCTGTTCCAACATTGCTTGCAGGAATTGTGGTAGGAATTATTATTCTCTTTATTTTTAAACCTAGCACTTCTTTAGCTGATTTAATGAAAATTATGCAAGACGGCTACGTTTCTAAAACTGGTATTAAAGACATTGATAGCTTACTATCTCGCGGTGGTCTACAAAGCATGATGATGTCGATTGCCCTTATTTTCCTAGCTCTTTGTATGGGAGGATTATTACAAGGAATGGGTATTATCACGCAACTAATGAATATCATCTCTAGCTTTGTAAAAAATAGTACACGCTTAATTATTTCTACTGCTTCAACTGCAATTGGTGTAAACTTCTTACTTGGTGAGCAGTACTTATCCATCGTTTTAACAGGACAAGCATTCGCTAATAAATACGATGAAGTCGGTTTAGAACGTCGTAATTTATCACGCGTATTAGAAGATGCAGGTACAGTTATTAACCCGCTCGTACCATGGGGTGTAAGTGGTGTATTCTTAACAAACGTCCTTAGCGTTCCAACATTCGATTACCTTCCATACGCAATTTTCTGTTTAGCTTGCCCAGTCTTAACCATTATCGTCGGCTTTACTGGATTTGGCCTTTCATGGAAGAAAGAAAAAGCAGTAACAGTTTCATAATATACTAAAAAGGATTACCTGAATCGGTAATCCTTTTTTATATTTCTCGACTATCTATTTGCTTTCTTTCTTCTAAATAACAGAAGTAATCCCGCTCCAACAAACGCCAAGCCTGCTCCAATTGTAGAAGCAACACTTGTACCTGTTTTCGGTAAATCACGCTCTTCTTTCTTTTCACTTACAGTTGTTGTTGTTTCTTTTGAGTTTTGATTATCCGTTGTAGTTTGTCCAGATCCTGGCGGTGTCGTTGGATTTTCTCCATTACTGCCTTCACCTGTTGGTGGTGTCGTTGGATTTCCTCCATTATTTCCTTCACCTGTTGGTGGTGTCGTTGGATTCTCTCCATTATTTCCTTCACCTGTTGGCGGTGTCGTTGGATTTCCTCCACCAGTTTCCTTATCATCATCGTTCTTCTTCGTTATATCAATTGCATATTTAGCAAATTCATTTGCAGATGGTCCAACATATGATATTTTCCCATCTTTCTTTATATACTTTTGTGCATTTGGTGAAGAATCGAATGTTGTATTTAATTTTTCTGCAACAATCGGTTTAAACGTCCAATTTTTATCTGCTGCTGGATTAATAACTGGTGTTTCTTGCATATACTTCACAATGATTTGACGTGTTTCATCTTGTGATTGGTATACAACTTCTCCTTTACTTACACCTGGGAACGTTTGGCTACTTCCGCGATAGTTATTTGTAGCGACGATGAACTCTTGATTGTCAGCTACTGGCTTACCTTCATATGTCATATTTATAATACGATTCGTATTTGCATTTACAACTTTTCCATCTTTATCGTATTTCGTTGGTTGTGTTACATCAATTTCGTATTTTAAGCCATCTAAAATATCGAAGTTATATGTAGGATAGCCTATATTTACTAACGGCTGTTCTTCTGTTTTCTTTGGATCAATTTGATTAAACTGACCTGCAGACATTTCAAGCCATTCTTTCACTTGTGCACCATTTACTTTTACAGCATATAACGTATTTGGATATACATATAAATCTGCAACGTTTTTAATCGCTAACGTTCCAGCTGGAATATCCGTATAATATGTAGCACCGTTTCGGCCACCTGCTTTAAATGGTGCGCCTGCAGATAAAACTGGAATTCCTTTATATTTGCTATACTGTCCATTTTCAGCAAATAACTTTTCTACATACCATTTTTGTGCATTTGTTACAAGTTGTACAGAAGGATCATCTTGTACTAATGAGAAATAACTATTAATTGGCGCTGTCGTTTTTCCTACAGCTGTATTGACATAATCAATTGTCGCTTGGTGATCATCTTTAATTTCATTAACTAATTTTTCATCAGACTTTACTAATGGATTCCCTTTACTATCAGCAATCGGACGCAGTTGCGGCTTCGATTGCTCTTTTTGTATTTCCCATTTTCCGTTTACCTTTTTCAATTGCATATCAATAATACCTAGGTTACTTCCAAAGACACCAGGCATTACAACTGGAACACCATTAAATACATCCTTCATTTCAGTATGTGAATGTCCCATTAATACTGCATCTACATCTGGAACTTCTGTTAAATAATACGACGCGTTTTCCATGCCAACATTGTATCCACTCTTATCAACGCCCGAATGCGCTAGTGCAACGATAACATCTGCACCTTCTGCTTTCATTTTTGGCACCATTTTCTTCGCTGTTTCAACTATATCTTTTGCTTTCACTTTTCCTTCTAAATTCGCTTTATCCCAGTTCATAACTTGAGGTGGAACAAATCCCATTACGCCAATTTTCACTTTTTGCTTTTGACCTGATTCATCTTCTACTTCTTTTTCAAAAACATGATATGGTTTAAAGTAATTTTGGTCGTTCTCTTCATTATTATCTTTATCATCTTTATAGACGTTCGAGTTAATAACCGGGAACTCTGTTTTACTAATTACTTTGTTTAAATAGTCTAAACCGTAGTTAAATTCATGATTCCCAAGAGAGATGACGTCATACTTCATTAAATTCATTACACGATATAATGGATGTGTATAACTAGGATCCACAGGCTTCTTCGGATCATTTATTTTATTCGCTACATAATCTCCAAGCGGTGTCCCTTGTAATGCATCCCCATCATCAAATAGGACAGAGTTCTTCGCTTCTTCACGTGCTTTATTAACAAGTGTTGCTGTTTGCACGAGACCTACTTTATTATCTGTTTTCGTTTGATAATAATCGTAATTCATTAAGTTAACGTGAATATCTGATGTTTCTAGAATTCGTAAGTTAACCGTACTCTCCCCGTTGTTCTCATCCGCATGAGCTGTTGTTGGCAACACTTGCGGCGCTATTACACCTATAGCAAGAGTTGCTCCAGCTAGCATTTTTTTTGACTTTTTCACAAAAAATCCCCCTTATACAATTACCAAAAATAATGAAATAAACCTCTATTTGCCTCTAACCACATACCTTTTTTCTTCTATTAGAGACAGATTTTCATTTCATCCTGCGCTAATGAGTAGTCCCCTTAAACGCCCGATTAGTGAAACTTTAATTAGTGGGAAATAAAGCCCTACTCATTAAAATTTCACCTTATCTGACATTATCATATATAATGTACTTTCATATCGTCAATATTTTTTGACATACTTCTACAAATTTTCTGTAAAGTTGTTGTAAACTTTTCATAAACATATAATATGCCCTTACATTGTTAATACTGCTGAATATGATACAATTACCAATTACAAGGAGGATGAATATATGAAAAAAGTCATCTTAACAATTGTTTGTCTCCTCCTTCTAATCATTTCTTATTCTTATTTTGAAAAGAACGATGAGACAAAACAAAATGAACCCGAAGAAAACACAGAAAAAATATCTACTCCAAGTTGGATTGATAAGCAAACAAACGATTCCTTTTATCATCTCGTACTAGGTGATTCACTCGCCAAAGGATATGGATCGACACAAGGGGGATTTGCTGAATTAGCTTCTAGACAAATAGAAGCACAAATTCATAAACCAATTACCGTAGAAAACCTTGGGATAAACGGTCTTACAACAGATCGTCTCGCTAAAAAAGTGCAATCAGAAGATGTAAAGCAAAAAATTAAAGCTGCAAATATCATTACAATTAATATTGGAGGAAATAATTTATTCCGTTTAAATCGTGATGTCGGTGTTATAGATGGTATTAAAATGTTAAATAAAGAAAAAGCTCATTTTGAAGCGGATATAAAAAATATTGTAAAGACAGTTCGAGATCAAAATCCGAACGCTTTACTCATTCTCTCAGAACTCTATAATCCGTTACAACTCGATGACTCCATCGCCAGTTATGCAGATATGTTTTTAGATGGCTGGAATGAATCCGTTTATTCCATTTCAAAAGCAAATCAACCATCTATCGTTTTACCAATTCGTAAATTAATATCAAATGATAAAAAAGATTTACTCTTTGACCAAGTACACCCAAATGATGATGGCTACGCGATTATTGCCGATTCATTTACAAAAAAAGTGTTGGCCTACAAATATTAAAATTTCCATGAAACAATTCTATTTTTATAACATGTCTTTTTTGTTACAATGAGAGTGGAAGGGGGCCTTTATATGGAATCACGCGAGTGGGAACGTATTGTTGATCATCTTCTTTCGCTAGTGCCTCTTTTTTATCGCAAATTTATGCTTCCTGGAGAATTTTCTTCTCAAAGACATATGCCGCCATCACATACACAAGTATTACTGCTTCTGCATGAAAATGGCACATTAGCAGTTTCCGAAATCGGCAAGCGGCTAGCGATTTCACGGCCTAACATGACACCTCTATTAAACAAACTGATTCAAGAAGAACTAATAGAGCGTCATTATAGCGAAAAAGATCGACGGGTCATTTTAATTTCCTTAACAAGTGAAGGGAAATTGTTAGTAAATCAGTATCAACAATTCATTTTAGACAAATTAAAAGAAAATTTCCAAACATTATCTGAGGAAGAGCGTGAGAAGCTCATCCATTCTCTTCAAACCATTCAAAATTTAATTTTGAAAACAAACGCATAAAGCTGCTTCTAAATAGAAGCAGCTTTATGATTCGTAATAATTACCATAGTATACATTTGAATACGGCCATGTCGTTAAATATGGTTTTTGATCTTGCGTAGGTTGTTGTGATGGTATTTGTGGTAATTGCTGTAATTGTTGTTGTCGATATAATTCGTATTGTCTATTCATATCATAAACCGGATGATAATTTACATATGGATATACTTGCGGTACGTAATAATAATACATTCATTCTCTCCTCCTTTTTCTTAAACATATTCAAAGGAGAAAATGAATGTGACACTCTTTATATTTGCACGAGTGGCTCTCTCACTCGTTTCTTTCTGTTCTTCAAACGTAGCTTACGGTTCTTTTCATATAAATAATGCACAACGAAATATGAAATCCCCCCAAAAACAACTCCTAAAATCGCCATTCCAATTAATACATACACTTCACTCTGCAATAACCCCTTTAATATCGTAAAAATATGACTCGAAAACAAGTCAGATATCGTAAATGGTTCATGATGTATTTTTTGTATATGAAATGGATATATCATTTTTCCTAACGCATAAGCAAATGGAAATAAAAATATCGGTAGAAACGATATTTTTCCAATAATATTGCCAATAACCGCAGCAGGAAAAGATCCCTTTGCTAATCGAACAATCGGATAAAATATTATATATACGAGCGATGCCGTATATATGACCAACATCTCTAAGCCAAAACCAATCGCAAAACCTAATGATACTTTCTTTGCTCCTTCTGGTGATCGAAGTAACTTATAATATTGAAACTTTAATATTCTCCACATCCGCTGAAAAAACGAATATGTTTTCTTAGTTGTTTTCAAATTCATCATCTCTTTAACTATATTTTTTCTATCTAGCATGTCCTTACATGATATGAAAAACAAATTTAGTTTACTCTTTTTATTATAAATGATATAGAGATGATTAACCAAATATACATACGACATTTCAATCTAAAAAGCACACCTCCAATTGTTATTCGTGCTTAACAATTGGGGTGCACATCATTTAGGAAAGCTCTTCTACATTTTTAAATAAACTTACTAATAATGCTTTTTGCGCGTGCAATCGATTACCAGCTTGCTCAAATACGATAGACTGTGGTCCATCTATAACTTCTCCTGTTACTTCTTCTTCACGATGGGCAGGTAAACAGTGTAAGAAACGATATGTTTGCTTCGCATGCATAACAAGTTCTTTATTGATTTGGTAAGGTTGAAATAAAGTATATTTCTCTTCTTCTCCCTCTTGCCCCATACTCATCCAAACGTCAGTATAAATGAAATCTGCTTCACTCACTGCTAATTCAGGGTTATGCAAAATTTCAATTTCAGCTCCTGTTTCTTCAGCAATCACTAACGCTTTTTTTACAATTTCCTCACTCGGTTCATATCCTACAGGCGTTGCCACAGTCATATTCATTCCAACTTTTGCACTCGCTAACAACAAGGAATGACATACGTTATTCCCATCACCTACATAAGCCAATTTTATTCCTTTAAATGTATTTACTTCTTCATATATTGTCATTAAATCTGCCAACGCCTGACAAGGATGATGATCATCCGTTAAACCGTTAATTACAGGTATGCACGATTCTTTTGCAAGCTCTTCTACATCGGCATGTGAGAATGTACGTATCATGATCCCATCAATATAATGAGATAATACTTTCGCAGTATCTGAAACGCTCTCCCCTCTTCCAATTTGCATCTCTTTCCCACTTAAAAACATGCCATGTCCTCCCAGCTGTACCATTCCTGCTTCAAAAGATACGCGCGTACGAGTTGAATGTTTGTCAAAGATAAGCCCTAATATTTTGCCTTGTAATAAAGGCTCCTGCTTATTCTTTTTTAAATATATAGCGAACTCAATTAAAGAAATGATTTCTTCTTTCGTTAATTCTTCTAGTGTTAAAAGATCTTTCGTATTTAATTTCGGTACTTGTACAGTTGACATGAAATTTCCCCCTTATATGATTGATACGTTTTTTGTACAAACTACTTTTTTTATCATATATACTGCCTGTTCTAACTCTTCATTCGTTACAATAAGTGGCGGTAATAGTCTTATCACATTTGGCCCTGCTTGTAATACGAGAAGTCCCTCTTTTTCTAGTTCTTCTATAAAACTTGTAACTTCATGCTTACACTCAATCCCAATCATAAGCCCCTTACCACGTATATTTTGAATATATTCGACATGTTGTAATTCCTCTCGCAACTTCTCTAATACGTACTCGCCCTTTTCTTGTACTTCTTTTAAAAACGATGGTCTTTTACTTACTTGCAATACTTCTTTCGCTGCAGCCATTGCAACATAATTCCCGCCAAACGTTGAACCGTGTGATCCTGCAGTAAACGATGTTCCAAGTTCTTTCCGGCCAATCATCGCTCCAACTGGAATGCCATTTCCAAGCGCTTTAGCGGTAGTAACGATATGAGGATTTATTCCTATTTGTTCGTAAGCAAATAATGTCCCTGTTCTTCCGATCCCTGTTTGTACTTCATCTATAATAAATAAGGAACCGAACTTATTACATAATGCTTCAATCTCTTGCAAAAAAGATAGATCAGCAGGTATGACTCCTCCCTCTCCTTGAACAACTTCTACCATTACTGCCGCAACTTCTTCATTCATTACTTCCTTGAGCGCTTTTATATCGTTAAATGGGGTATGTAAAAAAGACGGAAGGAGCGGACCAAATCCTTCTTTCACTTTATTTTGTCCTGTCGCACTCATCGTTCCAAATGTTCTACCGTGGAAAGACTGTAGACATGTTACAACGAGAGATTTTCCAGTATGCTTACGAGCTAGCTTCAATGCTGCTTCATTCGCCTCTGCTCCGCTATTACAGAAAAACACATAATCTAATGCTATATTTTCTGTTAATAATGACGCGACTTCTTCTTGTAAGCCGTTTGTAAATAGGTTAGATATATGCCATATATTATCAAGTTGTTCTTGTACAGCTTTCATAACAGTAGGATGACAATGTCCTAAATTACATACACCAATTCCTGATGTAAAATCTAAGTATTGGTTACCTTTGTTATCAATAACTTCCGTTCCCTTTCCCTTTACAAACTCAACAGTTCTTCTCCCATATGTTTGAAAAAGATGACTTGTCATACAATACTCGCTCCTCTCGTTACCGTCGTTCCGATACATTCTCCTGTATCTTCAGTAAAATCTTTTGTACCATTTACGATACTTATCTTTTGCACTCCCATTTTTAATGAAGCTAGTGCCGCCTGTACTTTCGGAATCATCCCGCCTGTAATAACTCCTTTTTCTATAAGAGTTGCAATTTCAGACTCATCTGTTTTCTTTACCAATTTCCCTTCATGTAATATCCCATCTACATCCGTAATAAAAACGAGTTCTTTTGCGGATAGTGCGGCCGCAATCCCCGCTGCAGCGGTATCCGCATTTATGTTATAAATCTCATTATCATGAATCCCGACCGGAGCAATAACAGGAATATAATTCATATTTATTAATCCTTTTAGTAAGGCTGTTTCGACATAGCTTACTTCTCCCACATATCCTATCTCCTCGCTGACAGGTTGAACTTGAAGTAATTTGCCGTCACACCCTGAACAACCTACCGCCAGTAAATTATGCCTTTGCAAATTCATTACAAACTTTTTATTCGTACTCCCGCATAGCACCATTTGAACAATATCCATAACTTCTTTTGGTGTCACTCGTAATCCATCTCTTTTTTCTACTTTGATATTACAATTTTTTAAGTTGGTATCAATTTCTGGACCACCACCATGGACAATCACTACCTTATACTTCTGCTGCAATTTCTTTATACAATCAAAAAACACATCATTTAATTGCTCTAGCATACTACCGCCGCATTTCACTACAATATAATCGCTCATCTTCCCTCTCCTTATGTACGATAACAAGCGTTTATTTTCACATATTCATAGCTTAAGTCACAGCCCCAAGCTGATCCAGTCTCTTCTCCTAAATGTAAATACACATCAATCATAATTTCATGTTCTTGTAATTTCTTTTTCATTTCCTCTTCAGAAAACATTTGAGGTTCACTATTTTTCAGCACAACGATAGATTGAAGAGTAATATCAATTGTATTTGGATTAATCGCTACTTCACTTTGTCCAATACTGCTAATAATTCGCCCCCAATTTGGGTCTTCACCGTGTATTGCGGTTTTTACAAGACTTGAACCAATTATTTGCTTTGCAATTTTCTTTGCCTCTTCACTCGCTTTCGCGCCTAGCACATTTACTTCTATTAACTTCGTAGCACCTTCACCATCTTGTGCAATTTTTTTTGCTAAATCTTCACATACCTTCTGTAAAGCAAATACGAAAGCTTCCCAGTCTGTATGTTCCATATTGATTGGTTTCGTTTCTGATAATCCACTTGCCATAACGATGACCATATCATTCGTAGAAGTATCTCCATCCACCGTAATTTGATTAAATGTATGATTCGTTATTTGTGATAATGCTATTTGCAATACATCATGTTCTATATGAGCGTCTGTCGTAATAAAACTCAGCATCGTTGCCATATTCGGATGAATCATTCCTGAACCTTTAGCAACACCAGCAATCGTCACTTTTTTCCCATCAATAATCATTTCATAGCAAGTTTCTTTCGTTATAAGATCCGTCGTTAAAATCGCTTCAGAAAAAGAACGCGCTTCACTTTCTTCCTTCGTCGGTATAAGAGTTACAACTCCCTTTCGAATTATATCCATCGGTAAAGGAACACCAATTACACCAGTCGAAGCTACTGCAACGTAATTTTCTTTCACTCCAAAATATTCCGCCCCTAATGCACGCATCTCGTAGGCATCTTGTAATCCTTTCATTCCTGTACAAGCATTTGCATTTCCACTATTGACGATAATCGCTTGTAATTTCCCCTCAGCTGCTATACTGTCTTTCGTTACTTGCAAGGGGGCTGCTTGTATTTGATTAGTTGTATAAACAGCAGCACATGATGCCGGTACATCACAAACGATTGCTCCTAAATCCTTTTTCTCCTTTTTCAAACCAATTGCAGTACCAATTGCCGAGAAACCTTTCGGAGTTACAATCGAACCATTTTCTACTTTTATAATAGACGCTACTTTAATCATCATGTCCCCCTTATAGATAAAGCGGCATATGTTGTAAACCTGTTGTTTCTTCTAGTCCCGCTACTATATTTGCATTTTGAATCGCTTGCCCAGCCGCACCTTTCATCATATTGTCTATAACAGAAACGACTGTCACTCTTCCTGTTCTTTCATCGTAAGCTATCCCCATATCACAATAATTTGAGCCTCTCACTTCTTTCGGACTTGGAAACTCTCCTTGCGTGCGAATTCGAATAAAAGCCGATTGTTCATACGTTTCTTCATATAACTTTTGAAGTTGCTCTATTTCCATTTCTCGTTTTACTTTCGCATACAGTGTAACCATAATCCCTCGTGATATCGGTATTAAATGTGTACTAAACGTGATTGGCTTCGTTTCCCTATCCCACTCTGCAAGCATTTGCTCAATCTCAGGAACGTGTTGATGCTCATTTACTTTATAAATACGCAAGTTATCGTATAACTCTGGAAAGTGAGTCATCGTTGTTGGTGTTTTGCCTGCTCCAGATACTCCTGATTTTGCATCGATAATAATTGAATCTTCTTCAATCATGCCGCTACGTACTAACGGCAATATCGCTAATAACGAAGCTGTAGCAAAACATCCTGGGTTTGCAATTAAATTTGCATTTTGAATCTCGGACTTTTTCCATTCACTTAACCCATATACAGCTTCACTAAGAACTTCTTCTTTTGCAGCTGCCCTTTTATACCACTGTTCATATATGAAAGGATCTTTCATACGAAAGTCTCCAGATAGATCAATTACTTTTAAACCTACTGCTAATAATTTTGGAGTTAACTCTGCTGATACTCCTGCTGGAGTTGCTAAAAATACAATTTCTGCTTCCTTCTCTATTTCCTCCGCATTAATTTCTTGTAACGTATGAACAAGAATATTTCGAAGATGCGGATATACATTTGTTATACACTCGCCAACTTGTGAAAAAGAATGGAGAGATGCTATCGAAAAATATGGATGTTGCTCTAATAACCGAATTAACTCAATACCTCCATACCCAGTTGCTCCAATAATCGCGACTTTCATATGCTCCTCCTCATATCAATTCTTTAAATTAAGTATGATTATAATATTGTATATTTATAGAGTCAATTAAATATTTATTAATTTTATAAACTTACAAAACTTAATTTTACTAGAAAAACAATATACACAACCGAATTTTTATACAAAAATAGTGCATAGTAGTTTTTATATTTCACTTCAAGTACAATAAAACAATACATACGTACATACAGGTGGGGAAAACATGCATGCAAAATTAATTGAGAAAATGATTATAAAAAGTTTTCAGCAATATCAATGTAATCCTATGTCAAATGAGGATCAGGAAATGCTAATTAAACATATTCAAACGATAATTCATTCAAATACTGAAATTGATGTATACGAGGCAGTTGAGGATATCGTTTACGATTATGTGACTGGAAAATAAAAAAATAGGAGATTTCCATATGGAAATCTCCTATTTTTTACTTAATGATTTACCTGCAATACGCTCAAATAAACCTGGGAATAGTACATAAAGTTTCGGACCAATGCCCATCCACTTCGGTAAGTTTACTTCACGCTTTTTCGTTTGCATCGATTTTACGATTTGCTCTGCTACATATGTTGGTTTTAACATGTACCGTCCCATATTTTTCACATATGTACCGGATTGATCCGCTATTTCAAAAAAGTTTGTATCTATCGGACCTGGATTAATCGCTGTTACGAAAATATTTGTACTAGACAACTCCATGCGTAAACTATTCGTAAATCCTAATACTGCATGTTTCGTCGCTGCATACGCACTCGATTTTGGAGTTGCAATTTTCCCAGCAAGTGAAGCAATATTAATAATATGTCCTTCGTTCCTTTTCACCATATAGGGTAGTACCGCTTTCGTACAAGCTACTAATCCAAATACATTTACTTGGAACATATCTTTCACTTCATCCATTGACGCATCTTCAAATGTTTTAAAAATACCAAATCCCGCATTGTTTACTAATATATCAATACGTCCCACTTCTTGTAATACCTTTGAAAAAACAGATTGTACTTCCATCTCTTCACTTACGTCTAATACATAATAATAGCAAGGCGTATTATAAGTTTCTTTAATTTTCTCTGCTAACGCTTTTAATTTCTCTTCTGTTCTAGCCATTAATACTGGAGTCGCCCCCTGCTCTGCAACTTGCATTGCAACTTGCTCTCCAATTCCACTAGAAGCACCTGTAATGACGATTACTTTATCTTGTAAACGTCCCGTCATTGCTGTCACCTACTTTGCATAATAAATCAATTGTTGCGAAGATTCATCAATCATCACTTGTTGATTATATGCTAAAAAGTCTAATTGTCCAACAGTTTCTGAAATAGTAAGCGGCAATTGCTCCTTATATAATACCGGAAATAGTTTTACACATACTTCAAATGCTGTCATTGGTTTTTCCTTTAATAACTCAAGCACTTTAAACGCACGTGTTTCTTGCTTTTGTAATCTCGTTTCAATAAGTTGTTTCACATTTAGAACATCTTCTCCATGTCCTGATAAAATGCGCGAAATATTCATTTCACTTAAACGCTTTAACGTTTGATTATATTGTAATAACGGGCGCGCCCTTTCTGTTTGTCCTTCATATGGTGGTTCTAATATGGGATTCGAAGAAATATGGCTAATGAGAGCATCCCCGCCAATTAATATTCCATCAGATTCTCTATATAATGAAATATGAGTGGAAGCATGACCTGGTGTTTCGATTACTGTAAACCCAGGTAAAGAATCAATACGATCTCCCTCTCTCACAGTATGCGTTAACGATCTATTACAAGAATATTTAAGTGTCTTCGTCGTCAATAACGCCTCGTCTTTCAAAAATGCCGCTGGAACACCAAATTGCAAAGCTGTCTCTCTAAAAAACTCATGATACCGCTTTAAAAATTCTGGATTTTGCGTGATCCAAGGCTCATTCCAAGGATGTCCAATAATGTTCGTTTTCTCAGAAAATATATTTAAAAGCCCACAATGATCCGCATGATGATGCGTAATGACTACTGTTTTAATATCTTCTATCGCATATCCTAATGTACCCAATTGCCTTTCTAACGCACTTCTTGCCTCTTCTGTATTCGTCCCTGTATCAATTAATGTTAATGTCTCCCCCTCAACTAAAAACACATTCACAGTTTCAACTGCAAATGGCACAGGAATCTCCATTCGGTGAATCGCCGTCATGCTTAGCCCCCCTGTCTCTTTCCGGTTCAAAAATGAATACTTCTTCAGTTTACAACTTCTATATATATTTGTCATTATTTTCAGATAAAAAGAGGTGTTTCCTATAAAAAAACGAATGTATGTACATTTATAAGAATTTCTAACCAAATTTAAAGGAGGAACATCATGTCTATTCAAAACATTTCCTTTCTCGGTGCAGGCTCTATTGCTGAAGCTATTATTGGTGGCTTGTTACATGCAAATGTTGTGAAAGGCGAACAAATTACCGTAAGTAATCGTTCTAACGAGACAAGATTGCAGGAGCTACATAAAAAATATGGCGTCAAAGGTACGCATAATAAAAAAGAGCTACTCACTGATACAACTATTCTTTTTCTAGCAATGAAACCAAAGGATGTTGCAGAAGCGCTTACTCCTTTTAAAGAATATATACATAATAACCTGCTTATTATTTCCTTATTAGCAGGTGTTTCTACTCACTCGATTAGAAACCTACTTCAAAAAGATGTTCCGATTATTCGTGCGATGCCAAATACATCTGCAGCTATTTTAAAATCAGCTACTGCTATCTCGCCTTCAAAACATGCAACAGCGGAACATATTCAGACTGCCATAGCTTTATTTGAAACAATCGGTCTCGTCTCTGTTGTAGAGGAAGAAGATATGCATGCTGTCACTGCATTATCTGGAAGTGGGCCTGCTTATATTTATTACGTAGTGGAAGCGATGGAAGAAGCCGCAAAAACAATTGGTTTAAAAGAAGATGTTGCAAAGTCACTCATTCTTCAGACGATGATTGGTGCTGCTGAAATGCTAAAAGCAAGTGAAAAACACCCTTCTGTTTTGCGAAAGGAAATTACTTCTCCTGGCGGAACGACCGAAGCAGGCATTGAAGTATTACAAGAACATAAATTTCAACAAGCACTTATTTCTTGTATTACACAGGCTACACAACGATCACATAATCTTGGGAAAACATTAGAACAACTAACAAAAGAAAAATAAAAAATGGAGCTCAATCTTACTTGAGCTCCATTTTTTTATTAACATATATTGTTTAGTTATTAGTCTTCCCAAAAATCTCTTCTTGCAGACGGCGACCAGTTGGTGTTGCTGCAAGTCCACCTTCAGCTGTTTCACGAAGTGCTACTGGCATCGTTTGTCCGATTCTAAACATCGCCTCAATCACTTCATCACATGGAATTGTACTCGTTACGCCAGCTAATGCTAAATCAGCTGAAATCATCGCATTCGCAGCTCCTGCTGCATTACGTTTTACACAAGGTACTTCTACAAGCCCTGCAACAGGATCACATACTAAACCAAGCATATTCTTTAATGAAATCGCCATCGCTGTAGCTGCTTGATCTTGTGTTCCACCAGCCATCTCAACTGCTGCTGCTGCTGCCATTCCACTTGCTGAACCTACTTCAGCTTGGCAACCTCCTGCCGCACCGGAAATACAAGCATTATTCGCAACAACCATACCGAAAGCTCCTGCTGTAAATAAAAATTCGATCATCTCTTCGCGTGTCGGCTGTAACTTTTCTTGCAGTGCAAACAGTACACCTGGCACTGTTCCAGCAGACCCTGCTGTTGGTGTTGCACAAATAATTCCCATCGCTGCGTTTACTTCATTTGTTGCAACAGCTTTACTCACCGCGTCCAAAATCGTATCTCCAGATAATCCTTTTCCGCTATTCTTATACGCCTGAACTTTTACAGCATCTCCGCCAGTTAAACCAGTTGGTGATTTCACTCCGCGAATACCACGTTCTACTGCTTGCTCCATCACGACTAAGTTCTTTTCCATACCAGCAATTACTTCTTCACGTGAAATACTTCTTGTTTTCATTTCACATTGAATCATAATTTCTGCGATTTTTACATTTTGTTCTTTAGCTTGCGCCACTAGTTCCGCTGCGTTCCGAAACATGGTGTGTCCCCCCTGCAATTATTCCATAATAGTTACTTGACAAATATTTTGTTGCGCGTTTATTTCTTCAATCACTTCATCTGCTAATAATTCATCTGTTTCGATAACCATAAGCGCTCTTCTTCCTTTTTCTTTACGAGAAACACTCATTGTACTAATGTTAATTTCATGTTTCGCAAGGATTGAAGCTACTGCTGCAATAGCACCGAAGCGATCGTTATTTACAATAAGTAGTGCTGGACTCGTGCCTGTTAATTGAAGATCGAATCCGTTTAATTCTACAACTTCAATTTTACCGCCACCAATTGAGCAAGCAACAACTTCAATTTCTTCTTCACCTTTATACAAACGAATTCTCGCTGTATTTGGGTGAGGTGCATTTGCATCTTCTTCAATGAATTCTACTTCGATTTTGCGCTCTTTTGCTATGTCTAGCGCCTCTGGAATACGTAAGTCATCTGTTTCAAACCCTAATATTCCACCGATCAATGCTACATCCGTACCATGCCCTCGATACGTCTTTGCAAATGATCCATATAATGAAATGCTTACTCTTTCTGGTTCATGACGAAACAGCTGGCGAGCAACTTGCCCCATTCTTGCTGCGCCTGCTGTATGTGAACTTGATGGACCAATCATAACTGGACCAATAATATCAAATACTGAGCGATACTTCATCATAACTCCCCCTAAACCTCTATGCAAAAATTTTTTACTATTCTATTAAGCTACCGAATCGGTTGCTTTTCCAGTTGTACGACGAATTTGTTACGCTATACGAATTGGATAGTTTTTGAATAACAGTGAAACAATATATCCTGAAATAATACCAATTATCACAATAAATAAGAAACTTAGCATTACCTTCATTTAAAAATAATATAAGCTAATCCAGAATAAAGTCTGGTGGCAATCCAAAGTTTAACACAGAACCCCTTACAAGCATAGCATAAAGTGAACCTATAATCAGTGGGGGTTTTGTTCATCCCCCACTGATTATTAGTTGAACCAATCGGACGTTTACGGGCAGTTGATCTCCCACCTAACTTCTTTACCCCAGCCGAATTTTGAGGTGGGAGTTTTACTGCCCGTTAATGTCGGATAAACAAGTGAAACTCCCATTGCTTTCATACCTTTTAGTGCTTTAAAGCTAAAAAGTGAAAAAAGACTTAGTACAAATAATAGTAATATCCTTCTTATTTATAATTCTCATGTTTCCCTCTCACGATTTAGTCAACTCCACTTGTTACGACAAATGGCTAAAACGCATGTAGCCTACAATAAATTATAATCTGCCCTCATTATAGCTTGTTTTTAATAAAACGCTTACTTTTAATAAATTTTAAAAGTTCTGAATAACGATCCATTTTTGCTATTTGTACCACTCGTATGTCATCTGACTTATATAACAGTTTTTCTAAACAATCGGTACTATGTATTTTTATCCTATCTCTTCACATCATTAAAACTTTCTGTTTCATCCAATATAAACATAAAATGATAACAGTTTTATTTTAAATTTTTTTAGAAATAAAAAAATGGCAACCATTCGTCACCATTTTTTCACACCATTATTATCTATCTACTGGAAATGATTTCAAATCCGTAGCTATTTCTGTATTAGAAAATAGCTCTCTTGCCTCTTTCCATAATTCCTTATATGTATCTCCTTGATAACGAGAACTAATATGAGTCAATATTAATCTTTTTGCATTTGCCTGAAGTGCAATACTCGCAGCTTGCTTAGATGTAGAATGAAAATAATCATACGCTTGTTGTTCATCTTCTGCTGCAAAAGTGGCTTCATGAACAAGTACGTCAGCGTCTTGTGCCAGCTCTCTACTCGCTTCACAATATCTTGTATCACCTAAAATGGTAATAATTCTTCCCTTTTGAGGTGGACCAATAAAGTCTTTTCCATTTAGTATCGTACCATTTTCTAATTCAACTACTTCTCCATCTTTTAAACGTTTAAAGAGCGGGCCAGGTTTCACCCCCATCTCCAGCAATTTATCGACTAAAAGAGCACCTTGTATATCTTTCTCTACAATACGATACCCAAAACATTCAATACCATGTGACAATCTTTTCGTTTCCACGTGAAATTCATTATCTTCAAATACAGTACCTTCTTCTGTTATCTCCACAATTTCAAGTGGATATTTTACATGTGTCGTACTTACTGATAATGCCACTTCAATAAATTGTTTAATTCCTTTTGGTCCATACACTGTTAAAGGTGTAGTCCCTCCTTGAAATGAACGGCTTCCTAATAAACCAGGCAAGCCAAAAATATGATCACCATGTAAATGCGTAATAAATATTTTTTCAATGCGGCGTGGGCGTACTGATGTATGTAATATTTGATGTTGCGTCGCCTCGCCACAATCAAATAACCAAGTCTGTCCTCGTTCTTCTAACAATTGTAAAGCAATTGCCGAAACGTTCCTTCCTTTCGAAGGAACACCTGCACCAGTTCCTAAAAATACAAATTCCACTTTCTTTCCTCCAGCTCTTTATATAATCTACCTTTCATCTTACGGAATGTTATTTCAAATGGCAAATCGAATTTACATAACCAATCATCTAGACAACTATATATCACGAACGTTATACTCAAAAAACTTAGTAATCGTTCGTGTTTTATGTTAAAATGATTATACTACATTTTAAGGGAGCGTTTTATTATGAAAGAAGCATTTCGTTTACAAACTGATTTTTCATCTTCATTTGATCGCTGGGTAAGTTCTTTCGTGTCTGATCACCCAGCACAATTAGAATGGACGACTTTGAAAGAATTAATCCATGAATATACAACAACACATACAAATGATTCATTACCAACATATATTTCTTCAGCTTTAACATATTACGCACAACGCGTTTCAACAACAAACAGTTCAGAAATTGTTATTTTTGAAAATGTTACAATCTCTTAATCTATCATAAAAAAGCACTGGTTACAGTGCTTTTTTATTTATACTTATTTAGCAAATCGTCATATTCCGCCCCAAGATCTTTATACATACTTCTATCAAACTCATCTAAATTTATCCTTTCACTTAATTTATTTAATAATTCCTTTGCTTGTAGTGCAAAAGAAACAATTTATTTTCTATAAAAACTTTATAGTAAAAAATTTCATAGTTAATTGTAAAAATAAAAGGTGTCATGATATTTACTACGTCATGACACCTTCTACATAAACTTATTTTCTAATTTTTGCTGAAAAGACTTTTCTTGCTTACGTAATAATTGACTACCTCGTTGTAAAATCGGCATTCCATACTTATCATTAATTTGATCGATGACAGCAAGTAGCGGCTCTTCTTTCGCATCTTCTTCAAATGAAAACAAATCTAATTGTTTCACCGATTCTGTCTTCCACTCTATTTCAGTAGCTGTAACACCTAGTAAACGAACGGAATCACCGTCCCAATGTTGCTTCCATAAACGAGATGCTGCCTGAAAAATATCTCGTTCTTCCCAAATCGCATTTTTCAATTGCTTACTCCGCGTTACTGTCCGCCTATCATGATATTTAATCATAATTTGAATATTATAGCTGACAAGAGTTCGCTTTTGTAATCTTTTACTCACTGATTTTGATAGCCGTTCTAACATATCAAGTAATTCTTTCTCTTCATCCATATCCTTTGAAAAAGTCATCGAATTACCGACACTTTTATGTTGTCCCATTTGACTCGGGTCAACTTCCCTATCATCCATACCTTTTGCCCGCCTTTGTAAATCAACACCATGCTTTCCAATTTTAGCGCGAATGATATGTTCGTTCCCTTTTGCTAACTGCTCAATTGTTTGTATATGAATATCATTTAATTTTTCAGCTGTTTTTTCTCCAATTCCATGCATCGCTTCAACTGGAAGTGGCCAAATCATTTCTGGAATATCTCGTTTTCGAAGCACGGTAATACCGAGAGGCTTTTTCATATCAGAAGCTGTTTTTGCTAGGAAAAGGTTAGGAGCAATTCCGATGCTACACGGAAGCTGTAACTCTGTTAATAACACCTGCTGAATCATCTTTGCTATTTCAAGAGGTGAACCGAGTGCGTAGCAATCTGTAATATCTAAATACCCCTCATCTATAGAGACTGGTTGTATTTTTTCCGTAAAACGGGAAAGGATTTGAAACATTTGAAATGAAGCTTCACGATATAATGTAAAATTAGGACGCATTACAACTAATTGCGGGCATAACCTTTTTGCTTCCCAAAGAGGCATCGTTGTACGTATTCCATAGTCTCTTGCCTCATAACTACATGTTATAATAATTCCTTTTCTTTCTTTTTCATTTCCAGCAACTGCTAACGGCTTCCCTTGTAATGATGGGTCATGAGCAATTTCAACAGATGCGAAAAAACAATTCATATCTACATGCAAAATAACACGACCATTTTTCGGATACATTTCTCGCATAGTACTCACTCCCTAATCAGAACGTTCGTTCTTTCATTATATCAAATTTTGCATAATAGTTATAATAATTACTTGTTCTTTTCCCTTTATATATTCGATATAATTTACATAAAATAGATATAATTGTAAAAAGGGGTGATTGTGATGAAGTCAACTAATAAACTCAACTATACGTTCCTTGTGATTATATTAATCATAGCCATTAATTATTTACTACTTCCTATTTTCAACTTTAATACATTTGGATTCTTCCCTCGTCTAGTACATATAGCAACAACTTATATATTGCCATGGATTTTCTTGTATTGGCTGATCCGGCTTGTAAAAGTAATCGAATCAAAATAAAAAGCGTGTAAATCAATTGTGATTTACACGCTTTTTCTATTACATTACTTCGCTACTTCTTCAATAATTGCTATAACTAATTCTGCTGTTTTTGCTAATTCTTCAACAGGAATCTTTTCGTTTGTTGTATGAATTTCTTCATAACCAACCGCTAAGTTAACTGTTGGAATACCATGTCCTGCAATTACATTTGCATCACTTCCGCCACCACTTTGGTGAAGAGAAGGTGTACGACCAATTTTTTCAGCTGCACGTTTTGCAACTTCTACAACGTGATCGCCCTCAGCAAATTTAAATCCTGGGTACATAACGTTTACTTCAACGTCTGCATGACCACCCATTTCTTTTGCAGTTGTTTCAAATGCTTCTTTCATTTTTGCAACTTGTGCTTCCATTTTTTCATTGATTAAAGAACGCGCTTCTGCAAAGATTTGTACATGATCGCAAACGATATTTGTTTGTGTACCACCTTCAAAACGTCCAATATTTGCAGTTGTTTCAGAATCAATACGACCAAGTGGCATCTTCGCAATTGCTTTCGCTGCGATAGTAATTGCAGATACACCTTTTTCTGGTGCTACACCAGCATGAGCTGTTTTCCCACGAATAATCGCATTCACTTTCGCTTGTGTTGGAGCTGCAACAACGATTTCACCAACTTTTCCATCGCTATCTAATGCATAACCGTATTTCGCTGTAATGCGCTCACGATCTAAT
The DNA here is from genome assembly GCF_016483555.1 of Bacillus cereus group sp. N14. Lineage (NCBI taxonomy): Bacteria > Bacillati > Bacillota > Bacilli > Caryophanales > Bacillaceae > Bacillus > Bacillus cereus group sp. N14. Next base: position 454,989 of record NZ_JAEHBQ010000001.1, read on the forward strand.
GCTTTTGCACCAACAAGACCAGATTCTTCTCCAACTGTAATAATAAATTCAATTGTACCATGAGGGATATTTTTCTCTTTTAAAACACGGATTGCTTCGAACATGGATGCTAATCCTGCTTTATCATCCGCACCTAAAATCGTAGTACCATCTGATACGATATATCCATCTTTAATAGAAGGCTTAATTCCATTACCAGGAACTACTGTATCCATATGAGAAGTAAAGTAAATTGTATCAACGCCATCTTTTGTTGCTGGTAATGTACAAATTAAATTACCTGCACCATGCCCAGTAACAGCCATTGTGTCATCTTCAAATACTTCTACACCTAAATCTGTAAACTTCTTTGTTAATACTTTGCAAATTTCTGCTTCAAATTTCGTTTCAGAATCTACTTGTACTAATTCCATAAATTCATTTACTAAACGTTCTTGATTAATCATAAGACTGCGCCTCCTGCACTACCATTATGTATGTAACACTATTAATTATAACAGAATTTCGCAAAAGTTTCGAAATACAAGACAAAAAACAGACGGTTTATATGTCTAGATAACCATCTGCTTTCTATTACTCATTTAACAATACCCAGCGCATATGATCTTCCCATACTCCATTTACCATTAACATTTTCCTAGACACGCCCTCATATTGAAAGCCTATCTTCGTCACGACTTGTATAGATGCTAAATTTCGTGGCATAATCGGTGCTTCTATACGATGTAACTGAAATTCCTCAAAAGCAACTTGAATCGCTTTTCTAAGCGCTTCTGTCGTATAACCTTTGTTTAACTCTGCCTTATCTAATTTATAGCCGAGTACACAAGATTGATAAATTCCGCGAACAATTAAATTAAATGAAATACATCCAATTATTTTCGTATCATCACCCTTTTTAAAAATCCAAAGCCTGATGATTTTACCTTCTGCAAACTCTTTTCTATCCTTTTGTAACTTTTTCTTCTGATAATCTAACGTAAAAAAATCATCCGGTCTATACTCTTCCCAAGCTTTTAAAAATTCACGATTCCTGTCGTAATATTGAAGAACTTTTTCAGCATACGACTCATTAATTTCCCTTAAATGTAAACGATTTGTTTCATATATTTTCATCATCGTATCTCCATTCTTCAGCTTGCATAACAAAAAACTTATACTCTATCATTAATTATATATTCTCTACATACATACAAATTTCCTGTTATACTTTACATGCACTTCTCGAATTTTGTCACTTCTCTCCCCTTGTCCACAATATCATTTCTCGTTACAATGATATTGTACTGATTTGCAAGGAGGTTTAACGATGCATAAAAAAGCTCAAAAAGTTATGATTTATGTAATGCTAATTTCTATGCTTGTAACAACATTACTTGCTGGCGCAAGTATGTTTTGGTAAAAAGGACGATGTATTCGTCCTTTTTTTACTTTTTACACATAACATAATAAAATAAACCATCTCGATATCGAGATGGTTTATTTTATATAAAGCACAATCGCTACAATACTAAAGGAAAATGACATTACAAGTGCTGTTATAAAACTTGTATATTGTTTCTGCTGAAATGCTCCAATAACAAAAGTAAGATTGAGTAATGCCATACATACAATTGCTACAAGATAAGAACATATATTAAAAGTTGCCAATATGAATGTAATAACAAATAGAAATCCCATAAAAAATTGCATATACGAAATTTTTGGATTCAAGTACATATGAGCAACCCCTTTATCTAATTTTTTATCCCGATTGGTGAGGGCTGATAATCCGCGGGTAAAAAACATCCCACTGATTAAAGTTTCACTTTATCTTTCTATACTCTCATTAACTCATGGTTATGTACACATGTCAAGACAACTTATTGCATATGAAAAAGCCAACCTTTTCGTTGGCTTTTTCATATGCAATGGCTCCTTTTTGTTTTGCCAATTGCTGAAATGATTTTTTCGACTTCACAATCCATACTTTCGTTCCAATTGGAATGCGGTCAAATAAATACTCCACATCGTTTTTCTTCATTCTTATACATCCTTGTGAAATATACTTTCCAATTGAACTAGGTTGGTTTGTTCCATGTATTCCATATTTACTTCCATCAGTTCCTCTTGCATTAAATCCAATCCACCTTGACCCAAGTGGATTTTTCGGTGACCCACCTGGAATATCCTTCGCAATATAATACGGATCCTTCGCTTTCATTACAACATCAAAAGTTCCCTCTGGAGTTAATTCATTTGTCTTCCCTGTCGCTACTGGAAAAACCTTTTGAATCTTTCCATCGTCAATATAAGCTAGTTTATTCGTCGCTTTATTTACAATAATAAAAGGATCTCCGGCACGTGGATTGTCACCAAGAGGCCAAATAGGCGATAAAGAAAGACATAATATGAAAGAGAGAAGATACGGCATAATAATTCCTACCTTCTATATAAGTTCTTTTATATTATCCTTTCCCTTAAAACGGCTTTTAATGAGTAAATATTGTTCCATTTCATACACAAGTTGAACAAGCTTCGCACGTATCTCAAATTCTTCACGTGTAACGGGCAATGGCATGTCTCTAAATAATTCTCTCATTTCTTGAAGCTGTCTTAAGGAAATAACCCCAGTACTCTCAGGGCTAATAGCATTTCCAATGTTTTCAACCACATCCGCAATCATATCAGCTTGTTCATATGTCCATGATAAAGAAGCTGCTAATGGTATCATCCGTTCTAAAATTTCGAATTGTTGCATGCGCATATTAAAATAACGATAATAATAGCCATCTTCTCGCATAAATGCATTCTCAAGTTTCTTAAACGATAAATCCCTTGCTTCATTTAGCATATTTTCAGTTTCAATAAGTTCTGCCCCGCTCCAGCTACTTTCTCTGTTTCGTAAATACACGACCATTTCAAACAAAATTGTTTTAAAATTACTTTCTATTGTATCCTGATACTCTTTTAGCTTATTTTCACTACTTGGCATATACATATTCACTAATAAAGCCACGCTAATTCCTATCGTTAATATCGCAATTTCATTCCCAACAATAAGCCATGTAATTTGTTTCAATGAATATAGATGCATCACAATAACTGAACTTGTGACAATACCTTCTTGAATTTTAAGCATAACTGCAGTCGGAATAAATGTAAGTAATAATATACTAATTGCAAGTGGTGTATATCCAATTGTTTCAAAAATACAAAAAGCGAATACCATTGATAATACACAAGCTAAAAAACGATGTAACGACACTTGAAGTGATTTACGTTTCGTATTTTGTACACATAATATAACTAAAATGCCCGCTGAACTATAAAATTCTAATCCTAATAACTGCGCAATAAAAACTGCTGCGCCTGTCCCTATTGCTGTTTTTACTGTACGGTATCCAATTTTGAACATAGCACTGCTCCTATATGTATAAACGTATTTACAGTTAGTATAAAAAAAGGATGACACAATGTCATCCTTTTCTTCTTATTATTCACGCAACCTTTACATATTACAATATTTTTTGTAAAAATTGTTGCGCACGTTCACTTTTCGGTGCTACAAAAAATTCTGCTGGCGCACTATCTTCTACAAGCTTTCCACCATCTAAAAAGAGAACACGATCTGCTACTTCTTTTGCAAATCCCATTTCATGTGTAACAATCACCATTGTCATTCCTGTCGTAACTAATGATTTCATAACTTCTAACACTTCTTTTACCATCTCTGGATCTAGTGCTGATGTTGGTTCATCAAATAACATAACTTCTGGTTCCATCGCTAACGCTCTCGCAATTGCTACACGTTGCTTTTGTCCTCCAGAAAGACGATTGGGATACGTATCTTTTTTATTTAATAAACCGACCTTTTCTAAAAGTTTCTCGGCTTTCTTGTCAGCTTCTTGTTTCGTTACTCCTTTTACATTGATAGGAGCATACGTAATATTTTCTAATACAGTCATATGAGGAAATAGGTGAAAATGCTGAAATACCATTCCGACATTTTCACGAACGTGCATAATATTCGTTTTCGGATTCGTTACTTCTTCCGTTCCAATCCAAATGTGACCATTTGTCGGTGCTTCTAGCACATTCATACAACGTAAAAATGTTGATTTCCCTGATCCAGACGGTCCAATAATTGCTACTACTTCCCCTTTTTCAATCGTTGTTGTAATCCCTTTTAATACTTCGTTTTTTCCAAATGATTTATGAAGGTTTTCAATTTTAATCACTTTTCTTCATTCTCCCTTCAATTGCCTTCCCGACTAATGTAAGAATAATGACTAGCATATAATAAATTAGTCCAACAAAAAGTAATGGTTCAAGATATTTAAACGTCTCACCGCCTACAATGTAAGCACGGCGCATTAAATCGGTCGCTCCTATTACTGTTACTACAGCCGATTCTTTCGTAAGTGTCGCAAACTCGTTCACAAGCGCTGGTAATATATTTTTTAATGCTTGAGGGAAAATGATATTTCGCATCATTTTCCCGTAAGGAATCCCTAAAGCCATCGCTGCTTCTGTTTGTCCTTTATCAACCGCTTGAATGCCGGCACGAATTACCTCTGACATATATGCACCTGAATTTAAGCTAAATGCTAATACAGCTGCTACGAATGCTGGTATTTCATAACCAATTATTTGCGGGACACCGAAATAAATAATCATTAATTGCAATACAAGTGGTGTACCACGGAAAATTGATGTATAAAAATCTGCCGCTATATTTAATGCTCGTATTCTAGCAATTTTGCAAAGTGCTAATAACGTTCCTAAAATAAACCCAACTAACGCTGATACTGCTACAATTTTCAAAGTAACTTCTAGGCCTTTTAGTATATATGGTATCGAAGGCGTAATCGCCGAAAAATCTAAGTTCATTCTTTTCATTCCCCTCACAGAAAAGTGAAAGGCAGCTTACTTCTCGCTGCCAAACCATTTCTTCACTAATTTATCCATTTCTCCATTTTCTTGCATTTTTTTAATTACTTTATTAAATTCTGCTGTTTTATCACTGTTTTTCGGAAGGGCAATTGCTGCTCCTACTTCTTCTGGTGCTTCTTTAATTTCAATTCCTTGTAATTCTTTCATTTTTTCTAAATAATTTTTAGCAACTGTGTCTTCTATAATTGCAGCGTCAAAACGACCAGCTTTAATTTCTTGTACGATTTCTGGTATACGGTCACGTCCCTCAACTTTGAAATCTACTTGTTTTTTAAATTCTGCTGCTTTCTCTTCTTGAATAGATCCTGTTTGTACTCCTACTTTTTTTCCTTTTAAATCCTCTACAGATTTAATGTTAGAATCCTTTTTAGAAACGACCATGTTTTTTGCAACAAAATAAATATCTGTGAAATCAACATTATTTTTACGCTCTGCCGTTGGCGTCATACCTGCCATTACGAAATCAACTTTTCCTGAGCTAAGAGATGCTAATAAACCACCAAAATCCATATCTTTCACTTTCACTTCATAACCAAGTTCTTTTCCGATATATTTAGCAACATCAACATCAAAGCCGATAATTTCATCACTTTTTGAAGCTTCTACGTATTCATATGGTTTATAATCTGCTGAAGTCCCCATAACCAGTACTTTTTTATTTTTTCCAGTAGCTTTTTCTTCCCCATTACTACATGCGCTGAACATACTTACAATTAAAATAAGTGCAAACGATATTGATAATAACTTCTTCATCTTTCTTCCCCCTAATGATGTATATTTAAAAGTTTAATAGAATATTTATTCGATGTTTGTATTGTATCAGCACTTTAATTTTTATGCAATATATAAAATAAAAATAGATTAAAAAACACTATTAACAATGTTTAATATGTATAAAATAATGCATAAAATAACATGACTATGCATGTCCCATAAATTTTAATACTAAATAAAAAAGGCGGTACATCCACTTGATTGTGGACGTACCGCCTTTTTGCTTATTTTTATCCCGCTTTAACGGGCAGTAAGACTCCATCTCAACATTTAGCAAAAACAAAGAAGTTAGATGGGGATCAACTGCCCGTAAAAGCCCGATTGGTGAGGGCTGATAATCGGTGGGGATAAACCACCCCCACTGATTAAAGTTTCACTTTATAGTTCTTCACAATTCTCTTCGAAATAAGATTGTAGTTTTGCAATAACTTGCATTGGTTCATGACCTTCAATTTCATGACGTTCTACCATCGTTACAATTTTTCCATCTTTTAATAAAGCGAATGATGGAGAAGAAGGTGGATATCCTTCGAAATATTCACGAGCTTTTGCTGTTGCTTCTTTATCTTGACCTGCAAACACCGTTACAAGATGGTTAGGACGTTTATCATAATGTACGGAATGCGCAGCAGCAGGACGAGCAATACCACCTGCACAACCACATACAGAGTTTACCATTACAAGTGTTGTTCCATTTCTTTTAAACGCTTCTTCTACTGCTTCCGGCGTCGTCAATTCTGTATATCCAGCAGAGACAATCTCTTCACGTGCTTGGCGGACAACATCATTCATAAAAAAGTTAAAATTAATCAATCTTTTCCCTCCTCTAAAACTATCTATTTGTATCTTACCAGTTAATGTTTATGAAATACAAGTAAGTTTACTTGTATTTAGGCATAGAAAAGGTGTTAGAGCCCTTGCTCTAACACCTTTTTTTTAATGGCCACGATGCTTTTGCTTTGCTTTTTGTACTTTAATTAAACGTCTTCTTTGTTTTTCAGCTTCTCGCTTCTCTTTAGACTGCACTTTCTTTTCTTGTTTATGCAGTTCATAAGATAAGCTAATTGCCTCTTGTGCCTTAGTAAAACGTTTTACATTTACTTCTTTTGCCGCTTGTCGTATGATACGTTTTATATTTTTGGGACGCTGTTTTTCTTTCACTTCCACACCGCATTTTGCAACGTGCTGGAAATATGCTAACATTGGACCATTCACAAATATAAGTACTTCTTCGTCTGACGGCTCCGTTCCAAAAATATGCCTTGCTCCATACAATTTCCCTGTTTCTTTACATGTAATGATTCCAACAAAAAATTGGCCATCGTAATATACTGTCAAATCCATTGACAGCCCCTCCTTTAAAAAAATTAGAAATACGGGACATCCCGGAGGGGAAGGTTACTGACATGAAATCATGCGTCTGGACTACCAACCAGAACTGTGTTTTTGTATTTCTTTCACTATTATTACATCTTTTTTTCCATAATTTTCATATATTCAGCAATCATTTTTTTATGCGATCCTACAATATAGTCAGGTAGTTCTGTTAGTGGGAAGAATGTAAGCTGAACCGCTTCTTCTTTATTCATAACAAACTCCCCTTCATATTCCTCGGTATAATAGGCTGTCGTTACGGATTGAAATTCATCACCATTTGCTAATTTTGTAAAATAGTTCGCTCCAGAAAATACATTAATTAATCGTAAGTTCTTCACTTTTATTCCTGTCTCTTCATATACTTCACGGCAAGCTGTTTCTTCTGGTGATTCGCCAAGCTCCATTAATCCGCCAGGTAGCCCCCATTTTCCGTAAGGCTCTGTTCTTTGCTGTAATAATACATATCCATTTTCATTTATAACGAGTACAACAGCACCAACTAAAATTAAAGGGCGATGACCAACTACTTTTCGTAACTCCTCTACATATCCCATCGTATCCCTCCTTTTTCGTTGTCCACACTATTGTATCATATGTATGAAACGACAAAATGCGTATATTTTTCATTTTTTTAACAAAATATTTATTTTATGAGCTTCATCTACTGTAGCTAACATAATGGATTCGACTTCTGCACTCTTCTCTAGAAATTCTCTCGCCCACTCTTCTGTTTTTCCTACTAAAGCTAGAACATCTTGCTGAATCCTCCCATCCTTTACTAATACAAAAGAAACTGGAGATTTTTTTCCCGCCACTTTCAGATCAAGCCGCGAAACTGCTTCATATTCTGGATACCGAAATATAGAAACAACACCATTCGCTTCCCATAATGCTAATCTAATCGTTTGAATATCGCTCACATTTCGCATGCGAAGTTCCGAAAATAAATATTCCACCGTAATTCTCGCTTTTTTCAAATTGCTAAAATCAATGGAACCATTGTGTATAAGAATAATAGGTGCTGGCTCTAAAAAGCGTCTCCATCTATCCCATTTCAACATTAAGACTGAGCTTATAATGTGAAGTACAACGAGTATGAACGTTGTACTCATCGAGCCGAATAATCCCACTTTTTCATCAGATAATGCGTTAGAAATATTCCCACCAAGCAATAACACTAATACAACATCTAAAAAACGAAGTTGCGCGATGGACCTTTGCCCCATCGCTTTCGCAACTAATATTAAAAATATGTATGCTATAATAGCCCGAATAACCCATTCACTATTAGAAAGATGCCGTGCCCCTTCAAAAATATGCATATGCATCACTTTGCACTCCTTACCCATCTCAAACTGCTACTTTGCTTTAGTTTGCAACGTTTAAGAGCATATATGTAAAAAAGCTGATTCGTTTTTAAACGAATCAGCTTTTCTTACTTGACGGAAAACATATACTTTTTATACGTTTTTCGTACGGATAATATGAGACCCATCATAATCATATTCGAGAACAAGGAACTCCCCCCATATGATAAGAACGGTAATGCAATCCCTTTTACAGGCATTAATCCAACGATCATACCGATGTTTTGGAATATTTGAACCGTTAATATCCCAATTGATCCAGCACATAATAATGTACCGAATAAATTATCAGCAGAATAACCGATAATAATTGTTCGATATAGTAGTAATAGGAATAAGAATACAACTAACGCTGCTACGATAAATCCACCTTCTTCGGCAATTGTAGCGAAAATAAAGTCAGTATGCTTCTCAGGGATATAGACGTTCCCTTCGCCAAATCCTTTTCCTTCCATACCGCCACTACCTACAGCTAAAATCGATTGCTGTGTTTGATAACCTTGATCTGTATGTTCAAATGGATCTAACCAACCTAAAATACGTGATTGTTGGTGAGGTTTTAGTAACGTAACTAACTTATTAAAGAAGAAATCCTCATACCTTACGTAAATAAATATTAACGCCGATAATATGGTGACTGGAATAACTGTACATAACGCTATCAATTTCTTCTGAATACCTGACATAAATAAAATACATGCAATTGCAGCAGCATATAAGAACACCATCCCTGTATCCGGTTGGCTATATACAACAGCCATAGGCGGGAGGGATACTAACACAATTTTACCTACTAATTGTAAATCCGTTTGGAATGTCCTTGCCATATACTGTGCATTATGTTTCACTGCTATACTTGCTACTACGAGAAGCAATGAAATTTTGAAAAACTCAGATGGTTGAATTTGTCCAACTAACGGAAATACAAACCATCTTTTTGCACCTAATTTTTCAGGTGTGAAAGTGGAAACCGGTAGTATTTTCAAAAGAATAAGTGAACCAAATCCAACGATATAAAGTGGCCAAGACAATTTTTGTAATTGATCTAAGTCGATGCTTGCAACAAGCAATAACAATACAACTCCAATTATGTAGTTCAAACCCTGTTTCATCGCAAAGTTTGCCTCTCCATATTGGCCAGTTTGCTGACTGCTATATATAGCAGCTATACTCGTAACACATAATGCTAACAAAATTAATATTAATTTTACATCTAAACTTTTTAGAAACTCGGTACTTCTTTTCATGACATCCTCCTGAAACATTGTTACAGCAAAATAAAAAACCAGGAGTCAACATTCTTCATGTTTTGACGACTGATTACACATTATCTATAAAACACTTATATAGAATAACTCTCTTTTTCATACAATACAATATATTATACTACAGTTTCGTCAGTAAGATTTGCCAAAAAAATTATTCTTTTCTTATTTTATATCCATATACCATATATCAGCAATGTATTTTCATAAATTCCTAATACATAATCGTTCATTGTAAGATTACTGGGGAAGATATTATACATATAGTAGGATGTAGATGAAGAAATAAGATGATAAAAAGCTCGCATAAGCGAGCTTTTTATTAATATACAGATGTATTATTTTCTGACGTATTTTCTAAAATTTCTTTTACACGTCCTAAGAACTTACCACAAATTAAGCCATCTAGTACACGGTGATCAAGTGATAAACATAAGTTAACCATGTCGCGAGCACCGAACATACCATTATCCATAATTACTGGGCGTTTTACAATCGATTCAACTTGTAAAATAGCCGCTTGTGGGTAATTAATAATCCCCATAGATTGAACAGAACCAAATGATCCTGTGTTATTAATTGTAAATGTTCCACCTTGCATTTCGTCCGCTTTTAACGATTTCGTACGTACTTTTCCTGCAAGCTCTGTAATTTCACGAGCGATACCTTTAATCGTCTTCTCATCCGCGTGTTTAATTACTGGTACAAATAGTTCGTCCTCTGTTGCAACAGCGATAGAAAGGTTAATATCTTTCTTCTGAACGATCTTATCGCCAGCCCACATTGAATTGATTTGAGGATACTCTTTTAACGCTTGCGCTACTGCTTTTACGAAGAAAGCAAAGAACGTTAAATTAAAGCCTTCGCGCTTTTTGAAATCACCTTTAATTGAATTACGGTATGACACAAGGTTTGTCACATCTACTTCAATCATCATCCAAGCATGTGGTGCTTCGTGTTTACTACGTAACATGTTCGCTGCAATTGCTTTACGCACACCTGTTACTGGAATTTCGATATCGCCAGGCATTGTTGGTACAGAAACTGGTTTTGCAGCTTCTACTTTTTGTGCTACTGGCGCTGCTTTTGGTGCTTCTGGACGCGCTTCTACTACTGCTGCTACCGCTTCCTCTTTCTTCGCACCTGCTTGCGGAATATTTCCAGATTCCACTAGCTTTAAAATATCTTTACGAGTGATACGGCCATTTGCTCCCGTACCTTCTACTAAATCTAAATCAACATTATGCTCACCTGCAAGTTTTAAAACAGCTGGTGAAAAACGTGGTTTTCCATCAGTTGGTTGTTTTGCTTTCGGTGCTTTTTCAGACGTAGCTACTTCTGACTTTGGTTCTTCTTTTGTTTTTTCCTCAACAGCTGTCGCTGCTACTTCATCTGCGCCTTCTACTTGAATAACACAAACTACTTCACCTACAGCTAACGTCTCACCTTCACCAGCAATTAATTCTTTCACAATACCAGTGAAAGAAGATGGTACTTCAGCATTTACTTTATCAGTCATTACTTCTGCAAGTGGATCATACTTGTTTACATGATCGCCAACATTAACGAGCCATTTACTAATTGTACCCTCTGTAACGCTCTCCCCGAGCTGAGGCATTGTGATATTTTCTACAGCCATGTATAGTCCCCCCGATTAAAATTCCGCAAGTTCACGCATTGCTTTTTCAACTTTATCTGGATTTACCATAAAGAATTTTTCCATTGTTGGTGCATATGGCATTGCTGGAACGTCTGGACCTGCAAGACGTGCGATTGGCGCATCTAAATCAAACAGACAGTTTTCAGCAATAATTGCTGCCACTTCACTTATAATACTTCCTTCTTTATTGTCTTCTGTTACAAGAAGAACTTTACCTGTTTTAGAAGCTGCTTCAATGATTGCTTCTTTATCTAATGGATATACAGTACGTAAATCAAGAACATGTGCAGAGATGCCATCTTGCGCTAACTTTTCAGCTGCTTGAAGAGCAAAGTGAACACATAATCCGTACGTGATAACAGTAATATCATCACCTTCGCGTTTTACATCTGCTTTTCCGATTGGTAATACGTAATCATCCTCTGGCACTTCACCTTTAATTAAGCGATATGCACGCTTATGCTCAAAGAATAATACTGGATCTTCATCACGAATTGCTGCTTTTAATAAACCTTTTGCATCATATGGTGTAGAAGGAATAACAATTTTCAAACCTGGTTGGTTCGCAAACATCGCTTCCACAGATTGCGAATGATACAATGCACCGTGAACACCGCCGCCAAATGGCGCACGAATTGTAACTGGACAAGTCCAATCGTTATTAGAACGATAACGAATTTTTGCTGCCTCAGAAACAATTTGGTTTACTGCTGGCATGATGAAATCGGCAAACTGCATTTCAGCTATTGGACGCATACCATACATTGCCGCACCAATTGCTACCCCAGCAATTGCAGATTCTGCAAGCGGTGCATCAAGCGCACGATCTTCACCAAATTGATCATATAATCCGTGTGTCGCTTTAAATACGCCACCTTTTTTACCAACATCTTCACCTAAAACAAATACTTTCTCATCGCGTTCCATTTCTTCGCGCATTGCTAATGTAATAGCATCAATATAAGACATTACAGCCATGAAACGTTCCCCCCTATTCTGCGTATACGTGCTTCAATGCATCTTCAGGTGCTGCATACGGAGCATTTTCTGCATATTCTGTTGCTTCATTTACGATATGCATAATTTCGTCTAACATTTGTTTTTCAAATTCCTCAGTTAACACGCCAGCTTCTTTTAAATAAGCTGCAAATGTTATAATTGAATCTTTTTTCTTTGCTTCTTCTACTTCTTCTTTATCACGATAAACACGATCATCGTCGTCACTAGAATGTGCTGTTAAACGATATGATACTGTTTCAATTAAAGTTGGGCCTTCACCACGACGGCCGCGGTCTGCTGCCTCTTTTACAGCTTTATATACTGCAAGTGGATCGTTTCCGTCTATTGTATATCCAGGCATACCGTAACCAATTGCACGGTCTGATACGTTTTTACATGCTAATTGTTTTTCAACTGGAATAGAGATTGCGTATTTATTATTTTCACACATGAAAATAACAGGTAGTTTGTGTACACCAGCAAAGTTTGCCCCTTCATGGAAGTCACCTTGGTTTGAAGAACCTTCTCCAAATGTAACGAACGTTACTAAATCTTTCTTTTCCATTTTTCCAGCTAATGCAATACCAACTGCATGTGGTACTTGCGTTGTTACTGGAGATGATCCTGTCACAATACGATTTTTCTTTTGACCGAAGTGACCAGGCATTTGACGACCACCAGAGTTTGGATCTCCAGCTTTCGCGAAAGCAGACAACATAAGCTCTTTAGCTGTCATACCGAACGCTAGTACAACACCCATATCACGGTAGTATGGTAATGCATAATCTTTCTCTCTATCAAGAGCGAATGCTGCTCCAACTTGTGCAGCCTCTTGTCCTTGACAAGAAATTACGAATGGAATTTTACCCGCACGGTTTAATAACCACATACGTTCGTCGATTTTACGTGCAAGTAACATCGTACGGAACATTTCTAATACTTGCTCATCACTTAAGCCAAGCTCTTCATGGCGCTTTTCTTTTACTTCTGCCATTTTTCATAACCTCCTAAATCCACATTTTTATGCGTGTAACGCTTTTCCATCTACAGCTAATGCTGCTTCACCAATCGCCTCAGATAATGATGGATGCGGATGAATTGTATGTGCTACTTCCCACGGTGTTGCATCAAGTACTCTTGCAAGACCAGCTTCAGAAATCATATCTGTTACATGTGGTCCAATCATATGAACACCAAGAATATCATTTGTTTCTTCATCAACTACAAGTTTTACGAAACCATCTGATTCGCCGTATACAAGTGCTTTTCCGATTGCACGGAATGAGAACTTACCTACTTTTAGCTTATAGCCTTTTTCTTTCGCTTCTTGTTCTGTTAAACCGACAGAAGCAACTTCCGGACTGCTATATACGCATTTTGATACCATAGAGTAATCAATTGGTGTAACTTCTTTACCAGCAATATGTTCTACTGCAACAATTCCTTCATGAGAAGCAACGTGAGCAAGTTGTAAGCCACCGATTACATCTCCAATTGCGTAAATATGAGATTCTTTCGTTTGATAAAACTCATTTGTTTGAATGTATCCTTTTTCCACAACGATATCCGTATTCTCTAAACCAATATTTTGCGTATTGGCTTGTCTTCCTACAGATACAAGCATTTTTTCTGCTTTAAATTCTTTATTCTCACCGTTATGTTCAGCTTGAATTGTTACTCCATTATCTTTTACCAATGTTTCTGGTAATACTTTTGCACCAGTTACCACTTTAATACCTTTTTTCTTGAATAGACGTTGCATTTCTTTTGAAACGTCCTGATCTTCTAGTGGTAATATCGTTTTCGCATACTCTAATACTGTAACTTCTACACCGAAGTCAGCAAGCATAGATGCCCACTCAATACCGATTACACCGCCACCAACGATAATAACTGAGCTAGGAAGCGTTTCCATTTTTAGAGCATGATCGGAAGACATTACATACTCTCCGTCTAATTCTAAACCTGGTAATGAATTCGGACGAGAACCTGTTGCAACAAGTACATTTTTTGGAATTAACATTTCATTCTCTTCTCCACTTGCAAGTTCAACTGAAATTGTCCCTGGCATTGGAGAGAAAATAGATGGGCCAAGAATACGGCCGATACCTTCAAACACATCAATTTTACCTTGTTTCATTAAGTGTTGAACACCTTTATGAAGTTGCGTTACAATCTTCTCTTTACGCTCTTGCACTTTCGCAAAGTTTAGTTCTACATTACTTGCAATAACTCCGAACTCTTCGCTTTTTTTAGCAGTTGCGTATACTTCCGCACTACGTAAAAGAGCTTTACTAGGAATACATCCTTTGTGCAAACAAGTACCACCAAGATTTTCTTTTTCAACAAGTGCAGTTTTTAAACCTAGTTGTGATGCTCGAATAGCAGCAACATATCCACCAGTACCGCCGCCAACGATGACTAAATCATATTCTCTTGCCATTATCTCAACCCCTAGCTACTGTTTGTTTTTCTCGTACAACATACTCTTTCGGCGCTTCTTCTTCACGTAATACACGAAGTGCTCCTTCTGCTAATGCTTGTAATTCATCTTCCCCTGGATGTACGATAACATCTGCAATCCAGTCAACACGTTCTTTTATTTCATCAACAAGAATTTTACTGTACGCAAGTCCACCAGTTAAAACGATTGCATCAATTTTCCCGTGAAGTACAGCGCTAGCTCCGCCAATCTCTTTTGCAACTTGATATGCCATTGCTTTATAAATAAGAGTTGCTTCCGGATCACCTTTTTCAACCATTTGTTCTACTTTGATCGCATCATTTGTACCGATTAGGCTTACAAGTCCACCTTGTCCAACAAGTTTTTTAACCATTTCGTCACGGTAATACTCACCAGAGAAACACATCTCCACTAATTGCCCTACCGGTACTGTACCCGCACGCTCTGGACTAAATGGTCCTTCTCCGTTTAAGCCGTTATTTACATCAATAACTTTTCCTTTTTTATGAGCACCAACTGTAATACCGCCACCCATATGTGTAACTAATAAATTTAAATCCTCGTATTTGTGATTTAATTCTTCAGCCACTTTACGAGCAACCGCTTTTTGGTTTAATGCATGGAAAATACTTTTACGTTCCATACCAGCAATACCGCTTATACGAGCAATCGGCTCCATTTCATCTACAACGACAGGATCTACTATAAATGCCGGAATATTTAATCCAGAAGCGATTTCATATGCTAAAATACCTCCAAGGTTTGAAGCATGATGACCGCTAAACCCATTTTTTAAATCTTCTAACATCGAATCGTTTACTGTGTATGTTCCGCCTTCGATTGGACGAAGTAATCCCCCACGCCCACAAACTGCGTTTAACTTTGAAATGTTAATACCATGAGAATGTAGAACTTCTAAAATCGTTTCTTTGCGAAACTCATATTGATCGATAATTCTCTTATATTTTCCAATTTGTTCTTCGTCATGACGAATAGTTTCTTCTAAAACGGGCCTTTCATTATCAAAAACACCAATTTTTGTGGATGTACTACCCGGATTAATAACAAGAATTCGATTTAAAGACACTGTTGCTACCTCCACTAATAAATTCAAAAGGAGGTGGAAACCTCATAAGAGGTAACCACACCTTTTGTAAAAGTAATATATGAATGATTAGCGACGGCTAATAATGTCGTGACCGTTGCGTAAGTATGTGCTACGAGAATTTTTCAAGCTTGCAATGCGCTCTTCAGCTAAACGATCTGCTGCTACATAAGTTGCAATGCCATCGCGTTTTGAAATTTCGATTACTTTTGCAATTGTGTCATAAATAGACTCAACACGTTTTAGTGCACGTTCTCTATTGTATCCATATAATTCGTCTGCTACGTTAATTACACCACCAGCATTAATAACATAGTCTGGTGCGTATACAATACCCATTTCATGAATCATGTCGCCGTGACGATTTTCTTTTAATTGGTTATTTGCAGAACCTGCGATTACTTTTGCTTTAAGTTGTGGAATAGTTTCGTCATTAACTGTTGCGCCTAATGCACATGGTGCGTAAATATCACATTCAACACCGTAAATTTCATTTGGCTCAACTGCTGATGCACCGAATTCTTCTACCGCGCGTTGTACAGCTTCTTTATTAATATCTGTAACGATTAATTTTGCTCCTTCAGCATGTAAATGTTTGCATAGGTGATACGCTACGTTACCAACACCTTGAACAGCAATTACTTTTCCTTCTAAATTATCAGTACCGAAAGCCTCTTTCGCAGCTGCTTTCATACCACGATAAACACCGTATGCAGTTACTGGAGATGGGTTACCAGAAGAACCGAATGATGGTGAAATACCTGTTACAAAATCAGTTTCTTCGTGAATAATATCCATATCATCTACTGTTGTACCAACATCTTCAGCTGTAATGTAACGTCCGTTTAGTCCTTGAATGTATCGTCCTAATGCACGGAACATCGCTTCGCTCTTATCTTTACGTGGATCACCGATAATTACTGTTTTCGCACCACCTAAGTTTAAGCCGGCTGCTGCGTTTTTGTATGTCATCCCTTTTGCAAGACGCAATGCATCTTCAATCGCCGCTTCTTCAGAATCATATGTCCACATTCTTGTTCCACCAAGAGCTGGTCCAAGTGTTGTATCATGAATTGCGATGATTGCTTTTAAACCAGATTCTTTATCTTGACAAAATACTACTTGCTCATAATCATATTTTTCTAAGTATTCGAAGATTTCTAATGTCATTGTCGTTTCCCCCTAGTGTTTTACCCTGTTTGGTTTATTTTGAAGCAGTCGTAACTGCCAATGCTAATGAATATACTTTTGTTTCTGCTGAATCAGCACGAGATGTTAAAACAATCGGTGCTTTTGCGCCAGCAATCATAGCTCCTACTTTTGCATCCGCAAAGTATACGAGTGATTTGTATAGCACATTTCCAGCTTCAATCGTTGGGACGAGTAAAATGTCTGCTTTACCTGCTACATCACTTACTATGCCTTTATGTTCTGCTGCAATTTGTGATACTGCATTATCTAAAGCAAGTGGTCCATCAACGACACAATTTTTAATTTGTCCGCGGCGATTCATTTGAGTTAACATCGCGGCATCAATTGTCGCTTGCATCGCAGGATTCACAACCTCTACTGCTGCAATTGGTGCTACCTTTGGCAAATCTATTCCTATTGCCTGGGCAACTTCTACAGTATTCTGTATAATAGCAGCTTTTTGTGTTACATCAGGTGCAATGTTCATCGCTGCATCTGTAACAAAGATAAGACGATCGTAATTTGGAACTTCAAATGCTGCAACGTGTGAAAGTACGCTACCTTTACGAAGTCCCCACTCTTTATTTAATACAGCTTTCAAAATATTTGCTGTTGGGATGTTTCCCTTCATAAGCACATCTGCTTCGCCATTTCTTACAGCTTTAACAGAAAGTTCTGCAGCCTCAGCACTTGACGCTGCTGCAATCACTTCAATGTGTTCTGAAGTTTGTAAACCATGTTCTTGTAGCATCCCCATTATTTTTTCTTGATTTCCATATAGACGAAATTGAGCTAGCTGTAATTTAATTGCTTTCGCTACAGCTTCAATTACTTCATGATCTTCAGCTACTGCTACAGCCACATTTTTTTTAGGCTGTCCTGCTGCTTGATCAATTAAGTGTTCTAACTTCATATTTTGTAATCAACCCTTTCCGTCGTCCCTCGTCTATTTATAAAGCAAATACCGTGCCAACTTTTAAAAGTGGTCTTACCAATAATGAAAACGCATTCAAAATGCAGTAAAATCAATACTTTGGAAAATAACAAAACATTCTGTCTTTTTTTGTCGCATTTTGTATACCATGCAATAAATTGCATGGTACGCAATTTATTGCATGCTATTTTTTGCACACTCATACTTTTCTAGCTTGTAATATAAATTTCGAACCGAAATTCCTAATGCTCTTGCAGTTTTTGTTTTATTTCCATCAAACCTCTCTAAACATTCATGAATGATACGCCCTTCAAACTCTGTCACTAAATGTTCAAGTGGCTTTTCTTCTAATTCAGGTAATAATTTATTTTGTTTTACCTCAGTCTGCTCTTCTGTATGTAAAGGTGGTAAATGATGGACATCAATATATATTTCATTATAATTCATAAAGATAATAGCTCGTCCTAAAATGTTTTCAAGCTCCCTCACATTTCCTGGCCATTCATATGATTGTAAATATGAAATAGCCGAATCAGTGAGCCCCTCTACATTCCGGCCATAATCTTGGTTAATTTTTTGAATCAATCTGTCTGCAATTGCTGGTATATCTCCTTTTCGCTGACGAAGAGACGGAATTTGAATTGGAATTTTATTTAATCGATAATATAAATCCTCTCTAAACTCTCCTTCTAGAATGCCCTTTTCTAAATTCACATGTGTTGCTGCAATTACCCGGACATTTATAGGTATCGCTTTCGTTCCACCAACTTTTACAATTTCTTTTTCTTGCAACACGCGAAGGAGTTTCGCTTGCGTATTTGCAGACAATTCTCCTATTTCATCTAAAAAGATACTACCGTTATTCGCTTCCTCAAAAAAACCTCGTTTTCCGCCTCTTTTTGCTCCTGAGAATGCACCTTCCTCATAACCGAATAATTCACTTTCTAATAAAGTCTCGGAAATAGCAGCACAGTTTACCCGGACGAATTTATTATATTTTCGATTACTTCCATTATGAATTGCATGTGCAAACAATTCTTTACCCGTTCCAGATTCTCCGCGTAGTAATACTGTTGCTGGTGTATTCGCTCCAAGTTTCGCCTGTTCAATAGCGGCCGTTGTTTCATCTGAATTCCCGACAATGTCATCAAATGAATATTTCGCTTCTAACGTTCGAATAATTTGCCTTGCTCTATTCAATTCATTTGTTAACTTTTGAATTTCTGATACGTCACGAATTACACCAACGCTTCCTTTCAATATCCCATCCACTATAACTGGCGCTACGTTTACAATTACATCACGCTTCTTTTGTCCAATCTTCATATGTATTCCGCGTACCGCCCTACGCGTTCGAAGTACTTTCATATGCATACTTTCACCTTCTACAATATCAGTTGTAGCCGGTTTCCCAATAATGTCCTCTTCTGTTAAACCTGTTAATTTCGTATAGGCAGGGTTAATTACTAATCCTCTTCCCTTTTCATCCACGACCGAAATTGCTTCCTCAGACGAGTTGATAATCGCCTCAAGTAACGTTTGAATCTCCTTTAAATCTGTAACTTCTTCCGCAAGATCTACAACCTCTGTTATATCTTTAAAAATCGCAAATGCTCCTTGTACCTCTCCTCCCTCTTTTAATATTGGAATACGGGTTGTAATAATTTTCTTTTCATTTTCTAATGTCAGTTCATAATTTACTTCTATTTGTTTGGTACGTATAATACGAAGCAACTTACTAGTCGGAATAACTTCTAAAATATATTTCCCTACCGCATCTTCTTTTTTATATCCGATAATACGCTCTGCACTTTTATTAAATAGGCGGACTTGTCCCTCTCGATCAATCACAATCATACCGTCATGCGTAGAATTTAAAATTAAATCCCCTTGCTGCGTCTGTTCTTCTAACTTTCCAATTAAACCTTCCTTCTCATGTGCTAATCTCGTAACAATTTTCGCAATATCACCTGGTATAAGAAGAGTATCTTTATGCTTTTTCTTTATTAAATCTTTATGTAAATCATCGTCACCCGTCATATCAAACATTACATCAATATGCATAGAAAGAAACGGCGTTACACTCTCTCCAATTGTAACCCCATATTCCTTAGCCATTTGTAATCCCTTTGCTATCGGATTTATATCAATAATTCCTATAATTTGAAATATATTTGAACTTTGTAACAGATTCAGCAGTGTACTACCACCTTCACCTGCACCAACAATTAAAACTTTTTGTTTCATATATTACACTTCCTCTCGAAGTATCTCTGCAAAATTTTTCACACCCTTATCTTACTCGTTCAGCCCCCTCTTGACAAACCCCCTTTTCATATAACATCATTGAAATAAACAAAATAATCTGAAAAGGAGCGTTTATATGCAGCGTTACCTTGCTCTATCATTAGCACTCATCCCTATTTCATTAGCTGTATTTGGCATTAAGTTAATGAGAGATACTGTATTCGGGATTCTATTTCCTCCACTCTCTATACTGTGGTTACAATTTTTAATTGGCGCTCTCTGCTTCGCGCTCGGGTTTTATATCTTCGGAGGCTTCATCTTACACCGAGACCGTAAACAAAATAAAGTACAAGCTCGCTTTAAAAGATAGGAAAGCTCCACTATTTATAAATAAAAAATGAGACCGTTACACGCGGTCTCATTTTTTTATTGGCAATAACATTCTTGCCGTTTCAGGATAATCAGTAATAATCGCCGAAATATTCATATCAAAATATTTACGCATAAGCGTTTCTTCATTAATTGTATAAGGGCGAACCTCTACACCACTCTCCATCGTTAATTCAGCAACAGCATCTTGAAGATAACGATAATTAGGGTGCACTGCTGTAGCGCCCATTTTTTTCGCATACGCCCACGGACTATGCAAACCTTCGCGATATAAAATCGCTGTTTGAATATCAGGAGCCATCATATGACACCTTTTCATACTGTAGTGATTAAATGAAGAAAATATAACACGATCTTCTAGATTACATTTCCGTACAAGCGTTATAACTTCTTCCTCTAAATCTCTGTATGGAATTTTATTATTTTTCAGTTCAATATTAAGTAGCAACTCTGTTTTATCAATCCATTCTAACACCTCTTCTAAAAGAGGTATTTTACAAAAGCCTACTTTATCACCGAATTTATAGCTCGCATCTAATTTACATAAATCCTCATATAAATAATTACGAACCGCACCTTTTCCATTTGTTGTCCGGTCCACTGTTTCATCATGAATGACGACAACTTTTCCATCTTTCGTTAATTGAACATCAAGCTCAATTCCATCTGCTCTAAAAGATTCAGCTGCTTCAAATGAAATCATTGTATTTTCTGGGTACGTTCCCGCTGCACCACGATGTGCAAATATAAGAGTCATCCTCACTCCCCCAATCTTATGCTATACTATACGAAAAAGGAGGTACTTCTATGAGACCATTACAAATTTCTCCAGACACTGCAGTCCGCCTATCAAAAGCATTAGGTGTTCCACTTGAACAACTTATGCATATGCCGCAGCACATTCTAATTCAAAAGTTAGTTGAATTAGAAAAACAAAATAAAGACGAAGAATAATACAGTCCTGTTTTGCAGGGCTTTTTATTATTTTCTATTATATCACGGATGACTTCCCTACTAAAATCCTTTAACAGATGTACTGCGATGCGATTTAGCCGTTCCTTCATCATTTAATAATGAATTACATCTTTTCTTTTTTGTTACACGTCATAAAGAAAGCAGACTATTTATTTATAAGTCCCATTGCGTCCTTAAGACACGATAATAAAAAAACTAGAAGCCCCTTACATTATTTTTTATTGAACGTGCGGAGTATCCCCTGATTCGTACAGTTCTTTCGCTTTTTCCTCCCCGAATGTAGTTAAAATATAATGTTGCTCTTCTGCCGCATCCATCGCTCTAGTCGCTTTACAAGTGCTACCTTCTTGGGTATCCGAGAAATAATTGTGATCTTCTACAATTTGACTAAAATCTTTTTTCGCCCATCTATCAGTAATCTCTAAAAGCTCATTTTTTTTCGCAAAGCCACTCTTATTTATGATATTTTTTAATTTTTCAGCATTATTTTGAATCATTGGAATGGATTCTGATTTTCGTTCTGCCACTACTTTTTGATGAGTCATGTGATGCATCACTGTAATGACTTCGCTTTCAGTAGAATTTTCAGTAACATACACATCAACAAAGACTCCATCTACCTCTCTACCTACTATCGTTGGATCTTCTTTTTTATCTATTTGAGCATTCACTTCTTTATCTACTGGATTATCGGCAAGTTCTAACATTCCAAATGTAACTGCAACAGCAAGAACTCCCATAGCTGCTACTATTCCTAGCCAAGTTAATATTTTATTTTTCATTCCCCTTCTCCCTATCTATACCTATTTAATTATCTTATAAAAAAACTCACTTATATGTAATATTAATAAAAACGGGATTTATCTTCCATGATATCAAATGATCTCTTGTTCTCAATAAAATAAAAAGACCAACGAATTCTAAAATTCATTGGTCATTAAATAAAAAGTTCATTGGTTTTACATTTAATATCGAGTATAAATTTAAAGAATGATTAAGCTTTACTAAAACTTAAATCCCTTACTATCTTTACTCTCAGCTAGCCTTATGTTCAAGTCTAAGCTTATCCGCAACCATCGCAATGAACTCGGAATTCGTAGGTTTTGCTTTTGACATGGATACTGTATAACCGCCGCTATATCAAGGCATTGTATATTTCATAACTATCATTAAATGCTTCTATTTATTGGTTAGAAGTGCAAAATTTATCGCTTATCTAAATTTGATTGTATCATCTATTCAAAGTACCATCAATAAAAAAAGGTAATGGACATTATAAAAGCTTATGATTAGATATTTTTCAAATCCTACACCTTACAGCAAGTCTTAAAAAGATTAAATATAATAGTCCGGATTTTCATCCATTTTAATTAAAAATCCTTCTAAAGAATCCGCTATTTTCTCATCTTCAGAGTAAATAGGACATTGACCTAACTCATTTTCCTCTTTAAATTTAATTGTTAAAAAGTTAAGTTCTGTTACTTCAAAAAACACTAATGATTCTTCATCATCTACATCATCTAGGTTTGGATTATATTCATAAATATCTTGCCTTAAACGGAAATCTGCAACTGAAATTGGGTCCATAAATCTGTTGAAAAACGTTCTTTTATCAGACTTTAAAAACCCACAACCTATTTCTTGATAAAAGCGTTTCAGTTCTTTTGGAAGTTCCATTTGTAATAAGCTTTCTGCCTCATCTATCTCATCTTGATATATAGGATAGAAAATAGGTTTTTGTTTAGAACGGACACTTCTGTCTGCTACAACATATTCTTTCAAAAAATTAAACATAATTTTTACTACCTCCGTTATTTACTTTTTCTTGAAAACCTCTTTTGAAATACCTTCCTTGCCATGGATTCCACCTTGGTGTTCATTAGGATATCTAGCTGGATGCATATTCCACCATTCATGTTCTCCACCGTGTGCATTTTCAATAAAGTGATGGGCATCATACGGGTCATCTACATGTCTTAGTGGTATTCCTCTTCTTGAAAGAATTTCTTCTTCATAAGTAGGCCATTTTTGATTAGTCTCAAGTTCCCACTCTTTTATTAAACCATCTTTTAATCTACCAAATTCACTTCTTCTTTTTGCAACTTCTTCTTTGCTTAATCGTTCATACGCATTTTTTTCTATAGCTTCCTGAAGTAATTCTCTTTGATTTTCAGGAATTTTCCTATTTGTTATTTCTTCTACTTGGCTAAGATAGTCTTGGAATTTAGGTGTATTTAAATTACCAGAGTCAGCAAACATAAATGTATTACGTGCTTCTTCTAAAGAATTAAAAGAAGTTTTTGGAATATCTCTAAACTCACCAATACCAGCATAGGCAAAGCGGTCTCCCGTTTGCAATTTATTTGAAAAATGTAAAATGCTTTGCTTGGCTTTTTCCCCTAGTGTAGTTACTTTACTCACTTGACCTAATTTACTTGCTTTACTTAATCCTTTATCACCAATGAGACCTAGCCCAACTTGAGTTAAAGCATAACTTCCCCACTTTGCCCGACTTTCTGCGTCACCATTTATTACATCATTAATAAATGAATCCGACAATGCATTATACATGGTACTAAGGGTATCAATAGGGTGCAAAGCAGCGTTCCCCATGTTTTCCCACGTTTCCCAATCTCCTAAAGCTTTTATTCCGTCTATTGTATCGCTAACTGCTTGTCCCGTACCATCTACAATACCGTCCCAAATTTTTTCACCAGTAGATTTTTCAGGTAGCTTACCACACATTTCACCTTCTTCAATTGAATTGGCAGCTTGACGTGCCCTCTCCTCTGTAATTGCTTGAATTGAAGTTGTCCATTCCATATTCAATCCTTGCGTACTAAATGTACCACTTGCAGGACTAAAACCTTTTCCACTTTGTACCTCTGCTAAACCTTGTGCGATACTAGTAGCTAGTTGAAGTGCTGTATCATAATTACTACTAGAAGCATAATTAAATTCGTATAAATGTTCTAGTTTCTCTTGCAGTTTTTTCCTCATGACAGTAAAAAGATTCGCCATAGCGTCCATACCTGGGATTGGCATAGCTTGACTGATGGCTTCCATACTTGTCTTCATTCGGTCAATTTCTCGAATTTGTTCTAGTATCTCTTGTTCAATAACATCTGTCGAAGCTACTTGTGATTGAAAGGCACTTGGAAAAGCATCATTTTGACGGATTAATTCTTCACATAAGTAAATGATTCCTTGTGCTAAAGGACGAAAGGTTTGTACAAAAAATGATTTTGCACTACTATAAGTTTGTCCTTGTAGAACAGTATCAATTGCAAAAGCGTCAATCGACTGAATGGCTTGTTCCATACCTTGAATAGTAGCAGTACATACAGCATTCATGCTTTGAGTTTGGTTTTGTACTTCTCCCAAATACATATTTAAACTCATGCGTTATCCTCCCTTGCTAGTTGTTGCTGTTGATAGGAAAAATCATTTTTCACTCGAACCATAATACCCCTTCTTTTCCTAGTATTTCATAAGGAAATTATACCATGCTTAATTATTGCACCGTTCTAAACACTTGGCTTTTTTTAAGAAAAATTTAATATGCCTCCTTTAAAAAAGGTCAATTAACCAGTTTTCTTCTATTATAAATAAAAAGAACATATACGGCAGTCCTTTCAAGATATATCCTTTCTTAATTTTCTCTTTGCAGAATCAAGTATCCGTCTCACTCTTTCAGGATGATTTATCCCATGTAAATGCCCTAAGTCTCTATATGATAAATGAGGACTTTCTATATACGTTGTTATTAAATCCGCTTTAATATCATTACAATACTGATTAATTAATAGTTTAATTTCTATATCATTCTCAATACGAAAAGGTGAATCCATCTTTTCTAAGTCTGCCATAAGGTCAACATTTTGATGATTAGCCCTTCGCTTATCCGTCGTTAATTTCGCTTTTACTAGGTTATAACCTGTACATTCTAATGACTTTCTGATTTTTTCATACAGATAATACTCATCGTTCCATGAATGTTCTCGACACACATGCCATAACTTCTCCCAAAATACACTTTCAAAATCATCTCGATAAATCCACTTATTTTTCCATGCATTTTCAAATTTATTGAGATTTGTTTGAATTAACCATCCTATTAAATAATCATTAAAAATGATATGGAAGGCATCCTCTCCTTCTTCCAATCGAAGTAAAGCATACTTATCCCATGTTTTTTCTACTGCAAGCACCTGCTTTACTTTTTTATCATCATAAATTCGCTTTATTCGTTCTAGCTTATCTTCCTGCTGTATTTGAATGTGTGTTTTCTTTTCTCTTTTGTATAATTTCATGTTGCCGTCCCTCACTGATTTTTATAATTTTAAAAGTTTACTGTGACAAAATCATAAAAAATGTTGTATTTATGAATGTCTAAGAAGGAAAAGAAAGTATTTCCCTCCCCTTTCTATTGGTCTTTACACACACAAAACGTGACACTAAATCCTAAAAAATTATTAATCCATGAATTGACGACACTAAAACAAAAAAGGCAAGGAACAATCCCTTGCCTTTTTACAATCAATGCTTATTTGCTAACATACCCAATCTCTAATAATGAAAATTAAATTGTTAGACAAATATTGAGAAATATAAAAATTGCATTTCCATTGAATTATATTCTTGCTATCCTTAATTATAAGAATATTCTAAAATAGGAGGGGACTTCATGAACGTTCATACAAAAGATGATAAACAGATTACGCAATTACTAAACGAATGGTATCAATCTATGTTGTCACAACAAAATATGCAGGCAACAAACTTAAAGCAAGAGATAGAAAATAGACTTTCCAATACCAAGAAAGATGAACACTTATCACTATATTATTCGTTACTAAACTTTAGATATACAGTATTAACAGATGGACTTAGCATCACAAAAGATAGTTTTAATAAAATTAATTCCTTCGATATACCCGAAAATAGCTTTCTATCCTATTATTATTACTTCTTCAAAGCTATTCATGAAACAATGATTTCAAACTACAATAAAGCTAGAGAAGAATTTGAAAAAGCAGAAAAACTTCTAATGTATGTACCAAATGAAATAGAACTTGCGGAATTTAATTACCGTATTGCTTCATTCCACTATCAAACATACCAACCTCTAGTGGCAATTCAACATGTAACGAAAGCGAAAGATATCTTTTCCAAACATGAAGGTTACGAAATTAATGTAGCTTCCTGTAACAATGTTTATGGGCTATCATGCATAGATTTAAGACAATTTGAACAAGCGGAAATCAATCTTAATTCTGCGTTAGATATTCTACAAAGACACAATGAAGAATCTTTAGCCCTTAGGGTAAGGCATAACTTAGCATGGTTATATGCAAACCAAAATCTTTCAAACCTAGCAATTCGACATGTATCTGAAGTAACAAAGAACAATCCTAAACATTTCAAAGCCCTTTTTGTAGAAGCACGTGAATATTATAAATTAGGAGAACATGCCCGTGCGGACGAATTGATTGACAAAGGACTGCACATTTGTAATGAACTTAAAAATGAAGAACTTCTACCTCATTTTATGATTTTAAAAGAACTAAATAATAAAACTTCTGCATTATCCTTAGAAAAAATAATTTTAGAAGGGATTTCTTATTTTGAAGGAGAAAAACTATGGGATTGCGTGCAAGAATACAATGAAATTCTAGCAAATGCATTCTATCAAGAAGAAAATCATGTACAAGCTAGTAAGTATTTTTATATGAGTAATGAAGCAAGGAGAAAATATGAAGAAAAAGGGGCGTTAAAGTAATGAAAAAGATTGGATTAACAATAGTTGGATTATCCGTATTAGGAATTACGTCTTTAGGATTTGGGCATACAAATGAAATAGCAAAAACGAAACAAAAACTAATAGCAGTAAATATAGGCGATACCTGGTCACCTCAAAGACCTGATTTAGCTTACAGTCACGGTCATACTGGTGGTTCTCCTGAATATACACATGGAGAAGGTTGGTCTCCATCTTACACACACGGGGAACCTTGGGGTATAGCTGATGGCAATACTGGTGCACCTGCTTACGACCATGGAAGACCGCCTGCACCTACGAACACACATGGTGAAACAATAATTTAACAAACAAAAAGAACGTCCTAACCCTTACATTAGGCGTTCTTTTTTCGTTGTAAAAATAAAACCCGCGCATTAAATCGCGGGTTCTTGTAATAATTCTTGGGCATCTATCATAATATCCGAGACGTTAACACCTCTACTCTTGCACATTCCTACTATTGCAGGAATAATGATTTGAAATTCCTTTTCTTTGATAACACTTGTATACGAAGCCCTAGCATTAGTTTCTCTTGCGATAGTTCTCCGAGATTTTAAATTAATCCCGTTCTCTATCTTGTTTAAAAGATGACTGCAAAGTTCTTGCCAGCCTTTATTTGTACGAATAGTACCATGAATAACCATGGAATAACGGTTAACAAGTTTACATAGAAGTTTTTTAGGGTCTTTATATTGCATTTCCTCTTTAGCTAACGTTTTAATAACCATTTTTTGTTCCTGTAACTTGTTTTCAACTTCCTTAATATGACGACTTTTAAACTCTATTAATTTTTCAGATGCGTGTGCTAACGCATTAATATCGCCCGACATAAACGCCTGTCCTACCGCCATTTGTAGCGATTGTTCTTCGTTAATGTCCGCGACTTTAACTTCTTTTGTCGTCTTCTCTTCAATGTTTAATAGTTGGGTGCGAACTTCTTTCGCAATTTCACTATCTCGTAATAACATTCCAACTCTTAAAATGGCACGACGTGGGAAAAGTCCATTCGGCTGATAGCTTAATTTAGTTTCGTTTCCTTCATATTTGTAAATAAAGTGTCCTCGTTTGCGAATTATTTCTTGCCCTTCCTTTAAGGAAGACTCTAAGTCTTCTCGAATATCTTTACCTTTAACCGTTATATAACCATCTGAAGCAACTTCTTCCCGATTGTCATGCACTAAACTATAAACAGCTTGTGTCGGAACGTCATAAAAATCGGCAACTTGTTGTGTTGTCGCCATTTCTAAATTGGGTAATAGTAATAAACCTTTCACCTTTTCCAATACCTCGACACGGTTCATATGTGATTCACGAACGTTAGCGTCAATAATGAATGTCTCTTCGTTTTTAATAATTGTAGTCATAATAAAATTCCTCCGAAAGTGTTTGATTTTTTTCCTTACACTTTCTATTGGTCTCTCGTTCCTCAATTTGTGACATGCATTTTGTGATTAACAAAAAGAAAATTCATTACGAAAGGAACTAATTGGAATAAAATTTATTACGTGTATTTTCGATGGGCTTTACTTCAGGGCTATTTGCCCCCTTCCCCCGTGATGGGGGCCTTATCGTCTTTCGATTAAATTTATAAATATATTCTACTGGGGCTAACCCAATGAAGAGAATCGAAATATTTACGAAAGAAAAAATTGAAAATTAATATTCAAAACAAAGTAATTCAAATAGATTAAATGATGAAAGGTTTGAATGAAGATTCAATTACAATAAAACATTAGCAAATCAATATCAATGAATGATAAGTAGACAATTATCATTGTTGTTCCATACTCAAGACATACGTTTTGTATGTAATAGTAATAACATTTATTAGTAGTCATTGCGTTACGGGAACAATGGGATTCGATATCCATAATGAGATACGATAAACAATGCGTCATGGTGTTGCTTACATGTTATTCGATAGCGATAGATAGGTAATGATATACGTGTTTAACTGCCCTGCTTCCCTCCTGCCGTGTGATAGCATTGACCTAATATTAGTTGTTCCATACCGTTTGGAATAGGGTTCGTACAAATGAAGTACAGGGGCTTTAAATACGTACCACCTTTTGAAGTGTACCCCCTGTTAATTTGCGGTGACCTTGCAATGACACTGCGGATACATTTGCAAAGACAGGGCGGGGGTGCAATGTACCGCACCCCTTAAATTCTACTCTCGTACTCTTTTACTTTCTTGTAGAACGTCGCTTTCTTCATATCTACCTTGTCCATAAATTCAATGGCTTTAATCTTTCCGTCTTTCCATTCTTTGTATAGCTTATCCCACTCTTTAGGAAGTTCCATAACAGGACGTCCCAAATGCTTACCCTTTGATTTTGCAACGTCGATACCTTCTCTTTGTCGCTGTCTGATTGTTTCTCTTTCTTGTTGTGCGATAGAAGTATAAACCTCAATGATAATATTATTAATCATATCTATAACCCATTCTTGCCCTGCGGGAACGTCCTGCATTGTCGTAGGTAAGTCGATGATTTTAACTCGGATTCCTTCTTTTTTGAAGTATTCCAAGTAATCCTTGATTTGTTGTTTGTTACGTCCTAAACGGTCAATAGATTTAATGTAAAGAGTGTCGCCCCCACGCATAGCTTTAAGCATGTTTTGGAAACCCTCGCGTTCCATATCTTTACCGCTTGCTTTATCACTGTATATGTATTTCTCGTCCGTTACATACGATTGTAACGCCGTGAATTGTCTGTCTAAATTCTGTTCCTTAGTTGATACACGAATATAACCGAAGTTGATTCCCATAATTAAAACCACCGTTCATTTATTTGATAGTCTTAATATATAACGACAGTCCATAAAGGTCAATTACTTTATAGACGTACATAAAGGTTTATTTCCGTTAA
Source organism: Bacillus cereus group sp. N14 (assembly GCF_016483555.1). Lineage (NCBI taxonomy): Bacteria > Bacillati > Bacillota > Bacilli > Caryophanales > Bacillaceae > Bacillus > Bacillus cereus group sp. N14. The sequence goes on from NZ_JAEHBQ010000001.1 coordinate 485,345, forward strand.
TTAATGTACTGTTTTATGATGGATTACCTACCGTCTACAAACGTGTACCTTTTAAGACTATCAAATTTTGTTTTCACATTCCCTTTTAGAATAATCCTTTGGGATTGCTTACAACCCTTACAACGATGCGAATTCTTTCGGCTTCGCTACACAAATACGGAAATGAAATCTGTTACACATTCGGGTGGTTTCGTGGATAGTTATAGCTTCAATTTCAACGTATCTAGCGTCCTTCTAGCGACGTCCTAACGATTCATAGATTTTATTTGTTCTATACAAATAAAAAAGAGAGGAACAGACATCCTACGCCGCCCATTCCCCTTATTGTGCATATTTATCATGAATAGCCGCTATACGCCCAGCAATCGCTTCTTGTTCAGCTTGAAGACGTTGAATCTTTCTAGCGTCTTTATGAAGACCGGGGGCGTTTTCCCCAACACTCTTTGCATAGCCATTGCTGATATTTACAAATGCATTGACATTGCTATATGGATTATTTGTTAGCATTTGTCCGAATGTTTTCGTTTCAGGTCGTTGTTGATTCGTTACCGCTTCCGTAATTTCTTTTTCATCTGTATAAGGGTCTTCGATTGCCCCATAACCTAACATTACTTTTTCCATTGGTGATAAATTGTGTATCATAATTATTTTCCTCCTATAAGATAAACAAACTAACCTTTCAATAATGCGTCTAGTTCCGCAAGTAGGTCATCCGTAATTCCTTCTTCTTTGATTGTGATTGCTTGTTTGGTTTGGATTTCAGCGACGTCTTTAAGTCGCCCAGTTGATTTTAAATAGAGTTCCGTCCATTTTGGCGATTTCCCCGAAACCGCGTTTTTAACTAACGTTTCCATAACGGATTCGTACGCATCATTAATAAGACGTCTTCGCAATTCCTTTTCCATTTCGGCCCATTCAGTACGTTGACGCCAATTGTAAATGGTCCGACGGTCTAGTTTCATATCTTTTGCGATAGCTGTTAACGTTTCGCCCGCCCTTTGTCTCTCGAATATTTGTGTTAGGACTTCTAATTGTTGAGGTGTAAGTTTACGCTGTTTCATCCACAACGCCCCCCTTTTTGTTCTACAAACATATTGATTACGTAAATATCCTCTACGGAATATCCAAGCCCCGCTAACGCTTTCCATAAACGAACGTTCATTATATTCGAAATCAGGACTTGTCCGCATTCGGCTTTCTTTACTACCGAATGACTTACAAACATCCTGTCAGCTAATTGAACAGCCGTAACACCTTTGATTCGACGTAAAATACCGACTGTTTTTGGCTTCAACATAATTTCGATTTTGAGTTCTTTTTGTTCCATATGAATATTCCCCCCGTTTGTTTTTTTACTACGGAAAAGGTAGCTAAGCTTTCCCTACTCTTATGTCCATCTGTACCTCTATTTAACAAGAAGAAAATGAAACTTTTTATACAAATTGAGAAATATGAAGACATAAAAAAGAACCCACGACAAAACGCCGTAGGCTTCAAGAAGAAATATTAATTTAGTAAGAAAACGAAAAGGCTTATCCTCTAATTTATCTTGTAGTTTGTTGGAGACTTATCAAATATCTTTTTCTAAAAAAACTTGGCGTAGCCTAGTGAAGACCATTAGGTCTGAATGACTTGTTTTATCTTTTCAACGAAATCTCGTTAGATTTATTCATTAAAAAGAGTATAAGCAAAGCTTTAAATTTATTAATAACGTTTATTTCTTTCGTTTAAGTTCTTCTTTACTTATAGCACAATCTGTGTGACCATTTTACAAGAAATAAAATGTTGAATTTTCATGACAAATTAACTTTGCTTTTATGTAACCTCATAATAAGCCTATTGCACAGCATACACCTTAAAAATTCTCTACGTTATGTTGTAACATACAATTTTCTTTTTTTCTAAGACGAAAACTAACCAAGAATAAAACAATGCTTAATGCAAAGAAGAAAGTCATCCAAAAATGATTTTGACTGTTCTCTTCTACGAAACTTAATGGTGCAATGTATATTAACCACCACCAAGATATAAGATTAGGAACCTCAATAATAGCCAGCATAAAGAACTTGGTTAATTTAATTTCTATATTATCGCACCAATCAATAATAAAACCATTATATATAAAAGTATATAATGCGAAGAAATATACACTTGTGAAACTCGTATCATTATTTAAAGGAAGATATTCAAGATGAAAATATCCCATCTTTTCAAAGATATAACAGAATGAATAAGAAGACCCCAAAACAGCTGTTATAGCAATTCCAATGTACATTATTCTATTTCTATTCACCTCACGATTGGTCAGCAATTCAAACCCTTTTATAGCAACACATATAACCCCAGTTACCATTATAAAAGCATTAAGTAAATTAAATTCTATAGGACGAATATTTGCAATTGGAAATTGTGCCCTTATACACATTACCAAACCAATTAGTAATGAAAAAGAAGCAAATAATGCTACAGATTTCCCTCCACTTAATTTATTCGATTTCTTCATCGATTATCCCCCCGAACGTAAAACGCTTATCATATATAATTCCTTAACGAAGATAGCCTCCATATAAATTTTACCATAATTTTAAGGGGTCTATGTAGCATTGGAACCAAATCACGCTATAATGCCAGCGGACATAAAAGTAAATTTTCTCCCTGGAAAACATTAAAATCTTCACCGAGAAACACATTTCTAGACAACTAACTTTGCTTTTATGTATCTTTTGCTAATTCCCTTCTACCCCCCTTCGATTCTGTACGTTCTTATCTACTTATTCATTCGAGAAGATACTGAATATTAATAGGCAATACTACATAAGCCTTCATAATATATTGTTGCGTAGTATTAACTCCTTTCCCGTCTTATACAGTAATAAATACAATATTTTTCGTTAGTTTGTCACAACAAATAATATTTTTATCCGAATAACAAAAAAGCAAGAACGTAAATTCGTCCCCGCTATACAACATTTGCTATCTATCTGTATTTCTCATTACACCTTGTTATTAATAAGGTATCCCCGTCACTACTGAAAGCATTTAGCAGTCTTGTCGGTTTATCAGCCTCTTTAGGTTTACCTAAATTTTATCCATGATATTGACAAAGAAACCTACGACCTTATTATGAAAGTATATTCGAGAAAGATTCTCTTAATTGTTCTATTTGTTGCTTATTAAACCTTTTTATTTCAGAAAGTGTGCCAGCACTCTCTATTTCTACTAATAAATAGTCGTTAGTTCTGTAATCTTTCATAATTCGAATATCTTGTTTTGGGGGATTCTGTTGTTTTTCCGAATCCTCTTTTTTTATCGGCTTCACTGTGTCCTTTATCTCTTTTAGTTTCCCTATTAACTCATCATCAAATATAATCTTTCCCATTTCATCCCTTTTTACAGAGAGATTATTTCGTTTAATCCAATAGCTAATAGTACTCTTTCCAATCCCTAGGATTCCAGCTACTTCAGTACGGTTCAAATACTTTCTACCTTCATCGTTATGCAATACTAACTGCTGTTGCATTGATGTTTGAGATTCTTTATTTTGAATTTTTGATATAGGTGGCACTTTTTTCTTCAATTTTTCTATCTCACTTCTTACATCTGACTTTTGATTATCTCCACAATTCGTTACAATTAAATTGCATTTTCTCAAATCATAAGGATTATCTGTCAAATTTACAACGTGTTTTATCCTACTATCAATACCCATAATGAGTCGTGCCAAATTAATTGTTTTTCTTCCAACACTTCCACCTATATACTTTTTCTTATCCCTTTTCCAACTTTTCCATGCCCCCTCGATAGCCATATCAACCTTTGAAAAATCTTCTGTTTCAATATACACTTCTTTCACTTGTTTTGTTGCTGCATCCGGACAATATATTACTGTATACCCTTCTCCCAAATGCCTAAATTCATTTATCATCGATTATCAACCTTTCATTTAACAGAAATTTTTAAATCAATTAAAATTTTATAATTTTCAATCTTAAAAATCTACATAAACTTACAATTTCGTTTAAATACGGTGACAAATCCCCTAAATCTAATCATATATTCCATTCCTTCCAATAGTACTTTTACATGTTCCTCTATATCTACTCTCTATACAGTAATCATTTGCTATAGTTTCACTATACTTTGCATATTAGTTTTACCTTAGGCGACTAACAGCTTAAGGTTTTTAGATTTCGGTGTTATTCGCATTGACTTTTTTCTTTGAAGGTCTTCATACTATCGAATTGTTACGAGGAAAACGGCTTGGTGGATAGACTTCTCCCTTTCAAAAATTCACAAGATTAAAGTCTATCCACAATACTATCGTCATGCCGACGAGGTCTCCGTATTGTATAGAAAGACGCATTGACTGCAATCAGTTATAGCTGTAAAAAGGCTATACTATTTGCTTGTAACTTATCGGCTATTAATACAACATGTTTTTTCGCCGTACGGTGCGTGTCCACGCCCTACACCGTTCCCTTTCGGGTAATTCGTTACAAAACCCGCTAGCCTCGTAACAAAGTACGAAAACAGCCGTGAATCAGTGTCGTAATCGCCGCTTAATAGTAAATGGCTAACTACAGCCGTACAATTACGTCTTATTTGACCCTCCAGACACTCTTTACCATCCACGTCTTGGCTATCATCGCGGCTAGAACTTACGTCCCTTAGGCTTCGGTATACAAGGCTTTTGTCCTTTACCTCGCTTACGTTATACGGTTGTAAATGCGTCAATGAACCGATATCCGAATGTATTTTCTGCGTTGGCTACATTAAACCCCGTTTATTGTAGGATACACTTCACAGCGTTCCTTCATGGGCACGGTATCCACGTTCGGAATTCCCGCACACCAACGCCACTAATCACCTAAAAAAGACAATAAGAAACTAGACCTCTTGCTATCCATTTTTCAAAAATGGTATAATACAAGTGCTGAATGTACGGAATATCCGTTATTTAGTTTTGAATTTAAACTTAACTTTTGGCCCTCAGTTCCCGCTGGGGCCTTTTTTTCTTTTACTTAGAATTTCATACTTGCTAGCGGTGAATGACGTTGATATTTATTTTTAATCTCATCATCAGTAAAGTCTAAATACGCCCTTTGAGTTACTTCTACCGACGAATGACCTAATACCCTAGACAAACTAAACCAATCACCACCATTAAGAATGTAATACTTTGCAAAGTTATTTCTTAATTGGTGAGGCGTGAAATGTACACCTACCTTTTTACCAATACTTCTAATACTCGCCTCAAAATTATTGACGTTCAGCATTGTCCCTCTTATCGTAGGAAACAAATACTCTGCATCACTAAATCTATCCCTATACTTCAACCAACGCTTTAAATCGTTAGCCATGATATTAGAAAAATACACATATCGTTGTTTCTTATTTTTCGGATTCGTAATTAGGATACTTTTATTTTTTATATCCAGGTCTTCGGCTTGCATACTACAGCATTCTCCTGCACGTATACCTGTATCTAAAATAAGTTTAATCATGACGTAACTTCTAAACCCATGGAATGTACTTATATCAATTGAATACAGCACTTTCTTTATTTCATCTACTGATAACAATATCTTTTGTTTCCGTTGCGGCTTAATCGACTCAATTTTAGATACCGGATTCTTAACAATATCCTCTTCAGCTTCTAAAAAGTTAAAAAACACCTTAATATTACGAAGGTAATTAGCAATTGTTGTTTCACTAATGGTCTTTCCATAATCTGTTCTACGTGTTGGATAATTAATTTGTTCACTAGCCGTATTAGATGTAAATGTGTATTTACCACGTTCCCGCAAATATTTAATGTAAGTTCGAATATGGAGAGGTTTCACCTTATCAACATCCGTAATCTTTAGTTCTCTTTCCAAATATGAAGCAAAAAGTTTCAATGTTTGGTCGTATGACCGAATTGTTTTCCTACTTAAATGCTTTCCATCGCAATGAAGTAAAAAGTTTTCAACATTCATCTGAAAGTTATTCATACAACAAAAAAACCCCCTAACTATTGGAATTAAAATTTCAATCCAATAAATAGAAGGTTTTTAAATTAACCGCCAATTACCTATGTACTTTATTGCCGACATACGTAATTCGTTGGTTATTAAATTTTGTTATGAAATACGCTTAACATCTTGATAATACAGCGTTTACGAAGCTTTATGTTCAAGTCTTAGCTTATCCGCAACCATCGCAATGAACTCGGAATTCGTAGGTTTTGCTTTTGACATGGATACTGTATAACCGAATAAGGACGAAATAGAATCAATATTCCCACGACTCCATGCTACTTCAATTGCGTGACGGATTGCACGCTCGACGCGGCTTGCTGTTGTATTATATTTCTTCGCGATATCTGGATACAATACTTTCGTAATAGATCCAAGTAATTCGATATCATTGTACACCATAGAGATTGCTTCCCTTAAGTACATATACCCTTTAATATGAGCAGGTACACCGATTTCATGAATGATACTCGTAATGCTCGCGTCTAAGTTTTTCGGTTTTCCATCTATTGTAGTTGCTGAACGGAAAGATGGAAGTGGACGTTTAATGGTAGCGTTCGCCTTACCGCTCACTTGACGAATATGACTCGTTAAATTCTCCATATCAAATGGTTTTAATATGAAATATGAAGCACCTAAGTCAACTGCTTTTGTCGTCACATCTTCTTGTCCAAATGCTGTCAACATAATTACGCTAGGCTGTCTTAGCCTTTCAATATTTCGCATTTTCTCTAGTACAGCTAAACCATCTAAATGTGGCATAATAATGTCTAAAACAAGTACATCCGGCTGCTTATCATTTAATAAATTTAAACACTCTTGACCATTATAAGCAGTACCGATTACTTCCATATCATCTTGAGCAGCTACGTAACTCTCTAGCATTGATACTAATTCTTTATTATCATCCACAAGACAGACTTTAATTTTCTCCACAGCTTTTCCTCCCTTACCGAATCGATTCTCCGACATGTGTATCCTTCTAGGCTACATGAATTGTTCGACAATTGTGTGAAAATTCCCTTTTAAAGTTTGTTACTTTCCGATAAAATCACAAAAAAATATGTTTATCGTTCATTTATTCCCTTTCGCAACACATTCCATCATAGAAATACAACGAAACGTTCAACCCTTTTCTTTTATTTTACAACAAAAAACACCTCTTGCGGAGCTTTTACAAAATTTCAACGAATTTTTCAACAGAAAAGCGAGCTAATTAATAATTAGCTCGCTTTTCTTTCTTGTTCATAAATGTTAATTCCAGCCTCATGTAACATCCATTCAATATGAACACCATATCCTGATGTTGGATCATTTACAAATACATGTGTAACAGCACCAATTACTTTCCCGTTTTGTACAATTGGACTTCCGCTCATGCCTTGTACGATACCACCCGTTTTCGCTAATAAACGTTTGTCTGTTACTTTTATTACCATGCCTTTTGTAGCTGGAAACTTTTGCGGTACTGTACTTACAACTTCAATATCAAACGCTTCCACTTTATCTTTATCAATAACTGTTAATATTTTTGCCGGTCCCTCTTTTACTTGATGAGATAGTGCAATAGGCATCGCTTTATCCATTACGCCATTTGGTATATTTGTATTTAATTTCCCGAATATGCCAAATGGACTATTTATTGTAATATTACCAATCACTTCACGATCTGGTGAGAACCTCGCTAATTTCTCTCCTGGATTCCCATGACTACCTCTTTCAATTGATGTAACTGTCGAACGCATAATTTGTCCATCTTCGACTTGAATCGGCTTTTTCGTATCGTTATCAGAAATGACATGACCAAGTGCCCCATATTTCATAGAATCAGGATGAACAAATGTCATTGTTCCGATTCCAGCTGCCGAATCACGAATATATAAACCAATACGATAAGACGATTCTCCACTGTCTTTTTGTGGTGTTAACTTAGTGCGAATATGTTTTCCATCTCTTAACAAAACAAGATTAAGCGGTTCACCTGTTTCACCACTATTATGAATAAATGGTGCTACATCACTCATCCTTTCAATTGTTTTACCATTAATTTCAGTAATCATATCTCCAATTTGCACACCAGCTGTTTCACCAGGAGATACTTTCCCTTTTTCAGTTTGAATTAAATGATGGCCTACAACAAGTACCCCTTTTGTATTTAACTTCACACCAATTGATTGTCCACCTGGAATAACTTTAAAATCTTTCAATACTTTCACATTTACTTTTTTCACTGGAAAACCAGCAAGCTGAAACACCATATCTGCTTCACCATTTTGATGAGGATTTACCATAAGTCCTTGTTTTTGTTCATTGGAACTTACTGTAAACACATGACGATCTGTAGATGAAGCTTGAAAAACTGGTAATGAAGCTATTTCTGATTGTTGCCCTTCAAAAACAACAAGTTGCTTCGGGGATGAAATAAACGTCCGAAGCGGTTTAAAACACCCAATAAAAACTAAAGAAACAAGGAGACAAAGACCTATTATTTTGCGAAATCTTTCTAATCTCAATTTGTTCACTCTCCTCGCTCCTACCCCACATTCAGCCTCTTGGCTTCACTTTTTAATCTCTCCTTGCAGTGCTTTATTTATAACCGGAAGAATTAAGAAATCATTATTTGAGAAAAAAAGCTATCCATTACTGGATAGCCTCTGCTGTCTGTTTAAAATGATGCGCTTGCGTAAGTAATTCTTTCGCATGTTCTGTCGTTAAATCTGTAATTTCCACACCAGAAATCATTCGAGCTATTTCTGTTACTTTATCCTCCATAGTTAAAACGGTAACTGATGTAATTGTCCGATCATTCGCTACTTGTTTTCGAATAAATAAATGTGAATCCGCCATTGAAGCTACTTGAGGTAAGTGCGTAATACAAAGTACTTGCGAGTTTACTGATACTCGATAAATTTTTTCCGCAATAGCCTGTGCAACCCGACCACTTACACCAGTATCCACTTCATCAAAAATAACAGATGCAACACCTTGATGCTTAGAAAAAATGCTTTTTAAAGCTAAAATAATACGAGATAACTCTCCGCCCGAAGCGACCTTTGAAAGTGGTTTTAGCGGCTCACCTGGATTTGTTGAAATATAAAATTCCACATGATCGTAGCCATCCGCCGTAAGTCTTACCGGGGCACCCTCAACAAGAGGCTCTTCAGCATTTCCTTCTCTCTTCATGATTCTCACTTCAAATTTTGTTTTCTCCATATATAATTCTTTTAATTCCTGATGAATGGCATTTGTAAGATGCTCTGCAAGCTCATGACGCATATTACTTAACGACGTTGCTTCTTGCATAATAACACTTTCTAATTCCTTTAATTGCTTCTTCGTCGTTTCAATATGAACGTCTTTATTTTCAATCGTAAAAATTTCTTGTTCAATTTTATCAGCATACGCTAAAATCTCTTCTACAGTATTTCCATATTTTCTCTTTAGCATACGAATTTCATTTAAACGCGTTTCAATTTCGTCTAAACGCTTCGGATCATATTCCATCATATCGAGCTTTTCTCTAAGTTGATATGCAACTTCTTCTAATAAGTAGTAGCTATTTGCAATTGAATCATGATTTTCTTGATAAACTTCATCTAAATGTGTAATACTCTCCATTTGTCCCATTGCGCTTCGTACATTATCTAACCCTTGTCCGTCAGCGCTTAATGAGCGATATGCATCGCCTAATGCTTTATAAATTTTTTCAAAATTAGAAATTCGCAATCGTTCTTCAGTTAATTCAATTTCTTCATCCATCTTTAAATCCGCCTTACTGATTTCTTCATGCTGGAATTGAATTAAATCTAAGCGATGCGCCATTTGTTGTTCATTTTCACTTAACGATTTTAACTGTTTTTTTAATTTCTCATAGTCAGCGTATACATTTTGATATATACCCAATTGTTTAACAATGCGATCTCCATCAAAATGATCAAGCATAAATAGATGACGCTCTTCATTCATTAAATCTTGTGTTTCGTGCTGCCCATGAATATCAACAAGTGTTTTTCCAATTTCCTTTAATATACTAAGGGTGACCAGTTTCCCATTTACACGACATACACTTTTTCCGTTTGCAGCGATATCACGCTTCAAAATAATCATGCCGTCTTCTATTTCTATATCCAACTCTTCTGCTTTTTCAATACACGGATGCTTATCATCTTCTACATAAAATAGCCCTTCTATCTCAGCTTTTTCTGTTCCGTATCGAACAAATTCCGCTGAACCACGGCCACCTACAAGTAAACTAATCGCATCAATAATAATCGATTTTCCGGCCCCTGTTTCACCACTTAAAACCGTTAACCCTTTTTGAAAAGAAATATTTAATGCCTCAATAATAGCAAAGTTTCTAATCGATAATTCCGATAACAATGCCCCATTCACCTCGTTATAAACTAATCCCCTATTAAGGGCTTTTCTCAGTTCTTCATTCAAATAGTCAAACTATATGTTTGTATGTATAAATTACTTTTCTAACCGCTCCATTGTACCAAACATTCGTTTTACGGGTCAATCCACCTATTTTCTAATTTTATTCAAAGAAAATATTATATTACAATTAAGAATTCACATTTTTAACCAATAAAAAAATCCTGTTCACTTTCCACTTTACAGAGGAAAGTAAACAAGATTTTTTTTACAACATATTTAAGAAACGATCAGAGACAACACCTGTATCTTCAGGTGTACGGCAAATAATTAAGCAAGTATCATCACCACAAATGGTTCCGATGATCTCATCCCACTCTAAATGATCAATAAGTGCTCCAAGTGAATGAGCGTTACCAGGCAGTGTTTTTAGCACAAGCATATGTCCTGCCGTGTCTAATTTTACAAATGAATCCACTAGATTGCGTTTTAATTTTTGTAACGGGTTAAATCGTTGATCTGCTGGCAAGCTATATTTATAGCGCCCATCATGTAATGGCACTTTCACTAAGTGCAGTTCTTTAATATCGCGCGATACTGTTGCTTGCGTTACATTAAATCCCTCATTACGTAAAATATCAACTAATTCATCTTGTGTTTCAATTTCTTTGTTCGCAATAATTTCCCTGATTTTAATATGGCGCTGACCTTTATTCATACATTTGCACCTCACACTATCTCTTACCATAGTTTAAACATTGGTATACTTCACTTATTTATGTTAACTTATAATTCGTTGCTTGTACACAATTGTTTTTACAATCATTATACAATTACAACAAAAAGAGGAACAACATATGTTATTCCCCTTTTCCTTTTTGTTTTAGGACATCATGCGCCTCTGTAACTACTTGCTCAACAGAAACTGGAGAATGATTTTCGCCATTCTCACGTTCACCATGCCATTTCAGATGAACTAAAAATTCAATATTACCATCCCCGCCCGTAATTGGTGAGAATGTTAAACCTTCTACGTCGTACCCTTCTTTTATAGCAAAGTCGACAATCATTTCTACGACAGCCTCATGTACTTTTCGATCACGAACGATACCTTTTTTCCCAACTTGCTCTCTTCCAGCTTCAAACTGTGGTTTAATTAACGCTGCTACATCCCCATTAGGCATAAGCATTGTTTTTAAAACCGGCAGTATAAGCTTTAATGATATAAATGAAACATCGATACTAGCAAATTGCGGTAAACCACGGTCTAAGTCTGCTGGTGTCACGTAACGGAAGTTTGTCCGTTCCATTACGACAACACGCTCATCTTGACGCAATTTCCACGCAAGTTGATTGTATCCTACATCTAATGCATAAGATAATTTCGCTCCGTTTTGAAGCGCACAATCTGTAAAGCCACCAGTTGATGAACCAATATCTATCATAACTTTATCTTGTAAATCCAGGTGAAATGTCTCTAATGCCTTTTCAAGTTTATAACCACCACGGCTTACATACGGCATAACTTGTCCCTTCACCGTAATCTCTGTATCTTGTGGGATCTTCTCTCCTGGCTTATCAAGTCTCATCTCATTCGCATATACAAGTCCGGCCATAACGGCGCGTTTTGCTTTCTCACGTGTTTCTATAAGCCCTCGCTCTACTAATAGTACATCTACTCTTTCTTTTTTTGCACTCATTTGTTACGCCCTTTTTTGTTTTGATGGAATCATTGTATGAATACGGTCTACAACAGCATCTGTCGTTAAACCAATTTCTTCTAATAATTTTGTTACACTACCGTGCTCTATGAAACGGTCTGGAATACCCATTCGTTCAATTAACGCACTATGGTACCCGTTCTCAGATGCAAATTCAACTACTCCCGTTCCAAAACCACCAATTAAACAAGCTTCTTCAATCGTTAAAATCGGTATATTTTTCCCTAAGAGATCATGTAAATATGCTTCATCCATCGGTTTAATAAAGCGAGCGTTCACTACTTTTACTGAAACTCCAGCCTTTTCAAGACGCTCAGCTGCTTCCATTGCCATTGGTATTGTCGTACCAAATGTTAAAATAGCCGCTTGTGTACCTTCTTTTAACGTTTCCCAAGTACCGATTGGAATCGCCTTTAATTCTTCATCCATATGAACACCAAGTCCATTACCGCGCGCATAACGTAATGCGATTGGTCCATCTTCATATTGCATCGCCGTATATACTAAATGTTGCCCTTCATTTTCATCTTTCGGCATCATAAGTACCATGTTCGGCAAATGACGTAAGAATGAGATGTCAAATACACCTTGATGCGTTTCACCATCTGCTCCTACTAAACCAGAGCGATCGATTCCGATGAAGACATTTAAATTTTGGCGGCATATATCATGAACAACTTGATCATATGCTCTTTGTAAAAATGTTGAATAAATCGCTAAGAATGGCTTCATTCCTTGCGTTGCCATACCCGCCGCCATTGTTGTAGCATGCTGTTCTGCAATACCTACATCAATCATACGATCGGGGAATTCTTTTTGGAATTTCTCAAGTTTCGATCCAACAGGCATTGCAGGTGTAATTGCAACGATACGCTCATCCGTTCTCGCTAGCTTAAGTACTGTATCACTAACAACAGTACTCCATGCTGGTGCAACTTCTTTCGGTTTAACGAAGTCACCTGATTCAATTTTATAAGGCCCTGTTCCATGCCAAGTTCCAATAACATCACTCTCAGCTGGTTTAAAACCTTTTCCTTTTTTCGTAATAACATGAACAAGCACTGGGCCTTTTGTTTTCTTTGCATATTGCAACGTTTCGAATAACTTTTCATAATCGTGCCCATCAACTGGACCTAAATATGTAAAGCCTAATTCTTCGAAAAAGACACCGGATACTAGTAAATATTTAAGACTATCTTTTATTTTCTCTGCTGTCGCAGCAACTTTCCCACCGACTGCTGGGATTTTCTTTAATATATACTCTAGTTCATCTTTTACCCAATGGTATTTCCCTGCGGTACGTAGACGTCCAAGTACATTATGAAGCGCACCAACGTTTGGTGCAATTGACATTTCATTATCATTCAAAATAACAATCATGTCCGTTTTTTCATGTCCAATATGGTTCAATGCCTCTAAAGCCATTCCGCCGGTTAGAGCACCATCTCCAATGATTGGTATAACATATTCTTTCGTTTTCTTTAAATCACGTGCTAGAGCCATTCCCATTGCAGCAGATAATGATGTCGAGCTATGGCCAGTTTCCCATACATCATGCTCACTCTCGCAACGTTTTGGGAAACCACATAGACCTTGATATTGCCTTAATGTACCGAATTCCTTTGCACGTCCTGTTAAAATTTTATGTACATAGGATTGATGTCCTACGTCCCATAAAAATTTATCTTTCGGACTATCAAATAATTTATGCAGAGCAATTGTGAGTTCTACTACACCTAAATTAGGTGCAATATGTCCACCTGTTTGAGAGAGCTCTTCAATTAAAAACTTACGAATATCCTCACTCAATCCCTCTAGTTCACCGATAGACATATCTTTCAAAAAACTAGGGTTTTGAATTTGCGTTAGATCCACATGGATCACTCACTTTCATTTCATAATCTGTCAACATGTCAAATATTATAAAAAACATTTACACAAAACAAGAAATTATCTTTTTTTTATTTTTCACCTTGTCCTGCAATTAACCAGTCTATTGCGCCCTAATCCTATTATAAACCATATTTCTTTAGGCGATGAAAAAAATAGCCGCTAACACGAAGTGATAACGGCAATGTAATCTACATATATTTTTGCCAATAACAAGAAAAGAAAAACCTTTTCCTACATTTATATCATAAAATGATGAATGACTCAACAAATGGAAACGCTGTTATATTAGTTATTACGTTTTGCAATCAAATCGCAAATAGATAGTAAATATTCATCTTGTAATTGCAAGGAACGAATAGCACCTTTTGCTTTTGCAATTGTTTCTTCTAAAATATCCTTTGCTCTATCTACAGTAAATAACGTCGTATATGTGCTCTTTTCGTTGGAAACATCACTACCAATCGGTTTTCCAATCTCTTCTTCGGTTCCTTCCACATCTAAAATATCATCTCGAATTTGGAAAGCTAGGCCGATATATTTTGCAAACGCAAGTAACTTTTCTTCTTGTTCTTCTGTGGCATCAGAAAGTATCGATCCTGCAAGTACAGCGAATTCAAGTAGTTTCCCAGTCTTATGCTTATGAATATACTCCAACTCATCAATCGTAAGCTGTTTCCCTTCAGCTTCCATATCTGCCACTTGTCCGCCAACCATTCCTTCTGGTCCTGCCGCTTTTGCAAGCTCAAGTACAAGTCTTACTTTTTTTTCAGCAGAGATTTCCTTTTGTTCATATGCCATAATAACTTGAAAAGCATACGTCAACAAACCATCGCCTGCTAAAACTGCCATCGCTTCACCAAATACTTTATGATTTGTGGGCTTACCTCTTCTTAAATCATCATCATCCATACAAGGTAAATCATCATGAACTAACGAGTATGTATGTATCATTTCAAGAGCACAAGCTGCACCTATTCCAAGATTTTTTTCTTTACCAAACGCTTGTAATGTCGCAAATAAAAGTAACGGGCGGAGACGCTTTCCACCCGCTTCCAAAGAATATGCCATCGCTTCACGAAGTACATTTGGACATTGTAATTCATTTGCATAGCTTACAAGCTTCTCTTCTACGAAAGTTTTACTTTCTTTCAAAAAAGTATCAAAAGCAATAGTCACTATGCTTCATCTCCTAAAGCAGTAAACGGTTCAAGCTCTCCATCTTCCCCAAGAATAACTGCCATTTGTTCTTGTACGTTCTTCAACTTCTCATCACAAAGCTTAGATAATTCCATACCCTCTTTAAAATAAGAAATTGCTTCTTCTAAAGGTACGTCACCTTGCTCTAGCTTAGAAACGAGGTGCTCAAGTTGCGAAATTGCCTCTTCAAAGCTTAATTTATTTTCCATTATTCAATTCACGCTCCTCTATGCCTGATACGCTACAATCTAGTATTCCATCTTGTAATTGAACTGAAACAGCATCTCCAAGGCTGACATCTTTCACACTTTTTAACACTTGCTTCTCTTCATCATATACAAGCCCGTACCCTCTCATCATTACTTTAAGCGGACTTAACGCTTCAAGTTTTTGAGCAGCTCTTACAAAGGCAAATTCTTTCGTTTGAAGTAATGTTTGCATTTCACGTTGCAATTGCTTTTGCAATGTTTCAACCGCTACCTTCGTTTGCATAATTTTTTGAGCTGGGTGGTGCTTCTCTAAATAAAATGAAAGCTGTTTTAACTGATTTACCTTTTTATCAATATAGCGCTCTTTCGCTAAAACAAGCTGTTCTAACGCTCTATCTAATTGCTCTTCTTTTTGCTCATATACTTGTCTTGGATAACGGAACGCATAAGATTTTTGCAATACTTGTAGTTTTTCTTCTTTTTTATGTACTAACTCTCTCATTGCTCTTTGCAATCTTAGAGTTCTTTGTAATACCTTTTCTTGTAACTCTATAATGTTAGGCGCTGCCAGCTCAGCTGCTGCAGTCGGTGTTGGCGCACGTAAATCGGCAACAAAATCCGCAATTGTAAAGTCCGTTTCATGGCCTACTGCCGAAATAATAGGGATCTCACTCTTAAAGATTGCCCTTGCTACCATTTCTTCATTGAAAGCCCATAACTCTTCAATAGAGCCTCCCCCTCGCCCAACGATTAGGACATCTATCTCTCCCATTTCATTCGCTGTACGAATCGCTTGTACAATTGAGGGAGCTGCTGACTCCCCCTGTACAAGTACCGGAAACACAATAACATTTCCAATTGGATAACGACGTTTAATCGTTGTTATAACATCACGAATCGCTGCCCCTGTTGGCGACGTAATCACACCTATTGTTTTAGCATAAGGAGGAATTGTTTTTTTATAAACTTGAGAAAACAAACCTTCTTCCTCTAAACGAACCTTTAATTGTTCGTAAGCTAAATGCAGGTTTCCGACTCCGTCAGGCTGCATGTCTTGAATATAAATTTGATAAGAACCACTCGCCTCGTAAACGGAAATTTTCCCTTTCACAAGTACCTTCATCCCATTTTCAGGTCTGAATTTAATATTACGATTATGACCCGCAAACATAACCGCTGCGATTCTTGCATTTTCATCTTTCAATGTAAAGTACATGTGGCCACGACTATGATTTTTAAAGTTGGAAATTTCACCTTTTAACCAAACAGACTGCAAATGCGGATCATATTCTATTTTTGTTTTTATATAGCGTGTTAACGCTGTAACGGTTAAATATTGTTTTTCCATTTCTCTCTCCTCATAGCCGACTCAAATTATTTACAAACGACACCTGCACGCTTAGCAGATTCAACAGTATTATGAAGAAGCATTGTGATCGTCATTGGACCAACACCCTTTGGCACAGGTGTAATGTAACCTGCAACATCTAACACGTTGTCAAAGTCAACATCACCACAAAGTTTACCTGTTTCTAAACGGTTCACACCAACGTCGATTACAACCGCTCCTTCTTTAATATAATCAGCTGTTACCATTTTAGGTCGTCCAACAGCTACGATTAAAATATCAGCTAACTTCGTTAACTCTTTCATATTTTGCGTTTTAGAATGACAATATGTTACAGTTGCATTTTCATTTAAGAACAATTGCCCCACCGGCTTGCCGACAATATTACTTCTTCCAATTACTACAACATGTTTTCCTGAGATATCAAGATTTGTTTCTTTTACTAATTCTACGATACCGTGCGGTGTACATGGAAGGAATGTATCTTGTCCCGTCATCATACGTCCCACGCTGATTGGGTGAAATCCATCTACATCTTTTTCTGGTGAAATTCTTTCAATGATAGCTTTTTCTTCAATATGTTTTGGTAAAGGTAATTGCACTAAAATGCCATTAATACGGTCATCGCCATTTAAGCGATCGATTTCAGCAAGCAAACGCTCCTCAGTAATTGTTTCAGGAAGTTCAATTAGCTCTGAATAGATTCCTACTTGTTCACAGCCCTTTTCTTTTCCTTTTACATAAGAACGAGATGCTGGATCTTCTCCAACTAGAATAACTGCTAATCCTGGTACAATCCCTTGCTCTTTCAACTTCACAACTTCTTCTGTTAATTGTGCTCGTTTTTTCTCCGCAACTTCATTTCCTTTGATGATTACTGCTACCATTTTAAGATTCCCCCTTAAAGAAATTACAGTGTATCTTTTATATTAGATAAAACGCCGTTAATAAAACGACGAGATTCCTCATCCCCAAATGTTTTAGCAATTTCAATCGCTTCGTTAATTGTTACGTTGTGTGGAATTTCTTCCATGTATTTCATTTCATACACAGCTACACGTAAAATACTGCGATCAACAATACTAATACGCTCCAGCTTCCATTTTTTTAAGTTTTGACGAATCGCTTCATCAATTACTTCTTTATTTTCTACAAAACCTACTACAAGTGATTCTAGAAAATCATTTGTTTCTTCACCTTCATCTAGCGTGTTTTCCACCGCTACTTTCGGTTCTAATTCACCTGTAATATCCATTTGGTATAATGCTTGCATAGCTCTTTCTCTAGCCGTCCTACGTTTCATTGTAACTCTCCTTTATGCTTCAAGTCTTTCCTTATGCTTTGTTATATTATTATAATTTATAAGCCGTCAATTCACTTACTCTTACAGTTTTCATTGATTTTCCAACCTTATAATACAATGATAATAACACAATTTATCGTTTCACACACGGGTTACAAGGCTGAAAAATAATAAAAAGATTAACTTCAAGTTACATATCTTATCACAATGTACGTTTTTTGGAAAAACGAAACATCTTCTTTTTGATTTCTTATTTTTTGAAATAGTATAATAATTAGAGGGTTTTAATTTGTGAAGAAATGAAACGATAAAAAAGATGCCTATGTTACTAGGCACCTTTTTCATTCTTACACTGGTTCAATTTCTGTTTTTTGTGTTTCGAATGTTACGCCAACGATGTGAACATTCACTTCTTTTGGCTCAAGCCCTGTCATTGTAAAGAGTGCCTGGCGAATGTTGTCTTGAATCTTTTGTGCAACAACTGGAATTGCTACGCCAAAATACATTACAACATAAAGGTCAACGATAATATCTTCGTTTGCTAATTCAACCTTTACACCTTTACCATGATTTTTCTTACCTAACTTCTCAACAACATCTGTAGCAAAATTACCACGCATTGCCGCTACACCTTCTACTTCAGCAGCTGCAATACCTGCGATTACTTCAATTACTTCTGGTGCAATTTCTACTTTACCAAGAGTTGTATCTTGACCCATATCTAACATATGTTCAGCCATGAAAAAAAACCTCCTTTAATGTATCACTGCGTCACAAGTTCATGCTCTTCCAAAAACTTCGTATTAAACTCACCTTTTACAAAATCAGGATGATCTAGCAATTGCAAATGGAACGGGATTGTTGTATGTACGCCTTCAATGACAAACTCACTGAGTGCACGCTTCATTTTTGCAATTGCCTCTTCACGTGTTTTTCCGTGAACAATTAATTTAGCAACCATCGAATCATAGAAAGGTGGGATTGAATATCCCGGATATACAGCTGAATCGACGCGAATACCAAATCCGCCTGGTGGCAAGTACATTTCTACTTTACCTGGGGATGGCATGAATTTTTTGGCAGGGTTTTCCGCATTAATTCGGCATTCAATTGCCCAACCATTAAATTGTACTTCTTCTTGCTGTAACGATAACTTTTCTCCAGAAGCAACACGAATTTGTTCTTTAATTAAATCCATCCCTGTTACCATTTCAGTAACTGGATGCTCAACTTGAATTCTCGTATTCATCTCCATGAAATAAAAGCTTTTCGTTCTATATTCATAAATAAACTCAACCGTACCAGCACCTGTATAATCAACCGCTACCGCCGCTTTAACTGCCGCATCACCCATCTGCTTGCGAACATTTTCATCAAGTGCAGGTGATGGACTTTCTTCTAGTAGTTTTTGCAAGCGGCGCTGAATTGTACAATCACGCTCTCCTAAATGAATGGCATTTCCATGTGTATCTGCCATTATTTGAATCTCAACATGGCGGAAATCTTCAACGTACTTTTCTAAGTATACACCAGGGTTCCCAAAAGCGGTACTAGCTTCTTGCTGTGTAATTTGAATTCCTTTTACAAGCTCTTCTTCATGGCGTGCAACACGAATACCTTTTCCGCCGCCACCTGCAGTCGCTTTAATAATAACTGGATATCCAATTTGATTAGCAAGCTCGATCGCTTCTTCGGTATTTTTAATAATCCCTTGTGAACCTGGTACAATCGGAACCCCTGCTTCTTTCATTGTATCACGAGCAACGTCTTTTGTGCCCATCTTTGAAATAGCTTCTGGACTTGGACCGATAAAAATCAAGTTACATTCACGGCATAGCTCTGCAAAATCTGCATTCTCTGCTAAAAATCCGTATCCTGGATGAATAGCATCGCAGCCTGTTAACTTCGCAACACTAATAATGTTCGTCAAATTTAAATAGCTTTCTTTCGAAATCGTTGGTCCTACACAATACGCCTCATCAGCAATTTGTACGTGAAGTGACTCTTTATCTGCTTCTGAATAAATTGCGACTGTTTCAATATCCATTTCTTTACAAGCACGAATAATTCGTACAGCAATTTCCCCACGATTGGCTATTAATACTTTTTTTATCATCACAAAGACTCCCTTATTACGCTTTTACAAGAAATAGCGGTTGTCCATACTCAACAAGCTGTCCATTATTAACAAGAATCTCAACAATTTCACCATCTACATCTGCATCGATTTCGTTAAATAACTTCATAGCCTCAACAATGCATACGATAGAATCTTTTGATACTCTGTCTCCTACACTTACATATGCAGGTGTATCAGGCGAAGATGAAGAATAGAATGTACCTACCATCGGTGATGTAATTTTATGTAGGTTTTCATTTTGAACCACTTTTTGCTCTTCTTGTTTTGGTACTTCCACTTGTGCTGCCGCTACTGTTGTTTCAACTTCAACAGGTGCTACTGGTTGCACGACTTGTTTTGCTACAGGTGCTTGCACCGCAACAACTTCATTACCACGCTTTTTCATTTTGATTGTCGTACCATCTTTTTTGTATTCAAATTCATCAATATTAGAGCTATCAATTAATTTAATTAATTCACGAACTTCTTGAATTTTAAACATGTAAAATCCACTCCCATACTCTTGTTTGTCTCGTTTTTACAGATTCTCGTCACTAAAACTAGATTGACTGTAAAAATACGATGTACTCTATTAGAAAATGTATTTCATTTACTAATAGAAATAATTGCTATTTCCATCTTACGATAAATTTTTTAAACATTCCAATTTATATTTCTTTATAATAAATCGAAACTCCTGTAAAAATATTATTTCAATAAAAATTTATTACCTAGTAATAATACCAAGTTTCACACAAAATTGGCAAGACCACTTCCTAAAAAACATTCCTTACTTTTTCAAAATGCTACACAATAAACAGATCATTACCGCTCCACTCTTCACTTCATCTATAGTCAACAACATATTTTTACCAAATATTATTTTTTTGTTTACACACCGTTCATCATTCCTTCATATAAGAATAGTATGTTCAAAGTGTAGAAAATATATCGTATCGAGGTGTGGACATATGATATGGCTCATTCTCTTCTTACCTGCCGTAATGGTCTGGGCATTCGTTCTCTTCATCCACGTCAAATCTGGAAAAAGTAATCATCATTACCATGAACCGCTAATCTTTTACTCACAACGTATTTCTCCGTTCCGAGTTGAACATAATAAAAACAACTACAAAGACGAAACAGAAAAAAGCTATCGAAAATGATAGCTTTTTTCTATAACTATTTTCAAACAATTCGATTTGTAAAAACTAATAATCCGCGAGGGAATCCCTCGCGGATTATTAGTTTTTATTTTGTTGGTGGATCAAATTTCACACCTACATCTTTTGATCCGCCTTCACTTCTTACAAGCTGTATAATTTTATTCGCTTCTTTTTGTGAATGCTTTGCTGCTTTCACAGTTACTTTAATGTCAGTTCCATCAGCTCTTACAAGGGCATCTTTATATCCTCCTTGAGACTTAATCACTGTCTCAAGTAATTCTTGCTTCGTTTCCATTGTAGTAATTGCATCAAAATTATCTTTCGCTTTACTCTTTTCTGTTGCTGAAGATTTTGCTGAATTCATCACTTCTTGTAATCTTGATTTTTGTTCACTTAGCTGATCTTCCATTTGCATACGTAACGCTGTGAAATTTTCATCACTGGATTGAACTGTTACGTTAGCATCTTTTTTACTTGTTTCTTTTTGAGCACTCTCTTTTTTGTTCGTTTCTTTGTTTGTTTCTTTATTTGATGTTTCCTTGCTTGTATTTTCTTTTTTTGGCGTTTCTTTAGGTGCTTCATTTGTTACTGCTTTATCAGTACCTTGTTTTTCTTGTCCAATCTTTTCACCTGTTGCCGGCGATGCTGTATTCATTTTGTCAGGAGTTGT
This sequence comes from Bacillus cereus group sp. N14, assembly GCF_016483555.1. Lineage (NCBI taxonomy): Bacteria > Bacillati > Bacillota > Bacilli > Caryophanales > Bacillaceae > Bacillus > Bacillus cereus group sp. N14. The sequence continues at coordinate 507,365 of NZ_JAEHBQ010000001.1, forward strand.
TACGTAATAAACAGATAGTACAACAACTAAACTTAACATCGTTAATAGCCAAACCGTTTGTTTTTTTAACACTTTATTTCCTCCCTATCAATTTTTCGGTGATACTGAAACACGATGAGCTGGTACATCTAGCAGCCGTATGACAGCTTCTTTTACCATCGCTTTAACTTGTATATTATCCACTCCTTTTGCTACGACAAGAACACCTCGTACTTTCGGTTTCTCTGTTCGTAAAACAACGGGAGTTTCTTTATCACCTTCACGTATAATGACTGTCTTTTCATCAAGGGACTCATCTTCTACTTCCCTCTTACCACCTGTCTTATCTGTTTCACCTGTTGTTTGTGAACGTTTCACTGTGTTTTTTTCTAATATTTTTTCCTCAGATGAATCTAAATTTACTTTAATCGTTACATTTTTTACTCCCGCTATTTCTTCTAAGGCTGCTTTTAATTCTTGTTCATACGCTTTTTCATACTTTTCTACATTTGACATACTATCATTATTTTTTTGTCCAAAAGTTGGTACGTCTTTTTCTTGGTTTTGCGTTTTTTGTTCTTTAAATACAGGTACTTCTTCTTTTTCACTTGAAAAAAGACTACTAGAAAACATAAGCAAAATCCCAAGAATGAGTAGGACAAGTAAAAACTTAGGTGTTATCTTTTTTCCCTTCTCATTGCTTTCTTTTTCATCCCCATTCAATAAGTTTCGAAAAAATGAGAACTTCGAATTTTTATCTTTATTGTCCATTTACTCTACCTGTCCTCCCTTCCATTTGAACTTGGATTTGTTTATTCTCTAGTTGCCACCTGCTTGAAAAGAAATCTTTCATTTCTACATTCGTTTCTTCTACTTTTTTCGGAGGTTCCTTCGTGTTAATTTCAACTGGTTTTACTGTTTCGATTGCATCATTTTTACTACGTTCTTTTTCTTTCAACGTCACAACAACAGTTTGAATATCTTTTGCTGACTTTACTTCCGCTGTACTTTCCGCTGCGACTATTTGTATTTCAGAGACTGTCATACCATACTTTTTCTCGAATTCTTTTCCTACTTCTTTTTTCATTTTGGTAGCCATCTCTTCTAAACTATATGCACGTGTTAGAGCTTGTATTTCTTTTTTCTTCGAATCTATTGAATTTTTTACAGATCCTTCTGCTACGTACTTCTCTTCATTAAAATTTGCGATTACTTCATTCACATCTGTTTGCAGTAGTTTAAAAAGGGGCGTTAAGATTAAAACAACTAATAATAGACTTACAACGAATTTAACGTACTTTTGCAAATTTGAATTTGGAAGAATAAGATGAAGCATTGTCGCTAAGAGTAAAAAAACGATAATGTTTCTAATCCACTCTGTAACAAATTGCATACCCTTCACCTCCTACCGCATCATAAGTGTAATGTTCCCCGCAGCGATAATAATTGTGATACTTAAAAAGAACATAAATGATACGATAGCTAAGCAAGCAAATACATAAATGATGCTTCGCCCAATAATATCTAAACATTGAATAATTGCTCCGCTGCCAACTGGCTGTAATACTGCTGCTGCGAATTTATAAATAAACGCAATACAAAAAATTTGAATCGCTGGAAAAGCAACAATTAAGCATAGAATGACGAGCCCGATAATTCCGACTGTGTTTTTTAATAATCCCGATGCACTAATAACAGTATCCGCCGCCTCTGTAAACATTCTTCCTACTACGGGAATAAAGTTCCCTGTTACAAATTTAGCAGTTTTCACAGCGATTCCATCAGCAACAGCTGTCGCTGTTCCTTGTACAGATAATACCCCTAAAAAAATCGTTAAAAAAATACCGATAATCCCAACGCTAACGTTTTGCAGAAGCTTGGACAATTTCGTAACTTTATATTGATCACTCATCGTACTTACAATACTTAATATCGTTGCAAGTAATAAAAGTGGTAGAACGATATAATTCATCAAAAGCCCGCTCGTGTTCATTAAAAAGATAATAATTGGATGAAAAAACGATACAGATACAACACCACCTCCAGTTGCTATAAGTGCAAGCAAGATTGGCAATAGCGCTAATATGAAATCTACCATTGTTTGTATCGTTTCTCTTGCATATGTCATGACGACATAAAAACTATTTAAAGCGAAAATAATAAGTACCATATATACAACAGCATCGGCAATTTTACTTACACTGCTCTTTGAAAATGCAGATTGCAGTGATTGCAACAATGCACTAAAAATTGTAAGCATAATGAGCGTTCCAAGTAGCTTCCCATTTGCAACAAGCTCGTGAAATAAATACTTTAATAAACCTAGCATCCACTCTTTTATAGAAATTTCTTTTTCTCCCTTTACAAACTCCATAAAACTACCTTTTTGACTCTCTGGTAAATAACCTCCATATTTTGTAACAAGCCCGTCCCAAAATTGCTTCACATCTTCAATTCCGAGCTTATCCAATTGTTGATCAACGACGTTTGTTTCTACAGGAGAAGCTTGTACAACAACCGGTAAAGAAAAGAAAAGGAAGCAAGCAAATAGCAGCTTAGCTCCAAACCCCCTCAACATTCACTCCCCCTTATCCCGTCGGTAAAAATCCGAGAATAGTTTCAATGACAACCGTCAAAATGGGAATCGCCATTACTAAAATTAAGATTTTTCCAGCTAATTCAATTTTTGAAGCGATTGCACCCTGCCCTGCATCTTTTGTAATTTGTGCTCCAAACTCAGCAATATAAGCAATCCCAATAATTTTTAGCAACGTTTCTACATATACGTTGCTAACTTTCGCTTCACTCGCTACTCTCTCAATCATTTGTAAAATAGAGTGAATTTGATCAATTAAAATAAGAAACATCACGCTACCTACGAACACAATAAATAACGACGTAATGCTAGATTTATGCTGATTTAATACAGCCGCTAAAAACGTAGCAACGAGGCCTAATCCGACAATTTGTATAATTTCGATTCGAACCGCCTCCTTTACTGGAAGAGAAAGACACTCTTAATCTTGTCGAATAGCGTATTAATTAAAAATGCCACATGAAATAAAATAACGACAAAACCGACAAGGATAACCCAATTTGCAATATCCTCTCGCTTTAATTCTTTTAGTACGGTATGAATAAAAGCTAAAACAATGCCGATTCCGGCGATTTGAAATATTAATCCAACATCAATGGACATCGCCTTTCTCCCTCCTATAGTAGTAAAATTACGATAAGTAGCCCCGCTAGTACCCCTAAGCTCTTGATCATTTTTTCGTATTGCAGTTGTAATGCTTTCGCTTCTTCTTCTTCTCTCTCTAAATGTGTAATGCATAAGCGAATATGTTTTTGTTGTGATTCACGATCATGTTGTCCGAGCGTTTCACCAAATTGCTGCAAAATTTCGTACTCAGTTTGTTGAAATGCTGTTAGCTTCCAATTTTCTTTCAAACTATCTATCCAAGCTTCTCTTACTGTTTGTTCTCCGCCTTCTAGCCTTCTAGCGAAACTTTGAAATATCCAATTTAACGGCTTAGGCATTTGTTTCACTAATCGCTCGGCAGCTTCAGACAAAGGTGTGTGCCCATACATAATTTCTGCCTCTAATGATTGAAGTGCCGCTTTTAATAATCTAAGTTGCCTTGGTCTCTCACTGTATCTTTTAGCGTATGAAAATCCGAAAAAGGTGCTGACCGCAACGATTAACACTGCACCAAATATTTTCACCATACGCTTTGCGCCTTTCTATGAGGTAATACCGATTTTCCATATTTATCTTTTACTTGCATAACTGTTCCTGGCCCTCTTGCTTTTGATAGCTCCACAAACCTATCAAATATACCGAGCTCCAGCACCGCTTTTAGTGATGGACGTTTCACAACATCATCATAAGAAAATCCATGTGCACTTATAAAAAGCTGAACCCCAGCATGCACCGCCTCCATAATTGCTTCACTATCTTCTTTACGCCCAATTTCATCTACAATCAAAATATCTGGACTCATAGAACGAATCATCATCATCATTCCTTCAGCTTTTGGACATGCGTCTAACACATCTACTCGTGTGCCGAAGTCATATTGCGGAATACCTTTCACACAACCTGCAATTTCTGACCGCTCATCAACAATCCCCACTTTACAAGAAGGAATTTTCGAAGCACTTACACCTTGACTCATACAACGTGCTACATCTCTTAAAAGTGTTGTTTTCCCCGTTTGCGGTGGGCCAATTACCATCGTGTTTAACCATCGTGATTCATACAAATACGGCAAAAGTGGTTCAGCAATTCCTATTTTTTGACGAGCGATACGAATATTAAAGGAAGAGACATCTCGAATCATTTTCACTGCGCTTTTTTCTGTAATGACTTTTCCAGCTAAGCCGATTCTATGTCCTCCTCGAAGTGTCACATACCCACGTTTTAATTCCTCTTCCATCGTATAAATTGAGAATTGACTTAACTTATTCAATAAGTAAACGGCATCCTCTGCTGTAACGATATAGTCATAAAAAAACACTTCGCCATGAGCAATACACTCTAGCGGTCTTCCAATTCGAACACGAATTTCCTCTAGAGCATCATATTGCTTACAACTTTCCACTAGCCGCTTCATCGTTTTCGGTAAAACTTCTAATACTTCTTTCATCAGCTTCTCCCCACTATACTCGACTTACTATTTCAACAACGCGATAAAAATGCAGCCAATTCCAAGCGCTAGAAAAAAGAGTTTCAAGAAAGAAATCTCACTTGCCACACTCGCTATGCCTATTGTCATTGTTAAAATTAATACGGTCGGTCCAACAAACGCCAACATACCATTTATAAACAATGCTTTCTTCGCATCATTCACATAAAGCATAAGCAAAGCGGCGAATATTTCCGCGCTACCTGAAAACAACCGAAGTAACCCCATTACAAGCACGGATGTTTCCATTGCCGCTAGCCACTGTTTCATTCTCCCACCTTCTCCCATAACGGTTACTAATGCTATATGCTGAAAAAGAATATATTTGTACAACCATATGCAAGGGTTGTCTATTTCAGAAGTAAAAACATAATATTTCTCTATCTTCTATACGTAGTCCGAATATTCGTATTGTTCAATGGGATATTATGGTATATTCAGTAGTGATGGAGAGTATAGACGATGCAGCATGAGAGATAGAACTAAAGTCATCTCGTGTACTACATATCGTATCGCGCCATTTTTAAAAAATTGACTATATGTGCAAAATGAGGGGGGGGAAAGTATGAAGGTATTGAAAATTAGTTTAACAATTGTAATAGAATTAGCTCTTATTTATCTTTTTTCAAAATTGGTCGGTTGGTCATTTATGGAGACCTTTTTCCTTGGAAGTTTAGCGATATTTGCAATTATGTGGTTAATTATTATGAATACTCATAGAAACAACATTACGGATCACGCAATCAGTAAAACACTGACTGGCGTTGAGACTGGCGAAATAAAACCATTTCAAATTGTTTTCACTCCATATATGGCGGGTACTCTTTCACTTGTTTTAGTTAGTTTTATTATCACTACTATTTACTATCTACCCTATTTCCTATAAAAAAAAGCACTCGTGATGATCACGAGTGCTTTTCTACTATGCACGAGAAACGTATTTACCTTCACCAGTGTTGATGATAAGCATTTCGCCTTCGTTAATGAAGATTGGTACTTGTACAACAAGACCAGTTTCTAATGTAGCTGGTTTTGTTACGTTAGAAGCCGTATCGCCTTTAATACCAGGCTCTGTTTCTGACACTTTTAATTCAACTGTGTTCGGAAGTTCAACACCAAGTACTTCATCTTGGTATGTCATAATAGATACTTCCATGTTTTCTTTTAGGAATTTAAGTTCGCGCTCGATTTGGTTTTCACCAAGTTCGATTTGCTCGTAAGTTCCGTTATCCATAAATACGTGAGACTCACCGCTCGCGTATAAGTATTGCATACGACGGTTTTCGATGTGTGCTTTTTCTACTTTTTCACCTGCACGGAATGTTTTCTCTTGAACAGATCCTGTGCGAAGGTTACGTAGTTTAGAGCGAACGAATGCGGCACCTTTACCTGGCTTTACGTGTTGGAAATCCATTACTTGCCAAAGGGCATTGTCCACTGAAATTGTTAAACCTGTACGAAAATCGTTTACTGAAATCATGTAAAAAAATCCTCCTGTATATTACAAAATAATAAGTTCTTTTGGTGATTTCGTAATTACTTCATTACCTTCACTTGTTACAATGATATCATCTTCAATACGTACGCCGCCAATACCTGGAATATAAATACCTGGTTCTACTGTTACAGCCATTCCTGGTTCAAGTACTGTATCAGAACGGAACGCTAAACCTGGTGCTTCATGGATTTCAAGACCAATTCCATGACCAGTAGAGTGTCCAAAGTATTCACCATATCCTTTTTCCGTTATGTAATCGCGCGTTAACGCATCCGCTTCACGGCCTGTTAAACCAGCTTTAATACCGTTCACACCACGTAATTGTGCTTCTAAAACGATATTATAAATTTCTTTCAATTTATCAGATGGTTCACCAACTGCAATCGTACGAGTAATATCAGAACAATATCCTTTGTAATAAGCGCCGAAGTCTAATGTAACGAAATCTCCTGTTTCTATCACTTTTTCAGATGCCACGCCGTGCGGTAATGCCGAACGAAGACCTGAAGCAACGATAATATCAAACGAAGAAGATGTTGCTCCTTGTTTTCTCATGAAAAATTCAAGTTCATTTGACACTTCAATTTCAGATACTCCCGGGCGAATGAATGATAGAATATGTTCAAAGGCAGCATCTGCAATCTGTGCAGCTTCCTTTAATATCTTAATCTCTGAATCAGTCTTTATCAAGCGTAACTTTTCTACAAGCCCAGAAGTTGGGATAAATTCAGCATCGATTACTTCTTTATGCGCTGAATAAGAACTATATGTAAGAGTATCTTGCTCAAAGCCAAGCTTTTGAATTCCCAGTTCCTTCACTTGCTTTGCAACTTCATCAATGATTAATCCTGCATGCTGTACAATCTCGTATCCAACCGCTTGTTTACTAGCCTGCTCTACATAACGGAAATCTGTAATAAATTGAGCACGATTTTTCGAAATCAGTACAACACCAGCTGTTCCTGTGAAGTTAGCCATATATCTACGACTATGTTCATTTGTTAACAAAATACCGTCAATACCAGCCTCATCAAATGCACTTCTTACTCTTTCGATTTTCTCCATTACTTTATGCCTCCCTCAATTTCTCCATTAATGCAAATAACGCTAACTTATAGCCATAAAAACCAAATCCAACAATTTGTCCCGCACAAACAGCTGCCGTCACAGATTCATGACGGAACGACTCACGCTGATGAATGTTAGAAATATGTACTTCAATAACAGGAATCGAAATGCTCGCAATTGCATCTCGAATCGCATAGCTATAATGCGTAAATGCTCCAGGATTTAAAATGATCCCTTCATATATATCTTCCGCCTCATGAATACGATCGATAATCGCACCTTCATGATTCGATTGGAAACATTCTAACTCCACTCCCATTGTTTCTGCTTCTTGCTTCATATCTGCTTCAAGTGTCGCTAGCGTGCCCTTTCCATATACATTTACCTCCCTGACACCGAGGCGATTTAGGTTAGGACCGTTTACGAGGAGTACCTTTTTCATATGTTTAAAACTCCTTAATATTAAATATCTATATAACATTTTAACATAGGAGTCACTTATTTGAATAGTTTGTCTTCTCTTCCCCTTCTCGCTCAGCTTTATTCGTATTTACTGCGTAGGAAACAGAGTATGCTATAAACACACCATACAATATAAAAATACATACCGTCGTCACAATTGTTTCTTTCGGTAAATGGAGTGCACTTTTAATGGCAGGCGCTATTAATCCCATTCCGAAAAATAGTAACGCCCACCAAAATAGCCCATAAATCATCCCTGGAATAATTCCTTCAAACTTTGCCAAAAACGCTTTATACAAAAAGGCAATTAAAATCGAAAGTAGTCCCATACAAACAATTCCTGACACATTGCCCCATACCCCTTCTTTCCAGCTTCCAAAGGCAAATGGTAAAAGTAAATAGTTCGGTCCTGCTTCCGTAAATGAAAATATATGAAGGAAATACCATATCCCTCCCCAAAAGATTCCACCAAATAAACCAATTTGTACAAAATTCCTTGTTCCTAATTGTTCTTGACTCACATCGACACCTCCGCTCAATAGTATGCCCGAAACTATTTTGAACCATGTTTAAATACTGCGAAATTTGTCTATAAAAAGAATAAGAAATGTCCGACTCTCGTAACATTTTTCCTTGTCATATACTTGTATTTGTCGATAAAATAAAGGAAACTCGGTGATTGTCTTATTTCAAAATGACAGAACCCAGTATGACAATTGCCTCTTTTTCTACATAAGAGAGAAACAAATACAGGTTGGTGTTAACATGGCAGAAGAGTCAAAACAAATATATGGCGGGCAAGCAGTCATAGAAGGAGTTATGTTTGGCGGTAGAGAATATACTGTTACAGCGGTTCGTCGTAAAGATAAATCGATTGAATTTTATCGATTACCACGCGTTCGTAATAAAGCATTATCTATCCTGAAAAAAATTCCATTTTTACGAGGGATTGCCGCTATTGTGGATGCAAGTGCGAATGGAGCAAAACATTTAAACTTTGCTTCAGAACGATTTGATGTCCACCCAGAAGAAGACGAACAAATTGCAAATAACAAAGAAGAACAATCGAAATTAACGATGGTATTAGGAGTTGCAGCAGTTGGCGTTTTATCTTTCATATTCGGTAAAGTCATTTTCACAGCAGTTCCTGCACTACTAGCTGAATTAACGAGACCAATTTTCCCTTCTCATACAGGGCAAATCATTGTCGAAAGTGTCATTAAGCTCATGCTATTATTGAGCTATATATACTTTATTTCTTTAACCCCACTTATTAAGCGGGTATTTCAGTACCATGGTGCGGAGCATAAAGTAATTAATGCCTATGAGAATAATCTTCCAATGACTGTAGAAAATGTGCAAAAACAAACTCGCCTTCATTATCGCTGCGGCAGTAGCTTTATTATATTTACAGTCATTATTGGAATGTTTGTTTATTTCCTTGTCCCTACAGATCCACTTTGGGCCAGAGTCGTAAACCGAATTTTATTAATCCCAGTCGTTCTCGGCATTTCTTTTGAAGTGTTACAATTTACAAATCGATTACGCGATATTCCAGTATTACGCATACTTGGATATCCCGGATTATGGCTGCAACTATTAACAACGAAAGAACCAACAGATGATCAAGTGGAAGTAGCCATTGCATCGTTTGAAGAATTATTACGTTTAGAAAACAAACAATAATTATTTAAAATTGGTGTTCAACTCCTTTCCTCATCGTTAATATACTAATTTTAATATATGTTTTTAGGAGGTGTCCCTTATGAACGGTCGTTCGTTTACATTCGCTATAGTTATGCTTATTATCGGATTAGCAATATTCGGCCTTGTTTCATCTGTCATTACAAATCCAATGGGTGTATTAAGAAATATCGGGTACATGTTACTTGTTGTCGGTATCTTTTATTTGCTATACAAGATGTTTACAAATTCTAGTGGTTCTGCAAATTCGCAAAGCTCTTATAAGCGTGCAGCGAAACAATCGAACCGCAAACATGGGAAACAAAATGTAGCACCCCTAAGCAATTCTTTCTTGAAATCAAACGCTTCTAATGACAAAGGTAAGAAAGGCGCTCCTTCCACTTTGAAGCGAAAGAGAAAACAATCCCATTTAACTGTCATTGAAGGCAAAAAAAACAAAAAGAAAGACCGTGCTTCCTTTTAGGAAATACGGTCTTTTTTTATATTTTGTAGTACTTCTTTCAAACTTTTAACTTTCATACTTTCAATTCGAAGATGATGATTTTCAAATGGTAAATTCCGTGTCACATCATTAGGTACAACAACGCACTTTAATCCTGCTGCAATCGCTGCTTTTAATCCGTTTAACGAGTCTTCAAATACAACAGCTTCAGACGGATCAATCCCTAAATCTTCTATCGCAATTCGATAAAGTGCTGGATCCGGTTTTACCTTCTCAACATCCTCCCTTGTTTTAATGACTTCAAAATAATCTCGAATTTGTAGCTCTTCCAAAAAAGAAGTAACCCATTCTCTAGATGAACTGGAAGCTAATGCGATTTTCAATCCCATTTCTTTCGCATCCTCTAAATATTCTTTTACCCCGTCACGAGCTTCTGGTATTTTCATTTTCTCTTTATGTAAAGTTTTCACTTTTTCTTTTAATGCATCCTTGTTAAACTTCTCTTTTAATTGCTCATTTAAATATGCATATAGTACATCATCTGTCGTTCCAATACATTTTGCAAATTCCTCTAAAGGTAACTCCCCACCGTACTCACGAACGGCGTCTCTGAAAGAGTGGAACCATATTGTTTCTGTATCCACAATTAATCCATCAAAATCAAAAATAATTGCTTTCATAATTTCCCCATCCTTTTCGGTTGAAATAAAAAAGGAAACGACATACGTTCCCCCTTAATTACTTTTCTCTTCATTTGCTTTTTGAACGCCACGAAGTGTTTCCACTCGAATCTCATCTTGTTCAAAATATTGCACTAGATCACCAATGCGGTCAATTGCTTCCCAACTTAAATGATGTTCAATTCCTTCTACATCATTGTAAATTTTACTTTCATCCAAACCGATAATACGCATAAATTGCTCTAGCAAGTCATGACGGTATACGAGACGCTCTCCGATTTTTTTACCTTTTGATGTTAATACAAGCCCTCTATATTTTTCATAAATTAGATATTCATCTTTGTCTAATTTTTGCACCATTTTTGTTACAGAGGATGGATGTACACTCAGCGCTTCAGCAATATCAGATACGCGGGCATAACCCTTTTCATCAATCAACAAATAAATTTGTTCAATATAATCTTCCATACTAGGGGTAGGCATCGGTTTCCTCCATCCAATTTCATTTTGCTCATTCCGTACGAAGCAATCAATAAAATGATACACCAGAAAGAATAACGTGACAAGTTGAAAACAAGCCTAAATATTTAAAAGAAAAAAGAACTTGCATTCCAATACAAGTTCTTTTCATGTAAAATATTGAATTTCTGCGTTAGGAAAAAAGTGATGAATATATCCTCTAATCGTTTCTTCCAATACTTCTGCATCATCTTTTTTATATACGTATTTCCCGATGCCATATCGTCCCCATTTATATTTGCGCTTCTCTTCATCCATTTCAAGCTTCGTATTCGGATAACGCTCTTGAATGACTTTTTTTGCTGGTTTTGTAAAGCGATGTTGAATTAATTCAAATGTTAAATTCGGTATCGACAAATCTTTTAGCGCATTGTACAGTCGCTCAAATAGTTCACGGTATCCTTCTTCCCATCCTTCATGCATATAAAGTGGCGCAACTATAAACCCAAGTGGATAACCCGCACCTGCTACTTTACGAGCTGCTTCAATTCGTTCTTCAAAAGGTGATGTCCCCGGCTCAAAATTTTTGATTACATACCGTGAATTAATACTAAATCGAAAACGAGTTTTCCCATTATGTTTTGCATCTAATAAATGATCAACGTGCGAATATTTCGTAACGAAACGTAAACGCCCATGCTCACTTTCTCCAATGAATTCAATCGCCCGCTTTAATGCATGTGTTAAATGATCAATTCCAACAATATCTGATGTACAAGCCGCTTCAAACCTTGTTATTTCTGGTGCTCTTTCATACATATACTGCTTTGCCTTCTCAAATATTTCATCAAGATTGACATACACGCGAACGTAAGGCTTACTCCCAAGTGTCGTTTGCAAATAGCAATAATGACAATGTCCCATACACCCCGTTGCGAGCGGGATTGCATATTCAGCTGACGGTTTTGACGTATCAAACTTTAATGTTTTCCTCACCCCAACGACAAGTGTTGCCTTTGCATTACGATACTTTTGCAAGTCATTTTCACCTGGCAAATTTCTAATTTGATTATGGGATGTCGTTTCACGAATTTCTAATCCCATCTTCGTAAACTTCTCATACAGCTCTTTTCCAAGCGGATATTCGAGTGCCTTCGGTTCAAAGTAAACGAGTTTTGGCATAAATGGTTTCATATACTTCCCTCCTCTCGTTAGTATGGGAAACGATGAAAAATTAACACTCATTAAAGTTTTCCACTTCAGTAACTTGCGTTGCAAGTTACTGAATGTTATAATTTGGATAACAGCTACCTTGCAACGCAAGTTACCTGAGTGAAAGGTGGTGAAATCATGCACAGCCAAATGTTAAAAGGTGTGCTCGAAGGTTGCATCCTATACATCATTTCACAAGAAGAAGTGTACGGATATGAACTGAGTACAAAATTAAATAAACAAGGATTTACATTCGTAAGCGAAGGAAGCATATATCCGTTATTGTTACGTATGCAAAAAGAAAAATTGATTGAAGGAACATTAAAAGCCTCCTCACTCGGTCCAAAGCGAAAATATTATCACGTAACCGCTAAAGGATTAGAACAACTTGAAGAATTTAAACAAAGCTGGGGAATGGTTTCAACTACGGTGAACAATTTATTACAAGGGGAGTGATAGGGATGAATGCACAAGACATGATTGAATTGAATAATAAAAAACGTGAGCTTCTAACTTCCGAAAATGAAACTGCTTATGGCGATATGCTAGTATATCTTCGATTATCTAATGTACCCGAACATCAAGTAGAAGAACTTTTATTAGAAATATTAGACCACCTTATCGAAGCACAAGCAGAAAATAAAAATGCTTATGACATTTTTGGAAATGATTTACGCTCTTATTGCGATGAGCTTATATCAGCTTTGCCTGTCCAAACAAAATTAGAAAAAACTTCTTTAATCGGTTTTGTTATTAGCTTACTTCTTGCTATACAGTTTGGAATGGATGCCCTTGCTTCTCTTTTCATTTTCCTGTTTGAAAAAGATACCGATATAATAAGCCCACCTTTTAGCATCCCTGGAACTACTTTGTCTGTTTCACTAATTGTACTAGGAGTACTACTTATTTTATATTTATTAAAGCGTTACTCCTTTGATCAAAAAATAAATTGGAAAAGACGAATTCTATTCGGGCTCGCTTTTGCTACTCCATTTTGTTCAGCTATATTCGTAAATATTTATTTTAGAAAACAACCTTACCTCATTTATCATCTAACCTTTTGGCAAAACGCCTTAATCGCTATCTTATTTTTTGTTTTATATAAATTACTATACAAAAAATCAAATTTTTAACAGCCTTTCAAAAGGCTGTTTTTCTTCTGTCTAATTTTACAAATTGAAAAATTTCATAAAGAAAATAAGAAAAATGCAAAATAATTAAAGTTAATTGTTGACGTGATGCTTTTATTATCGGTATCATAAATCTTCGTGAGCAATTATTTTTCGTTATACGATTTTTTTATTATTACTGAATTTTTGAGAGGAGAAATTAAATGTCAGTTAAGAAGAAAACGCAAGTACGCACCGGCAAAATGGTACGTGAACTAATGTTAGCAGACGAAGATGTAAATGCTTCGCTAATTATGGTATATAGTGAAAACGGTGTAAACGCAGAAATTAAAATCGAGGGCTTAACGCCGAAATGTAACGAAGAATTATTTTTGAGCGGAAACGTGGATTGGAACAAGAGTGTTATTTATAAAATTGTTGATTTCACTGGGAACGCTGAAGTTGGTAAAGTTACATTAACAGCGATGAACAAAAATAATGTTTCTCTAGAAGTTGAACGCGTTATGTGGAGCAAAGAAAATAAAGAAGCTGCTGAGCAAGAAGAAACTGTTGTAGAAGCTACTCCGAAAAAAGAAGTAGTTGTAGAAGCTCCAAAAGCAGTTACACCTGCTCCAAAACCTGTTACGCGAGTAGAAACACCTGCAGCATCTAAACCTACTCCGGTACCGACACCGAAGCCAGTAAGTGTAGAAGCAGCCGTGGAACTATCTACTCCAGCACCTGTGAAAAAAGCAGCACCAACTCCAGTTACAAAGCAAGAGACAGCACCGGTCGCTCCTGCAAAACCGAAGCAACCTGCTTTGACTGAAACAAATACAAAACTACAAGAAAATTATGTTAAACTTGTGAAAAAGACAATTGAAGTTTGTCAAGATTACGAGCTTGGCATCGACATAGATGATTCTATTGAAAGCTTAAAAAAAGAACTACAAAGCCAAGGTATTAGCGTTACATTTGACAAAGAAATTATGGACGTTGTAAATCGCCTTCGTTCTTTACAAGATAAAGGAATCAAAGTAGAAAAAGTACTTAATTTACTATAAAAAAAATAAGAGGTGGCAATTGCCACCTCTTATTTTTTATAATTCCATTCCTTACTCTCATACTTCTCTTTTGCTAATGTTTGGACTTCATGTAACTGTTCTTCTGTTAATTCATACGGAACAAGCTCTACATCTAATCCTTTTTCAAACCCAACCTCAAACGCTTTAATTAACTGCTCGATTGTAAACGTGCGGTCTGTTAATTCATTAATGGCTACCGCTTTAGAAGAGAACATACTCTTCATACGCTCTTTTACACGTTCACTCGGGAATAAAAACAAATCGTATAATTCATCTAAATCTATTTCTAACGGAATCGAGCCGTGCTGTAAAATCACACCTTTTTGACGTGTTTGAGCACTACCTGCGATTTTTCTTCCTTCTACTACAATTTCATACCAAGATGGTGCATCAAAGCATACGCCTGAACGTGGATTTTTTAAATTTTCACGGTCTGCTTCTGTTTTTGGAACTGCATAATACGCTTCTAATCCTAATGCCTTAAAACCGTCTAATAAACCTTGCGAAATAATACGATACGCTTCTGTAACTGTTTTTGGCATATTTGGATGATCTTCAGACACAATAACACTGTACGTTAATTCTTTATCATGTAGTACACCCCTGCCGCCTGTTTGACGACGAACGAATCCATATTTCTTTTCGTTAACTACATCCATGTTAATATCTTTTTCAACACGCTGGAAATACCCAACTGTTAATGTTGGTACTTCCCATTCATAAAAACGAATGGTTGGTGGCATTTTCTTTTCACTTTGCCAATTTAATAAACATTCATCTAACGCCATATTAAATGCCGGTGAACATTGACCAGAGTTAATATAACACCATTTTTCTTTTCCCATCCTGCACCTCATATAACCAATTATTTTTCACATTCTCTAGTCTACCAAATTCGACAAAATTTGTGAAAGAATACGAAATTTCTTCTTATATGCAAATGAATCTGTTGCATAAATACATACGGGCATTATAATATTGAAAGTAGGATAAGAAAAAAGGGAGCGATAGAACCGTGTCAACAACTTGGATTATTTTATTAGCCGTAATCGTAGCGTTCATCGGCTACACTGTATGGATGTATTTCTATCAGAGAAAATTAATTAAAACACTTTCAGAAGAAGAGTTTCGCGCTGGCTACCGCAAAGCACAGCTTATCGATATTCGCGAAGCAGACGAATATACTGCAGGACATATTTTAGGCGCACGTAACATTCCATTATCACAAATTCGCCTTCGTCATAAAGAACTTCGCAAAGATCAACCAGTTTACTTATACTGCCAAAGCGGATTTCGTACTGGTCGTGCAGCTCAATACTTAAAGAAACAAGGCTACAAAGATTTCTACCAGTTACAAGGTGGATTTAAAACGTGGACTGGAAAAATTAAAAAGAAATAATAACATACAAAAACTAGCTGAATCATTCAGCTAGTTTTTTCATTCCATATTATTCGCAATGTATAATAAATTTTGCTTAATCACATATTTATCATTCTCTTGCACATTACGATACAGCAGCTGATATTCAAGTCCTTTCTCTTTCCAAATAAGCGTAGCGAATTCATCTCCTCGCCCAGAGTCATCCTTATTTTTAAAATAAGCGAATGCTCCACTATTCAATTTCATTTGTTCTTGAAATCGCTTCTCTTCCACGAGATCCGGAAAACTATAAGGAAAGTTCGCAACATTTAACTCAATATACTCATTTCTACCTGGCTCCCGCTGTTTATATTTAATCATTAAGACAGCGTTCTTTTTCCCAATCGCTCTAACTTCCCCCTTCACATCACTCGTAATGTCATACGGTAAAAACGCCGGAACTTTAAATTTCACTGGAAAATATTTCGGAAGCTCCTTTAGCGGAATAGGATCCGTAACACGATCCATCGCTCCCCCTGTTGTTCCCACAAATTTTTTTTCTTCTTGCATCGTTTGCTGAAACGAACATGAACTTAGCACTAGACTAGAAAACACGAAACAAATGATTCTTTTTTTCAATTTGTTTCCGCCCTTTCTTCATACCGCTCTCTTTATGAATAACACGTTAATGCCCGATTGGTGGAGCTAATAATCCGCGGGACATGCCCGACTGATTAAAGTTTCACTTTGTATGCTATTCATATTCGCCTCATTTACAAACTCCCCCTTTGAAAACTTTCCACGTTATTCTCACACATTTTGACAAAAATTCTTTTATAGACGCAAAAAAGACCCCCATCATTCTCACGCTCAACTAAAAAGGTTACGCGAATAACAGAAGTCATGTTTATAACATAGTTTGTGAAAAGCTTTTCAGGTCAAGATTTTTTCATTCTTATTATTTTCCCTTTATAATAAAGGAAAGAGGTGATACATATGGCCAATATAAAACAAATTGCAAAAACCGCTGGTGTATCCATATCAACTGTTTCCCGCGTCCTTAATAATCACCCTTACGTAAAAGAAGAAAAACGTAAGCGTGTTCTAGATGCTGTTGAAGAATTGAACTATGCAAAAAATATAAATGCTATTCATTTAATAAAGGGAAAAACATATACAATCGGGGTTATGCTCCCTTTCATTAATCTTCCATACTTCAGTACAATTATTGAAGGAATCGGAAACGAAGCGTTAGCAGCTGGATATCACATTAATTTATGTCAAACAAATTACGATAGCCTCGAAGAGATTCGTGTTCTTGAAATGATGAAAATGAAACAATTCGACGGAATGATTATTTGCTCTCGAACGAGTTCTTGGGAACAAATTGAACCTTTCGCAAAATTTGCCCCTATTATTTCATGTGAAAAGATAAAGCATCCCCTCATTTCATCCGTCTACGTAGATCACTATGAAGGCTTCCGTCTCGGCACTGCCTATTTACTCAGTAAAGGCCATGAAAAAATCGGAATCTGTTTAGCAAGAAAAACGAGTGCAAATTCTATAGAGCGCGAAAAAGCATTTGCTGATACGCTGCATAACGAAGGTAAAACGGTACATCCAGATTGGATTTTTCATCAATGCTATACGATGCAGGATGGTGCAAAAATACTTCATCGCATTTTAAACATGCAAAATCGCCCAACCGCTATTTTTACAGCGAACGATCAAGTTGCAGCTGGTTTATTAACAGAGGCGCGAAAATATGGCATTCGAGTCCCTGAAGAACTTGCTATCCTTGGATTTGATAATCATGAAATTTCAAAGGCGTTAGAAATTTCCACAATTGAACACCCCGGTCTCGCAATGGGCTCACATGCTTTTTCTTTATTCCATAAACAAATCCAAAGCGAGCAAATTGCTGGGAAGGTAGAAGAGCTTTCATTCCATTTAATTGGGCGAGATACTGTCTAAAAAAAGAGCGTTACCTGTAGCGCTCTTTTTCAGCTCTTCACCTATTGACTTTATATTTTCCATCTCATATAATAAACCTAACGAACGGTAGGTAGGGGATGAAAATGACAGCAAACCGCATTAAAGCTGTAGCACTTTCTCATTTCGCACGCTACGGCTACGAAGGAACTTCATTAGCAAATATTGCTCAAGAAGTTGGGATTAAAAAACCATCGATTTACGCACACTTTAAAGGAAAAGAAGAGCTATATTTTATATGCTTAGAATCCGCTCTTCAAAAAGATTTACAAAGCTTCACAGACGATATCAAAAATTTTTCAAATTCGTCTACTGAAGAATCGCTCTTACAGTTACTAAAGGGCTATGCAAAACGATTTGGTGAAAGCGAAGAATCAATGTTTTGGTTACGAACTTCTTATTTTCCGCCCGATGCATTTCGCGAACAAATTATCGAAAAAGCGAATACACACATTGAGAACGTCGGAAAACTTTTATTCCCTATATTTAAACGGGCAAACGAGCAAAGTGAACTGCATAACATTGAAGTAGAAGACGCTCTAGAAGCTTTTCTATGCTTACTAGATGGACTTATGGTTGAACTACTATTCGCAGGTTTAAATCGCTTTGAGACTCGTTTAAACGCCTCTTGGCAAGTATTTTGGCGAGGCCTTTCAAACTGACGGATTGCTCCTTTGCAATGCGTCGTTTTTAAGCCCTTTACCTAACGACTGGTAGGAAGGAGAAATGACATATGGCATGGATTTATGTAATCATAGCTGGTATTATTGAAATCTTTTGGGTTATTGGACTTAAAAAAGCAGAGGCACCACTTGAATGGGCTGGTGTTGCGTTATTAATTACAATTAGTTTCGTCTTATTATTTAGAGCTTATAAAGATTTACCTGTCGGTACTGTATACGCAGTCTTTACAGGAATTGGAGCTGGCGGGATCGTTCTTACAGAAATTTTCGTCTTTGGAGAACCTTTCTCTATTGTAAAAGTTTTATTAATCGGTTTAATCTTCTTCGGAGTAATTGGGCTAAAACGAGTAACAGAAGAAAAAGAAGCGAAGGAGGCCGCATAAAATGGCTTGGTTATTTTTAATTCTAGCTGGTATTTGTGAAATTATTGGTGTACTCTTTATGAAAGTAGCCACTGAAAAGAAAGGCTGGGCACCAAAAGTTATTTTAATCGCTAACTTCGGCGTAAGTTTCTTCTTCTTATCCCTTGCGATGAACACGTTACCGATGGGAACTGCTTACGCGATTTGGACTGGAATCGGAACTGCGGGAAGTGCACTTCTAGGTATTCTTATTTTCCGCGAATCAGCGGATTGGCGTCGTCTTGCCTTCTTAAGTTGCATTCTATGCGGCGCTGTTGGCTTAAAACTATTAAGCTAACGTGAGGTGACTGTCATGTGGAAAGAAAAAGGAAAACAAATGTTAGCATGGATTACACTCGGGATCGTCATTCTATTGCAAATCAGTTTTCATATAATAGAATGGTTGTTTCATAGAGTCGTATCCATTCTTACATTTCTTCCTAACATGGCACTTGAAATTGCATCTATTGTTTGGTCAGTTATTGCCTCCATTGCAATCGTCATTATATGGAGTATCGCCAAACTATGGAATAAATTATTTAAAAAGGACAGTACTTCTGAAAAAGAGTAACTGTCCTTTTTTATATTCATTCAGACTTTCTGTAGAAGTTTGATGTGATAAGACAAAGAAGACCAACTATGACAATGCTTATACCAATCCCTTTATGCAAATTAGGAAATGGCGATGGTATATCTGCATAAACATTTGCTAATATGAGACCGATTGAAAATAAAAATATCCCTATTCTATATAACCATTTTCTTTTGTTCATCATTCTCCCTCCTAACATTTTTCATACACTCCTTTCCTTTGGACATACTACCTAAAAAAGGAGTGAATACTATGCAAAATTCTATACATAAGCAGATCCTATTTTTATTTTTCCTCTTTCTCATTCTCGTTATCATTTTCAGCTTTATATTACATACTCCGAAAGATGTTGTACCGAATAGCCTCTCTGTTTATAAACTCTTACTTTCCTATTGTCGTTATTGAAGAAGGTGCCTTATATAAGGCACCTTTTAAAATTCTCTCTTCTCATACAATTTCACTGAAACGAAGATAGATACTATGAACATGCATATTGAACTAACGAATAACATGCTGTTATATAATTGAATTTGTTCCATGCTGATTTCAAAGAACATGGTACCAATTGCTGTCGGTGCTATTAGTATGAAAAGCGTAATAAAAGAAGCTTTTTTATACCCAAACCAAAACAATATCGGTAATACAATGCTTAAATATATAAAAACAAAGCCAGAAATCGTAATTACTGTTGTCGTTATAAATTCAAAAGTTCCATCTTCAAATCGATTGATTACTACAGGACTAGACACTATCATACTTATAATAAAAATAATAAGTGCCATTATGTATTTAGCTAACACAATTTGCTTTTTCGCTAGCGGTAAACTATTTACTATTACTTCACTATTATATTTTTTATCGTCATTGAATGTTTTTAAAATTGCTATTACTGGAATTATAGCTGACATAATTATGTAAAAACTTTTAATATCTATTAATGTCATATACAAGAGAAGAGGATAGATTAAGTGCCATATTAAATATTTCCATTGCATGATAAAGTCTTTTATTATAAGTTGCTTCACAATCGCTCCCTCCTTATAAATCACGCTCATTGTACAAATGAATTGAGATAAACATAGACATAACATATAAAAGAAGCAATCCTGCTATAAAACAACTATTTACAACAAGACTCGTGTTCCAAACATTCTCTACATCTAACCATACGTTACTTACAATCAGTCCACTTAAATACCCAAATACAATTCCGATGAAGGGAGCAATTTGTTTTGCACTGCTATATCCTACTGAAAATTCGATTGGGAGTACAATTATGCTATAAACCAATCCTCCCGTTATTCCGCCAAGAATCTCTCCCCATAACATAAATCCAGTCATATGCCCATCTTGTAGCTGTATTAAACCAACCACTAGTGAAAAACATCCACCTAGAGCAACTAAAATACTTACAAATATGTATTTTCCTATGACAATATCTTTACGGTCAAACGGTAAACTATTTACTATCAGTTCACTTTTATTTTTCCCCTCATAACTCATTGACAGTATCATGCCAAGAGCAGGTACAAACATGCTAAACGTCATCAAAAAACTATCACTACGAAAATCAACAATGAGCAGGAACAAGAAACATATAAGATAAACAAACCCTAACTTTCTTTGCATCATCATATCTTTTAAAACTAATTGCTTGATCATGTATTACACCTCCTAATATGAAAATGCCCCTTCTATAACTCTGCCTCCTGAAACATTTTCATTGAGAGCAACATTGATATGACTATACTTACTAACACTCCGATACCAAGAACACTCATTGATAATGTAGCATCTTCAGAGTGAAGTACTTTTAACATGATTATTTCATCACCAAAAATATTGCACATAAAGCCAATCATACCCATTAAAGGAAAAATCATAATCACATTCAAGACAGTAATAGCTTTATATCCTCCAATGTAATTAGTAGGTATCGTTACTACACAATAAATCAAAGTTGCTACTATTCCTGAAAACACTGCATATCCAGGCATAACTATATCCCCGTCCAACAAAATATTTTTTAATATTATGACTATAAAAGTTGCACTCAAACCAACCATAATAAATACTGTGCTTGAAATATACTTAGCTATAACTATCTCTTGTCTCGTTATAGGCAAACTCACTAATACTTTTTCTGCTTTACTTTTCTCCTCATGATAAAAAGAAATATAAATAATTGTACTACATGTTATAAATAATCCTATTGCAACCCCCATTGGTTGAACGGAATCCTTAAAAATAGATAACATAGGTATTAAAAAATAGAAAGGAAATATCTTCTTCTGTAAGAAAAACTCCTTCAAAATCAACTGTTGCATCTGAATTCTCCTCTCTATAAATCACGCGTTTCATAAATTTTAATTGTAAGAAACATAGAAGCAATGTAAATACTAACTAATGTAATAATTCCAACTATAAACATACCAACATGCATAGGATTCATAATCCACTCAATGAACGAAGGTGCTGTTTTATTCAGTCCATCACTAATAAATATCCAAAGTATCCCACCCACTCCTATTGAGGCTGCTGATATTATACTTCTTACTATCTTCGATTTTGTACCATAATAACTAGGGTAAAAGGTGACAACTAAAAACACGGCGTAAATAAGCCCATTTACTACTCCATACCATGGAATTTCAATGTATAAATTAGGATGATATGCACCTATATCACCTATAACAGCGATACCTCTTATAAGAAAAGCAACCAACATCGTAGAGAACATGCCACCTACAATAAATATTGCACAGGAAATATATCTAGCAATTATGATATCCTTTCTGCTTAACGGTAAACTATTCATAATAATGTCACTTGTATTTCGTTCATCTATTGCGACTAATATCATAACTGCGGAAAGAGTTATAAATAAACAACTCATAGGAAACAGCATTCCATCACCGTTTTCAAATAAAAAGAATATAAAGGGTATAATAAGATACACTGGCCATATCCCCCGAAAAAAGAACAAATCTTTATAGATGAGCTGACGCATAGGCACCTCTCCCTTTTGCGGTGTAAACGATAATATCATCTAATGTAGGCTTTTCTAGTACAACCTCATTTCCAAACCAATCGATAATTGCTTGTTTATCCTTTGCTAAACCTTCGAAACCAAATTTATTTTTTCGTAATCCAACAAATAATTCTTTTCCTTCTCGGTCTAATAAGTCATTACTTCCTTTTACGATTACGTAGTTCTCCATTAGTTCATCTTTCTCACCAGTAAATATAGTTTCTCCATCATTGATGAACGTAATATAATCTGCGATGCGCTCTAAATCTGTTGTAATGTGCGTTGAGAATAATACAGATACTTCATCCTCCATTACAATTTCTTGCAAAATATCAAGTAATTCACTTCGAACAACTGGATCTAATCCTGCTGTCGGTTCATCCATAATGATAAACTCTGCGTGATGTGAAAGTGCGATAGCAATCGCAAATTTCATTTTCATCCCTTTTGATAGTTCTTTAATTTTTTTATACTTCGGAACTTGTAATCTGTGCATATACGATTGATACTGCTCTTCGTCCCACTTTTTATATAGCGGTGCAATAATACGTTTCATTTGTTCACACGTTAAATCTTCGTAGTAATGATTTTCATCATATACAAAACCGATATTTTGTTTTATTTCCTTCTCGACTTTTTTATTGTCCTTACCAAAAATTTTTATATCACCGCTATCTTTTCTAATTAAATTCATAATCATTTTAATCGTCGTACTTTTCCCTGCTCCATTCGGTCCGACAAATCCCATAATATATCCGCGTGGTAACGTAAAACTTATATTTTTCACTGCAAAATCTTGATAACTTTTACAAACGTTTTTTAGCTCTAACATCTCTTATTCCCCCTCATATAAACACGCAATCATCTGCTGTAAATCTTCAAGTGAAAGCTGCAACGCTTTACTTTCATTTACAACCTCTTCCGCTTTACTTTCCAATAGACGTAGCCGCTGTTCTTTTAGTAGTTCATTATTTTTACGTGAAACATAAGTCCCCTTCCCAGCAACAGTTTCTATATATCCTTCTTTTTCAAGCTCCTCGTACGCACGCTTCGTTGTAATTACACTAACTTGTAATTCCTTCGCTAAGCTACGAATAGACGGTAATTGGTCTCCACCCTTTAAACCACCATTTAAAATAAGCTGGCTTAATTGTTTTCTTATTTGCACATAAATAGGGTCTTGGGAAGAATTCGAAATAATAATATTCATGTTTTCCTCCAGTGTGTGTATATACTGTATATACCTTATATATACAGTATATACACACTATCCTATTTTTGGCAAGAAAAAAAGACCAACATTTTCCTGTTGGTCTTTCGTATATGTATCACTTTTCAAAGCGATCTAACATCTCATCTCTCATTCCAAAACTCACTACCGCAATTCCTACATACATAAACAGAAGGAACGCCGGATGAACTGTGTTGTACCAAGTGCTATCAACAATTAAATAAATCGTTAATGCTACAACAAGAACAAACGCTAAGATAAACATATAAAAGTGTCTTGTACTACCCATAATAAACTCCTCTCTTCTCTCGTCACCATTCAACAGTATATTGTATCGAATAATTCGATATGACTCAAGGTTAACTTTCTGTTATGTAATCAAGTTCCACCTTTACAATGTCCTCACATGCTATTGAAATGATGGTTCCTTTCTTATCAATTGCCGTCACTTCTCTATTATCCATTACACGATGTGCTACTCTTTCTAATACTTTTCTTTGATCTCGATAACAAAATTCTTTTACATCTTTAATCGTTTTTCCGTTTTCTAAATGGTATATCATTCTATAACACCGATATCCCACATTTTCACCCCCAACTTGCTCGTTTTTTCACATATACATAAAAATGAGTCATTCCTATCTCATTGCATCTTCTTAATTTCAATAAAATTCTAACAAAAATAAATACTTTTATCAAACTGACTTTTTCAACAAAATCACCTATGAAACTACTTCTTTACACCATTATGAAACAAAAAATATAAAATTTTAACATTTTCTTCACTAGTTCTGCATAAAGTGAAACTTTAATCAGCGGGGGATTTTTGTTCATCCCCATTGATTATCAGCCCACAAATCGCGGGACAAATTCTCCATACAAAAAAAGAACCCGCATATAGCGAGTTCTTCCTTTGTTATGCTAATCAAACTTGTACAGGAGCTAGCTTTTCATAACGTAAAACTGGTTTACGAGCAGCCAATGTTTCATCCAAACGTTTAATTACCGTTGTATGTGGCGCTTCTTGTACAACTTCTGGATTTTCTTCTACTTCTTTAGCAATTTGAATCATCTTATCAATGAAACCGTCTAATGTTTCTTTTGATTCTGTTTCTGTCGGCTCAATCATAATACATTCTTCCACATTTAATGGGAAGTAAATTGTTGGTGGATGGTAACCGAAATCAAGCAGGCGTTTTGCAATATCTAATGTACGTACACCAAGTTTCTTTTGACGACGACCTGATAATACAAACTCATGCTTACAATGTCTATCGAATGGAAGATCATAGAATGGCGCTAGTCTTCTCATCATATAGTTCGCATTTAATACCGCATACTCCGTTACTGCACGTAGTCCATCTGGACCCATAGAACGAATATATGTGTATGCACGAACGTTAATTCCGAAGTTACCATAGAATGGTTTTACGCGCCCAATTGCTTCTGGACGATCATAGTTAAAGTGATAGCCATTTTCTGTTTTCTCTAAAATTGGTTTTGGTAAGTACGGAATTAAATCTGCTTTCACACCTACTGGACCAGAACCTGGGCCACCGCCGCCGTGAGGACCTGTAAATGTTTTATGAAGGTTTAAATGCACAACGTCAAATCCCATATCTCCTGGGCGCGCTTGGCTTAATACCGCATTTAAGTTTGCACCATCATAGTATAATTTACCGCCTGCGTTATGGACGATTTCTGCCATTTCTAAAATATTTTCTTCGAATAGACCTAATGTATTAGGATTTGTTAACATAAGTGCTGCTGTTTCTTCGTTTACAACACGTTTTAAATCTTCTAAGTCAACAAGACCATGTTCATTTGATTTTACTGTAATTGTTTCAAAACCAGCTACAGTTGCAGATGCTGGATTCGTTCCGTGAGCAGAGTCAGGAACAATTACTTTCGTACGGTTAAAATCACCATTTGCTTCATGGTATGCACGAATTAACATTAAGCCTGTCCATTCTCCGTGTGCACCAGCTGCTGGTTGTAATGTAACAGTATCCATACCTGTAATTTCAATTAAATGCTCTTGTAAGTCGTACATTAATTCCATTGCACCTTGTACTGTCTTTTCATCTTGTAATGGATGAATATTTGCAAATCCTGCGAAACGAGCTACATTCTCATTAATTTTCGGATTATATTTCATCGTACAAGATCCAAGTGGATAGAATCCAGAATCTACACCGTGGTTACGGTTTGAAAGTGCTGTATAGTGGCGCATAATGTCAAGTTCAGATACTTCTGGTAGCTCAGCATCTTCTACTCGAATATAATCGCTCTCAAACACATCTTCTAGTTTCACTTCTTCTACATCTAATTTTGGTAGGCTATATCCTATGCGTCCTTCTTTACTCACTTCAAAGATAAGTGCTTGGTCTTGGTTCTTCATTGGATAGCCCCCATTTCGTTTACAAGTGTGTCAATTTCCTCTTTTGTACGAAGCTCAGTTACTGCTACAAGCATATGGTTTTCATGCTCTTTATAATCACGGCCTAGATCGTAACCGCCGATAATATTCTTTTGTAATAATGCATCGTTTACTTCTTTCACTGGACGCTTGCAATCTACAACAAACTCATTGAAGAATGGTCCAGCAAATGTAACTGTGAAGCCTTGCGCTTCAAATTGACGTTTTGCATATTGTGCTTTAGAAATATTTTGACGTGCCATTTCTTTCACACCTTGTTTTCCAAGTGCCGTCATTGCAACTGATGCTGCTAATGCATTTAACGCTTGATTTGAACAAATGTTAGACGTCGCTTTGTCACGGCGAATATGCTGTTCACGTGCTTGTAACGTTAATACAAACCCACGTTTACCATCTGAATCTACAGTTTGTCCAACAAGACGTCCTGGAATTTTACGCATAAATGCTTTCGTTGTTGCAAAGTAACCACAGTGTGGTCCACCAAACTGCGTTGGAATACCAAATGGTTGTGCATCACCGATTACAATATCAGCACCAAATTTTCCTGGTGGTGTTAATGCGCCTAATGATAATGGATTTGAAGAAACGATAAATAATGATTTTTGTTGATGAACGATTTTTTCAATATCAGCTAATTTTTCAACTTGTCCGAAGAAGTTTGGATATTGAACGATTACACAAGCAACTGTATCATCTACTTCACTTTGTAATACGTCTAAATCTGTTACACCATCTTTATGATTAATTTCAACAACTTCAAGATGTTGACCTTTTGCATACGTTTCAAGTACTGCTCTTGATTCTGGATGAACTGCGCTAGATACAAGAATTTTCTTTTTACGAGTATGGCCAGCTGCTAGCATTGCCGCTTCAGCTAAAGCTGTACCTCCGTCGTACATAGAAGAGTTTGCTACATCCATTCCTGTTAATTCACAAATCATTGTTTGGAATTCAAAGATTGCTTGTAATTCCCCTTGTGAAATTTCTGGTTGGTATGGCGTGTAAGCTGTATAAAATTCTGAGCGAGAGATAACGTGATCTACAATTACTGGAGCGTAATGATCGTATACACCTGCTCCTAAGAAAGAAGCGTACTCTTTTAAGTTAGCATTTTTACTAGCCATTTGAGTCAACTCTTTTAACAGCTCTGGCTCTGATTTTGCTTCTTTAATTTTTAAATCCCCTTTAAAACGAACACTCTCTGGAATATCAGAGAATAACTCATCGATCGTTTGAACGCCGATCGTTTGTAACATTTCTTTTTTGTCTTCTTCTGTCATTGGAAGATAACGATGCAACATGAAATCTACCCCTCTCCCCGTTACTTTGAACGTTTATAAAATGGTGTTGGAACAACTACTGCTTTGACGCGTTTATTACGAATTTCAATTTCTACTTCTGTATCAACTGCTGCGTATTTTACATCAATTAGTGCTAAACCAATGCTTTTCTTTAACGTTGGAGATTGTGTACCACTCGTTACTTCCCCGATTTTTTCTTCTCCAATAAATACAGGGTAATGTGTACGAGGAATTCCACGTTCGATTACTTCGATGCCGACTAACTTACGAGGCGCACCGTTTTCTTTTTGCTCTTTTAACGTTTCTTTTCCAAAGAAGTCTGCTTCTTTATTTGGTTTTACCGCAAAGCCAATGCCAGCTTCAATCGGTGTAATATCTTTTGATAATTCTTGACCATAAAGTGGTAATGTTGCTTCGAAGCGAAGTGTATCACGAGCACCTAAACCACATGCTTTTAAGCCCTCTTCTGCTCCAACTTCAAGAAGTTTCTCCCAAAGTTTTGCAGCATCTTCACTCTTACAGTAAATTTCAAATCCATCTTCACCTGTGTAACCTGTACGAGATACAAGTGCTGGAATTCCATCTACAAGAATATCGTTTTTAAATTTAAAGAACTTAATTTCTTTCAAATCTTCTGACACAACTTTTTGTAAAATGCCTTCTGCTTTTGGACCTTGAATTGCAAGCTGTGCAACTTCACTAGAAACATTGACTACTGTCGCATCGCCAATTACATGACTAGCTAACCATTCGTAATCTTTCTCGATATTTGATGCATTGATTACTAATAAATAGTCTTCTTCACCACGTTTGTAGATTAATAAATCATCTACTGTACCACCATTTTCGTAGCACATAGCTGTATATTGTGCGCCTCCTACCTTTAAAGTAGAAACGTCATTTGTAACAACACGTTGTAAAAATGCTAAACTATCTACACCTTTTACCTCAACTTCTCCCATATGAGACACATCGAACAAACCTGCAGCCGTACGTACAGCTTCATGTTCTTCTTTAATGCTTGAAAATTGAACTGGTAATTCCCAACCACCGAAGTCGATTGTTTTTCCACCATACTTCGCGTATACATCAAATAACGGTGTACGTTGTAATGTAATCATGCTCTCTCCCCCTTATGCTTTGACAAATCAATAAAAGTTGCTCGCCATATCTAAACATTTTCACTCTGAAAAGATAGGATATACGGAATCTCATTATATTTTTTTATGAAAGCGTAAATAAAAAATCACTTTCTTGGATAAAATACGAAAGATTCCACACATTTCACACCATTATCCTAACATTATTCGCTATATTTCATCAATATTCTAGCATAAAAAATAATTTAGAATTTTTCATTCTTAATCTTATTAAATACAACTTTCAAAATTCATCCCTTTATCTTTGCCTATTCTTTAACTTTCAGTATGTGTAATAGCGCCTTATTACAAGGTTTATATAATAAAGATTTTTTTAATAATTACTTTAGTTTATAAAAGGTGGGAGAGTCGTAATGAATGTCGATATTTCCGTAGATCGAACGTGGCAAAACAATTTTTTAAATAGAATTAATGAAGATGGCCCTTGGACAAATTGGGATTTATATCATTTAGCTTATAAAACAGAAAAATCGTTACTTGTTCCTACTTTCGATGGATTACAAGCACCGAAACATTTATCTCATTTCACACCACTTCCTCATCAATTAGAAGTCGCTCAAAATGTCATTGAACAAATGAATGGTAAAGCGATACTAGCAGATGAAGTGGGACTTGGGAAAACGATTGAAGCTGGGCTTATTTTAAAAGAATATATGGTCCGCGGCCTTGTGAAAAAAGTACTTATACTCGTCCCTGCCTCTCTCGTATCACAATGGGCATACGAATTAAATACAAAGTTTTTTATTCCAGCTGTAGCCCAAAAGAAAAGCTACTCGTGGGAACAAGCCGATGTGATTGTATCATCAATTGATACTGCAAAACGTTCACCGCATCGTGATATCGTTTTGAACCTAGAATATGACCTTATTATTATCGATGAAGCACATAAACTTAAAAATAATAAAACAAAAAACTATGAATTTGCACAACGATTAAAAAAGAAATTTTGTTTATTATTAACCGCTACGCCTGTTCAAAATAAGATTGATGAAATTTTCAACCTCGTTTCTTTATTAAAGCCAGGACATTTAGGCAATCAATCCAACTTTGAAGAATATTACGCTTCAAAAAATCGTTCAGCCGAATCTGATGAAGATTTAAAAGCTCTTATTAACAAAGTGATGGTCCGAAA
Source organism: Bacillus cereus group sp. N14 (assembly GCF_016483555.1). NCBI lineage: Bacteria > Bacillati > Bacillota > Bacilli > Caryophanales > Bacillaceae > Bacillus > Bacillus cereus group sp. N14. The sequence goes on from NZ_JAEHBQ010000001.1 coordinate 537,074, forward strand.
TCGACGTCATAATACCGGAATTGATTGGCCAAAGAGACATGTACGTACAATTTTTGTTGAGTTTAATGAAGAAGAGCAAGCTTTGTATAATGGTATTGAAAATTGGCGAGGACAAGATGCCTTCACATCTGCTTTCTCATCGTTAACTTTAAAACGGGAAGCGTGTAGTAGTCGTGAAGCTGTTTACTACTCATTAAAAAAACATGTGGAAAAAAGGCAGAAAGAAAATGAGCATTACATAAAAGACCCGCATATTGATGTGCTAATGGACAAAATTAATCATATTCCTTTCAACTCAAAAGCGAATAAAGCACTAGAGCTTATAAAAGAAATTGACGATAAAGTCATTATCTTCACTGAATATAGAGCTTCACAAATGTATTTACAATGGTTTTTACAACAACACGGTATTTCTTCCGTTCCATTCCGCGGCGGGTTTAAACGCGGGAAGAAAGATTGGATGAAGGAGCTTTTCCAAAACCACGCACAAGTATTAATTGCAACGGAAGCTGGTGGCGAAGGGATTAACTTACAGTTTTGTAGCCATATGATCAATTATGACTTGCCATGGAATCCAATGCGTCTTGAACAAAGAATCGGACGTATTCACCGTCTTGGTCAAAAGAATGATGTTCATATTTATAACTTAGCTACAAAACATACTGTTGAAGAACATATTTTGAAACTGTTATATGAAAAAATCAATTTATTTGAGCGTGTTATCGGCGAGCTTGATGAAATTTTAACGAGAATTAATATGAAAAACATCGACGCGCATATTCAAGAAATCTTTGCGCAGTCAAAAAGCGAAGGAGAAATCCGAATTAAGATGGAAAACTTAACATCTATTATCGACTTCGCGAAACGAAATGAAGCTGAGGTGCAAGGCTATGCAGCAACATGAAATTCATAATTACTTATACAATTTTTTTGAGGCAAATAACTGCGAAATTTTAAAGCACTCCCCTCATCTATTAGATGTGCAGTTAACAATTGAGATGGATAAATTATTAATGAACCGTCCTTTTTATTGGCACTATCTTGAGAAAACAGGAGGCGTACCGAATCCGATGCGCCTTACTCTTCTTACAAATCCAGAAAGTGAAGAAAACGATGGTGAGCTTATTCACTACGGTTCACCACGTCTTCATCAAATTTTCCAAACGACAAAAGAATTAGGCTCTTACATACGTTTATATGAGGAAGTACGGCATAGCGGGGCAACGCATACACCGCTCCATCCTTGGCTCGGTGTAAATATAAAGGTTTCCTATCAATGTGATCGAAAAAAAGACATCCTTCACTCCATTGGGATTCATCTCATTTCTGGCACAATGATTGCAAACTTTCATGAAACATTAGCTAAAATTAAACTTACACCGAAAATACCTGACTTTTGTTTTACGCTCTCGCCTATCATTAAACCGCAAAGCGGTTTACAACGTATAGAGGATGCTTTAAAGAATATTATTGCAGAAGATGACCATACGTGGGCGAAAGAAGCAAGAGTGCGCTGGAATCACGATTTAGACCTTTTAAATCGTTTTTATGAAGAGAGTGATGAACTTCCCGAAAGCTATGAAATTGAAAAGCAAGCCTTGCAAGAACAATATGAACCCCGCATTACAGTGCAAATTATTAACGGCGGACTCTTTTATGTTACTGCGAATCATTTTCTTTCTTAAAAAGCCCCTTCTGTTTTAGAAGGAGCTTTTTTTGAGTTATCCTCTATCGCCATTACGCTCTTGTTGTTTTTGCTTTGCCATACGTTTTTGATGCGCACGATCCTTTGCGCTCACATGATTAGCATCAGTTGGAAGGTTTTCTTTTGAACGACCAATTCCATTGCTCATCTTTATCACTCCTTTTTATATCTTTCAAAATACATCCTTATTTTCAGCTAGAGATACAATCCTTATACAAAAAAATAAGAGCAGCCATTGGCTACTCTTACTCACTCACGTATTTTTGAAACATATCATGGATGCCTTTATTTACTAGGTTCGAGATCTGCTCGTCAGATTTATTCGGATAACGATCACGCAATCTGATAGATGCCTTCACCATTAAATTTTCTAATACAGAACGGCCACCTTCTCCATAAATAATTTCAGCATACTTAACAAGCCTTCCATCCTCTACTGTTGCTGGATTATGATTGAAGAAAAATTTACTCATTGTCTCCACCTCTCTATTTTGATAACGTTTACATTTATATAGATTATTTATGTTATTTATTTCACAATATTGTATGCATGTATATTTAATTAGTTTCATTATAAAGCAACATATCGATAGTAAATATGTGATTTTCCGTCCATTTTGTGAACAAACCAAAAAATGAAAGCGTTTCCTTTATTATATACTAAAAAAACTTACTACGCTAGGGGCAATTTTTTTAATCTACTAATCCCTCAAAAATTAATATATTTTTTCTTTTCCCATTCAACCTTATATAATTTTCAGAAATTATATTATAAAATATATGTATGACTTAAGGAGGCCATGTATGAATCAAAATAAAAAAGCTATATTGGATCTTGTCTTTTATCTCGTAATCCCATTCCTCATTTGGAAATTCGCAAAACCTTATATCGACCCTTATTACGCGATGTTACTTTCCTCTGTTCCGGGGATTATTTATACACTGTATACCTTTAAAAAAGAAAAACAGTTTAACGTAACAGGATTCTTTATTTTAATTACACTCATTTCTAATACAACGGTAGACCTATTATCTGGATCAGCTGAACGAATGTTATGGAACGATGCGTATTATCACATCGTGCTCGGTATTATCGTTATATGTACCATTTTTATAAAAAAACCACTTATGTTATATTTCGCAGCAGATATTGCCGCATTGCAAGGCCATGACCGTGATAAAAGTCGTGAACTGTATCGTGATAGTCGCATCTATCCAGCACTACAATACTTAACGCTATTTTTCGGCCTACAATTCATATTAAAAAGCTTCTTAAAAATTTATTTCATCTCTGTTTTCGGTGTAGATGGCTATGGTGAAATGAGAGCAATTATGACCGCTGTTGGGTGGGGCATTTCCATTTGTATCGGAATTGGATTTGTCTGGGTAAACAATAAAATACATGCCGTTACAGAAGAAAAGGAATCCGTGCAGTAAATAAAAAATCCCCTAGTAGTATGATGCTACTAGGGGATTTTCATTTTGCTATACATATTACGAAATCGTTAACTTGATTTTTTTCTTTTATTTTTTACGTTTCGATAAAACAAAGCAGCACTAAGCGGCATAACACCAAACCACTTATTCATAAATGGCTCTTTTTCAGCACGGCGTTGTTCTTTCTTTTGTTTACGATCTTCTTTTGGAGCATCCATATACGACACAAACTGCTGTGTCACAAAGCGAACATAATCATTAGTAGACATATTATCATCACCTCTACTTGATTAGTATGTCCACTTTTTTATGCATTAATCTTTTCTTTTAATTCATTCATGATTTGTTTTACCGATTTATTCGTCGTATCGATATGAATATGAGCCTCTTCATAATGAGCTCGGCGCGATTCGAATTTCATCACAAATGCCTCTATATCTTTCTTCTGAAATAGTGGACGTGTCGTATCTTCACGAAGCCTTTCTGCAATTACATGTGGATCACAATATAAATACACGACAGTTCCATTTTCCTTCATCCACTTTCGGTTTTCCTCTCGTTCAATGATTCCGCCACCAGTTGTAATAATTACATTACAACTGGGGAGTGAACGTAACATTTCACTTTCATATTCCCGAAAAGCCATTTCGCCTTCTTCGGCAAAAATATCACGAATTTCCTTCTCTTGCTTCTCTTCAATCTTTTGGTCTGTATCTACAACATCCATATGAAGTTCTTTACTTAATTCTTTTCCAATTGTTGTTTTCCCAGCTCCCATATAACCGGTTATGTATATAGATTTCATGTTCGTTCCTCTCAATCATCCGTTATTATTTGTTATTATAACGAAAGATTTCATTATTTAATAAAAAAACGTTTTGTTCTCCTTATACAATGAAGAACAAAACGTTATATACACGCTTTTACTTATAAGCGCCTCTTCTCACCCACTGTGTTGCAATCCATTTCTCACCTTTCGTTACAGGTGCCCCTCCATGTAACGTAAGCTCATTTAATGATTGGTCTTGATAAAAATACTCAAAGTATACTGCCATTCCCTTTCTAGGGTGCACAGAAAGATTTAATTTCGGAAAGAACGTTTCTCCGCCTTCTTCTACATCATTTAAGTACATGACAAGCGTACTAATACGATTATTAGCAGCTGATCTACTATGTTCCGCAAAATAATCATAGTGCGATTTATATTGTTGATCCACTTCATAATTTAAAATGTGTAATCCTTCTCCATGCGACGCAGGAACATTCATGATAGATGAAATTCGTTTTTCAATCTTCGCAGTAAGTTCATTATCGTCCAAAAATGCACCACTACTCGTTCGAATATCATTTACATCACGTGATGAACCAACTTTAGAACGCTTCATTTTACTTTTAGACAATTCAATCAATTTGTCGCATTCTTCATCACTTAATACATTTCCTAACACGACAATAAGAGGTTCTTCGAATTTTGAAATAATGTGTATTTCCCTATCTTCCGTCATAATTGCATTTCCTTTATGATCAAAAATAGTTTGTTCCTTATTTTCACCTATTTGATTGTTATTTGTCATTTCCCTATTCTCCCTAAAAAAATATGTTTGGATAGCTTGAATATATCATATTCTTTCTACCTTTCTCTTTTTTGAGAAAATTTAAACTTTAAATTGTTTTATTTATCCATTTCCTTTCAAAAACAATCTATTACAAAATGAGAAATTATGGTTTTCATCCGTATATTTCACAGACTATCCTTCTATCCAATCGAATATTTTCTCATCCTTTTTTCTATACCGAAAGCTTACTTTATAGAAAACTTCTTGTTTTATTTTGCACTGCAACGAAACGAGAATATCATCGTTTTCAAAGACGTAATTTCCACTTGCTTCGCCCTTTTCATATTGAAAGAAAAAAGTATCTTCCTTTTCTTTTTGCTGTAAGTCTTTTTTTATATTTGTAATAGATCGATTTAGTAGTTCTTCCAGTACAAACTTTTGCTCTATTTCAATATAAAATTTTTTATCTATAAGCAACATATTCGTTTCGTATACAAAGAACGAAGTTAATAATACAAGAAAAATGATTGTTCCTGGCATCGTAAATCCATCTTGTTTTCTCATGTATTTATTTCCATTTCGCTATATCTTACAGCTACACCTTCATATATTTTCCCACTCATATCTTTCACATTTATAAAGAGCAAATGAGGTGTTACTTCATACGAAACCATTTCAACATTTTGTAATATAACTTCTCTTCCGCGCATATTCACTTTTCTTATAAGATGATTATTCAATTTTTCATACGTCACTTCATCTCCAGTGCGAAGACGGAAGCGCAAAAGATTATCTTTATTTTCAGGGACTATTTTTTCTACAAAAGATACTTCACGAAACTCTAACTGTACTTGTCCTATAAACACATCCCATTCCCAATTATTTAATCCTTTTGATTGGTTGTTTTCTATTCCAATAAAATTCAAACGTGGTAAGAGTAAAAAGAACAGTGATAACAGAAAAAAACATACAATCATTTCTATTAATGTAAACCCAACTTCTAATTTATTTTTTCTCCTGCATAAAAGCATTGTTCCATCATTCTTCCTTTCACATCTTTCCACATAGCACAAACTTCATTTCCTCCCCAATATGTGTAATATACATTTCCGTTTACAACTTTTTCTTGCGGTCGTTTCGCCCCATTCTCATACATATATAAAGCTGCTTCCCTTTTTAATAATACAAATGCTTTATAACGAATTTGTATGTTTTTTCGTTCTTGCATAACCAATACTGTTTGCGGAAGTAGTAAAGATACTGCCATCATTACTATACTTAATGCTACAAGCATCTCAGCCATCACTGACCCTTTTTGACATTTCACGATACGTAAATCTCCCTCTCCCAAGCTGAAATACAATCTCATATTTATAACTTCGATACGAAAGTAAAATAGTGCCACCTCTATTAATATTTCCACTCAGATTATATGTCATCGGATTTGGAAAAGTATTCAAATCAATTTGTATATCGCTATCATATTCTCTTTTAATGATAGTAAGATTCTCACTTAGCTCCCCTATATAATACGTATGTCTATCTTTATACCATCGTAATGTATAGTGTTTTTGACGGTTTATCGCTAATTGTTGCATATACAAAATATCGTTTGAAAACTGTCTTAAAAATTGCTCCACTTTTTGTTTTTCATGTAATGAATGTACGTTAAAATACGTGACCATACTTAGTACAGAAATTGCAAATAGAACGAGTAGCATTTCTAAAAGAGTAAAACCTTTTTGTTTCACAGTTTCCCAGTTGTTACTGTGCCATCATTTGAAATATGAATGGATTCACCATTCGGACACTCATCAGCTGTAATATATTTTTCATCCCTTAGCTCTTTTAGCGAGGGAATTTTATTATGTTGTAAATGGTATGCTTGTATTTGAGCTTCTATAGATTTCACATAGGCTTTACATCCTTTTCCTTCGACGGATGAACGCTGTGTAACTACATTCGGAATAATTAATAGTAATAATACAGTTATGACGACCATAACTAATAACATTTCTAAAAGGGTAAACCCTTCTTCATTCTGCATGTAAATGCCTCCTAAATAGAATTCATCATTTGAAACATTGGCATAATCATTGCTAAATACATAAGAACGACTATTCCCCCAATACACGTAAATAAAATTGGTTGAATGATCACTAACATACGTTTAACTTTTTGCTCCATTTTTTCCATAATAAGATCGCTATAGTCACCTAATTCAATCGCCAAATTACCGTTTGCTTGTCCATGCGTAATAATATAAGAAAGTTCTTCCTCATAATATCCGCTTTTAGCAATAATAGATTGCAACGGTTCTCCCGCAATTAATTGACGTTCAATTCGGCCCGCTTCATATTGAAAAAACGGATGATAATGTTGCTCCATCATTATTGTTAGAGCCTCAAGTACTGATAGTCCGCCGTGTAATAAACCGCTCAATTGAGTGGCGAAATAATGTGAATGCTTTAAAATAAGAATTTTTTTTACGAGGGGGATACAAAGCTTAATTTTTACCTGCTTCATATGCGGGAGTTTTTGAAAGTAAAATATATATAGACTACAGCCAATCATAACGATAAAAATAGTGCTAAAAATAAGATAGGGTAGTAGCTTAATTGCACTTAATATTTGTTCTGTAAATAACGGTGCTGTGGAACCGAATGAACTATATACCATGTCAACCTGTGGTAATAAAATGCGATTAAAAATCAAAATCATGATTAGTAAAAAGAGCGCCAAAAACATAGGATACTGCATTATTTTCATCATATCTTTCCTATACTTATCCTTTTTATAAAGAAGTGCGCTCCCTTGTTGCAATGCAAAAGAAATATCACCATGTTTCTCGGCATAAAATAAATAACTTAACATCTCCTGATGAAACTTTAATTGATGAAAAGAATCGTGTAGACTTTTTCCATCTTTTAATCCATCAATCATGCGCTGCAATTGTACTTTCTTTTCTAAAGGTAATTGAAACCGTAAAAATTCTAATGCCTGCAAAAGGGAGTATCCTTTTTCTAATAGTTCTCCCAATCGTTTCAGCAATACGACTTGATCACTTAAACTCCATATCTCCTTAAACATAAACATCCTCTTCTAAAAATCCTAAAGCGTATCCTTTTCGTATCAAAGATTCTAATGTTTCATGCTTGTATGTGACACATTCCCCGTTCGCTTCTTTAATCGCTTGTTTTAACTCATATCCATATAACAACTCATAAATACTCGCTTGTCTTACCTCCCTCATTGATTTACATAAAATTGAGCACTTTCTTTGGCAAAACGGACACTTCAATTCGACAAGTCGCTGTGCAGCTATAGCCAATAAAGATTGTTCAATCTCTTGCCTCGTTATACCGAAATCCATAAATCGGAGTATTGCCCCTTTCGCATCACTAGTATGCAGTGTCGTCATTACTAAATGTCCAGTCAAACTTGCTCTTATAGCGATTTTCGCTGTTTCTTCATCACGAATTTCACCGACTAAAATAATATCTGGATCATGACGTAAAATGGCCTTTAGTCCCGCCTCATATGTGATACCTGCTTTTTCATTTATTTGAATTTGTAATACATCGTCATTTCTTTTTTCAACTGGATCTTCAAGTGTAACGATGCGACGTGTTTTCTTTTTTTTAATTACCTCTAATAATGCATACATTGTTGTTGTCTTCCCCGAACCAGTCGGTCCAGTAAATACGAGTAACCCATGTGAATAGTGTAAAAAAGAGAGTAGTTTTTTCGCTGTACTTGGAAATAACGAAAGATGAGATAACGGCTGAATAGATGCTTGTAAATGAAGACGAATAACGAGACTTTCTTGGTATACGGTTGGAAGCGTGGAAAGGCGTAAATACACTTCTTGTCCATCCATTTGTAAATACAGTGAACCATTTTGTGGCTTCCGCCTCTCCCCTATATCCATGGATGCTAAAAATTTAAAGTGTGAAACAAGCTTTTCTCCAAATTCCTTCTCGATACAGTGTTTCGTCATTAAATCTTTTCCTATACGCAGTTGAACCGCTACATCCTTCTTCCGGGGCACAATATGTAAATCCGAAGCTTGTACCCTACACGCCTCTTTCAAAATCATATTCGCAAAGCTTTCAATTCCATTCATCATTTTTCCCTCCCCACTATGTATATAGCATGAAAAAATCCATCTGAAAAATCGGTATTTTTACATTTTCACTAGAGAGAAAAGGAAAAATATGTTTGTGAAATTATGAACAATTTCCGAATTATTGTCTGAAATTACCTATATGGAAGTTTATCTGTATTATAATGTTATTATCTTGGATAAAGTGATAAAGGTGGAGATCCTCATGGAACAAGCTTTAAAAATTACAGGCGTATTATCTGACCCAACTCGTTATTACATTTATAAATATATTTCTCAAAAACATAGTTACGTAACTGTACAAGAAATTGCAGATGAGTTTGACATTCATCCAAACGTAGCGCGTTTACATTTATCTAAATTAGAAGATGTTCATATGCTGAAATCGGAAACAAAGAAAACTGGAAAAGGCGGAAGACCAAGCAGATTATATGTATTATCTGAAGATGTGATTCAATTACAATTTCCATTCCGCGATTATCAATTGTTAGCAAGAATAGCATTTAATTCTTTACTTAGTCTTGGCGCCGCTGGTGAAAAAGCGCTATACGAAACAGGAAAACAATTCGGGGCCGAGTTAATGCAACAACATATGCAGCGTTTACATGTGAGTGAAGATGCTTTAACAGTAGAGCAAAAAGTCCAAATTGCAAAAGAAGCTTTCTCAACAGCTGGTTTATCACCTGCATTTGAATTAAGTGCAGATGGAACGAAAATTTTCTACGATGTACACAATTGTCCATTTAAAGAAGTTGCTGTTCATCACCCAACTGAAATTTGTAACATGCACGGAGATATGATGAAAGGGATTTTTGAAATCCTATTCCCTAACACGGAATTAACACGAAATGATAGTCTACTAGATGGATGTAAATCTTGTAATTACAAACTAACAATTTAATTTTCTCATATAAAAAGAAGCCAATTATAATTGGCTTCTTTTTATATGAACGAATATTTACAATAGCAAGAAAAATGAACTATAATGAGGTGAGGTTTACTTTTTTTAGAAAAGGAGGGAGATGGCATGGAGCGCATGTTTCGCGTTCTCGGCTTTTGGACTGGAATTTTCTCGGTTATGTTTTACGTAGGGGATATGCAACAGGCTGCACTACTATTTTTAGGACAAACGGGTTTCTTCGTACTTTTAAGCTATTTAAATTTAACAGAGCGTATGTATATATACGTATTCGGGGCATATTTAACTGTTTTCTTCATAGGATTTACATACTACACGACGTTTTTACTTGTCCCTGGAGCTGGACATTAAAGATGGCATTTTGCCATCTTTTTTTAATTCCGCAATTTCCTAGTTGACTTATAGGTTTTATTACCTTATATTCTATATAACAGATTGGAATTAGGGGGAATTAACATGAATACACTGCTTGTCGGAATTAACGTTGCAGTCATGCTCATCTTAGTTGGCGTATTATATTATATGCAACGTAAGCATGTATCTTTTAATAAACGTGTATTTACTGCTTTAGGAGTCGGAATTATATTCGGTCTTATATTACAATTTATTTATGAGCCAACTTCTAAAGTAATTATTGAATCAAATACTTGGTTTAGCTTGATCGGTAACGGTTATGTGAAATTACTTCAAATGATCGTTATGCCACTTATTTTAGTATCTATTATTTCAGCATTTACAAAATTACAGTTAACGAAAAACCTTGGTAAAATTAGCGGTCTTATTATCGGAATTTTAATTCTTACTACAGGAATCGCTGCAGCTGTCGGTATTGCTGCAAGTGCAGGATTTGATGTATCAGCAACAGGCTTACAACAAGGTGATGCAGAATCCGCTCGTCTGAAGTTAGTTGAAGAAAGATTTACTTCTATTGAAAAAACAACAATTCCAGATAAATTATTAGAGCTGTTGCCTACAAATCCGTTTCTTGATTTAACAGGTGCTCGTCCAACATCAACAATTTCTGTTGTAATATTTGCAGCCTTTATCGGTATCGCCTTTATAGGGGTAAAACGAAAATATCCAGAACAAGCAGAACTATTTAAGAAAATGCTAGATGCTGTATATGCAATCGTAATGCGTATGGTTACATTAATTTTACGTCTTACTCCATATGGCGTATTAGCTCTTATGGCAAAAACAGTTGCTGGTAGCGACATAAATGCTATTTTAAAACTTGGTAACTTCGTGTTAGCGTCTTACGTGGCACTTATCGTAATGTTCGTTATCCACTTATTATTAATTGCTCTATCTGGTTTAAATCCAATTCAATATTTAAAAAAGGTGTTCCCTGTATTAACATTTGCATTCACATCTCGCTCTAGTGCTGGTGCAATGCCATTAAATATTGAAGCGCAAAAAGAAAAGCTTGGTATTTCCGAAGGGATTGCAAACTTTGCAGCATCATTCGGAGTATCCATCGGACAAAACGGTTGCGCAGGTATTTATCCAGCAATGCTTGCAATGATGGTCGCTCCAACTGTAGGAATCGATCCATTACAACCACAATTTATTTTAACTTTAATCGCTGTCGTTGCTATTAGCTCATTCGGTGTTGCCGGTGTTGGTGGTGGTGCAACATTCGCAGCGTTAATCGTACTATCTACAATGAACTTACCAATCGGTATTGTCGCTCTTGTTATCTCAGTTGAACCATTAATCGATATGGGTCGTACAGCTCTTAACGTAAGTGGTTCTATGACAGCAGGTCTTATTTCTAGTAAATGGCTTGGTGAATTAGATCAAGATACGTACAATCAAGATGATACAAAAACTGGTGAAATTGCTTCATAATAAAAAGGACGCTAACAAAAACTGTTAGCGTCCTTTTTTAGTTCTTTTCATCTTCCTCTTTTTCTTTTATACATAAGGTATAACATATTGTCTCAAATACTATAAGTAAAGCTCTACCAATTACTTCAGCCATGATAAGAACACCACTTCTATATCATTACGTATAGATATAACGAAAATTTACCATTTTTCATTTTTTTAATAACTATTAATTATAAACTAAAGACTAACTATTATTCCTCATCTGCAAACTGTAAAAACTCTTCCAACCGCTCCTTTAACTCCTCCTCTATCTCACAATAAGTTTCATCAACAAGTTCACCACTTAACTTACTTCCCCAAAACCTTATTTGAAGCGGTACCCCTAAAAAATAATTACAACATTCCCAGATAGGAACTGTATAAAATTCAATCATCTCTCCTTCTTCATCTAATACAGCTATCGAAATGGATGAAGAATATCCTGTTTCAAAAGGATCTTCTTTATCTCTGATGAGTTCTATAAATAATTCCATGTTTTTTTCTATGTACAAATGTGAATAATCTTTAAAAAGTTTAAATGATATTCTCTCTGTTTCCTTCTCCATGCATTGAATCTTCTCTTTTAACTCCAATGTAAAATCTTGTTCTTTATACTTCATTTCCGTCTCCTTACACATAGAAAAAGAGAATACAATAACATATTCTCTTTTCTCAAATATACTTCATTATCTCACAGCCCGTCCTTCTCACAAATAACCATTTTGTTCGCACCATTTATGAAATTGTCCTACGTCTACTCCAACTAACACGATATCCTTTAGCTCTACATCAATGATTTGTTCTCCAATTACAATAGCAAACTGCGATTCTAATTTTGTCTCGCTGTTCTTTACAATTCCAATTCGGTTCCGATGCGGTCCATCTTTTATATATGCTTTTTGTCCTACAATATCAAAGTTCAAGTCTCTCACCTCTTTTATTGCGCTTAAATTTGAAATACGAACTCAAATTCGGAAATTTTCCTTTCCTTGCACTATTTCTCTATATATATGACGAAACAATAAAAGAGTCCTCCCTTCTTTACAATTATTTTTTCTTTGTTTCATTTTTGTGATTGAAACGTAAAGTTTATAATAAAATACACTTGGAAGCGCTTTCTATGTAATTTTTTATGTTATAATATATAAGTAGAACTTCGCAAAGAGGGTTAAAAAAATGAATACAAAAATGATTAAAAAAGTAATTGACGCATTAAAAGTATATGGCTTTCAGAATGTATCATTCTGTGACAAAACGAAACAATTTTTATTTCATAACGAAATGGATATTATGAGCGGCTATGCAGAAATAACATATAGTAGTCAATTTGAAAAATTCAACGTACAAATTCATCCGATTGAAACACATCACCAAGCAGAGTTACAAGAGGTTGAAAGACATATACAGGCCTGTATAAGAAAAGTGGAATATTTAAACGCACTTCTTAGCGGACAAACAAAACTAGATGACAAAATTATTATAATGTAAAAAAAAGAACGTGAGAATATCACGTTCTTTTTTTTACATTATACGTTCATCTTTTCCTTCAGTTGTAATCCTGTAATGGATTCTAATACATCCATTGCTTCTCCAAATGTCATATCAAATATCGTCTTATCCTCTATGTATGGAAATTGTCTAAAGCGCTTTTCTAACATTTTCACGGCGTCCGACGTAAAGTGTACACTATCAATGCCAAATTCTGTTTCAAGAAGAACGATCCAATCTAACACATGAAAACCTAATCCATTTACGAATGAAATAAGTTTTTCTTCTGGCTGTGAAGATAAGAATACGTGTCGTTCCATCTCATCGAAAAGTTCTTCACCTAAAACTTCTGCTAATTCATCATCATGTTCGCGTTCAATAATCTCTTCATATCCGTAATCATCCACAAGCTCTTCTACTTCTTCACTGTCCTCACAAAGCAATTGACTAAGAACGGCCCCTTTCTTAAATTCACTATTTTGTACAACTTCTAAAAAGCTCGTTTCCCATCCATTTTCTAATTTCATATTATATACTCCTTTATATACGTTTCTTATCATCACTGTTCCCAAAAGATCACCTTTATAACCTTTTAGGTCGTTATTATTATTTCACATGATTCATAACATAAGATGCAAATTCAGTTGCATCTCCTTCAAAAATATTTATTTCTGGCAAATGATAGAACGTTGTTTGAAGCGGGTTTCTTTCATGATATACATATATCTTTTTCTCTAGCGCAATCGCCATTCCAAACTCTGTATGGCTCCCGTTTCCGCCATCTAATATAAGTAAAAAGACATCCGCTTCTTTAATAGCATTCTTTTCTGCCTGACCAATTTCTCTTAATTGATCTTGATTCACTGCTCTTTCGTTTCTTGTCCAATCATATGTATGGTGCCATCCTGCATGTTTCAGTTCATTTGCTATAGAACGTACAAGATGTTTATTTTGGAATCCTGAGGCGACATAAAAATTCATTTATATACACTCCTTCATTATGTACGGGAAACTCCTTTTAGCGTTACTTGCTATAAACATAATAAAGAACTAAAGAACGACTTCAAAAAAAAAATCCCCATCTTTAAAACTTATTTGCGTTTAAATGATGGGATTCTTCATGCTCTTCTTTTATTTTCTTCTTTTTATAACTTTCATCAGCTAACATTTCTAGTTCAGCTGTTATTTCTGATTTTTCAAGCTCTCTTTCTTGCGAAAATTTCCTTGAAATATAAACAATAACACTACCAACGTACAACACAAAGCATATAATAAGTGCAGTATTTTCATAGAGACTTAGCTCCAACACAGTCACTCCTAATCCATTCGTATTTTCACGCTTCATTAATTGGAATTTCCCTACTAATCCATTTGTTATTGTAACATAAAAATATCAATCCTTGGAATCTTTCATCCTACTAAAAAAGACATGATTGTTTCATCATGCCTCTGAAATATGTTGAACGATTGTTTGAATTGCTTCTTTTCCATTATATTTTTTTAGTGCTGTTTTATACATCTCATTATTTTGATTTAATTCTTCGACATGCTTTATAAGTGATTTCACAGTCACATCTTCTTCATACAATACGGAAGCATATCCTTGTCTTTCAAAAGACTCTGCATTTAGTATTTGATCTCCACGACTTGCAAATTTCGATAGCGGAATTAAAACCATCGGCTTTTGCAATGTTAAAAACTCAAAAATGGCATTAGAGCCCGCACGTGAAATAACAAAATCTGTTATCGCTAATATGTCTGGCAGTTCTCCATGTATATATTCAAATTGTTTATATCCTTCTTTATTTTGTAAGCTTTCATCAAGATTACCTTTTCCGCAAAGATGAACAATTTGATATTTTTTCAAAAGTTCTGGTAACGCTTCTCGAACCGTTTCATTAATTTTCTTTGCGCCCAAACTTCCTCCCATAATTGTAATAACTGGCTTTTTACGTAAAAAACCTAAAAACGCTAAACCTTTTTCACGATTTCCCTTTAGCACTTCTTCACGTACAGGAGATCCTGTATAGATTACTTTTTCTTTCGGTAAATGTTTCGCAGCTTCTTCAAATGTAACAAATATTTTCGAAGCAAAACGGAGCGCAATTTTGTTTGCTAGTCCTGGCGTCATATCAGATTCATGTAATAAAACAGGGACTCTATTTAGCCAGCCTCCAATTACGACTGGTACAGATACGAAACCACCTTTTGAAAAAATCACATCCGGTTTTAGTTTTCGAATCCTTACATACGCATCCATAACACCCTTCATTACAAGAAAAGGATCTTTTATATTTTTTAAATCAAAATAACGACGTAGCTTTCCACTTGCAATACTATAGTACGGAATGCCTTCCTGTTCTATAATCGTTTTCTCAATTCCTTGATGAGAACCAATATAAGAAATATCCCAATTCCGTTCTTGTAAATGTGGAATGATGGCTAAATTAGGTGTTACATGCCCTGCCGAACCACCACCTGTAAAGACTATTTTCTTCATACGTCTCCCCCTTCTACACTATAATACACTAAAATATCTTGCCTCAGGGTGAGAAAATACCATAGCCGTCACAGATGCTTCTGGCTCCATCATAAATCCTTCTGTTAATGAAATACCTATTTCTTCTGGATGAATAAGGCGAAATAACTTTTCTTGATCTGCAAGTTCTGGACATGCTGGATAACCGAAAGATACTCGTATCCCTCTATATTTCGTACGGAAACGTTCTTCCATCGTCAGTTCTGGTGAATCTGGAATACCCCAGCGATCACGAATGAGCATATGTGTTTTTTCAGCAAGACCTTCTGCTAGTTCAAGCGCTAACGATTGAATGGCATGACTGCGTAAATAATCCCCCTTCGCCTTCCACTCTTCAGCAATGTCCCGAACGCCTTCCCCAACCGTAACAGATAGGAAAGCAACATAGTCCATCTCATCTCCAACTGGTCGTAAATAATCACCTAAAGTACGATATGGTGCTTTTCCTTGTCTTGGGAATGTGAAACGCTCTATAACACGCGTATGATCTTCTGGATCATATATTACAATGTTTTGTCCGTCACTTTGCGCTGGGAAAAATTGATACACCGCTTTCGGTTTTAACCAAGATTGTCCTTCCTGCAATAATTCATCTATTAAATCATTTAATTCGTGTGCTCTCTTATCTCCCTCTCGCAAAAGCTTCTTCACATTTCCTTTTAATCCAAGGTGATGTCCAAGTAGCATTTGTCTATTTAAAAATGGAGCGAGATGGAGGGCTGGGATATCACGTAATACAATTCGTTTTGTTGAATCAGGTATCATAACCTCTGCCTTCGCTAATGGCTCAATTACTGCTGGAATTTCTACTTTCTTCTCCTCTTTTTTTACGATATGAAGATGACGCTCTTTTTTATCTTGTTTCATCTTCTCACGCTCTTCTTCTTTTTGAAGCTTATTAATAATATCAAGACCAGTCATCGCATCACTCGCATAACATACGAGCCCTTTATATGATGGTGAAATACGATTTTCTGTAAATTTTCTCGTTAACGCTGCCCCGCCTACAACGATTGGAACATCAATATTTGCAGCTTTTAAATCTTCAGCAGTCGTTACCATTTGTTGCGCTGATTTTACTAATAAACCAGAAAGACCAATAATGTCAGGCTTCTTTTCTTGTACTTCTTGAACAATTCGATCCGAACGAACATTGATTCCTAAATTAATAATCTCATATCCGTTATTCGATAAAATAATTTCAACGAGGTTTTTCCCAATATCATGTACGTCACCTTTAACAGTTGCTAATAATACTTTCCCCTTTTTCGCACTCTCGCTAGATTCCATATGTGGCTCTAAATAGCTTACGGCAGCTTTCATACTTTCAGCACTTTGCAATACTTCGGCAACGATAAGCTCATTATTATTAAATAATCGTCCCACCTCATCCATTCCTGTCATAAGTGGGCCATTAATAATATCCAAAGGTTTTCTCCCTTCTGTAAGTGCGAGACTTAAATCTTCTTGTAGCCCTTGTTTCGTACCTTCTACAATGTAATTTGCCAGCCTTTCATCAAGAGTTAATCTTTCTTGGGTAACGACATCTTTCTTTTTTGCCGCGCGATAAAAATTTGTAAATTCTTCTAACGTCTCTTGCGTCGTTTCAAAAAGTAGTGCATCAGCAAGACGTTTTTCTTCCTCTGGAATTGACGCATACCGTTCTAATTTTTCCGTATTCACAATCGCGTAATCTAATCCTGCTTTCGTTGCGTGATATAAAAAGACGGAATTTAATACTTCTCGGCCAGCTGGTGGTAAACCAAAAGATATGTTACTTACACCTAAAATCGTTAAACACTCTGGTAAGGCTTCTTTAATAAGGCGAATTCCTTCTATCGTCGCTGCCGCTGAACCAATATATTCTTCATCACCTGTACCTACAGGAAATACAAGTGCATCAAAAATAATATCTGACGGGCGTATACCATATTTCGTCGTCAATAACTCATAACTTCTTTTCGCGATTTCGAGTTTTCGTTCTGCACTAACCGCCATACCATCTTCATCAATTGTTCCTACAACAATAGCAGCACCATATTTCTGAAGAAGCGGCGTCACTTTTTTAAATCGTTCTTCTCCATCTTCTAAATTAATTGAGTTAATAACAGCTTTTCCTTGAATATAAGTAAGAGCTCGCTCCATCACATTTTCATCTGTTGAATCAATCATAATCGGTACTTTTAACACTTTCGTAACTTCTGCCAAGAAGTTTTCCATATCTTCTATTTCATCGCGATCAGGATCTGCCATACAAATATCAATAATATGAGCATTTTTCTTCACTTGCGCTCTTGCGACTTCAGCAGCCTCTTCAAATTTCCCTTCTGCTACTAATCGTTTAAATTTACGTGACCCAATAACGTTTGTTCTTTCACCAACAAATAATGGTCTCATAGAGTCATCATATTGAAGTGCCTCTAATCCACTAACCCCGTGTCCAGCTCTTTCGTGGTGTTCACGCGGCTTATGAGAAGCTAACGCGGATTTCATTGCTTTTATATGTTCTGGTGTTGTGCCACAACAACCACCGATAATATTAACCCATCCTTCTTCAGCAAATCGCTTCACTTTTTCAGCGAGAGAAGATGGAGATTCATGATAATGTCCATCTTCATCAGGAAGACCTGCATTTGGATAACAAGAAATGTAACACTCCGACAAATCAGATAGTGAACGAATATGGTCTCTCATAAACTCTGGACCAGTCGCACAGTTTAATCCAACAGATAATGGCTTCATATGTTCTACTGATAAGTACAAAGCCTCAATTGTTTGCCCAGCCAGAGTCGTTCCCATCGGTTCGATCGTTCCCGAAATCATAATAGGTACAATTTTATTTAGCTCATCAAAAGCTGCTTGAATTCCAATATAAGCAGCCTTCACGTTACGCATATCTTGACTCGTCTCAACGAGTAATACATCTACGTCGCCATTCAATAAGCCTCTAGCCTGCCGTGTATAGGCTTCAATTAATTCTTCAAACGTCACACCACCTGTAACGCTAATCGCTTTCGTTGTTGGTCCCATTGCTCCCGCAACATATACTTCCTTCCCGCTTTCTTTGACCGCTTGCTTCGCTAAACGTGCTGCCTTCTCATTTAATTCCTCATCTAAATGAGACAACTCATAATCACTTAATACAATATTCGTCGCCCCAAATGTATTTGTTTCAATAATATCCGCTCCAGCTTCAATATAAGCTTTATGAATCTTTAAAATGACATCAGGCCTTGTTTCTACTAAATATTCATTACAGCCTTCGTACTCTTCTCCTCCGAAATCTTCCGCAGTTAAGTCCTCTTGCTGGATCATCGTTCCCATTGCACCATCTAATATTAAGATGTTATTTTGTAATTTTTCTTCTATACATTTCATCAGTTAATACCTTCTTTCACTTCTTGCTTTTCTCTCACATATTTAACAAGATGTTCTGTAATTTCATATTTTAGAAATGGTGTAATAAGATAGATGCCGTTAAAATACTTCATCGCCGCATCGATTAATTCTTGTGAAATGAGAATTCCTTCCTCAATTGCTGCCTCTTTCGTTTCATGTCCGTCCATTCTCTCCCTTATTTCTTCAGGTAGTGTAATACCCGGTACCTCAAAATGAAGGAAATCTGCATTCCTTTTACTTATTAATGGCATAATCCCAATAAAAATAGGTTGTTCCAAATGCTTTGTCGCTTCATACACTTCTTCAATTAACGCAATATCATAAATTGGCTGAGTTAAGAAATATTCCGCTCCAGCATCTATTTTCCGTTCCATTCGCTTAACCGCTGCTTTTAAATGTCTTACATGCGGATTAAACGCACCTCCCACTGAAAACCTTGTTGCTGGACCAATTGATTTCCCTAAAATCGAGCGCCCGTCGTTCATTTCTTTAATCATTTTAATGAGCTCAATAGAGGACAAATCATATACAGAAGTGGCACCTGGAAAATCACCAACGCGTGCTGGATCCCCAGTTAAAGCTAACACTTCTTCCATACCTAATGCTGATAGGCCTAGTAAATGAGATTGTAGTCCGATGACGTTATGGTCTCTACACGTTAAGTGCGTTAATACCGGAATATCGTGCTTCGTTAATAATGCCCCCATTGCCATATTCGAGATGCGAGGCGATGCTAATGAATTATCTGCTAGAGTAATAGCATCTGCACCAGCTCTTTTCAATGCTCTTGCTCCTTCAAAAAATCGCTGCGTATCTAACGTTTTCGGTGGATCTAATTCCACTACTACTGTCGTTTGTTTTTTTGCTTTCTCTGCTAAAGTGACATGAGCTTTCGAACGTTTTTCATGTGTATGAACTACTTTCGGTCTTTGAATCGTATCCTTTTCTATTACAGGCGTAATATTTAGAGTAGCACGTTTCATACTTTCAATATGTTCTGGAGTAGTGCCACAACAACCACCCAATAACCGGATACCTTGCTCAATAAATTTCGGTGTCATCGCTTCGAAATAAGCCGGACTTCCCTCATATACGTAGCGTCCCTCCACATAATTCGGGAGACCTGCATTTGGATATGCTGACAAGTAGCCATTTTGAGGAATCGATATCATTTTAAAAGCTTCCGTCATATGAAGTGGCCCTAGTTGACAGTTCAATCCAACGACATTTGCACCGTAATCTAAAAGCTGTTTTAATATTTCATTTACATCATTTCCATTTTGAGTCGTACCTGCCTCATGTAACGCTAATTGAGCTACAATTGGAATATTCGTTTGTTTTCGTAACACCTGAACAGCATGAAGTAATTCAAACTCATCATAGAAAGTCTCTAATAGCAGTCCATCAACCTGTTCTTCTAGTAATGCACTTGCCTGTTCCAGTAACATAAATTCTCGCTCCATATCAGTTGTCGTAACAGCTCCGATATGTTTCATACCACCAATTGTCCCTAAAATTGCATTTCTATCTGTAACAGATGCTTTCGCAATCTTCACTGCCGCTTTATTAATTTGAACAACTTGATTCTCTAAGCCATACATACGTAATTTCGCTTCATTTGCTCCGTACGTATTTGTTTGAATCACATCTGCCCCAGCAGCTACATATTGTTTATGAATCGATATAATTAAATCTGGATCAGATATATTCAATTCTTCAAAACTACTTTGCAAACCATGTGAATGTAATAACGTCCCAACCGCACCATCACCTATTACAATTCCTTTTGATAATAAATCTAGTAATTTCACAAATCTCCCTCATTTCTATCAATATAAAAAACCCCCTCTTCACTTTGAAGAGGGGGACATAATTGTTCCTCCTCTTATTATGCAAAACATTCGTTTTGCAGGTATTAGCACCGTTTCAAACATTTCGTTTAAAGGTTGCCGGGTTTCACAGGGCCTTTCCCTCCACCGCTCTCAATAAGAGTTTGTCTTTATTATTTTATTTATGTAGCTAAAAGGAAATACGTTCCCCTTTTAACAATGTTTGTTAATTTTTTAATAAATTTAGCATGCACAAATGCAAAAGTCAATGACACTTGCGGAAAAATAAAAATTATTTAAAATAAAGTTGCAATTCAATTATCTTTTGTTGTAAAGTTAAAAACATAATAAAATTTCATACGAACATTCTTATCTAGAGAGGTAGAGGGACTGGCCCTTTGACGCCTCAGCAACCATTAACATTTGTTAATAAGGTGCTAATTCCAGCAAATTGTGAAAGATTTGACAGATGAGAAGAAGACTCTATTCAAACCGAAAGCCTTCTTCTTTAGAAGGCTTTTTTTATTTTACATTCACTTAATTGTTAATTTAAAAAGGAGGAATTTTCACATGTCAACTATTGAAACAAAACTAGCACAAATCGGAAACCGGAGCGAAACTACAACAGGAACTGTTAACCCACCTGTTTATTTTTCAACTGCTTATCGTCACGAAGGAATTGGTAACTCTACTGGCTTTGACTATTCACGAACTGGCAATCCAACTCGCGGTCTTTTAGAGCAGGCAATCGCAGATTTAGAGTACGGTGAACAAGGTTATGCCTGTAGTTCAGGGATGGCAGCTGTTCTCCTCGTCCTTTCCCTATTCCGTTCCGGAGACGAACTTATTGTATCTGAAGATTTATACGGGGGCACTTATCGATTATTTTCTGAGCACGAAAAAAAGTGGAATGTTCGATGTAGATACGTAAATACACAATCTATTAAACAAATTGAGCAAGCTATCACAACTGAAACGAAAGCTATTTTCATAGAAACTCCAACTAATCCGTTAATGCAAGTTACTGATATTGCCGCTGTCGCAACTGTAGCGAAAAGACACGGACTACTTCTTATTGTAGACAACACATTCTATACGCCTTATATACAGCAGCCATTAACAGAAGGTGCCGACATTGTACTTCATAGCGCAACGAAATATTTAGGGGGACATAACGATGTCCTAAGCGGACTTGTCGTTGCAAAAGGAAAGGAACTTTGTGAGGAAATCGCTCATTATCATAATGCCTCTGGTGCGGTCTTAAGTCCATTTGACTCATGGCTATTAATTCGTGGTATGAAAACGTTAGCGCTTCGCATGAGACAACATGAAGAAAATGCAAAAGCAGTTGTTGCTTATTTAAATGATGAAGACGGGGTGACAGATGTATTTTATCCTGGAAGAGGCGGCATGATCTCATTTCGTCTGAAAGATGAAACATGGATTAATCCATTCTTACAATCTTTATCCTTAATTACATTTGCTGAAAGTCTTGGTGGTGTTGAAAGTTTAATGACGTATCCAGCAACGCAAACACACGCTGATATTCCTGAAGAAATCAGAACAGCAAACGGTGTATGTAATCGTCTTCTGCGATTTTCCGTTGGCATTGAAAATAGTAACGATTTAATCCAAGACTTAAAGCAAGCCATTAAACTTGTAAAAGAAGGTGTAAGAATATGAGTTATTCTATAGATACACTCTTACTGCACAACCAATATAAACATGACTCGCAAACAGGAGCTGTTAACGTTCCCATCTATAATACATCAACATTCCACCAGTTTGATGTAGATACGTTCGGAAAATATGACTATAGTCGCTCTGGTAACCCAACTCGTGAAGCTCTTGAAGATATCATTGCTTTATTAGAAGGAGGAACAAAGGGATTTGCCTTCGCATCAGGAATTGCAGCGATTTCTACTGCATTCCTCCTTCTTTCACAAGGCGATCACGTACTCATTTCAGAAGACGTATACGGAGGAACTTACCGAATTATAACTGAAGTGCTCTCCCGTTACGGTGTGTCACATACATTTGTTGATATGACAAATGTAGAAGAAATAAAGCAAAACATTAAGCCAAACACAAAACTCTTTTATGTGGAAACACCCTCTAATCCACTTTTAAAAGTGACAGATATTCGTGCTGTTTCTAAACTTGCAAAATCTATTGACGCCCTTACTTTTGTTGATAATACATTTTTGACACCACTATTCCAGAAACCACTTGATTTTGGCGCCGATGTCGTTCTTCATAGTGCCACAAAATTCATTGCCGGTCATAGTGATGTTACTGCCGGATTAGCGGTTGTAAAAGATGCCGAACTCGCTCAAAAACTTGGATTTTTACAAAATGCATTCGGCGCTATTTTAGGTCCTCAAGATTGTTCTCTCGTACTTCGCGGTCTAAAAACATTGCATGTACGTCTTGAGCATTCAGCTGCAAACGCCAATAAAATTGCACATTATTTACAAGAGCACGCTAAAGTTAAAAATGTCTATTATCCTGGCTTACAAACACATCTTGGATTTGATATTCAACAATCTCAAGCTACATCAGCCGGAGCTGTCCTATCTTTCACTTTACAATCAGAAGACGCACTCCGCCAATTTTTATCAAAAGTAAAATTACCTGTCTTTGCAGTTAGTTTAGGAGCTGTCGAATCGATTCTTTCCTACCCAGCTAAAATGTCACATGCAGCACTGTCGCAAGAAGCTCGTGATGAAAGAGGGATTTCTAATTCATTACTTCGGTTATCCGTCGGCCTTGAAAATGTTGACGATTTAATATCCGATTTTGAAAATGCCCTTTCTTATGTAGAAGAACCTGTAAATGCATAGAACGAACAGAAGATATGAAATTAAGTTTTCATATCTTCTTTTTTATACCGTTAAGTATATTTTTTACTTTTCGTATAGTCCATAAAAAAACAAAAGAGCACCATCTATTTCTAAATAATGAATTAATTGATATATTAAGAAGTAAAAAAGGGGGCAAAAATAATGGATACTTGTGCAGATGTTTTAATCGTTATCGATTTACAAAATGGAGTATGTTATAGCGAAGAGCATTTATTCGATTTACAAAATTTACTTACAAAAGTAAATAAAAGAATTTCTTCATACAGAAAATCAAATAAACCAATCATTTTCATTCAACATTGTGACGATGATTTAGTACCCGAAAAAGAACTTTGGGCTATTCATGCTGATCTAGATGTTCAGGAACAAGATTTTTTTGTAAGAAAAACACATGCCAATTCATTTTATAAAACAAACTTGAAAGAGATTTTAGAACAATTATCTGTACACCGTATTGAATTTTGTGGTGCCCAAACAGAGTACTGTATGGATGCTACGATTAAATTTTCCCATGGACTAGAATACGAAAACTTCATGGTACAGAAAGCAACCTCTACGTTAAATAATCCATTTATGTCCGCAAAAGAGACAATTGATTTTTATGAGAACATATGGAACCGCAGATTTTTAAAGCTGATAAAAGATGAACTCTAGAATATATAACTAATGTCTTGGTAATTCTAAAATTTATCAGCTATACTCAAATATTTTGTTATCACCATAAAGAAGCTGACTATATTCAGCTTCCTTTCTTTTAACCTGTTTTATATTCTATATATAACATTATAATTCCTTTTTCTTATTATTTTAAAAATTTTGTATATTCATTTGAAAGAATAAGAAAATCATGATAAAATTGTGTTACAAATATATCTATATCTTTCAATTTTTAAAACGCATCGAAATTTTCGCCCAAAAATGTCATTTTACAAAACCATGCAAATTTATCTACTTTATTTACATCAGGGTCTCTTTTCTTACAATTTCTTTACTTTAGGACTTTTTTTCTGCAACAACTGTTTCCTTTTCTTTAATTTTTTGGTATGTATAGTATGGTATAACAGCTCACACGGAGGTGGAAAAGAACATGTTAGAAACCTTTCAAAAAGAAATAGAACTATATGAAAGCAATGCAGAATTATTGAAAGTACTTGCTCATCCTGTTCGCTTATGTATTGTAAAAGGATTAATTGAACGTGGTCCGAGCAACGTTTCAACAATGTACACTGGCTTAAACATGCCACAATCTACAATTTCACAGCATTTAGCAAAATTAAAAAGTGCTAAAATCGTTTCAAGTGAAAGAAAAGGATTGGAAATTTATTACAAAGTAGAAAACGAGACAATTATTCAACTCGTTCGCGTATTATTAGGTTAAGAGCTCATAAACAGAGAAAAAGGGCGTATTTTATATTTTTTATCTCATATCTTTAATATAAATATATATCATGAGAGGAAATATATGATGCTACATAATTAAAAAGTCGTATTAAAAAACAAGACACAGAAATATGCTGTGTCTTGTTTTTTTATATTTTCAAATACTGATCCAAGTGTAACTGTTGCATATGTTTCGTATGTATCACAACATCAAATGCACTCCCTAATCCTCCGCTCAAAATCATAGAACGAACTGCACGATTTTGTTTTTGAGTTTCAGAAAAAGGATTTCGATCTTGGTGACCCGTAAGCTGATCTAATATTCCTGCTGCTAACAAAAACTCAGATTGCTTCTTATGCCATACTATATTCATGCCTTGCAGGCTAAACATCTCTTTCAGTTCGTCCCAATGAATATGAGTAGTAAGATCCATTTCACCTGGATGCTCTAAAGGATTACGGATTAACTTATGCTCGTAATATCCTCGTAAACTTCCTTCTTGATGTGCAGGCTGCATCCATTCTTCTTTTGTGTATCCATAATCAACGGTAATACATACACCTCGTTGAAACCATTTCGCAATTTCTACTATATATTCTTCCATCGCAAGTGGCACTTCAAAACGCTGACCTTCAGCAAGATGAATATTATATTTCAATAAGTATCGACCAATATTTTTCTGTAGCGGTCTACATACTTCTGCGAGTTTCCCTTCCTCTGTGTACGTAATGCGTACTTCATACAATATTCCATTTCTCTTCTCAATTACTTCAACAGGAAATGCATCAAATAACTCATTCGAAAAAAGAATCCCTTCGAATGATTCTCCCATTTCACTATGCGACGTATAATACGACACATTAGAAAACGAACAAAGATTTTTCTGCTGTAAGTTTCTATGAAAAGGGCTCATTTCAATCATTGAATAGTTTAAATCAATAAAGGTTTTTGGAGATACTTGCTTCCACTCTTGTAAAACATCATAGGCAAACCTTCCTGTTCCCCCACCAATCTCACAAATATTCGGAGCAACTTCACCATTTTCAACAAGACGAATAAAAAACTTAGCAAATGTTTTTGCAAAAACAGAGGATACGTTGCTACTCGTAAAAAAATCCCCTTGTCTTCCAATTTTTTCACGTTCCTTCATATAATAGCCATGTCCCTCTGTGTACAATACGAGGTTCATATACGTACTATATGAAATTGAATAATCCTTCTCTTTCTCCATCCATTCTTTTAAAATGAGCTCCATCTCCATACTAGCTCCTTACTGTAAAAATGGATTATTTTCTTTTTCAAAACCAATGCTTGTTTCTGGACCATGTCCACATAGCACCGCTGTTTCATCTGGTAATACAAATAATTTTTCTTCAATACTTCCAATCAATTCAGCAAAACTTCCACCGGGTAAATCTGTTCTTCCGATGCTCATTTGGAACAATACATCACCAGAAAATACAGCATTCGCCTCTTTACAATAATAAGAAATACTGCCTGGAGAATGTCCTGGCGTCTCAAAAATCTCAAAATTAAATGAACCAATTGCTAATGCACCTTCTGCATTAATAATATGATCTGCTGGTTTTGCTGTAATACTGCGATTCATCATAAAAATTTGAGAGCCATTTACAGTTGCATCGCCTAACCAATCTGCTTCTTCTTTATGTACGTACACAGGAATATGAAAAGCGTCTCTTACCGCGTCAACAGCACCAATATGATCAAAATGAGCATGTGTTAATAAAACAGCAAGTGGCTTTAATTGTTCTTCTTGTAAATATGTAACGAGCTTCTCTCCTTCGTGACCAGGATCAAAGATAATACACTCATTTTGATCATTCGTTAAAATATAAGCATTCGTTTGTAATGGGCCTAACGGCATTTGTATCCATTTCATATGAAAATCTCCTCCAATTATTAAACTTACTTTCAATGATACAACATTTTTTTCTCTTAGGAAAAGAAAGGATGCTATCTCGACAATCATTTTTAAAACATGTACAATATAAAAGAGTTAATATTCTAAAAACTCATATTGAGGAATGGGTAGACAGAGGAGGATATTGTATGGGCCTTGTTATTATTTTTGCGCTAGTCACTCTGTTAGCTGTATTCGCTACGCTTAGAACTCTTCGCGAAAAAAACTTATTCGCGGGCGGCTTTGCAATTGCAACTGTACTCGTTTTCGGATGGTTTACGATCATGACTGTTCTATATAACGGGTACCCACCAGCAGCTTAATTCATTTACATGTTATTCTTCATCAAGATTTCACACAAAAAGAGGAAGGGTTTCCCCTTCCTCTTTTCATATTTCACAACTTATACCATCTTCGCTTCGTATTTGTGCTTTTTTACAAGCCAAGCTCCTCCGATAACACCTGCATCATTACCAAGTATTGCAATCGCTAACTTTGTGCTCTTTACAGCACGTGAGAAAGCATATTGCTCGAAATAACGTTGAATTGGCTCTAATAGTGCATCTCCAGCTTTAGACACGCCCCCGCCAATAACAATTTTCTCTGGGTTCAACGTACTAGCAAGGTTCGCTACAGCTAACCCTAAATAAGAAGCTACTTTTTCTACTACTTCGCCTGCTAGCTCGTCACCTTGTCCAAGTGCCTCAAACACATCTTTTGATGTAATACGCCCTTCTTCTGCTAACATAGAACGTAGAACACTCTCTTTATTAGTCTCTTGTATTTTTTGCATAGCAACACGCACAATACCCGTTGCAGATGCTACAGTTTCTAAGCAACCAGACTTCCCGCAATTACATGGGAAAGCATTCTCTGTAACTACTGTAATATGTCCAATCTCACCAGCAGCTCCGCTTACGCCGTGTACAATCTCACCATTGGCGATTACACCACCACCAACACCAGTGCCAAGTGTCATACAGATTAAATCTTTTGCTCCTTCACCAGCACCTTTCCACATTTCACCAAGCGCTGCTAAGTTTGCATCATTATCAATAACAACAGGTAATCCTGTTTCTACTTCTAATAAATCTTTTAACGGATAGTTTTTCCATCCTAAATTGACCGCTTCATAAATCATTCCAGACGCCACGTGTACAGGACCAGGAGCTCCCATACCAATACCGATTAACTTGCTTTTCAATTCACCTAACTCTTCTAACTTTTTATCAATAGCTTTCGCTACATCAAGCGTAATATGTTTTCCTTGCTCATTTGTATTCGTAGGGATTTCCCACTTATGTAAAATTTCACCGTACACATTAATAAATGCTAATTTAATTGTTGTACCACCAAGGTCAACCCCAACTAACCATTTCTCTTCCATGTTGCTTACCTACCTTTATCTAATTCTTATTTAGCTCTTTTTGAATTTCTTGCTTCAATAAAAATAAAGCTGTTTGATAGTCTTGTGGATCGATTAACTGTGATTGATTTAATTCACGCAATTCATCTTGCATTAATTGTAAATCTGCAATTCGATCACCCGTATAAATAATCGTACCAAATTTCTTTAGCAATTGCTGAATATCATAAATAGATACCATTTTATCACCCTCTATGCTCACTTACTATAAAAAATTATAATAAGAAAACGTTCACATATTTTATTATAATCAAGAAGAAAAAGTCTCGTCAATTTTTATTTGTCTATACAAGCCCATTTTTAACCATTGTTCCTTTTTCTGTAATAATTTTTTCTACGTTTTTATCAAACGGCTCTACTGGAATATGTTCTACTATTTGAAAACTATAAGCTAATGATAGCGTTTTCCCTTTATAATGCAAGAGATAACGATCATAATACCCACCGCCATATCCAATCCGTTCTCCTCGCTCTGTATAAGCTACACCTGGCACGATTTGAAGATCAATGTCATCTGCATTCACTTCTTCCGTACGCGCTGGAATTGGTTCACGTAAATTCATATACACTATTTCTAATTGATCAAAATTAC
Source organism: Bacillus cereus group sp. N14 (assembly GCF_016483555.1). Taxonomy (NCBI): domain Bacteria; kingdom Bacillati; phylum Bacillota; class Bacilli; order Caryophanales; family Bacillaceae; genus Bacillus; species Bacillus cereus group sp. N14. Next base: position 566,128 of record NZ_JAEHBQ010000001.1, read on the forward strand.
TAATTTGCCGGAAAGACATCGTTCGTGTTTCTTTATTACACTTTGGAACAACAACTTTCTTTCCTTCTTCCCAAGCTTTTTCGATAATAGCATATGTATTCACTTCATTTTCCATTGAGAGAGTGATTCCAACTGTTTTAGCTTCAGCCCACTCTTTTTGCGCATACAACGAAAATGCAATTTGCTCTGATAAAGTTGTATACCGTTCTTCTGATAAAGAATTCATGTGCTCTATTATTTGTTTACGTAAACGTACTTTCTCTTCTCTCACACACTTTCCCCCTCACAGTGATACTTTGCTCTACGATGATAGTGTATCACTTTTAACAGAGGAATCGAATAAAAAAAGAAACAGTAGGAAAATATTCCTACTGCTTACTTTGTTTCACGGTGTAACGTAGACTTCTTGTCACGCTTGCAATACTTTTTAAGCTCGATACGCTCAGCGTTGTTACGTTTGTTTTTCTTTGAGATATAGTTACGATCTCCGCATTCTGTACATGCTAGAGTAATATTCACACGCATTCTTATTCCCTCCAGTACTAATAACTTAAATCAGACTATACTATAATACCACTTTTAAAATAAAAATTCTACACCTTTTGATATTGTCTAATTTTTTCTATAAGATTTTTCATGTTTTCCCTTGCTATTACTGGGTTTCTGGCATGCGAATACACTAAAAATTTCGGTTGTTTTGTGTCAGAAACGATATAAGACCACTCTTTTTCGGTATATTTGAACTGTACTCCTTCAAATATACCTTCTTCCTTTCTTTCCATATCAGCCAATAATTTCCTCATTACTTTTCCTTTTTCATTCCATGAACATACAACTTCATCACAAAGTAGATAAAGCGGCGGTGATTGCTCTACTATGCTGAGAAATGTTTTCCCCTGCAATGCTATTAACTCGAATAATTTTCCAATTCGATATAAAATATCTCGCTTCCATCTCGCTTGAAACGACTTTTTTTCATCCTGCGTATAAAATAGAAGGTAACATTCTCCTAATTTCAAAGACATCGGGTAAATATTTCCTGCTGATTCAAGTAATAAATCTGGAATATCTACCTCTTCAAAATCTGTTCCTTGGTAAATATTACTATGATTATCATATAACTCGAAATAATTTCCTTGCTCTGAAAACATAAGTGCCATATTTGCTTTGCTTGATTTCATCAAAGCTTTCACATGATCCTTTTGTTCGCCCGCATAAATCCATGTAACTGTGCATCCGAGCCTTTGTAAAAAGAGCATCAGTAAATGTTGTAACATATCATTCCTCTTATTAATAAGAAGATGAAACTTTTGTTTTTGTATTTTCTCAATATCAACGCGCTCTAATACAGCCTCTATATAATCATGTAAAGAAACGTGGACTAGCTTATTCCGCCCCATTTCTTTCTCACATACGTAATAAAACGACTCAGACATATATACTTGTTCTATCGCTTTTTGCTGCTTATACGTTAATTGTACCCCCTCCTTACCATATAACTTTATAACAACCTCTTTTTCGTTTTCCACTTGAATGAAAACCCCACCTGCACATTGTAAATCCTGAATGCTATACTGAAAAAGTGACTCGTTCATTTCTTTGCATTCCATCGTATGAATCCCGATACCATGAATCGCATGAAGAAAGAGATTTTTATAAGAAGTCGTTTCTATATGTTCTTGACTCCCAATTAATATACTTTCTCCTTTGGCAAAAAGAGATCCATACGCCATCGCAACCTTCACAATAAATTGAGGAGTGATTTCAACATTACCTCTTCCTACAATGCGGCTTTTTTGCAACCATCCTGCACTCTTTTCACTTTCTTGAACACCAGCCGATCCTACTACTGAATAGCTGTCAATCGCCTTATATGGCCATAGTTTTCCCTTTTGCTTAATTACCGTACTTTTCCCTATATGACAATGATCCGCTACAATGCTTTTTTGAAACAGTGTAACGTCATCTTCCACCATTGTATGCTCTCCTATGGTCGTTTCTAATAGCTCGCAATACTGACCAATGTGCGCATTTGCAAAAACAATACTTTTTTGAAGATGAGAATAACTTGAAACCACACTATTTTTCCCGATAATAGAGTATGGCTCAATTACAGCTCCAGCACCAATCTTTGCTCCTTCTCCAATAAAAGAAGGACCGTGAATTTTCGTTCCTTTTCCAATCGTCACACCTTCCCCCATCCATACCATCGGCAATACTTCCGTGTAAGGAATAGGTACTTGCAATTTTTTCGTTAACAAATCAAATTGTGCTTGTCGATATTGATCAAATGTACCGATATCTAACCAATAACCTTCTGACAAATATGCAAATAACGCGTTCTTATTTGCCAATAGCGGAAACACATCTTGACTGAAATCAAAAAACTCTCGGGGCGGTATGTAAGAAAAAATTTCTGGCTCCATAATATATATACCTGTATTCACAATATTAGAGACTACTTCATTCCAGCTAGGTTTTTCTATATATCGTGTAACCTCTTGTTCTTTGTTCATTACAACTAAACCGAATGAGAGTGGGTTTTCTACTTCCTTTACAAACATAGTTACCATTCTTTTCTTTTGTTCATGAAACATAATTCCTTCTGATAATTGAAAATCAGTTAACGCATCCCCGCTTATCACAACAAACGTTTCATCTAAAAATGTTTCCGCTTGTTTAATACTCCCTGCGGTTCCAAGCGGGGGAGAATCTTCAAAGTAGTACAAGTTAACTCCCCATTTGCTACCGTCACCAAAATATTGTTTAATGGCTGTACTCATATACTGAACAGTAATTGCAATTTCACGAATACCATGCTGACGTAATAATTCAATATTGTATTCCAAAACTGGCTTTTCTAATAATGGTAACATCGGCTTTGGAGTATTACATGTTAATGGTCTAAGGCGTCGTCCTTTTCCTCCAGCTAAAATAACCCCCTTCATATACTTCAGCCTCCACTTATATAATGATCAGTAACTTCATATACGATATGTATATTATCTACCCCGCATTAACTAGCAGTATAAAATGAAACTTTAATTAGTAGGGATTTTGTGCATCTCCCACTGATTATTAGCCCTGACCACTCGGGCTTTTACAGGCGGTAAAACTGTCTATATACATGTACCTTTTCAACACCACAAAAGAAAGCGCTTACCATTAACTTAGTAAAATATCCCTTAATAAGTGAACAACATATATGTCCTATTTTTTCCATTATATTATGATACATCTTATCATCATAAACTAAAGGAAACAACGAGCTTTTTTTGTCATGTTTTGACTAAAAAAAGCAGGTGATGTTTCACCTGCCTTTTTCTTTATTCATTTAATAAGTAATGCTTTCCTTTTACTAAATAAAAAATATTTTCAGCAATATTTGTAATATGATCTGCTACACGCTCGATATATCTCGCCACAAAGGATAATTGTGTAATTTGTGTAATTGCTTCTGGTTGTTCTGGAACTGAAGATATAAATTCACGAATCGCTTTCCCATATATTTCATCAACTGAATCATCCATTTCGGCAATTTGTTTCGCAAAAGTTAAATTTTCTTGCTCATATGCTTCTAGCGCTAACTGTAGCATCTTATTTGCAATTGCAAACATTTCATCAAGATTGTGCAAACTCACAACCACCTCTTTTTCCCCGAGACGAATTGTTGATTTCGCAATATTAACAGCATGATCTGCAATACGCTCTAAATCTGTCGCTGTTTTAATTGAAATGAAAATCCTTCTTAAATCACTTGCTACAGGTTGCTGCTTCGTAATAAGCATAAGCGCAAGGTCATTTATTTCCTCTTCTAAATTATCCATACGATAATCACCATCTATTACCTCTAACGCTTTCTCTACATCCCTTTTATGAAGACCTTCCATAGCAAGCAATAAAGCTTCCCTCGCTAGCTCTCCAAGCTCAATCACCTTTTGCTGTAACATTTTTAAATCACATTGAAACTGTTCTCTTACCATCGTTTCTTCCCCCTCAATATTATGTGCCATTATATATAGATCTCCTACCTAGCCTACTTGTAATAAGCCTTAAGATAGGAGAAGTATTACTTCTCTAATTAAATGAGGTAAAAATAAGAAATACCCTCTGTTAAGAGGGTATTTACTCTTATCCTTGCAACGATATCAACCGAATCGGCCTGTAATATAATCTTCTGTACGCTTATCTGAAGGTGTCGTAAATAATTTATTTGTATCTGTATACTCCACAACTTCTCCACTTAAGAAGAAAGCAGTTTTATCTGAAATACGTGCCGCTTGTTGCATGTTATGCGTTACGATCACAATACTAAAGTCTTTCTTTAACTCTTGAATTAATTCTTCTACTTTTAATGTTGAAATTGGATCTAGTGCCGATGTTGGCTCATCCATTAAAATAACGTCTGGTTCAATTGCTAAACAACGTGCGATACATAGACGCTGTTGCTGTCCACCAGATAAACCGTATGCATTATCATGCAAACGATCTTTTAACTCATCCCAAATCGCTGCTCCACGTAAACTTTTTTCAACAATTTCATCCAATGTTTTTTTATCACGAATACCATGAATTTTCGGGCCATATGCTACATTTTCATAAATAGATTTCGGAAATGGGTTTGGCTTTTGGAACACCATTCCCACATGAGTTCTTAATTCTTCAACTGGGTATGATTTTTCAAATATATTGCGCTCTCTGTATTCAATTACACCTGTAGTTCGCACGATTGGTACTAACTCTACCATACGATTTAATGTTTTTAAGTACGTTGATTTACCACAACCACTTGGCCCGATAATTGCTGTAACTTCATTCTCATGAATGCTTAAGTTAATATCTTTTAAAGCATGGTCTTCTCCGTACCATAAATTTAAGTTTTTCGTATCAAATACTACTTTCTTTGGTGCAGTCTCGATTTTCTCCTCGTTTTTCACCTGTACATTTACTACTGTTGCTACCATTTGAATTCCCCTTTCATCCATTTCCAACTTATTTTCGATTTCGTAACCATAAGACAAATATATTGATAAAGAGTAATAAACCTAACAAAACAATCATCCCAGCAGCTGCTACATACTGAAATTCTTCTTGCGGTCTACTCATCCAATTAAAAATTTGAATTGGTAAAACTGTAAATCTATCAAACATACTAAATGGAACATAATTTGCAAATGCAAGTGCCCCGATAACTAATAGCGGTGCCGCTTCTCCAATCGCCCTTGATATCGCTAACGTACAACCCGTTATAATTCCTGGGAAAGCAGATGGCAATACAATTTGATACATCGTTTGCCACTTCGTAGCACCTAATCCGTAAGAGGCTTCTAATAATGAACTTGGTACAGATCGTATCGCTTCTTGACTCGCTACAACAACTGTCGGTAAAACGAGTAAACTCATCGTCAGTGCCGCCGCAATAATACTCTCACCTAAATGAAGAGCATATACAAAAATAGTTAAGCCGAGTAATCCAAATACAACGGAAGGTACTCCTGCTAACGTTTGATTATTAATTTCTATTACCTTTTTAAATATAGATTCCTTCGCATATTGCTCTAAATAAAGAGCAGTTCCAACTCCAAATATAAAAGAGACTGGTATAACAATACTCATAAATAATATTGTTCCTGACAAAGCTGCAGCAATCCCAGCTTCTTTCGGATTACGCGAAGCGAAGTTTGTAAAGAAATCTAACGAAAGGTAACTTATACCTTTTTCAAAAATTTGAAAAAGTAAAATAAGCAGTATTACTATTGAAAACAAAATTGCTATATAAAATAACAATTTGTAAACTCGGTCTTTTAAAAAGCGTGATGCCATATTCTCTTGTATTTTTTTATGATTCAACATTCGCATATTATGTCACCCTCCTAAAGCGGCGCATAATAGACTGCGAAATGATGTTCATGATAAAAGTAAATAAGAATAAAGTTGCGCCTACAGCATACATGCTGTAATACGTAATTGTTCCGTGCGGAGCATCACCTAAACTCACTTGCACAATATAGGCTGTTAGCGTTTGAATAGAGTGTGTCGGATCGAGCGATACATTCGGTGTAGATCCCGCTGCAATTACAACGATCATCGTTTCACCAATTGCCCTGGAAACAGCTAATATGATCGCTGCCATAATCCCTGTAAAAGCCGAAGGAAACACGACTTGTTTTACCATCTCAAACCGAGTTGCTCCAAGTGCTAACGAAGCTTCTTTCGTTCCTTTCGCTACAGCTCTCATCGCGTCTTCAGATAGAGATGCAATTGTAGGTATCATCATAAAGCCAATAACAATACCTGGACTAATCGCATTAAAAAACTGTAAATCTGGTATAATCCGTTGTAAAAGTGGTGTGACAACTGTTAATGCAAAAAAACCATATACAATTGTCGGAATACCTGCTAATAGTTCTAACATCGGTTTTAATACTTTCCTTGCACCGTTTGAAGCATATTCGCTTAAAAATACAGCACACGCTAAACCGATAGGAATTGCTACGAACATGGCAATTGCTGTTACAAGGAACGTTCCACATATAAGTGGTAATATACCGAATTTAGGATCTTCAAAAAAAGGTAACCATTCTTTTCCCGTCAAAAAGGAGTGTAATGGTATTTTTTGAAAAAACATCAATGTTTCATTTGCCAATGTAAAAATAATTCCAAGTGTCGTTACAATAGACACGCTAGCAATTATTTTTAGTAATAATGGAACGATTCGATTGATTCGCTGCGTTTTTTTTCTTTGTTTTGTATTTCTTTCAATCAAATGTTGTACAGAAAATGTAATTTGACTTTTGTCATTATGAGCCAAAGATGAAAACCCCTTTCCACCCTGACATTACCTTTTTATTTCTGTTAACATCCGCAGCTGTTCATTGTATTTTTCTTTTGGTAATTTTACATATCCAACCTCTTCAGCAAGATTACCTACATGCTGAATCATAAACTCAATATAATTTGCTACATTCATTTTATTTCGGATAGATGCATCATTTACATAAGCAAATAACGGCCTAGATAATGGCTTATACTTACCTGATTGAATGGTATCTTTCGTCGGAAGTACACCATTCACTTTTATTGCTCTCACCTTATCTCGATTGGCCATATAATAAGCATATCCTACAAAAGCAATGGCATTTTTATCATTCATTACCCCTTGCATAATAACTTGATCATCTTCAGACAAAGAGACTTTTTTTACAATGCGACTATTTTGTAAGATGACATTTTGAAAATAATCATACGTACCAGAGTCTACACCTGGCGCATAAAACTTCACCTGTTCACGTGGCCATGATGAATGAATTTGTGACCATCGCTTTTCGCTTCCATCTTCACTCCATAATAGACGTAACTCGTCTACCGTCATATTGTCTACCCAAGTATTTTGGCGACTCACAACGATCGTAAGGCCATCGTAAGCGACTTCAAACGGTGTAAACTGAATGGAGTTTTTTTTCATCTCATTTTCTTCCACTTGTTTCATTGCTCTCGAAGCATTATTTATATCTACTTCTCCTTTACTGAAACGATTAAATCCTCCTCCTGTTCCAGAAACACTGATGGAAATTTTCACGTTTGGATGCACCTTTGTATATTCCTCCGCTACCGCTTCTATAATAGGAAAAACTGTTGAGGATCCATCAACTCTCACTTCTCCCATTTCATTCACAGCAAATGCAGTAGACGTGCCAACATAAAAGAAACATGTCGACAATATGAAAACTTTAATCGATGCACTTATCCATTTCACGTGTTCTTCCTCCTAGAAGTAACCGGAAATAACAGGATTACAGATATAAGAATACTGCTAAACTATTAATTCGGTTTTAATTGTTTGTAAAAGTTTTGTAAAGTTCCACAAGAATCAACATTAGGTGAAATTCTAATCCGTAGCCACCATTCATCTTCACTAATGATTGGTCCATAAAATCCTTATCCTCCATAGGGAAATGCATACGTATCATTTGCGAGGTCCCTTAATTTCCCGATATGATATGCTTGTCCACTTTATTAAAACGTATGCATGAACCATAAAAAAAAGCACACTATCTTTTCAGATAGTGTGCTTTTTTTACAACTTTTTTATTCATCATCTTGCTCTTTATTTTTCTTATCTATTTCATCTTTTGTAGCTTCGCCATTTTCTACCTTTTTCAAATCAAAGTACGCGTCCATAATGTCACGGCTAATATATCCATTAATACCTGATTTATCATCTACCCAAGGTACAACAACAGAAAATGCTACTTCAGGGTCTTCAAATGGCGCATAACCTACTAACGTTAAGTTATATGTCTCTTTGCGCTCACCTTTTGCATTTCTACCAATCTCTTTATCTCCGCCATACACAGTTTGAGCTGTACCTGTTTTACCAGCAGCTTTATATGGTGCACCTGTAAAGTATTTCGTAGCTGTACCACCAGTATCGTTAAATACTTGTCTAAATCCTTCTTGAACACGTTTAATTTGTGATTCAGGCATATCTACACGGTTTAGTACTTTCGGTTCCATTGAATGAACCACTTTTCCAACTTCATCTTGTTTCACTGCCGGTTGACGAATTTCTTTTACAACTTGCGGCTGCATACGGTAACCACCATTTGCAATTGTTGAAACATATTGTGCTAATTGAAGTGGTGTATACGTATCATACTGTCCAATTGATAAATCCAATAAGAAACCTGGCATATGATCTGTTCTACCTCTTTGTCCAGCCGTTTCATTCGGTAAATCAATGCCAGTTTTTACACCAAGTCCAAATTGACCGAAATAGTAACGCATCGTATCATATGATTTTTGTTTTATATCTAACGTACCGCCTCGTACATAGGGAACACCAGCAATATTCATCGCTGTTTTAAACATATAAACGTTTGAAGACATTTTTAACGCTGTAAGGTCATTAATATATCCCATCGTCTTCCAAGACGATTTTTTTAGCGGTCCTTTTAATACAATTGGTTCATCAAGTTGAACCGAACCTGGTTGAATAGCGCCTGTTTGATATCCAGTAAGTATTGTAGCGCCTTTTACAGTCGATCCCATCGGATAAGAACTTGTCATTGTTCCTAATGCGAAATCTTGTACTTTCGTTTCACCATTTTCATTCACTAACTGTTTCCCTGCCATAGATAAAACTTCACCATTTTTCGGATTCATCATTACAACGAATGCACGATCTAAAAGTGGTTGCCCACCTTTATATTTCAATAAACTTTTAGTGATAATTTCTTCTACACGCTTTTGTAATTCCATATCAATTGTTAAATTCAGATCATTACCACTTTGCCCTTTTGATACATTAATCGTTTCTAAAATATTACCATTTTTATCTGTAATATTTTTCACTTCCGCTTTCGTACCATGTAGGCTATCTTCATATTGCTGTTCAAGATAACTTTTTCCTACTCGTTCATTTCGATTATAATCACGAACAAGATAGTAATCTAGTCTTTCTCTCGGTAAACCTTCATCAGACGTTGACACCCCGCCAAGTACACTTCGGAATAAATCATCATAAACATATTTCCGATCCCAATCAACATTCGTATCTACACCCGGTAATGCTGCTAGATTTTCACTAATAATCGCATATTCTTCTTCTGTAGCATCCTTTTTAATGACTTGTGGCGTCATCGCATATCCGCCGTCCATTTTGCTTTTAATCGCTAGTATTTCTAAATCTTTTGCGGATAATTGATTCACTTCTTCTTCTGTCACGCGATTTCGTTGACGCTCATCTAATTCTTTATCGTCAATTTTTTTATCTTTAAACTCTTGACGATCTTTATTCGTAATTTTTTCTTTCGCTTCCTCTTTATGAATAGCAAGCCAATAATCTTTTTTATCACGATCTGTTAATTTATCTGTCGGTACTTCAATCAAATCTGCCAGCTTTTTCGCTGTTTCTAAGCGAGCCTCTGCAGTTGATCCTTTCATTTTTGTAAATGTAATCGTACGTACAGCTGCATTATCTACTACAGCTCGCCCATAACGGTCAAATATTTTCCCACGTGGCACAGGATTACTTATCGTCGAGTTCTCTTTCCTCTCCACTTCATTCTTATATTCCTCACCGCGAACAATTTGTACATATCCTAGCCTTACAATAACCGCGGAGAACATTAAAAACACGCAGAAAAACAGCACGTTTAACCGAAAAGGAACGTGAGTCTTTTTCTTTTGTTGTTTCTGCTTCTTGCTCATACAAACCCCCTCTACCAACAGCTATGTAATGTGAAAGGGACACCTTCATACAGGTGTCCTCACTGCTGTCTTACATCTTTTTCTATTCTAGCATAAAACAACCGAGAAGTTAACCTTCTGGTTCTGTTTGATTCTGCGCATTTGCTTGCGTTACAACACTTGTTTTACTTGCATTTCCCTCATCATATTTGACATTTTTAACTGCAAAATAAATAAGAAAATGTCCTGCACCTAAAATACATAATAAGTAAGGTAAACTTTTTTCGGGCGGAAAGAATAGTACAGCACATAAAAAACTTAAAATCGAGCAAATTCTTCCTGCATTTAACCATAATTCTCGGACAACTACATACTCTACACGCCACTCTCTCGCATTTTTCGCTCTGCCAATTACATCATATGTCATGGACCCGTACGGAACAAGCAAAATAGGGTATGCAACCGCAATACACGCTGCATAAATAAGTAATTTTGCGTATGTAACGTTGAATATAACTAAAAATACGACAGCATATAAAATAATGCCTCCAAGCAAAATTGCTTTTTTCCGCCACTCTTTCTTTAACATACGAGTGACTAAGTAGTAACATACAAATGATACAGCAGAATTTACTAAGCTATATTTTCCTAAGGCGAGTTCGCTATCCGTCGCTAAATACACGTACACGGAAATCACAAAAATAAACGTTCCCTCTCTCAACCCTTGGAAAAAATGAGCACGTGTAATTCTTCCCCAATTTTTATCAATCTGCCGCTCTTTCAATACTTGTACAATTTCATACCGTCCTTCACATTCTCTCTTAGATACAAAAAAGCTTAAAATAACAGCAATTGCAAATAACAGTAACGAAAGAAAGAATATGACCGTATAGCCACTCCATTTTTCCATACGTGAAATTGTGTATCCAGCTGCTATCGGTCCAATCATGCCAGAGAAGGATGTAAGAAGTCCAAGAAACCCATTAAAGAAATCTCTTGTTTCTGGTTCTGTAATCTCAAATGTTAATAAGTTAAACGCGAGCCAGTAAAAACCATATCCGACTCCTAAAAGAGCCCCCATTAATAAAATATAGTGAGAAGCGCTTTTTCCCGCTACTAAAACAACGATAAAAAAAATAGCTAACGTGCCTACGCCTATTCGTAACAAGATTGAGCGATCAATACGCTTCGCTAATTTCCCACCTATAAGAAATGTGAGAGGCTGTAATACAACGCTGGCCAAATTATACAGGCCAAGATTCACATAATTTTGTGTTTGTTTCCATAAATAAATGTTAACAAACGTATTCGATAAAGAAATTGCGAGCGTGTATAAACCTCCAATAAGGAGCAACAACACTAAATCCCGATTCACTTCAACGTCACCAATTATATGTTTCCACTTCATACACAACTCTCCTTTACTTCATGTTCTAGTCTTCCAAAGACAAGCCCAATTATGTAAAAGGAAAGCATAGAAAAAAGCTAGGAGCATTCTCCTAGCTTTTTCTATCGTTATTACAATTATTTTGCTTCTTGGTAACGTTTTTCAGCAGCGTTCCAATCTACAACGTTCCAGAATGCACCGATGTAGTCAGGACGACGGTTTTGGTAATTTAGGTAGTAAGCATGTTCCCAAACATCTAAACCTACAACTGGAGTTTTACCTTCAGTTAGAGGAGAATCTTGGTTTGGCGTGCTTGTTACTTCTAACTCACCATTGTTTACTACTAACCAAGCCCAACCAGAACCGAAACGAGTTGCGCCAGCTTTTGCGAATTCTTCTTTGAATGCATCGAAGCTACCGAATTTCGCTTCAATTGCAGTTGCAAGTTCGCCTACTGGTTGTCCGCCGCCGTTTGGAGATAAGATTGTCCAGAAGAATGTATGGTTAGCATGTCCGCCACCATTGTTACGTACTGCTGTACGGATTGCTTCTGGTACTTCGTTTAAGTTTGCAACTAATTCTTCTACGCTTTTGTCAGCTAATTCTGCATGACCTTCTAAAGCAGCGTTTAAGTTGGTAATGTAAGTGTTATGATGTTTTGTATGATGGATGTTCATTGTTTCTTTGTCAAAGTGAGGCTCTAAAGCATCATACGCATAAGGTAAATTTGGTAATTCGTGTTTTGCCATTGTTATATTCCTCCCAGTTTATGTATTGCCACTTAAGTGACATACAACTTCATTCTACCCTAATTGCCATAGGGTGCAAACAAATAAATCACATTGTCTTGCTATCATTAACGTAGCAAAAATCCCACTTCTTTTCAATTAAAATGCTCATATATTCCGTAAAAAAAGCTCCCTTCTACAAGGAAGCTTCCCACTGACATAATAAACATGCGAAATGGATATGGACCCTGTAGGACTCGAACCTACGACCGGACGGTTATGAGCCGTCTGCTCTAACCAGCTGAGCTAAGGGTCCACAATTATGTATGTAACAACATATCAAATAAAGGAATTCCTATCGGATATATCCTTTAAGAAATGTAAGATAAATTTACCATATGGCAAAGAAAAGTGTCAATTGTATTTTTCTCATATAAAAGAAGAAAATTAATAAAAAGAAATTTAGTTATCTCCACTATATGTAAATATAATATATCTTGAGATTCTCTAGATTCCTACGTTACAATGATTTTATACATACATAAAGGAAGTGAATCTATGTCCATATTTACCCAATTAGCAAAAAGCGTATATTCGCCTAAAGATATGGCGCTATTCCGTTTTCAAAAAATCGGAAAAACCATTTTGTATATTATGCTACTTTGTCTAATCACTACTATTCCAAGAACATTCTTTTACGGCAGCTTTATCCAAGATAGTGTCAGCATGGTAAATCAAGCGATTGAAAAAGATTTACCTGATTTTAAAATCGAAAACGGTGAACTAAAAGCAGATATTGAACAACCTATTCAAAAGGAAGAAGGAGATGCTCTTTTCGTATTTGATCCCAATACAACAGATATAGAAACATATAAAAACAAAACTGGTTTATTTATTTTAAAAGATAAAGTAGTTTCTATAGGAAATGGTCAAACACAAACATACTCCTATAATGATTTATTAGGAACATCTCTTGAGAAGAAAGATTTACAAGATTTCATTTCTGTATTCGATAGTATTTATCCAATTTTACTAGCCGTTATCGGCGTGTTAGTATACCTATTCCAATTGTTTATTACTTTCTTAGGAATTACTTTACTTGCGTTTATAGGTTCTGCTATGAGTGGTCAACGTAAATTATCTTATAAGCAAGTATGGACGTTAACTGCATACAGCTACACAATCCCAACAATCTTCTTTATGATTATGGATCTATTCAAAATCGTTGTACCTGGTTCAACATTTATTTATATCGCAGTTGTTTTAATTGTTCTTTACTTAACGATTAAAGAAGTTCCAAAACCGAAAGAAAAATAAAAACGAAAAAATGCCTAAATAGGCATTTTTTTTTTGGACAAGCATATATTCCTAGCAAAGGAGTGAAGAATATGAAAAGATTAGGTATATTCTTATTCGTGCTTGTTCTTGGTTATATATTTTATTACGATATAAAAATCGGCACTTTACCGATGTTAAGTTCATATAAAAAAACAACCGCGGCCCAAACGATAAAGCAAGAAAATACAGATACAAAACAAAATAAAGAGAACAAAGCAGAAAAAGAAACAGATGTAACTTATAAAACAATTGAAGTCAAAACAGGTGAGACAGTTCTTTCTATTACCGAACAAATTAATAAGAAAAAAATCCCTTCCATTGAAAAGGTAATTGATGACTTTAAACAACTAAACAAAAGTACATCTGCTACAAAAATACAAATTGGAAAGTCTTATAAATTCCCGTTATATCAATGAGCAATCACTTAATCCTTGTCAATTACATAAAGGCGCTGATACAATAGTAAAAGTGAAACCGAGCACTTCGGTTTCTATAGCCCTGTATCACGTATACTTTCATTGATATGAGGGACTAAATAAGAAACTTCTTTTATAAGGAGAGCGATCTATTCGTGAATGAAATGACTCATCGTACAAAAACACGTCCAGTTAAAGTCGGTAATTTAACAATTGGCGGTAATAATGAATTAATTATACAAAGTATGACAACAACAAAAACACATGATGTTGAAGCAACAGTTGCTGAAATTAAACGTTTAGAAGAAGCTGGCTGTCAAGTTGTCCGTGTTGCTGTTCCAGACGAACGCGCAGCAAATGCTATTGCTGATATTAAAAAACAAATCAACATTCCACTTGTTGCTGATATTCATTTTGATTATCGTCTTGCTTTAAAAGCAATTGAAGGCGGCATTGATAAAGTACGTATCAATCCAGGTAACATTGGTCGTCGCCATAAAGTAGAAGCTGTTGTAAATGCGGCAAAAGAACGCGGTATTCCAATTCGTATCGGTGTAAACGCAGGTTCATTAGAACGTCACATTTTAGAAAAGTACGGATACCCAACTGCAGATGGTATGGTTGAGAGTGCCCTACATCATATTAAAATTTTAGAGGACTTAGATTTCCACGATATTATCGTATCTATGAAAGCCTCTGATGTTAACTTAGCAATTGAAGCATACGAAAAAGCTGCTCGTGCTTTTGATTACCCATTACATTTAGGTATTACAGAATCCGGAACATTATTTGCCGGAACTGTAAAAAGTGCCGCTGGTCTTGGCGCAATCTTAAATAAAGGCATCGGAAATACACTACGTATTTCATTAAGTGCTGACCCAGTTGAAGAAGTAAAAGTTGCGCGTGAACTATTAAAGTCATTCGGTCTTGCATCTAATGCAGCAACACTTATTTCTTGTCCAACTTGTGGTCGTATTGAAATTGATTTAATTAGCATCGCTAACGAGGTGGAAGAATACATCTCTACACTAAAAGTACCAATTAAAGTTGCAGTACTTGGTTGCGCTGTAAACGGTCCTGGTGAAGCTCGTGAAGCTGATATCGGTATTGCCGGTGCACGTGGAGAAGGATTATTATTCCGTAAAGGGCAAGTTGTTCGTAAAGTACCAGAAGAAATAATGGTAGAAGAACTGAAAAAAGAAATCGATGTAATTGCTGCTGAAATGGCTGCTGAACGAGAAAAAGAAAAAGAAACACAAGAACAATAAAAAGAAGGTTGCCACAATATTTGTGGGCAACCTTCTTTTTTACGTAAAAAAGCTCGTCAATTATGTAACCGACGAGTTCTTATTTTACACATTTTGGACAACGGCCGTATATTTCAAACTTATGCCCGGTTACTTCATAACCGTTAAAATCTTTATTCATAAAATCCATCGGGCAGGAAGTAATCTCTTTCGTCCCCCCGCAATCTAAACAAATAAAATGATGATGATGTTCCATAATAGAACATGTAAAACGAAAATGTTTTTCACCATTTAATTCCGTTTGTTCTAAAACACCGATTTCAGCAAACACCGTTAAGTTACGATAAATCGTATCAAAGCTAAGACCTGGATAATCATCCTTCATATGCTCTAAAACGTCTTTCGCCGTTAAATAACGATTGTGAGCTGCAAATAACCTGAGCATTTCTTCCCTTTTCCCAGTATGTTTGTATCCTTTATCTTTCATTAGGCGTAAAGCTTCTGTTAGATTCATATCTATCCCTACTTTATGCAGTTTTTTTCTTTTTCCATAAAATCGCACCAATTAAAATAAGAACTGCTATCATAACAATTGTACCACCTGGTGCTAGATCAAGTTGATATGAAGCAAACATTCCGCCAATTACTGCAATTTCACCAAATAAAATGGAAAAGAAAATTGTTTGTTTAAATCCATTTGCAATACGAATACTTGCTGCAACTGGTAACGTCATTAATGATGATACGAGAAGAACCCCTACTACACGCATTGATACTGCAATAACAAGAGCAACCAATATAATGAAAATAAAGTGAATCCACTTTGCACTCAAACCGGTTGATACAGCATATTCCTCATCAAACGATAGTAAAAATAACTCTTTGTATAATAAAGTAATCGTTACAATAACAACAATTGCTACAATGCCGATGATTATTAAATCCGTACTTGTTACAGCACTTACACTCCCAAATAAATAACTAAATAAATCAGTGTTAAATCCATTTGCAAGTGATATAAAAATAACCCCAATCCCCATTCCTGCTGAAAGAATAATCGGAATTGCTAATTCTTGATAATGTTTATATACAGTACGTAATTTTTCAATTAGTAACGCCCCACCAATAGAAAAAATCATTCCCATATATAACGGATTTAAAAATCCTCCTGTGAAAATTGTTTTTTCTAGTAGTAAACTTGCAGCAATACCCGATAATGTCACGTGACTTAAAGCATCCGCAATAAGCGACATTCGGCGAATGACAACAAATACACCGATAAGCGGCGCAACAAGTCCTATTAAAATCCCTGCATATAAAGAGTTCTGTAAAAAGTCATATTGTAAAAAATCTTGTATCATTATATCCTCCCGTGATGCTCATGCTCGTGTTCTAAACGATGAACATGATGTCCATATAAGACGGACATTTCTGCATCTTCTAACTCTCGGAACTTCTCTACATTTCCATGGAAATGTAGATGTTGGTTTAAGCATGCAACATGTGTTACCTTCTCAGTAACAGCTCCCATATCATGAGTAACGAGAATTAATGTGATTCCTAACCTTTTGTTTAAATCCTCTAATATCTCATAAAAACTTTCTACATTCTTCACATCGATTCCAACAGTAGGCTCGTCCAAAATAAGTAATTCAGGATCACTAACGAGCGCACGAGCAATAAATACACGCTGTTGTTGTCCACCAGAAAGTTCTCCGATATTGCGCCCTTGAAACGCACTCATCCCTACATCAGCAATCGCTTTTTCTACCTTTTCCTTATCGTTTTTCGTGAAAAAGCGAAACAGCCCTTTTTTCGAAACGAGTCCCATTGATACAACTTCAAAAACAGTGGCGGGAAAACCAGAATTAAAGCTATTTGCCTTTTGCGACACATAACCAACTTTGTTCCATTCTTTAAACTTCTTACTGTCAACACCAAACAAACGAATACTTCCCTGTTTTGGCTTTAAAACGCCTAATAAACATTTTAGCAAAGTTGATTTCCCAGAACCATTTGGCCCAACTAAACCTAAAAAAGCTCCCTTCGGAACTTGCAAATTAATATCTTCTAACACATTTCGATCTTCATATCGAAATGACAATCCTTCTATTTCTAATATATTATTCATAGCATCTCACCTATTTTAATTCAGAATGATTCCGATTTATATCTATTTGAATTATAGTACAGCTTATTATAGTTGTAAACCAATCTGCCTAAAATATATCAATTTTTTCAAGAAACCTTACTATTATAACAAAAAGCAGAGAAAAATTCTCTGCTTTTGAAAAATATTCCTATAAAATGAAACCTTAATCAGATGAGGCCATCCCCCAACGATTGGCGAGGGCTTTTACTGGATAAATTTTCTAGTGGATAGCCGATTTAAACTTGCCACCATTTGTCTCTTGTGTATTCATAATCGTAACAAACGCATTCGCATCAATTTCATACACAATTGATTTTAACTTCGTCACTTCCAGACGCGTTACAACTGCATAAATAACTTCTTTTTCTTTATCCGTGTAACCGCCTTTCGCTACAAGCTTTGTAGTTCCACGACCAAGACGATGCAAAATCGCATTTGATACTTCCTCATATTGATCTGATACAATTAAAACTGCTTTCGTTTCATCTAAACCTTGAATGACTGTATCAATTGTTTTGAATGCGATATAGTACGTCATAACAGAATACATAGCTTGTTCAACACCAAATACAAATGCTGCCCATGCAAAAATGAATAAGTTCACAAACATTACAAATTCGCCAACAGAGAAAGGTAATTTCTTCGTTAATAAAATACCCATAATTTCTGTTCCGTCCATTGATCCACCATGGCGAATAACGAGCCCTACACCAATACCTAAAATAAGGCCACCAAACACTGTTGCTAAAATCGGCTCTGTTGTAAATGGCGGAACAGCATGTAACGTTGATTCAATAAACGCTAAAGCTACAATACCGAACGCCGAAGATAACATGAACGTTTTTCCGATTTGCTTATAACCTGAATACATAAATGGGATATTGAGAATAACGACTAAAGTAGAGAAACTTAACCACCAAATATTAGGAGTAAGATAATCTAATATAAGAGAAATACCAATAATTCCACCATCAATAATTTTATTTGGCATTAAAAATAGTTCAATCGCTACCGCTGCGCATGCTGCCCCAAAAATAATCATAACTAAACGATAAATAAGATGGATAACACTTTCTTTTCGGTGTTGCTTTTGTTCCATAAGTCCTCCTTATACTCTTTTTCTATAGTTTTGTCCTTATATTATAACATACGCTTCTTTTTCTCATGAAAAAAGAAACTCTATACGAATATGTACAAGCTACGTACTCATATATTTCGATAGAAGAACGTGTGAAGGAGGATAACTCAATGAACCTCATTAAACAACTTGTAAATAAAAAATTAAATCATATTTCTACAAAAGAGTTATTGAAATATAGTAAAGAGTATGAAGTTTCTATTACGACTGCACAAGCGGATCAAATTGTTTTACTTATGAAAGGAAAGAATATTAACATTTACGATAATGACGAACGGCTAGAGCTCTTAAAACAAATAGCAAAAGTAACCTCCCCTGCTACTGCCCAACAAGTAAATACTTTATTTCAGCAACTACTAAAATAAGGAGGGGAAAATCCCCTCCTTATTGCTTATTACGCTTTAATTTTCTCAAGAATCCCTTCATCAAAAGTACCATTTTTCAGCATTTCGATTTCTAATTTATATGGCGGCTTCTTATCTTTTTTATCTTCACCTACATATGGCGTTTCAAGGATTTTTGGTACGTGCATTAACTGCGGATGATGCACAATATGATGTAACGCTTTATAACCGATATGACCGAAGCCGATATTTTCATGACGGTCCTTTCCTGCGCCGCATACATTTTTACTATCATTAATATGAAGTACTTGCAAACGATCCATACCAACAATCTTATCAAATTCATTTAATACGCCGTCAAAATCATTTACAATATCATATCCTGCATCGTGCGTATGACACGTATCAAAGCATACTGATAATTTTTCATTATATTTTACACCATCAATAATCTTTGCAATTTCTTCAAAGCTACGACCGCATTCTGTTCCTTTTCCTGCCATCGTTTCTAACGCAATGTTAACCGTCTGCTCTGGCGTTAATACTTCATTAAGCCCTTTAATAATTTGTTGAATACCAGCATCTGCTCCTGCACCAACGTGCGCACCTGGGTGAAGAACGATTTGTTTCGCTACACCTAATGCCGATGTTCTTTCAATTTCCATGCGAAGGAAGTCTACACCTAATTGGAATGTTTCTGGCTTCGTCGTATTCCCAAGATTAATAATATATGGCGCATGTACGATAATTTCCTCAATACCGTTTAGTTCCATATGTTTTCTTCCTGCTTCTATGTTCAATTCTTCAATTGGTTTTCTTCGTGTATTTTGCGGTGCACCTGTATAAATCATAAACGTCGTTGCACCGTATGAAACAGCCTCTTCACTTGCTGCTAATAACATTTTCTTACCACTCATAGAAACATGAGATCCAATCTTTAACATACAATCACCTCTTCAATATACAATAGATATAATGATAGCATAATTTGTAGAAATATGTAGCGAATTGTTTGTTCCTAAAACACTACGCAAATTGTAACTAGCTACACCGAAACTTTAATCAGTGTTTTTCCATTCCCCACCGATTATTATCCCGCAAATATCCGGATAAAAAAAGATAAGGGGGCTCCCCTTATCTTTTTTTATTGCTATATTTTTTCTTCACTTTATCACGTTCTGTTGCAAGTTTACGTTTATAGTTTGGTTTTACTTTTTTCGGCTTTTTAATAACTTTCGTTGCCATAACATCAAGTTCATCATTTGGTTTTTTACGGCTCTTACGACGACGACGTTCACCTAAATCCGCCCACTCATCTCCGCGTAACTCTACATGCTTGAACTCAATATGACGTTGTTTTTCTAAACTATCTAACGCTTCTTCGTTTGCTGGATCATAAATCGTCACTGCAATACCTGAATGCCCCGCACGTGCTGTTCTTCCAACGCGGTGAACGAAGAAATCTAAATCTGATGGAAGTTCGTAGTTAATAACATGACTAATTCCTTCAATATCAATACCACGTGCTGCTAAATCAGTTGCAACAATATATTGGAATTCAAGATCACGAATTTGTTTCATCATTTTTTTACGATCACGCGGTGATAAATCTCCGTGAATTCGTCCAACTTTTAAGCCACGTTCCATTAATCCGTCAGCAACTTGATCCGCCATCTTCTTCGTATTCGTGAAAACAACTGCTAAATACGGTTTAAATTGTAGCAACATTTTGTTCACTAAATCGATTTTGTTACGATGTTTAGAAGGTACTAAATAATGCTCAATATTCCCAGCCGCAACTTGTTTTGGATTGATATGAATATGCTCTGGATTCTCCATATATTTCTTCAGAAACGGTTTTAGTTTTTGAGGAATTGTTGCAGAGAAAACTAGCATTTGCAAGTTTCTAGGCATGCGTGATGCAATTTTGTCTACATCATGAATGAATCCCATATCAAGCATTAAGTCTGCTTCATCGACAATAATAGTATTTGCTTTATGAACAAATAATGCTTGTGCTTCTACTAAATCTTTAATACGTCCTGGTGTTCCAACTACAATATGAGGTTGTTTTTTCAACTTTTCAATTGATCGTTGTTTATCAGTTCCACCAATTAAACAACGTGCTGTAATCATTTGATCTTCCGCACAAAACTTTGTTAATTTCACGATTTCTTCGTAAATTTGTTGTGCTAACTCACGAGTAGGCGCTGTAATAACAAGTTGTACTTCTTCACGACTTGCATTAATTCTGTTCAATGTAGGAAGTAAGTATGCATGTGTTTTCCCAGAACCTGTTTGGGATTGTCCAATTACACTTACACCTTTTTTCACGACCGGGAAAATTTTCTTTTGAATTCCTGTCGGCTCTGTAAAGCGTAGTTCACGAACTGCATCTATTAAAAATGGTTTAAAATCATACTGTGTAAAAGTTTGTTGTGTCATAATTTACACCTTCTTTCTAAATTTCTACTGCGCGCACAAATCAGCCAAGTCTACATTATATCGAAATCTACAAGTAAAATCCATCTTTAGTTTAGGTTTTTACTTCAAAAACTAACCTTCTTCCCTCTTATTGCATATTGTATGTGTATATACCTAACTGAAGAAAGGAGGATTTCTCACATGTTTCCAAAATCCCATACAAGGCAAATGTATCCGAATCAAGGACAGCAACCTTATACACCATATCCAATTCCACAGCTACCACCGATGGCGCAAAAAAAGAAAGGTTTCCTTGCTAAACTCTTTAAAAAACACGATCCAACCGAGCCTTTCATGCAAATGGTTCCACCTTATCGACAAATGGATGGACCGCCGCCAATGATGCACCAACAACCGCCGCCCCCATATCAACAACAATACCAATACCAACAGCAATACCCGCAGCAGTACTCACAACAATATCAACCATACATGCAGCAATATCCAGAGCAAATGCCCCCCCCTCAAATGTATGAATCAAATGAAACGCGCGGCGGTGCAGCAACTACAGCAGCATCAAGTAGCGGCATCGGCAGTTTTTTTGCAAATTTAATTTCGAATCCAACTAATATGATAAACAATATTGAAAAAGTATCCCAAGTCGTTCAATCTGTAAGCCCTGTCGTCGAACAGTACGGTCCTATTATGCGTAACCTACCAAGCATTGTTAAAATCCTCACCTCTGGAAAAAGTACGGAAGAAGATCCAACTGAAAATCCAACTGAAGACATAACAGAAAAGGTTGAGGTAGCAACTCCGCCTCCTCCACAAAAAAAAAGAAAAAGAAAAAAATTAGTGATTGAGCCTGTCATAGAAAAAGAATTACGAGAGGAGCCTGTTCATAAAATAGCAACAAAACCAAAACTATATGTGTAACAATCCTTTGTTTTCTATCCATTCCTCCTTTATAATGTAAAAGACTATGCACAAAAGTATCCCTTGTTTAGAAGGAGAGGATTACTCATATGAAAATTGTTAAAATTTCCCCTCGTGGTTATTGCTACGGTGTTGTGGACGCGATGGTTATTGCACGTAACGCCGCATTAGATACATCATTACCAAGACCTATTTATATTTTAGGTATGATTGTTCACAACAAACATGTAACAGATGCATTCGAAGAAGATGGCATCATTACGTTAGACGGTCCAAGTCGATTAGAAATTTTAGATAAAATCGAATCTGGTACTGTTATTTTCACAGCACACGGTGTTTCTCCAGAAGTTAAACAACGTGCAAAAGAAAAAGGTTTAACGACAATCGATGCCACTTGTCCAGATGTTACAAAAACACATGATCTTATTGAAGCAAAGAAAGCTGAAGGTTACCATGTCATTTATATCGGTAAAAAAAATCATCCAGAACCAGAAGGCGCAGTTGGTATTGCACCTGACATCGTTCACCTTATCGAAAGAGCTGATGATTTAAAAACATTAGAAATTCCAACAGATAAAATTTTAGTTACAAATCAAACAACGATGAGCCAATGGGATGTTCAACATTTAATGGAGGACATTCAGAAAAAATTCCCAACAGCAGAATTCCATAAGGAAATTTGTTTAGCAACTCAAGTTCGCCAAGAAGCTGTCGCTAAACAAGCTGATGTTGCAGACTTAACAATTGTTGTCGGTGATCCGAAAAGTAACAACTCAAACCGTTTAGCACAAGTATCACAAGAAATCGCTGGTACGAAAGCATACCGCGTTGCAGACGTAAGTGAGATTAAATTAGAGTGGCTACAAGGTGTAGAAAACGTAGCTGTTACAGCAGGTGCTTCTACTCCAACTCCAATTACAAAAGAAGTTATCGCTTTCTTAGATCAATATGATCCAATGAATCCCGCTACATGGGAGAGAGTTCGAAAAGTACCGTTACAAAAAATATTACCTCGTGTAAAAGTGAAAAAAGAACAATAATAAAAACCGTTGCCTATACGAGCAACGGTTTTTATTTTTCTTATACAAATGTAAATGGATCTGTATGTAATTGCGAAGCATGAATGTGTACATTGAATTTCTTTGCATCTACTTTTTCTTGTAATTGCTTTTGTACACCTTGCTTCATTACTTTTTCAACGTTATGTCCTGGGTCAACTATATTTAAACCGAGCATCATCGCATCATGAGCAACATGATAATACATGTCACCTGTTACATATACATCCGCTCCTTTAAATTTAGCTTGATTGATGTATTTGTTACCATCGCCACCAAGTACAGCCACTTTACGCACTTTATCATCTAATTTCCCAACAACTCTTGCGCCCTTCACATCTAATGATTGCTTTACATGTTCCGCAAACTGTCCAAGTGTCATTTCTTCTTGTAAATATCCTATTTTTCCAAGCCCTAATGTTTCACCTTTGTTATCAAGTGGATACACATCATATGCTACTTCTTCATATGGATGTGCCGTTACCATTGCTTTAATCACTTTTCGCTGTAGTGAAGCTGGAATTATCGTTTCGATTCGCACTTCTTCTACGCGTTCTAACTGCCCAGTTTCCCCGATATAAGGATTTGTTCCCTCTTGAGGTACAAACGTGCCTGTACCCTCGCTATTAAACGTACAGTGGCTATAATTGCCGATATGACCAGCACCTGCGTCTCCTAATGCTTTTCGTACTTCTTCTGCATGAGTTACTGGCACAAACACAACAACTTTTTTCATTTCTTCTGCATATGTCGGTGCCAAAACTTCTGTATTTTGCAATCCTAACGCCTCAGCAAGTAAATCATTTACCCCGCCCTTAGCAACATCCACATTTGTATGTGCTGCATAAATGGCAATATCATTTTTAATACACGTTTCAATAATTCTTCCATACGCTTTATCTGTATGAATCGCTTTTAACGGATTAAAAATTAAAGGGTGATGCGCAATAATGATATTCGCCCCTAATTGAATTGCTTCATCCACAACTTCCTCCGTTACATCTAACGCAATCAATACGTGTTGTACGGGTTTATTAAGCGCTCCAATTTGCAGGCCAATCTTATCTCCTTCCATCGCCAAATGCTTCGGATACATACTTTCAAATAAAGAAATAATTTCATGGCCATTTGGAATTTTACTCATGATAAAACCTCCCGTATCATTTTCATTTTCGCTTCTACTTCCGCACGCTTCGCTTTTGTTTCTTCAGAATCAGCCGCACGTTCTAACTGCTTTAAAATATTTTGGAAGTTTTTTAATTCCCCTTCCCATTTTTCAACGAAAGCTTCACCTTTTTCTTTTATTAAAAATGGCCCCATAAATAATTCCGCTTGTTTATTCTCAGAATAAGGCACCGCGATGTTTCCTCGCTCGCCTACTAAAATCTCGTAAATTTTCCCATCTTCTTTTACGATTTTTTCATGGATAAGCTCCCATCCATTCTCAATAAACCATTCACGAATGTGATGCGCTGCAATATTCGGCTGTAAAATTAAACGAGTTACCCCTTCTAATTTTTCTTTACCACTTTCTAAAATGTCACGAATTAACGCTCCGCCCATTCCAGCAACCGTAATTACATCTACTTCTCCTGGCGCGATAACAGCTAGTCCATTCCCTTTACGCACATCTATTTTATCTTGTAAGCCACTTTCAGCTACAGTTGCTTGTGCAGAGCGAAATGGGCCATCTACAACCTCTCCAGCAACTGCTTTTGTAGCAATATTATTTATAATTGTATAACACGGTAAATACGCATGATCCGATCCAATATCAGCTACTGTAGATCCTACCGGTATTTCACGCACTACTTCTTCTAATCGTTTTGAAAGCTTTACTTCATTCATGTATTTCCATTACTCCTTCTCTTGTCAGTCTGTCTCCATGATAATGAATTTATAGTAGTTGTTGCAAGCCTATAAAAACAATTCACTTCTCTATCACTCATCGTATTTTAGAAAATATAGAAAAACAAGCCCTTTGCATAAGCAAAAGACTTGTCATACGGAACTTTATTTTTTCTTCGATAACCAATCAGCTACTTTAGCAGCTTGATCAGCTGGAACTAAATTGGCAGGCATATTTCCTTTTCCTTTCGAAAGAATTTCTTTAATTTCATCTTTTGAAAGTTTCCCACCAATTTTTTGTAAATTAGGTCCTACTGCCCCTTGTAACTGGTCACCGTGGCAGCTCGTACAGCTTTGCTTCACAATATCCTCTGGCTTTGATGCTGTTTGTGCTGGCTTCCCACCATTTTTTGCATCAGCTAACTCTTTAGATTTATTTAGCCCCTGAAATGAAAATACAAACATAACGATAATACCTAATGCTGCAATAAGAGCGAACGGAATCAGCGGATTACGTTTCATATCTCTTCTCCCCCCTCTATACCCCTAAATAGTTAGATGATTCAGTCATTTCCATTGTACTTGAAAACGTTCTATCAGAAAAGAGTAAACTACTAATCGTTAAAAATATTCCATAAATTCAGTTTATTGTTTTTTATTGTTATATCGCTTATTATTTCGATAATTATTAACGTTTCTCATCATATTTTTCACTTTTCTACATATATTTTTGTATAGAATACACAAAATTAATCGAAAAATCGAAAAATGAGCATTTGCAAATCAAAAGACAATTCTGTAAAATAAATTACAAGAAATTGTAATCGTTGCCGATAGCTAAAGTTTAACAAAAGTTAACAAAATAAAAAAGTTTACTTCACAAAGGTGAAGTAAACTTAAAAGTAGCCTATTCTAAGAAATCCTTAAGACGCTTACTACGGCTTGGATGTCTTAATTTACGAAGTGCTTTTGCTTCAATTTGACGGATACGTTCTCTCGTTACGCCGAATACTTTCCCAACTTCTTCAAGCGTACGAGTTCGTCCATCATCTAAACCAAAACGAAGACGTAGAACATTTTCTTCACGATCTGTTAGTGTATCTAACACATCTTCTAATTGTTCTTTTAGCAATTCATACGCTGCATGGTCCGCAGGCGATGTTGCTTCTTGGTCTTCAATAAAATCACCTAAATGGGAGTCATCTTCTTCACCAATCGGTGTTTCAAGAGAAACTGGCTCCTGTGCAATTTTTAAAATTTCGCGTACTTTTTCTGGAGCAAGATCCATTTCTTCACCAATCTCTTCAGGAGATGGTTCGCGTCCTAAATCTTGTAGTAATTGACGTTGTACACGAATTAACTTATTAATCGTTTCAACCATATGAACTGGGATACGAATTGTTCGTGCTTGGTCTGCAATCGCACGTGTAATCGCTTGGCGAATCCACCAAGTTGCATACGTACTAAATTTGAAACCTTTACGATAATCGAACTTTTCAACCGCTTTAATTAGACCCATATTCCCTTCTTGGATTAAGTCTAAGAAAAGCATACCACGGCCTACGTAGCGCTTTGCAATACTTACTACAAGACGTAAGTTTGCTTCTGCAAGACGACGTTTCGCTTCTTCATCGCCTTCTTCAATACGCGTTGCAAGTCGAATTTCTTCTTCTGCAGATAGTAAATCTACACGACCAATTTCTTTTAAATACATACGAACAGGATCATTGATTTTAACCCCAGGTGGTACACTTAAATCATTAAGGTCGAATTCTTCTTCCGCTTTTGTAATTTGGCGATTATTAGGACCTTCGTCGTTATCATTGTCACCAACTAAGTCAATCCCTTGTTCACCTAAATATTCATAGTATTCATCCATTTGATCGGATTCAATTTCAAATCCATTCATGCGTTCTGCAATCTCTTCATATGTAAGAACGCCACGTTTTTTTCCGAGCTCAGTGAGTTGTTCTTTCACTTGCTCAAGGGTCATTTCAGTTTCAATTTGTTTAGAACGAGCTGGTTTGTCAGCCATCTGTTCCCCTCCTTACGCGAGATACAAACATTCATTATACTAAAAATTTATCAAAAAAGCTATTTTCTCGCTTTTTGATTTTGTAAATATGCTACATAATATTTAGCAGCCTCTACAGGATCTGTTTTTTCCATTTGTTTTACCTTAAAGATGATTTCCATCTTTTCAAGTTTTTCTTGATGACGGCTGAGCGTCTCTAAATGGCCTTGTAACACTTCTTCTGTGTATTCTGGATTAATAAATTCATCCGTCGAAATATCAGTGATAATATTTTTCAACTTCTCATCAGAGAGCCAACTTAAAAATGTTCCGACTGAAGGTTCATTTCCCTTTTCATAATATGCGTATAGTTCATATAAAATCCCTTTATGTTCTTCTGTATGAAAATCTTCTATGTGGGATTCCATACGAACAGCCACTTCCGGACTTTGCAACATATGATAAATAATTTCTCTTTCTGCCCTTTCAAAACCTGTTAACTTCGGTTTTGTTTGAACAATTTGAGACGGCTTAGAAACCTGCTTTACTTGTTTTTGCTGTACCTTTTGTTCTTTGCGATATTGGTGCAATTGATTCAAAAGAGTTTCCATTGAATACGAAAATTCTTGCGATAATGACTTCAAATATGATTCTGCCTGCATCGCATCCTGTAGCAACGATAACTCTTTTAAAACACTTTTCACATATTCTTCTTTGCCAGACTCATCTTGCAAATTTTTCCCTAAACGCAAATAATTTATTTTAAAACCAACAAAACTTATACTTGATTTCACAAGATTTTCAAAAGCAGTTGTCCCATATTGTTGCACATATTCATCAGGATCAAGCTTATCTGGCAAGGATGTAACTTTCACTTGGCAACCAACTTTTAGCAATAATTGCCCTGCTTTCATCGTTGCTTCTCGCCCTGCTTTATCACCATCATAGCAAAGAACAACAGTTTCAACGTTACGTCGCAGAAGTTTTGCTTGTTCTTCAGTTAAAGCTGTTCCCATTGTCGCGACAGCTTCTTCCACACCACTTTTTACCGCAGCCATTACGTCGGCATACCCTTCAAAAAGGACCACTTGCCCACGTTTTCTAATAAACGGCCTCGCTTGGTGGAAGTTATACAACAATTTACTTTTATGAAAAATCGGTGTTTCAGGGCTATTTAAATATTTCGGAGTGTCATCTCCTAATGCCCTTCCACTAAACGCTATCACTTTACCTTGTAACGTATAGATTGGAAACATAACTCTTCCACGGAAGCGATCATAATGACTACCATCCTTCTCGCTTCTTATGAGAAGACCAGCTTGTTCCATACTAGACAGCGATAAACCTCTTTTTTGTAAAATTTTCGTTGCTGCATCCCAAGCAGGTGACGCATAACCAATTTCAAACTTCTCAATCATCTCTTTCGTAATACCACGTTTTAACAAATACGAAAGTGCTTCATTTCCTTCTTCTGTATTTACTAATAAATGATGATAATACTTTTTCAAAAGTTCATGAGCCTGTTGCATGATGACAGTGTCATCAGATATGTCTTCTTGTTGTCCTTGCCCTGATGTATACTCTGCAACCGCCATTCCATTTCTTTCACCTAGCTTTTGAACAGCCTCGGTAAAAGCCAATCCTTCCATTTTCATTAGAAAGGAAAATACATTTCCACCTTCTCCACATCCGAAGCAATGAAAAATTTGCTTATCAGATGAAACAGAGAATGAAGGAGAATTCTCACCATGAAATGGACAAAGGCCGAAATAGTTACGCCCCTGTTTTCTAAGTTGAACGTATTCACCAATCACTTCTACAATATCCGATGACGTCCGAATCTGTTCAACAACTTCTTCGGGAATTCTGTTCCCCATAAATCCATCTCCGTGTCGTATTTTGTATTCGATAAAAATTAAAAAATTCCTTTATAATTCGACAATATTTTTTCTAAACTTATTAGAAAGTGTTGTCGATCACGTTATCAAACGATTTTGTAGGCCCTTTTCTGCGTAATTTCGCAGATACGTACCTACTATATAAAATTGTATCCATTTGCTCACCTGTTACAAATGTACCTCCTGGAGACAATACATATACACTTTTTTACAAGAAGACTAGCAAGCACCATATCCTATGTGATCACGAGATCTGTTTTTTTGCATGTTGATACATATAAAAAATCAACTTTAGCTTATTCAGTATCTACATAGATCCAATTTCCCTTGCTTCTTCCTTAAACGATGAGCATACGATGTGACAAACAAAATTTCGACATGAACTTTCGTTCCAACTTGCACAGTTTTCAGCATTCACAGGCTATGCATCTGCATCAACTAATACGATATTGATGTTTTGCATATTTCTGTATTCTACATCCCTTCTGCGAATCCTTCCATAATGTGCGTTTTCTTGTATAGATTTTGTCGATTTAACGTAATTACATGTCTTTTCGTAAATCCTATCCCTAGTTTATTCTGAAAAATTAAAGTCTAAACGTAAAATATAGGTTTTTATCACAATTTTTTATTATAATATATTTTCTTCAACTACGCTACATATCCCTTTATTTTTTCATCTTCTATTTCAGGATAACGAAACCCTGCCTTTAGCATAATAAAAAGACAGAAGAATATAAGTATAACCACTCCGCTATAATCTATTACGAAATCAACAGGTATTGTGTTTCTCACGAGCGAAAAAAGCACATTCACCTTTGGTAAATGTGCTAAAACAATTTTTGGTTTTGCACTGCATTCACAATAATGTTGGCTGTTTCTTCAATCGCTTTATTCGATACATCAATTACTTGACAATTTATTTTACCAACTACATTCTCAAAGTGATCAATTTCTTCTTTAATACGATTAATATTGGCATATGTTGCACCATCACTTAGTCCAAGTGATTTCAATCGCTCTTTTCGAATATGATTCAACTTCTCTGGCGTAATTTTCAAACCGAAGCATTTTTCTTTAGCCACTTGATATAACTCTTCAGGCGGATCTACTTCTGGTACGAGCGGTACATTAGCAACTTTCAAACGTTTGTTATGAGCTAAATATTGAGAAAGTGGTGTTTTTGATGTGCGCGAAATCCCAATCAACACGATATCTGCTTTTAAAATACCACGCGCGTCTCTACCATCATCATACTTTACAGCAAACTCAATCGCTTCAATCTTTTTAAAGTATTCTTCATCTAATCTACGAACAACACCCGGCTCATATCTTGGTACTTGCCCTGTAATTTCTTCAATTTGATCGATAAGAGGCCCGATAATATCATATGCCTCTACGCCTTCTCTCGCAGCCTCTGTCACTAAATACTGACGCATGTCAGGCTTTACTAACGTAAAACAAATAAGCGCTTGATTGCTCTTAGCAATCGAAATCACTTCTTTTAATGTCCCTGTATCTTCTACATACGGTACACGTCTAATATCAGGAGCAAATGGGAATTGCCCCATCGCTGCTCGAACAACCAAATCAGCCGTTTCTCCAACAGAGTCAGATACGACATATACGATTTTATTATCCATTATATTACCTCACTTTAAACAAATTACACTTATTCGTTATTTACTAAGTTTACAAACGCACGTGTAATATTTGTTTTTGTAATTCGTCCAATCACTTCTAAACCTTGCTTCGTATCTTTCACAACCGGCATCGCATCAATCTGTCTTTCTATTAATTCCATCGCAATATCATATAAAGAATCCTCTCTACGACACATCGTAATGTTTGGCATCCTTGTCATGATAATATTAACCGGAAGAGAGGTTAAATCCTGCTTTCCAAGGCTAGCTCTTAATAAATCTTTACGAGACACAACACCAACTAATAGAATCGCCTGATCTACAACAAATAAGGTACCTACGTCCTCTAAAAACATTGTACAAATCGCATCGTATACTGATACATTTTTATCAATTACAGCTGGTCTAGATTGATAATCTTGTACTTTAATTTTCTTAACAGCCTCAGATAATAGCTGCCCCCCGGTTTTACCCGTATAAAAATAACCTACGCGTGGACGCGCTTCTAAATAACCAGCCATCGTTAAAATTGCTAAGTCTGGTCTTAGCGTTGCACGTGTTAATCCTAATTGCGCAGCAATTGACTCCCCTGTAATAGGACCGTGATCTTTTACAATCTGAATGATATGTTCTTGCCGTTTATTCAGCTCTATGATAATCACCACCTTTAATGCACAACGAAAAAAGTTATACTATCTCTTAAATATTATATACTAAATATGCTATTTGAAAAAGATAGGATGTAAAAAGGACCGTATACGGCCCCAAATTATATTTGAAACTTATCAAGTTGTTCTAAGAAACGTCTTGACTTCAAATAAATCCCGCAATATTCATCATAATATGTATTCAATACTAAACGCATTTGTTTTTTTGTGCTATCCTTCACCGATACATTGCCAAGTCTATGTAAATCGAAGTGGTAGAAAAGACGTAATAATTTATGAACCGCTTCCCCCACTGGTATACGATACTGGTCTTGCTCAGCATGACGCGAGCACAGAAAACCGCCTTCCCGGACAGAGAAGGCGACAAAATCTGTTTCTTGATGACAAATCGCACATGTATCAAAGTACGGGCGCATCCCTAATACCGGAAGCATTTTCGTTTGATAAATTAATGATAATACTTCTGAATCAACACCCTCACACATATAATGCAACGTTTGATATAACATTTCAAATAAATATGGATTATGTTTTTTATCTTCTGTTGCTTTATCAGTTAACTCAACAATAAATGATGCATAAGCAGTTAAAAATATATCCTCGCGAATTTCTTTCATAGTTGAAATAATCTCGCCTTGTTGCAAAGTTCCAAGTCCAGATCCCATTTGAATAAGAAAATTACCATGGGTCATAAGTTGCGAAACAGATGCTAACCGGCTTTTCGGTTTTTTCGCTCCTCTTGCCATTGCACTTACCTTACCCAATTCTCTTGAGAATATTGTAACAATCTTGTTCGTTTCTCCGTAATCTGTCGTACGGATAACGATGCCCTCAACTTTTTGAAACATGTTCGTCACCATCCAAGGTTTGAACAAAACGGGTCAAGAAATTGGAGAGTCTAGATGCGCTAGCTCCTCTTCATGTTGATCCATCTCATCGTTTACGTCTTTTTCCATTTCTTTCAAAAGCAAGTACGTTTCAATGCTTCCTGTTTTGGAGAAAAACTTCCAGGTAAAATCTAGCATAAGAATCCACCTTTCTCAATAAGCGTAGCCTATAAACCAATTTCCTTTGTTGTTATTAAATTGACCCATTTTGTCCATTTTCATGTGAGAAAAATTTTTCCTAATTTATCAAAACTCATAAAAACCAATAATCAGCGGATGAACAAAACATCCGCTGATTACAGCTTTACTCTATTTTAGTACTCGTCTTCGCGGAAACCAAGGTCACGAAGCTGAGACATTTTATTACGCCAATCTTTTTGCACTTTTACCCATACTTCTAAAAATACTTTAGAACCAAGTAATGCTTCAATGTCAAAACGAGCTCGCTTACCGACTTCTTTTAACATCTTTCCTTGCTTACCTATAATAATTCCTTTTTGTGATGCACGTTCAACAACAATCGTTGCGTTTATATAAACCGCTCCGCCCTCACGTTTTTGAATTGCATCAATAACAACCGCTACAGAGTGCGGCACTTCTTCACGTGTTAAATGTAATACTTTTTCACGAATAAGCTCTGAAATAATAAATCGCTCTGGATGATCCGTTACTTGATTATCTGGGTAGTATTGCGGTCCTTCTGGTAAATACTTTTTAATTGTTCCAATTAAAGCATCCACATTATTGCCGTCTAATGCAGAAATTGGTACAATCTCTGCAAACTCATATAGTTTACGGTATTGATCAATTAACTCTAATAATTGCTCTGGATGAAGTTGGTCAATTTTATTAATTACTAAAAATACTGGTTGTTTCGTTTCTTTTAATTTCTCAATAATGAATTCCTCACCACGACCAAATCCTTCAACTGCATTGACCATAAACAGAACAATATCAACTTCTTTTAATGTCGTTTGAGCCATCTTCACCATGAAGTCGCCTAATTTATGTTTAGGTTTATGTATTCCTGGTGTATCAATGAAAATTACTTGTGAATCATTTTCTGTATATACGCCTTGAATTTTATTACGAGTTGTTTGTGGCTTGTCACTCATAATGGCAATTTTCTGGCCGATAATACGATTTAAAAATGTAGATTTTCCAACATTCGGTCTGCCAATAATAGAGACAAAACCTGATTTATAACCTTTTCTATTCATGTAAATCCTCCGCTAAAAATGCTCCTGGTAACAATTCTCCAACTGTAGTCTCTTGAACGTCACCATGTAAATTTGATAGGTATACTTTCGTATCCTGTTTACATAATTCTACCATAACTTGTCGGCATGCTCCACAAGGAGGTACCGGACGCTTTGTATCCGCTACAACTGCAATAGCTACAAACTCTTTATCTCCTTCAGAAATCGCTTTAAATAAAGCTGTTCTTTCTGCACAGTTACATAAACCATATGATGCATTTTCAACATTACATCCACGATATACTTTTCCATCCTGTGTTAATAATGCTGCACCTACTTGAAATTTAGAATATGGTACGTACGCTTGTTTACGCGCTTCGATTGCTTCTTGAATTAATTGTTTACTATTCATATTCCCGCATCCTTCCTGTCCACAGCTGTGAATAGATACACTCTCTTATTAAAGGCCTTTACAGCACTTTCAAAGCTTCATAAAAGCTTTGGAATGCAACTATACCACATACGGCAAAAAGATAATAGCACCAATTATAACGGCTATTATCGCAAACAATAAAACCGATCCGGCTGCGACATCCTTTGCAATTTTCGCAAACGGATGTATATCGGTAGTCGCTAAATCTACTGTTTTTTCCACAGCCGTATTTACCATCTCTAAACTCATTACAATTCCTATTACAATAAGTAATACCGTCCACTCTACTTTCGTAATATGGAAATAAAAGCCGCAGTATATAACAATGACTGCGGCTAAATAATGAATTTTCATATTTCGTTCATGACGAAGACAAAAGAATATACCTGCTATAGCATATCCAAAACTATTTATAAGTTTTCCTTTTTTCATCGACCTAATCCAAATGCCTCTAAAATTTCTTTTTGTCTTCCAAACATTTCTTTTTCATCCTCTTCTGTCATGTGGTCATAACCAAGTAAATGTAAAAAGCCATGTAACGCTAAAAAGCCAAGTTCACGATCAAAAGAATGTCCATACTCTTCAGCTTGTTCTTTCGCTCTCGGAATAGAAATAATAAGGTCACCTAACATACGAGGCATCTCTGCACCTACAATTTCCATTTCTCCTTCTCCCATTTCTTCCATAGCAAAGGAAATGACATCAGTAGGCTGATCCTTATCTCGGTAATCACGATTAATCTCGCGAATGCGTTCGTTATCTACAAATGTCACTGATAACTCCGCACCATCCTCTATTTTTTCCATTTGAGCTGCTTTTTCTAATATCTCACGAATTAGATTCACATATTCTTCTTTCACTTCTTCTGTTTCATCAATGAAATCAATTAATAAACTCATTCTTTCTCCTTCTCTTCCGGTGGTTCCGGATATGTAATACGCGAATGGAAAATCCCATTTAACGTTTCACATAACGTTTTTCCAACGATTTGTAGTTCCTTAAACGTCAAATCACATTCACTAAATTGCCCATCTTGCAGGCGATCTTTAATAATACTTTGTACTAAATTATTAATTTGATCTGGCGTTGGGTGATTCATAGAACGTACCGCCGCCTCAACACTATCAGCAATACCAACAATTGCCGACTCTTTTGAAGTTGCTTTTGATCCCGGATAGCGAAACATCTCTTCTGTATATTTTTCTTTATCTTCTTTAATTGCCTTATAATAAAAATATTTAAGTAATGTTGTACCATGGTGTTGTCCAGCAATATCGATAATTTCTTGCGGAATATGGTGTTCTTCGAGCATTCTGACTCCATCTGTTACATGAGCAATGATAATATCTTTACTCGTCACAGGATCTAATTTATCATGTGGATTTTCAATTCCCATCTGGTTTTCAATAAAGAATTGCGGTTGTACCGTTTTTCCTACATCATGATAATACGCCCCTACACGTGCTAATACACCATTTGCTCCAACCGCTTCACACGCTGCCTCAGAAAGATTCGCTACCATTACACTGTGGTGATACGTTCCTGGAGCTTCTAACAAAATTCTACGCAAAAGCGGATGATTCGGACTTGATAGTTCCATAAGCTTCATGCTTGATACAATTCCAAGTCCACTCTCTAAATATGGTAATATCCCCATAGCCAAAACGGATGAGATAATTCCCGAAACGGAAGCCATCAATAATTGCGTTCCAATTTCAAGAGGTGAAAAATTCCCATTACGTAATAATAATAACGCCGCTAAGACGACCACATTTAAGATAGAAACGAGTATACCAGCTTGCAAAATCATCGTACGACGATTTTTTTCCCTTAAGAAAATGCTTACTGATAATGAACTTAACAACACATAAATACCTACACTATAATTCAGTGTACTTGTTACCCCTTCATTAAACATAATACTTCCGCACACAGAAAAAATCATACTTGTTAAAAATACAAATCGATCGCCAATCATTAGTTTTACAAGTATTGTTCCCATCGCAACCGGGACAACATACGCAATTCCTGCATATTCAAGCTTTTGAAACAAACTAATCGTTTTCATTAAAACAATCGTGATAGATAAAATTGTAATATACGCTAAAATATACGGTCTATCTTCTCTTTTACGCTGTAAAAATACTTCAAACTGCTTATGCATAAAGTACAGTAACACACCAATGAGCACTGCTAATCCAACATAAGGCTGAAAGCTATTACCTTTCTCTAATAAACCGACTAATTTCAACTGATTATACATATCACTTGAAATTGTTTCACCTTCTCTAACAATAACTTGTCCTTGAAGAATATAAACAGGTGGAATTAAATCTTCTTCCGCTTTCTTCTTCTCTTTCGTTACAGCCGGATCATAAAAATAATTTGCTGTAATCGCATATGATCCTAGCGCGTTCACAGCTTCCTTCAATCCGCTATTCACATTGAGGCTTTTCATTTCATTAACAAATCGCTCTTTTGCTGCTATTTCTTCGGACATTTTAATATTTCCACCCATAATAACACTAATAGACGTTAGAGCCGCGTTCTTTGCTAATTCTAATTGATCCGGTTCTGCATTAATAAAATATAATAAATTCTCATCAGATAATTCCTTTGTTAAATTAGATGGCAACTTCTTCTTCAATTTTTCTAATTTATTTGCATCGGTCATCTTTTTTTGCTCTTCAGGTCCAGCAGCTTTCATCTCTTGAATTGCTTCATTTACCTTAGCAAAAACATCATTTACAATATCTACTCTATTTTGTTTATATTCACTTCTATATGTATATTGATCCCCAACTTTTTGAGCGGCCTCTTGTTTTTTTCTGTCCGTTATAACCTTATCTTCAATTTTAATAGGAGAATGAATTGTTTTTTTCGCAATAGAATACATATCAACATCTAATTGCTCTGGTTTTACATTATTCATAAGTGCAAAAAACAGCACTGCTCCTAATAAAACGTAAGAAATCCAACTTAGTTTTTTCGAATGTTGTAAATTACGAAACCACTTAGAAATTTCTTCAGATCTTAACATGATTTCAATACCTTCTCCTCTCCAGAAATAAAGTGAAACTATTTATAGCTTTCATTTCTTCTAGCCAACGATACTTTTAAGTAACATTTTGATACACCAGTACCTTTAGTTTATTTCTCTTATCTTTTATGATAGTAAAAAATATGCCGTTCGCCAACCTTAATACAAAAAGAAATGATCCTGACAAATAGGATCATTCCATTTTATCATATGCCTCAATAATACGTTGCACCAGCGGATGCCTCACAACGTCCGTTTGTTCTAATGTAATGAATGAAAGGCCTGATACACCAGATAAAATGTTAGAAGCTAGCGAAAGCCCTGATTTTACCCCTTTTGGTAAGTCTACTTGTGAAGGGTCCCCCGTAATAACCATTTTAGAGCTAAAACCTAATCTAGTTAAAAACATTTTTATTTGTGCACCCGTTGTATTTTGCGCTTCATCTAAAATAACAAATGAATCATCGAGCGTACGCCCCCTCATATAAGCAAGAGGTGCAATTTCAATTACTCCTCGCTCCATCATACGTTGCGTATATTCTTGTCCAAGAATATCGTGCAAAGCATCATACAATGGACGTAAATACGGATCTACCTTCTCTTTCAAATCTCCTGGTAAAAAACCTAAACTTTCTCCAGCTTCTACAGCAGGTCTCGTTAAAATAATTTTCTTTACATACCCTTGCTTTAAAGCTCTCACAGCCATCACTACAGCTAAGTATGTTTTCCCAGTCCCAGCAGGTCCCATTCCAAATACAATATCATTCTTCTTCATTGCATGAATATATCTTCTTTGCCCCATTGTTTTTACACGAATGGATTTACCTTTTGCCGTTTTAAAGATTTCTTCTTCATATAACTCTTCAAATTGAGCAATTTTCCCTTGTTGTGCGAGCTGAATTGCATACGCAACATCTCTTTCTGTAATTGATATACCTTTTCGAATAACAACAAGTAATTGCTGTAAGATTTTTTCTACGAGTGTCACAGTTTCAACTGCTCCAGATGCATGAACAGTTTCACCTCTAGTTACAATCGATACATTCAGTTCCCGTTCAATTACTTTCAAATGAGCATCATTGACTCCAAAAAGAGCGATTGCTTCGTTAGCATTTTCCAATTGTTGGTTCATTTCTACTAATTGTTCTGCCATTACTCAGTCTCCTTGAATATCGGATTCGGATATTGGTTGTGGCTCTGCAATATTTTCGATCACAGTATAATGCAATGTGACTTTTAGTTGATCCGCCTCAACCTCTTTACTCAAAATCTTATCACTTACAATCATAGCATGTTCATCCAATTTTTTCTTTAGTTCTTTTTCAGCCATCTCTTTCGCTACTTTCATTGCCTGTTTTTCTGTATATTCCCGATTCGCTTCTTCCTCTTCTCGTACAATATCTTTTTCATACGCGATCGGCAGTGTAAAACCAAATAGTTTCACATCGTGTTTTACACTTTCAGTACGAGAGCGTTTATACTTATCATGTTGAAATCCCCATATTTTTATTTTCACACTCCCAAATGTAAGGTAATGCTCATTATATGCATTGCCAGTATATACTTGAAATTGCGTCTTTAGTGGCACACTCACCTCAGATGTGTACCACGTTTCTCCATATACAATACCTTTCGCCGAAACAATCGTCGGACTCTCCTCATTACCGTATATCCCTGATACGAGAAGCTGTCCTTTTTCAACATGGTCATTTTTCAAGACAACTGGTTTTCCTACTTCAACAAATGTTTTTGTCACAATCGCTTCTTTTTTTGCAACTAAATTTTGCGGCCTTTGTTCCTTTTCTTTTTTCGGCTCGTTTTTTTCAACAATTTTAAAATGGTACGTCGTTCCTCTTATTTCTAATCCCGCCCAAGTAATCGCATTAATATTGTCTGTCAAATGACGTTGTACATCTTCTACATTAGGCATTTGGAATTGTAATTTCCCTTTTTTAATACCCATTTTGTCCAATTCTTTCATCAATATATATTCTGTTTCAGGTTTCGCTCCTGTAATTTCAATTTTCCAAACCATATTGGATAATGCAATCATGCCAAAAAAGAAAATTAAAAAACCAATTAAGAATCCACTATTTTTAATTAAACGCTTATTCAAAAAAGGAAAACCGTAACGCCCAATAAAATATAGTTTACATTCATTTTTTCTATAAATTGGTTTTATTTTCTTCACATCTCGTAATAACATACAAAAAACTAACGTTTCATCAGCAATCTTCTTAACATCCCAAACTAATAATTTTCTACGTACACATTCGTTAACGAACCGTTCCGCACCTCTACCTTCAATTCGTACTTTTACATATCCAAGCCACTTTATAAACCATTTATTTTTCATCTACTATCTCCACTACCTTTCCAAAAGTATACACACTACTTTTTTCACTTTAATTATCAAAATAGCTCGTACGAAAATGAAATAAAGAGTTCTACCACCCATAAATAGCGAGATAAATTGAATAGTAAGGTCGAATCACGAAAATAACGAAGAAAAACTTCACATATGGAAGTTTCCCTCACTCCTCTTTTTTTTCGTTTTCTAAAAACGTCACTTGCTCAATTATTCCTTCAAGCAAAAGTTCTTCTGGAAGGATTGTTTTAATAATAAAGGATTGCCCTTTAATTAATAATTGACCGTGCTTTAATAACAATCTTACTTCTTTATCCGAAAACACTAATAAACCCCGATGATTCTCTATATAGATATGCACTTGCCCAACAAGCGTAATCCGAGGTAGATCCATTAGCACATCCACTGGCAGGTCTATTTGCTTTGTTAACCAATTCTTCATTTGTTCTAATTTTTTCATCTCAAAAGACCCCCTCTCATCCCATATGTATGAAAAAAGAGCTTGTAATATCACGTCCAAACTGAAAAAAAGCATAAAAAAACGTCTCATACGAAATGAGACGTTTTTTTATGCTAATAGCTGGATAACCAGCTTATTCACAAGTGATCCGTCTGTTTTACCTTTTACTTTCGGCATAACAGCAGTCATCACCTTACCCATATCTGCTTTAGAAGTTGCACCAACTTCAGAAATAACTTGCTTAATTACATTCGCTAGTTCTTCTTCTGTTAATTGCTCCGGCAAATATGCGCTTAAAATCTGAATTTCACTTTGCAGTTTATTAACAAGGTCTTCACGACCAGCTTTTTTAAATTCAAGGAGGGAGTCCTTATACTGTTTTACTTCACGAGCTAAAACTGTTAATTCCTCTTCTTCAGTAAGAGTATGTTGCAGTTTAATACCTTCATTTTGTAAAGCAGCCTTAACCATACGAATAACGGTTAATTTTTCTTTTTGTTTATTCTTCATCGCTTGTTTCATATCATCGTTTAAACGACCGAGAAGACTCATAACTTACACCCTCTCTTAGAATTTACGCTTTCTTGCCGCTTCAGATTTCTTCTTACGTTTTACACTTGGTTTTTCATAAAACTCGCGCTTTCTTGCTTCAGCAAGTGTACCAGTTTTAGAAACCGATCTTTTAAAACGGCGAAGTGCATCCTCCAAAGACTCGTTTTTACGAACGACTGTTTTTGACATTCTCTTTCCCTCCCTCCGAAACATCACACTTACATACTAATTTCAGCATGCAAAAAGAAACCCTTCTTCAGCATGTCTTTTACGATTATAATACATTTTATCACTTCAGGTCAACTATTTGGCAGAATAAAAGAAGAATAGATGCCCTTTCCTGTTCAAAAGCTATGTAGATAGCTATTATCCTTTTCCCCTGAAAACAACTATATTTTTATCATTACATCTTTTTTAATGCAGGAATGTACGAAACAACTACTCATTCGACGTACCTGTCTTTTCAGTACTTAACTTCTCCACGAAAAAAAGAAAGCATGCAAATCGTTTCCGTTTGCATGCTTTTTTTATCCCGCTATTTGCCGGGCAGTAAGACCCCCACCTCAAAATTCAGCAAAAGCAAAGAACTTAGGTAGTAATCCGGCTGATAATTAGTAGGAAGGAACAAAAACCTCACTCATTAAAGTTTCATTTTATGCGCTTGCTGATTCTTTTTTTACATCATCTTCAAGAACACGAACAAATTGCGCTTCGTTATATGGATAACCAGCTTTCGTAATTTTCACTTTCACTAGCTTACCAATTAACTCTTCTGATCCTTCAAATACAATTTTTAAGTAGTTATCCGTATAGCCTACATATAACCCTTTACGGTCGCCCTCTTTAAATTGCTCTTCCGGAATGATTTCAAGCACTTCCCCTTCAAACTGTGATGCATACTCTTTCGCTAATTGGTTAGATAGTTCAATTAAACGATGAACACGATCATTCTTCACATCTTCAGGAACTTGATCTTCCATACGCGCTGCAGGTGTTCCTGTACGCTTTGAGTAAGGGAATACGTGTAACTCAGAGAAGCGATTCTCTTTAATGAAATTGTATGTTTCCATGAATTCTTCTTCTGTTTCACCTGGGAAACCAACAATTACATCCGATGTAATCGCAAGGCCTGGTAACGCTTCTTTCAATCGATCTAAACGCTCTTGGAAAAATTCCATCGTATACTTACGACGCATACGCTTTAATACAGTATTAGATCCAGATTGCAATGGAATGTGCAAGTGACGTACAACTACTTCAGACTTATCTAACACTTTAATTACTTCATCTGAAATCTGACTCGCTTCAATAGAAGAAATGCGTAGACGTTTTAATCCGCCTACTTCCGCTTCCATATCACGAAGTAATCCAGCTAAGTTATAATCTTTAATATCTTCACCGTACCCACCTGTATGAATACCTGTTAATACGATTTCTTTATAACCTGCATCTACTAATTGCTGCGCTTGTTTAATAACTTCTTTTCCATCACGAGAACGCATTAAACCACGTGCCCAAGGAATGATACAGAATGTACAGAAATTATTACAACCCTCTTGTATTTTTAAAGATGCACGTGTACGATCCGTGAAATAAGGTACATCCAGTTCTTCGTATACACGTGTTTTCATAATGTTGCGGACAGCATTAATTGGTTGACGCTCTTTGCGGAATTCTTCGATGTATCCTAACATCTTTTCACGATCCTGTGTACCAACTACAATATCTACGCCTGGAATCGCCATAATTTCCGCTGGAGATGTTTGTGCATAACATCCCGTTACACAAATAACCGCATCCGGATTTTGACGAACAGCACGTCTAATAACTTGACGGCTTTTCTTATCTCCCGTATTCGTTACTGTACACGTATTAATAACATATACATCAGCTTTCTTTTCATATTCAGTTCTTTCATATCCACCTTGTTTAAACAATTGCCAAATGGCCTCTGTTTCATAGTGGTTTACTTTACAACCTAACGTATGGAACGCAACAGTTGACATTGATCATCACCCCATCAATTCAAAATGATACGAAGCAGCACTTAACGCGTATAACGGCGCCGTTTCTGTTCTTAAAATTCTTGGTCCTAAACTACATGGTACAAATTTATGTTCACGAAGCGTAGTAATCTCTTCCTCCGCTAAACCACCTTCTGGTCCAAATACAATCAATAGTTTTTGACCTGGTTTCATCGTCGTTAAAGCTTTAGCAAAATTGGATTTCTCACCTTGTTTTGCTTCCTCTTCGTACGCAACAAGACATACATCATACTCATTACTCATTGAAAGCAATTGCTTAAATGATGCCGGAGCATGCACTTCTGGAATTTCGCTTCTATGCGATTGTTCCGCAGCTTCTTTCACAATTTTTCTTAAACGCTCAACTTTTTTATCAGCTTTTTTCGCATCCCATTTTACAATAGAGCGAGATGCTTGAAATGGTAAAAATGCGGCCGCCCCAAGCTCAGTTCCTTTTTGGAAAATTAACTCTAGCTTGTCTCCTTTTGGCAGTCCACTTGCAATCGTCACGAAAACAGGAAGTTCACTTGACGCCTCTACCCATTCTACAATAGCCGTATTAATAAATTCACTGGTAATTTCATCAATTGAACATATTGCTGTTTTTCCGTTTACACAGCAATAAATGTGATCACCAGCTGACATACGCATCACTCTTGCGATATGATGTACGTCATCACCTACAATGCGAATACTTGTCTCATTTACATATTTCTCTTCTACAAAATAACGTTGCATATAATCACCTTAGTAGAGTTTCGTTCCTTTCGTAAGTCAACACTTACGAAAAGAACGAAACGTTATCATTTTTTCATATAACAAACGGCAAGTCCCTCACCTTATAGTGAGAGACTCCCCTTTTCATTATAAACTAAAATCTATATTACGCATTTCGTGCAATAATTGCTACCCAATCTTCCATTCGTAATACTTCTTCAATTGTAAATCCAGCTTTTTCTAGCGCTTCAGAAATTATCTTTTCCTTCGCTGCAATAATGCCCGATGTAATAAATAATCCGCCCGACTTCACAACTCTTGCTGCATCCTCAGGGAATAAAAGAATAATTTCTGCTAATAAGTTAGCTACGATTAAATCAACAGGACCTTCAATACCTTCTAAAAGACTATTTTGCCCAACAGACACGATATCATCTGTTTTATTTAAACGTACATTCATTTCTGCACTTTCCACTGCAACCGGATCTAAATCATACGCTTGAACAGAAGACGCACCTAATTTTGCCGCTGCAATACTAAGTACACCAGAACCTGTTCCTACATCAATGACAGTATCACCTGGCTGAACTGTTTTTTCTAAAGCACGAATACACATCGTTGTTGTCGGATGAGTTCCTGTTCCAAACGCCATACCTGGATCTAATTCAATAATTTTTTCTTCCGGAGAAGCTGGTGTATATTCTTCCCACGTCGGCACAATTGTGAATGTATCAGAAATTTGTACTGGATGGTAATATTTTTTCCAAGCAGTAGCCCAATCTTCTTCATTGACTTCGTTAACGGTAATATTTCCAGTACCAATTTCGATGTCGTAAGATGGAAGCATATCAATAGATGATTTTACACCCGCAATCGTTTCCTGTAAAGAATCCGTTTGTGGGAAATATGCTTTTATTAATACACCTTCCGCCGGATATTCATCTGGGTTCAATGCATAAATTTCACCATATTGTTGCTCGCGCTCTTTCGTCAACTCCGCTGGATCCTCAATCGCAACTCCACTAGCACCAGCTTCATGTAAAATATGAGAGACAGCTTCTACTGCTTCTTCTGTTGTATGAATACTAACTTCTGACCATTTCACAATTTACCAACTCCATTTTTCATTTCCATTATTCCCCTTTGAAAGCACGTTTAAGCTTTCCAAATAAACTATCATCCTGCTCTTCTTGTCCCGCAAATTCACGTAATAACTCTTTTTGATGTGAAGTTAATTTCGTCGGTACAACAACACGAACGACTACATATTGATCTCCTTGACCGTATCCACGTACGTTCGG
Organism: Bacillus cereus group sp. N14; assembly: GCF_016483555.1. Lineage (NCBI taxonomy): Bacteria > Bacillati > Bacillota > Bacilli > Caryophanales > Bacillaceae > Bacillus > Bacillus cereus group sp. N14. Next base: position 610,539 of record NZ_JAEHBQ010000001.1, read on the forward strand.
AGCACCTTTTCCTTTTAAGCGGAATTCTGTTCCTGTTTGTGTTCCTGCTGGAATTTTTAGCTTCACTTTCCCATGAACAGTAGGAACTTCCACTTCAGCACCAAGTGCCATTTGCGCAAATGTTAATGGCATTTCACAAATAATGTGATCTCCTTCACGCTCAAAGAATTCATGATTTCTCACATGAACAACAACATATAAATCTCCTGCCGGTCCGCCATTTACGCCCGCTTCACCTTTTCCAGATACACGAATTTGTTGACCATTATCAATACCTGCTGGAATTTTAACATTGATTTTTTTACGTTTACGTACTTTACCAGAACCGTGACATGTCGTACATTTTTCTTTAATCATTTGACCAGTTCCTGAACAATGACCACAAGCTTGACGGTTTACGATACGACCAAATGGTGTATTTTGTTCTACACTTACTTGCCCTGATCCTGAACAATGTTTACATGTTTCTTTTGAAGTTCCTGGTTTCGCTCCGCTACCTTTACAAGTATCACATGGATCTTCTACTGGAATCTCAACATTTAATTCTTTACCAAAAATAGCTTCCTCAAACTCTAAAGTAACTTGATATTGTAAGTCAGCACCTTGACGCGGAGCATTTGGATCACGACGTCTACCGCCACCGCCGCCAAAGAACGAACTAAAGATATCTTCGAAACCGAAGCCACCGCCGAAGTCTCCTCCGCCGCCAAAGCCACCGAAACCTTGATTTGCACCAGCATGACCAAATTGATCATATTGCGCGCGCTTTTGATCGTCGCTTAATACTTCGTATGCTTCTTGTACTTCTTTAAACTTTTCAATTGCATTTTCTTCTTTACTTACGTCTGGATGGTATTTTTTAGCCAAACGACGATACGCTTTTTTTATTTCATCTTTTGAAGCACCCTGGCTAAGTCCAAGGACCTCATAATAGTCTCGTTTACTCATAAATTTACAACCCCCGAATCTTTCACATAAACGTAATTTTAACACCGAAAGAAAGTGCTTTGCAACAAAGTTTCCTCACTTACAGTATGCAAAGTAAAAAACTTAAGAACCTCACACTTTTCTTTTCATTCGTGAAAAAAGCCAAAGTCAAGGCACGCTTGACTTTGACTTTTTGTCATCCTACTTATTTATATTACTTATCTTCTTTTACTTCTTCGAACTCAGCGTCTACTACATTGTCTTTCTTCGCGCCAGCATCTTGTGCTCCTTGTGCACCTTCTGCTTGCCCTGCAGCTGCTTGAGCTTGCTCGTATAATTTAACAGTTAATTGTTGTACGATTTCTTGTAAAGCGTCTTTTTTCGCACGGATTTCCTCAAGCTCGTTCTTCTCAATCGCAGCTTGTAATGCTTCTTTCGCTTCTGTTGCTTTTGCAACTTCAGCCGCATCCACTTTACCTTCTAAATCTTTTACAACTTTATCTGTTTGGAATACAAGTTGATCAGCTTCGTTACGAAGTTCAACTTCTTCCTTACGTTTTTGGTCAGCGTCAGCATTTGCTTCTGCTTCTTGTACCATACGATCTACTTCTTCATCAGAAAGACCTGAAGAAGATTGGATTGTAATAGTTTGCTCTTTGCTTGTTCCTAAGTCTTTTGCACGTACGTTAACGATACCGTTCGCATCAATATCGAATGTTACTTCGATTTGTGGAATACCACGTGGTGCTGGTGGAAGGTCTGTTAATTGGAAACGACCTAATGTTTTGTTGTCAGCTGACATTGGACGCTCACCTTGTAATACGTGAATATCTACTGCCGGTTGGTTATCAGCAGCTGTTGAGAATACTTGTGACTTACTTGTTGGAATTGTAGTGTTACGCTCGATTAATTTCGTGAACACACCACCCATAGTTTCAATACCTAAAGAAAGTGGAGTTACGTCTAATAATAGTACGCCTTCTACATCACCAGTAAGTACGCCACCTTGAACTGCAGCACCTAATGCTACAACTTCATCAGGGTTTACACCTTTATATGGTTCTTTACCAGTTTCACGTTTAATAGCTTCTTGTACAGCTGGGATACGAGTAGATCCACCAACAAGGATAACTTTATCTAATTCACTTGGAGCAAAACCAGCGTCTTTTAATGCACGACGAGTTGGCTCTAACGTTCTTTCAACAAGACCTGCTGAAATCTCTTCGAATTTCGCTCTTGTTAACGTTAATTCTAAGTGTAATGGACCAGCAGCTCCAGCACTAATGAATGGTAATGAAATTTGTGTTTGTGTTACGCCAGAAAGATCTTTTTTCGCTTTTTCAGCTGCATCTTTCAAACGTTGAAGTGCCATTTTATCTTGGCTTAAATCAATGTTATTTTCTTTTTTGAACTCAGCTACTAAGTGGTCAATAATAACTTGGTCAAAGTCATCTCCACCAAGACGGTTGTCACCAGCAGTTGAAATAACTTCGAATGTTCCATCTGCTAACTCAAGGATAGATACGTCAAATGTACCGCCACCTAAGTCATATACTAAGATTTTTTGCTCTTCATCTTGTTTTTCTAAACCGTAAGCAAGCGCTGCTGCTGTTGGTTCGTTAATGATACGCTCAACTTCTAAACCAGCGATACGACCAGCATCTTTTGTTGCTTGACGTTCTGCATCGTTGAAGTATGCAGGTACTGTAATAACAGCTTTTGTTACTGTTTCACCTAAGTATGCTTCAGCAGAAGCTTTTAAGTTTTGTAAAATGATTGCAGAAATTTCTTGAGGTGTATAATCTTTACCTTCAACTTCTACTTTGTAGTCTGTACCCATATGACGTTTAACAGACATGATTGTATTTGGGTTTGTAATTGCTTGACGCTTTGCAACTTCCCCAACTTGACGCTCTTCATTTTTGAAAGCTACAACAGAAGGTGTTGTACGGTTTCCTTCTGGATTTGGGATAACCTTTGGTTCTCCACCTTCCATAACAGCTACACAAGAGTTTGTTGTACCTAAGTCAATACCGATAATTTTACTCATGGCGAATCCTCCTACTTTTATGTAAATTATTGATTTACTTTTACCATTGATGGGCGAATCACACGGTCTTTTAGTTTATAACCTTTTTGGAATTCTTCAACTACCGCGTTTGATTCAAATTCACTATCTTCCACTTGCATAATAGCTTGGTGTTCATTAGGATCAAACTGTTTACCAACAGCTTCAATCGCTTCAACGCCTTCTTTAGTCAACGCTTCTAACAATTGACGATGCACCATTTCCATACCTTGTAACAAGGATTTCGTTTGCTCATCAGTTGCTTCCACTTGCATCGCTCTTTCAAAATTATCAAGAGCTGGCAAAATATCTGAAACTAGACTTTGTGCTCTATATTTTTCAGCAGCCTGTTTATCCATTTGGACACGACGCTTATAATTTTCAAAATCAGCTTGTAGACGTAATGTGCGACCTTCCGTTTCCGTTAGCTTCGCTTGTAACTCATCTACTTTTTCTTGTAAAAGAGCAGCCTCACTTTTTTCTTCTACAGTTTTTTCACTGTTTTCTGTCGTGACAGCTTCTTCAACTTGCGCTTCTTTTACTTCTTCTACCACTTGTTCGTTACGCTCTTCCACAATATTCACCTCCTTAAAAGGTATTAGGTATTATGCTGAACACAATTCCTTAAGCATTATATATTACACACAGCAATGAAAATTTCATTACTTGAGCGAATGTATTACTCTCATTTACTTTTTAAGTCCATCAGTAAATTGTCTCGTAAATAACTGTAACAAACTAATTACCCGAGAGTATTGCATTCTTGTCGGACCTAAAATAGCAATTGTTCCAAGCTGTTCTTCTCCAATCGAATATGTTGCAGAAATTAAACTACAATCTTCCATGGCCGTCGCAGAGTTTTCCCTACCAATGTTCACTTGAATACCTACTTGTTTATGACGCAAAATGTCATAAAACTCGGCTTCATTATCAATCATCGTCAGCAAGGATCTTACTTTGTGAATGTCATGGAACTCTGGTTGCGAAAGCATATTTGCTTTGCCTCCAAAGTATATCTTTTCCGATAAAGGAACTTGAAATGTACCATCTAACATTTTTATTGCACTATCGTAATTATGAACATATCCACGTAAAACTGTAACAATCTCTTTAAAGATTTTGTTATGCAGTTCTGCCATTGGTACACCCGACAGCTTTTCATTTAAAATATTAACCATTTTTTCTAAATCTGATAAATCAACAGATTCCGGAACGGTAATCGTTTTGCTTTGTACATGCCCTGTATCCGTTACAATAATAGCGACTGCAGTTTGATGGTCAAGCGGTACAATTTGTACGTTTTTAAGTTTATTTGTGCTTAACTTCGGTCCAAGAACAATGGCCGTATAATTCGTAAGCTCTGATAAAATTTGAGCCGATTGTTGTGCAATCTTTTCCGCTTCAAAAATTCTTTCAGCAAATAAATCTTTAATTTGTACAATTTCATCGTTCGGTAAGTTTTGCGGCGCTAAAAGATGGTCTACATAAAAACGATATCCTTTTTCAGAAGGAACACGTCCTGAAGAACTATGCGTTTTCTCAATAAATCCTAGTTCCTCTAAATCAGCCATTTCATTTCGAATAGTAGCTGAACTAAACGTAATTTCATCTTTCTTAGCCAACGTCCTCGACCCAACAGGTTGCGCTGATCCAATAAAGTCATCAATAATTGTTTGTAAAATTAAGAGCTGACGTTCCGTAAGCATCTCATCATCACCTCTGTTAGCACTCTTTGTCTTCGAGTGCTAAATCTATTAATAACTTACCAAAATTGACATTCAATTGTCAACGGAAACGTCACGAAATAATGAAACTTTTTCACGTTTATGGAACATTTAATTAGTCAATCAAAAATGATTGGAATACTTCATTCCCTAATAATTTTCCTTTTCGCGTTAAACGAACATATCCATCTTTCTCTTCAAGCAATCCTTGTTCTTGATTTTTTTGCAACTGCTTCGCGAAAACTTGATTCATCTCCATATTAAATTTCTTTTGAAACAATATTTTAGATACACCTTGTGTTTTTCGAAGTCCTAAGAACAACTCTTCTTCCATTCTTTCTTTCTCCGTCACCGCGTGAACATCTAAATATGGAAATCCAGTTTCATCGATTTTATTGAAATATTGCTTGAGCGGCCCTACATTTTGGATACGTTCTCCATTTACATAACTATGCGCTCCAGCTCCAAATCCATAATACTCCTCATTATTCCAGTATGTGAGATTGTGTCTACTTTCATTATCACCTTTTGAGAAATTGCTAATTTCATACTGGCTATAGCCGTGTTTCTCCATTTCATCCATTACCATTTCATACATTTTCGCTTCATGATCTTCACCTGGAAGTCTTAATTTCCCTTTATTCATTAAGTTATAAAACACAGTTTTCGGTTCCACAATTAATGAATATGCTGAGAAATGTTGTACACCCAGCGTAAAAGCAATGTCTAATGTTTCTTTTACATCTTCTATCGTCTGCCCTGGCAGAGCATAAATAATATCTACATTTATATTTTTAAAGCCCACTTCCTGCGCTTCTCTAATTGCTACAAATGCATCTTCCCTCGTATGCTTACGCCCAATTTTCTCAAGCAACTCATCCCGAAATGTTTGCACACCAAAACTAATTCGGTTCACTCCACCTTCTAGCAATACATTTAACTTCTCTTTCGGTAAATCACCTGGATTCGCTTCAAATGTTAATTCACAATTTGGAGCAAATGGACGTAAGCGACGGTTTATAATATCTAGTAACTTTTTTGTCTGTTCCATATTTAACGCTGTCGGAGTTCCTCCACCAACAAAAATCGTTTTCATACTATCAAACGGTACTTTTTGAACTGTATTTATTATTTCTTTCTCTAAATACTCTAAATATTGATCGACCGGTTGGCGTTCAATAAACACTTTATTAAAATCACAATAGTGACAAATATGCTGACAAAATGGAATATGAATATATGCAGCTTGAACCAAATATAACTCCTACCTTTCTAAAAAGAAAACCTCCGCACTCCGGAGGAATCTTCACTTCTCTAACGTATTACGAATTTGTTCCATTCGCATTTTTCCCCAATCATACATCATTTCAACGATCGGTAAAAGCGACATGCCTAATTCCGTCATATAATACTCTACTCGCGGAGGAATTTCTGGGTATACTGTTCGGTCAACAATCCCATCTTCCATTAACTCTTTTAATTGGTTCGACAAAACTTTATGAGAAATGCTTGGGAATAATCGTTGTAATTCACTAAAACGATGAGGCCCTTCCACACCAAGATGCCACAGTATCACAACTTTCCACTTCCCGCTAATAATAGAAAGCGTCAATTCCTTTTCACAATTAAAATTGCCATTTTGTATTTTTTCGTGAATATCTTTTCGAATATTTTCGGACATTAATAGTCTCCTAACTCTATATCAATCATTCATAAATATAGCCACCTCACTATTGTAAATGAGAGAAGCTACGTTGTCTAAAAAGTAATTATACATAAAAAAGAAGCCGTATAAACGACTTCTTTTTTTATCTCAATCCGCATGAAATAACAATCAATTATTAGTTGTCATCCATTTTCAGTACAGCCATGAATGCTTCTTGCGGTACTTCTACAGAACCAACAGACTTCATACGTTTTTTACCTTCTTTTTGCTTATCAAGAAGTTTACGCTTACGAGAAATGTCACCACCGTAACATTTCGCAAGTACGTTTTTACGCATTGCCTTAATTGTAGAACGTGCTACAACCTTGTTTCCGATAGTCGCCTGAATTGGTACTTCGAACTGTTGTCTTGGAATTAATTCTTTTAATTTCTCTACGATTACTTTACCACGATCATACGCTGAATCACGGTGTACGATAAATGATAGAGCATCGACTTGTTCGTTATTTAAAAGAATATCCATTTTCACAAGTTTCGATGGTTTGTAACCAATTAACTCGTAGTCAAACGATGCATATCCTTTCGTATTTGATTTCAACTGATCGAAGAAGTCATATACGATTTCTGATAACGGGATTTCGTATGTTAGTGTAACACGTGTTTCATCTAAATATTGCATATCAATAAACGTTCCACGTTTACCTTGGCAAATTTCCATTACAGCTCCAACATAGTCATTCGGAACCATAATTGAAGCCTTCACAAACGGCTCTTCTACACGATCAATAGACTGTGGATCTGGCATATTAGATGGATTATCAACAATAACATCTTCACCGTTCGTTAAATAAACTTTATAAATAACGCTTGGTGCTGTTGTAATTAAATCGATTTTAAATTCACGTTCAATACGTTCTTGAATGATTTCCATGTGAAGAAGTCCTAAGAAACCACAACGGAAACCAAATCCTAGCGCTTGAGATGTTTCTGGTTCAAACTCAAGAGCAGAATCGTTTAACTCTAATTTTTCTAACGCATCACGTAAGTCGTTGTAACGTGCAGAATCGATTGGATATAAACCACAGAATACCATCGGGTTTAATTTACGATAACCTGCTAACGCCTCTGCAGCCGGACGTTTTGCATGTGTGATCGTATCACCTACGCGTGTATCACCTACGTTTTTAATAGATGCTGCTAAGAAACCTACATCACCTACTGTTAACTCGTCACGTTGCGTTGTTTTCGGTGTAAACACACCTACTTCTGTTACTTCAAATTCTTTTCCAGTTGCCATCATACGTACTTTATCGCCAACTTTTACCGTTCCATTTACAACACGGATATATGCAATTACACCGCGGTACGGGTCATATAAAGAATCGAAAATCATACATTGTAAAGGCTCTTCTGAATCACCTGTTGGAGCTGGTACCTTTTCAACGATTTGTTCTAAAATATCTTCAATACCAATACCAGCTTTCGCTGAAGCAAGTACAGCTTCCGATGCATCTAAACCAATTACATCTTCTACCTCTTGACGTACACGTTCTGGGTCCGCACTTGGTAAGTCGATCTTATTAATAACTGGTAATATTTCTAAATTATTATCAAGCGCTAAATATACGTTCGCTAATGTTTGCGCCTCAATCCCTTGTGCTGCATCCACAACAAGAATCGCACCTTCACAAGCCGCTAAACTACGAGATACTTCGTACGTAAAGTCGACGTGTCCTGGAGTATCGATTAAGTGAAGAATATACTCTTCACCGTCTTTCGCTTTATACGTTAGTTGTACTGCATTTAATTTAATTGTAATACCGCGCTCACGCTCTAAATCCATAGAGTCAAGCAATTGAGCTTTCATTTCACGTTGTGTTAACGCGTTTGTTTTCTCTAAAATACGGTCTGCTAACGTTGATTTTCCGTGGTCAATATGAGCAATGATAGAGAAATTACGGATTTTGGACTGTCTTTTTGCTCTTTCTTCTTTGTTCATCTATGTTCTCAACTCCTAATAGTCTCGCCAATATACACTAGCACTGATTATATCAATAGAGCAGCAAAGATTCAATGAAAACTCGTGCTGCTTACAATACAAATCATTCTATTTATATCTTATGCGAACAAACCATAAGAGACAAACCTTTTTCAAATTTAAAAACGGCTGTCGTACAAAATGGTAAGACAACCGTTCTTCCTGCTACCCTTAACTAAAAATCTCTCTCACTTTCCCAACAACTATATCCGTTCCGAACTTTGTTACTTCATAAGTAGCACTTGCTATTGCCATACCAATTCCTTCTACAACATTAAAGCTTTTTAAGCTTTCTAATTGTTTTTGTTTTTCAGCAACGGAAAACGAACTTCCCAAAATTTCCGATTCAGCACCCGCACCCTCTGTTCCTGTCATATGAGCGATTTGTTCATACGACATTTGCTGATAACCTTTCATACTTTTCAAACCATGATTAGCAAGTGCCACCCCTGCTATTATCATAAGTAAACATAAGGCCGCACTACATATACATAAAAGCGAAAAACGGCTTAAACGATTATCGTCTCTTCCCATCAATGTGTATATGCTCCTGTATTATCTTGGTCAATTTGATGATGCAAGGCTGCATTTAAACCACTCGCTATTACATTCGCCATATCCTCTATGAAAGCATCCACTTCTTTCGGAGTCACCATTAAATTATGACCAAGAGGAGATAACACTTCATAAATTAATTTTCTCTTCTCTTCATCTTCCAGTGTACCTACAGCACCTAAAAACATATTCCGACTCTTTTCATCCGGCATATCTTCTTCTGTTAATTTTTTCTTTTCTCCAAATGTAAAACCGGCTGGCAACAAAGAACGGGAAGGTTTGTTTCCTTCTTTCATCTCCCGTCCAAAATGTTTCAAAATAAAATCAATTGTATCGCTTGTAATCGAAACTGCATCAACCACAGTCGGAACACCAATCGCGATAACAGGAATACCCAATGTTTCTTTACTAAGTTCCTTACGCTTATTCCCAACACCCGATCCAGGATGAATTCCCGTATCAGAAATTTGTATCGTACTATTTACTCGTTCAATAGAGCGGGCAGCTAATGCATCAATTGCAATGACAAAGTCTGGCTTCGTCTTCTCAATGATTCCATAAATGACATCGCTCGTTTCGATTCCTGTAATTCCCATTACCCCCGGCCGAATTGCACTAACAGGCCTAAACCCTTCTTCTACACTTTCAGGCTGCAATTGAAACAAATGTCTCGTTACCAATACATTTTCTACAACGATTGGTCCAAGCGCATCTGGCGTTACATTCCAATTCCCAAGGCCAACAATTAAACAACTCGCTTCTTTCGTAACGCCAACCTCTTCTAAGAAATAAGAAAATTCTTTTGCAAAAATGCGCTCTACTTTTTGTTGCAGTTCCGTATCTTGTTGACGTATACCTTGTACTTCAAGCGTTAAATAACTCCCAGGTTTTTTACCCATCGATTCAGAGGCAATTTCATCAATCGTTACTTTTGTAATGGTAATACCTTCTTCTTCCCTCTCTTTGACAATAACTCCTTGTATCCCTTTTTGCTCTTCTTGACTCTCTTGCAGCATTTCATGTGCCTCTACAGCAAGGTCCGTTCTAACACTATATTTACTTAAATCTAATGGTTCTTTCATCGTATCTCCTCCGTAATTCATAGTAAATATCGTTAGATTTCCCAAAGTTATATAAGGTCATTCTTTCCTTTACGTGAAATTTCATTGATATACTATTGCAATTCTCTTCACCGTTTGATAGAATATCACTTGTTCTATGTTAAGAATCGAGTCATTCGATTGCACCAGGGAGGTGAAAAGTATGGCAAACATCAAATCTGCTATCAAACGCGCTAAACTTAGCGAAGAGCGTCGTTCACATAACGCTTCTATCAAGTCTGACATGCGTTCTGCTGTTAAAACTGTAGAAGCTTTAGTTACTAATAACGATCTTGAAAATGCTAAAGAAGCTTTCAAAACTGCTTCTAAAAAACTTGACAAAGCAGCTCGTAAAGGTCTTATCCACCAAAACGCTGCAGCTCGTCAAAAATCTCGCTTAGCGAAACAAGTAAACGCGTAAGGCGTTTAAAAAACGATCCATTTGGATCGTTTTTTTATATACAAAAAGTTCACGTGCTAAGCACGTGAACTTTTTGTTTCATCACATATGATTTAACCGCATTAAGAAAAACTCAAGCACAAGTTTCTTATCCATTTTTCCAGTCTTCATACTATAATCAGCTTCCGCTAATTCTATAATCACTTTTTTTAATTCTTCAAAAGAGAAAAACTTCGTTTGATTCATCGCTAACTTTACACGATATGGATGCACACCAATATGAGACGCAATTTGATTTTGTCCATAACCACGCTGCTGTAACTCTTTCACTTGATAGAGCAAGCGGAATTGACTTACTAATAACGCAAGCAGTTTAATTGGTTCCTCTTGCTGCGTAAATAATCCATCCAAAATTTGCATCGCACCCGCGATATCTTTTTTTACCACTTTTTCTGTCAAAGCAAACACATTTTGTTCAACCGATTTTGGCACAAGCTCCCCAACAAGTTTCGGTGTAATCTCTCCGCCCATACCGACGTATAACGTTAACTTGTCCATTTCCTTCGCCAACATCGTTACATTACTTCCCACAAGCTCTAACAACAAACTAACAGCTGCATTATCTATATGCACATGCACCTCATCTGCACGAGCAACAATCCACTTCTGAACATCCTGCACTTGCATCGCATTCGCTTCTACTACGTCCGCTGTTTTCTTTAATAATTTTGTAATTTTTTTTCGTTCATCAAGTTTTTCGTAAGGCGCAACAAAAACAAGAATAGAAAATGGAGAAGGCTCTCCAATATATTCTTCTAAAATTTTTATATTTTGCTCTAATTTTTCTTTTTGTGAAGTTAAAAATAGTGGTGATTTTATTAATATCACTTTACGTTCCCCGAAAAAAGGAAGTGTACGTGCATCCTCAACCACATCTTCTAAATACGCTTCTTCTAAATCATATGTCACAACATTAAACTCGCGATCTTCCTCTTCAAGCGCTTCTGTTGTAATAAGCTTTATCGTTTCATTTATAAAAAACGCTTCCGTTCCATACAGTAAATACACTGGAGCAAACTGCTTCTTTTTAATCTTTTTATGTATATCACTCATACTTTTTCCTACTCCCTAACTTGGCAATATATATTTATACTACTGCCCTAGCTTTTGTTTTACAAGTACAAAGGAACAGGCTTTATGACCCGTTCCTTTATTTATATTAAACGCCACGCAATAAGCCCCGGGTTTCTTATTGGTGTGCGGTAATCACCTTCCCTTTATTATTCACAATAAAAATTCAAGTATAAGTGCCAACTGTTAACATGCTTGGAAACAAAACACTCACGTTCCTTAACGATCTAAAGTAGTAAAAACGCTCGATTTCTCTTCATATGGAAATTGTAGATTTTTTTCTGACAATATTTTATACTAAAGTGGAATGTTGGGGAGGGATTCTAAATGAATGATTTTGAACAGAACGTTCAAAGTAAACGCAATGACGCTATTGATTCAGGGGTAGGATTTATCGTCTCATTTGGTTTTTTCGCAACACTTTTCATCATTGCAACTGTTATTAAATTTATCGGTTCTTAAAGACTGCTGCTTACTGGCAGTCTTCTTTTTTATCTATTATGTGTTTCATCGTATGTGATTTTGCTACGAAAGGTTCCGTGTTCCACTTTAAAAACATAGGAAATAGCGCCTTGCTTATCCGTACGCCATATTTCAATCCCCATCTTCTCCAAACGCTCTATCACTTCCTTATGAGGATGCCCATACCTATTACGCTCACCGACAGAAATAATCGCTATATCAGGCTGTACAGCGCTCAAAAAAGGCACTATAGATGACGTATTACTCCCATGATGAGCAACCTTTAAAACATCCGCCCGTAAATCTGGATACGTAGCTATTAAAAATTTCTCTCCTTCTTCTTCTAAATCACCTGTAAACAGCCACGTTGCCCCTCCTAATTTTGCCCATATTACGATTGAAGCATTATTTTCACTTCTTGCTTTTCCTGTTGGAGCTAACACAAAAAATTCCGCTTCATTTACGCTCCAACTCTCTCCTCCCCCCACTTCACTTATTTTCACTTCCTTTTCTAATGCCTGTTTCTTTAATACTTTTTCTAATACCGCATCTTGTTCTTTTCGGCCAAATACAACTTCTTTTACGCTTATATTTGATAATAACTCTTGCGCAGCACCTATATGATCCGCATCTCCATGCGTTACGATTAATTTATCAATTGTTTTAATCCCTTCCTTTTGTAAATAAGGGATTAAAATATCATTTCCAACAGAAAATTCATGCTTTTTCCGTTGCCATTCTTCCTTATTTGCACGCATTGTGCCACCAGTATCAATGAGGTAAATCTCTTTATCGTACGGGAGGCGAATTAAAATTGCGTCTCCCTGTCCAACATCAAGAAATGTAACACTCCCACTTTCTCGAAAATACGGATATACATAATGACATGTACAAACGAAAAGAAATATACCCGAAGCTACGAACATAATTTTCTTCGACACCCGCCTTTCCCAAACCATCAATATACTAACAATACTCGCGTAATATAGAGCTACAAGAAGTATAGGTGTTTGCCCGAAAACAAGGCGGATAAACGGTAAATTTTCACAATAACTTAGAAAATCATTAGAAAGATTCAAACCTATTGATAGTACATTCGCAAGTCCTTTTGCAAGAAACGGGAAGATCGGTATACATACCAAAACAATAATACTACACGGCAATACAATAAGAGATAAAAACGGAACGTATAGGATATTAAGAAAAATACTATATGGAGAAAAATAACCGAAGTGATATAACAAAATCGGAGTACTAACGAGTTGTGAAATAAAAGAAATATAAATGGAATTTCGGATTACTCCATTGCTACTATCTAGTAAAAGCGGGGCTGACAAAAGCAAGGCGAAACTACCCACGAACGAAAACTGAAAGCCAATATTAAAAACAAGATACGGATCAAATATAAGCATACATATAGCTGTAACGCTTAAAGCATCTAAGCTAGATAAACGAATAGAACATATGAAAGCAATCAACATCAAAACTCCTGTTATAGAAGCTCTTATAACAGACGGTGATTCTCCTGCTAAAATCATATATAGAGGAATGCAAAAGATAAGACATACTGTCGCTATCTCCCTCGTCACACCACTTCTTAGCAAAATAAAATACACAATTACCATTAACAATACGATATGCGATCCTGAAATCGCCAACAAATGTACAAGACCAAATTGCTGATATTGCTCTTCAACTTCAAATGTCATTTGTTGTCTATCACCAAATACTAATGCATTCATAAAAGCACCTGATTGCTCCGGAAACATTTCTGTAACGCCCGAGATTGATTGCTGTCTCAAAAGAAGAATCCATTGCACGAGTGACAACGATGTTTTTTGGCATTCAGAAATATGTATAGCCTCCAATATGAAATGAATATTTTGCTTATACAAATAATCACGATAATTAAAACCATGAAAGTTCCGAGCTATTGGTGGTTCTTTCCTCTCACCTTCGAATACACATGATACTCCTGCATGTAATTGTCGCAGTTGTTTCTTTTCCAAGGCCGATTTAATTTTGTAACTTAACTGCACTATATTTTTATTCTGATCTTCAACTTGAAATGTTAGGCGATCCCCGTTAATAAGAGGTGTATTTTGTATTAGCCCCCTTGTAACTTCGTAAGACTCTCCTAGAGGCTTGTTTTGCCCTTGAATATACGCAGTGTACATAGCGCCACTAAAACACGCTAACATACAAAAAAAGAAGGTTTTACGCGAAGTACGGTATAAACAATAGAAAACATACAAAACGAGACAACAAGTCAGCAATAAAACTGAAGTGGAAAAGGCAATTGCAATCCCTATGATAAATGAGATTGCAACATAACCCCATTGTCCATACAACTATACTCACTCCTTATAGCATCATTTTTGCTTTCGTGAATACATGCTGTAATTCTTCCATTGATAAGTTTTCTTTTTCTAAAGATGCAAATAGTTCTTTTAACTCCATATGACGCTTTTGATCCTCTAATGCTGCAATATTATATTCTAGCGGAACGTGTTTCACTGTTACATCCGCTTTTTCAAATAACTCTACGGCATATGGATGATTTTTATAATCCTGCGCATAATAAACTGCTGTAATACCACTTTGAATAATCGCCTTACAGCATTGTAAACAAGGGAAATGCGTAACATAAATTTCCGCTTCCTCCGTTTTCACACCGAATTTTGCACACTGTAATAAAGCATTCATTTCTGCGTGAATTGTACGAACACAATGATTATCAATAACGTAGCATCCATCATCTATACAATGTACGCCACCTTTAATTGAACCATTATATCCACCAGCAATAATTCGTTTATCACGAACGATTGTCGCTCCTACTGCAAGCCTTGTACATGTACTACGTAAAGATAGCAGATGGCTTTGCGTCATAAAATATTGATCCCATGAAATTCGTTCCATATTTTTCACCTACTTTTTTGTCTACTTGTAGTGTAGCGAATGAAGAAAAACTTCGTCAATCTTTTACGGAATAATAATTTGATCTTTTATTCTTTCCAATGACTTCACACCGATCCCATCAATCTCCAACAAATCTTCTATTTTCTGAAAAGGACCATGTTCTTCTCGATATTTCAAAATACTTTCTGCTTTCCGAGAACCAATGCCTGTAATTTTTTCAAGTTGTTCTTTAGAAGCTGCATTTATTTGAACTTTCCCCTCCCCCTTTGCAATAGCAGCTACCTCTTGCACTTGTTCGTTTTCATTCGGTACATAAAGGATCATTTGGTCTTGTACCATTTGTGCTAAATTTACCTTCTTCCTATCTGCCTCAGGTAAAAAACCACCTGCCTTTTCAATAGCATCCTTGACCCGGTCCCCTTCTTTCATTTCATACACCCCCTCTTTAACAACAGCCCCTTTCATATCAATTACAATTATTTTTTTCTGCTGCTTTGTATCCGATATTTTCGGTTTACTTTTCTT
The DNA here is from genome assembly GCF_016483555.1 of Bacillus cereus group sp. N14. Classification (NCBI taxonomy): domain Bacteria; kingdom Bacillati; phylum Bacillota; class Bacilli; order Caryophanales; family Bacillaceae; genus Bacillus; species Bacillus cereus group sp. N14. The sequence continues at coordinate 626,057 of NZ_JAEHBQ010000001.1, forward strand.
CTCTAGCTCTTTCGCTTGAACATCCGTTGCAATGACCGTTCGCTCTGTATGCTGGTTCGTTTTCCAAAAAAGAAGAAAAAGTACAGTTCCAATAATAGCTACTAATCCTAACCATTTCTTTGGAAAATCCCACATCATTTTACACCTCTAATCATAAATTTATAACATCATTCATATTGTTTAGGAGAAAGCTGTTACGAAGGAGGGATGAAACATTGAACATAGGAATTATAGGGACAGGGAACATGGGGAATATACTAATCGACGCATTTTTAGAAACCCGTGCTGTCAAACCTTCGTGCCTTACAATGATTAATCGAACGCCCGCCAAAGCATATCATATAAAGGAAAAACACCCTTCTGTTCATATAGCCAAAACTATCGATGAGGTAATCGAACGATCACATCTTATTTTTATTTGCGTAAAGCCGATAGATATATACCCGATCCTACAAAAATACGCTGAACATTTTTCTGATGAAAAGTGCTTAGTTTCTATCACAAGTCCAATATCTCCGTCACAATTAGAGACGCTTGTACCTTGCCACATTGCACGTATCATTCCGAGCATTACAAACCGCGCCCTGTCTGGCGCATCACTATTTACATTTGGAAGTAAATGCTCTGAAGAGTGGCAACAAAAGCTATTTCGCCTATTCAAAAACATTTCTACTCCTCTTATGATAGAAGAAGATATAACGCGCGTTTCATCTGATATAGCAAGCTGCGGCCCTGCATTCTTTAGTTATTTATTACAATGTTTCATTAACGCTGCTGTAGATAAAACAAATATTACACATGAAGAAGCCACTACTTTAGTAAGTGAAATGGTCGTTGGAATGGGGAAACTACTTGAAAAAGAGATTTTCACATTGCCTACTTTACAAGAAAAAGTATGTGTTAAAGGCGGCGTTACAGGAGAAGGCATTCGTGTTTTAGAAGAACATGTTGGGGATATGTTTCATAAATTAATTGAGCGGACACACGAGAAATTTGATGAAGATTTAAAATGCGTCGATCAGCAATTCAATAAACACACATAATAAATACGTCATCGTCATTCCAAATCCTTTTTATAAATACTTACTTTTTTACATTACATTTTCACTTAAACTAGTATTTTCACACTTCACGTATATCATCTTCTTATTATGCTAGAACTAAAATTACAACTTCTTTATAAAACAAAAGCAACCTTCTCGGTTGCTTTTGTTTTATGCGTTTTTCTTCGCCATGAAGAAAATACGCTCTGTTTGTTCTGTAACTTCAAGTCGCTCAAAGTCACCAGTCACACGAAGCACTGTAAAACCAGCTTCTTCAAGCCATTTCGTTAACTCTTCAACCTGATATGCACGTTGCACGTGACATTCGTCAAAACGATGGTACACATCTTCTTCTGGGTCTTGAACAAAGAATGTTAAATCATGTTCTACACTATTTGATTCTTCACCAGGGAAGCAATTCCAAATAAGAGATATTTCTTCTCCATTCACTGTGTATGTTTCATTTTGAAATACATGATGTATTTTATATAAAGAATGTACATCAAATAAAAACAAACCATCTTGACGTAAATGGTGAAACACTCTTCGAAATGTTTCTTGCACTCCATCTTCTTGCAATACATAATTTAATGAATCACAAAAGATCGTTACACAGTCAAACTCACCTGGAACATCAAGCTCTCGCATGTCTTGTTGGTAAAAAGGAATAAAGTATCCTTCTCCGCCTAGTTTTTGCTGAGCGACCGTTAACATCTCTTCTGAAAGATCGACACCGATTAAATCGTAACCCTTTTGTACAAGCGGAAGTGTTACATTACCAGTACCGCATGCTACATCAAGAATCTTCGCCTCTTTCATATCCGCTTGCTGTAAACTTTCCTCTGTGAATTCCACCCATTTATCATAAGGAACATCATTCATTAGTTCGTCGTACAACAATGCAAATTGTTCGTATTTCATTGGTCTAGCTCGTCTGTAATATCCTCACGTGGCACATCGCCCCAAAGACGCTCTAAATTATAGTGATTACGCTCATCTTTATGGAATACATGAGCAACTACATCTCCAAGGTCAACTAATACCCAGCGTGCTTCGTCAAAACCTTCCATACGTTGTACGTCGATTTCAAACTCATGTGCTTTTGATTTAATTTCACGCGCAATTGCTTGCACTTGCTTATCTGAGTTACCGTGACAAATAATGAAATAATCTGCAATCGGTGAAATACCTTGCATATTTAGGACAACCATATCTTCTGCTCTCTTATCATCAGCCGCTTTTGCTGCTAATACTAATAAATCTTTATCTTTCATTTACTAATTTCCTCCTTGATAACTGCGTTGTATGTTTGGAATGTTAATGGATAAATCGTTTGATTTTTTTCCATTAAAAATTGAATTGTTCGCTTTAACGCAAATAATAAAGCTTGATTTATATCCGTATATGCGAGTTTACGAGCTTCCTCCACCCCTGGAAACTTTCGCCCAGGCTCAATGTAATCAGCTACATAAATTACTTTATCTAACATCGTCATTTTCTCATGACCACTTGTATGATATGTAATAGCTTGCAGGATTTCAGGATCCGTAATGCCTACTTCTTTTTCTACTAAGTATGCCCCAACAGGTGCATGCCATAACTCTTTGTTATAACAAAGTAAATCTTTCGGCAAATCTTCACTTTTAATAATCTCTTCCATCTCAGAAATCGCTCTACACTTCGCATAATCATGGAATATAGCTGCAACTTCAGCCTTTTTTTCATCCACACCGTATAACTTAGCAAGTTCAATTGCTGTCTCCATTACACCTATTGTGTGTATATAACGTTTTTCATGCATTTGTTGTTTGACAATATGAAGTGCTTTCTCACGATTCATACAACCCATTCCTCTCGATATACACCTGTACTTTTTCAGGAAGTAAATATTTACATGTTCTCTTCTCTTTATATCTCTCACGCAATAAAGATGAAGAAACTGCAAACTCCGGAATTTCCACAGTGGTGATAGGATAAGGCGTACGCAATGTATAACCAGGTCTTGCAACCCCAACAAACGTCACAAGATCGAGTAACGCTTCAATGTTATACCACTTCGGTAAATACTCAACCATATCTCCACCAATAATAAAGTGAAACTGCACATCCGGATACTTCTTCGTCAATTGTAACATAGTGTCATACGTATAAGATGGGCCCTTTCTGCTTAGCTCTTCTAAACAAATAGAAAAATGTTCCTCCGCCTCAGTCGCAAGCTCTAACATTTGTAAGCGATTTTCTACACTTGTAATATTCCGTCCTTGTTTATGCGGTGGAATTTGGTTCGGTAAGAACCATACTTCTTCTAAATTCAAAGCGTGATATACTTCATTTGCAATTAGCAAATGCCCATAATGTGGCGGATCAAATGTACCGCCAATGATGCCAATTTTTCTCAAAAGAAACGCCCCTTCCTTTTACCTACAGTAACTCTCTTCATTCCTATCCGAAGAGAGTTCACTGTTAATAAAAGTTCAATTGGTTTCGCTCTCTACATCATTACGCACTAACGATAAAAAATAGCATATGCTATTCTTTTGATCGAGGAAGCTTAATTTGTTTATTTTCTCTAGATTCTTTGTATAAAACGATTGTACTTCCAATTACTTGAACGATTTCAGCACGTGCGCCTTTTGCAAGTTCTTCTGCAACTTCACGACGATCGAATTCACAGTTTTGTAGCACACTTACTTTAAATAGTTCACGAACTTCTAAAGTATCTGCGATTTGTTTAATCATATTTTCATTTACTCCGCCTTTTCCTACTTGAAAAATTGGTGTTAAATGATGTGCTTGTGCACGTAAAAATCTTTTTTGTTTTCCTGTTAACATATATGTTAGCCTCCAAGCTTTCTTATAACTAATTGTTTCATTCTATCGATATTCGGTACACGCCCTGTCCACATTTCAAATGCAAGTGCACCTTGATAAACAAACATATCAATACCATTTTGAATCATTGCACCTTGCTCTTTTGCCTCACATAAAATTTTCGTTTCAAATGGATTATAAATTATATCTGATACAATCGTCCCTTTTTTTAACGAAGAAATTTGTAATGGCGTATATTCGACGCGTGGATGCATACCTATTGTTGTCGTCTGAATGATAATATCATAATTTCCTTGTTCTTCTGTTGCTTTTTCTAGCGATAAAGCAACAGAATTAACAGTAGCCGTACATGCAGCAATAAGTTCTTTCGCCTTATCTGCTGTACGATTAGCTACATCAATCTCTTTCACACCTACATCAGCAAGAGAAAAATAAATAGCTCGACTAGCACCACCTGCGCCAAGCAATAAAATACGTTTCTCCTGAAGTGGTTCACTACTAATTGACTGCAGCGCTCGGACAAAACCAATTCCATCTGTATTATAGCCAATCAGTTTTCCATCCTTATGAACCACTGTATTTACTGCACCAATTTGTTTTGCTAGCGGGTCAATCTCATCCAAATAATCCATAATAGCAACTTTGTGCGGCGTTGTTACATTAAATCCTGAAATACCTAATGCTTTTAAACCTCTTACTGCTTCCCCTAGCACTTCCTCTTTAACAAGAAATGCATGATAATGGGCATCCATATTCAAGTGTTCAAATGCATCGTTATGCATAACTGGCGATAATGAATGTCCAATTGGATTTCCGATTACACCATATAATTGTTTCATAAATCCCTCTCCATATTAAATTAAAGATTTACGTAGCGAAACACTTACTCCTTTTGGTACGTGTGCAACAATTTTTGCTCCCGGTTCGTTTACCGTAACCCATCCTAATCCAGAGAATACAACATCCGTTTTTGGTTCACGAATATTAAATTCGTATTTCACTAACTCTGGCATATTTTCTAATTCTTCTGGTGTTGGCGGGCTTAGTAAATCCCCAGCATGATTTTTATACAATTCATCTGCTTTCTCAAGCTTTGTACGATGGATTGTTAAACGATTCGAGAAGTGACAAGTAAATGCACGACGACCACCACTTACATAATCAAAACGTGCCAATCCACTGAAGAATAGTGTTTGTTCTTCATTTAATTGGAACACCATTGGCTTAATTTCTTTTGTTGGTGTAATAAGCTTTAAGCTTTCTTTTCCAACATAATGAGCCATTTGATGGTGGTTAATAATACCTGGCGTATCATATAAAGAAGATTCTTCGTCTAACGGAATATCAATTAAATCAAGTGTTGTTCCTGGGAAATGAGATGTTGTAATTACATTTTCAGTCTCATCACTAAATTCTTTAATCATACGATTAATAAATGTTGACTTTCCTACATTCGTACATCCAACAACGTAAACATCTTTTCCGCCGCGGTAATACTCAATAGCATCTGCCAACTCAGCAATCCCTTGTCCCTTTGCTGCACTAATTAAAAAGACATCTTCTGGCTTTAATCCTAGCTGCTTTGCACTATAGCGCATCCAATGCTTTACTTTATCATGTTTTACTGACTTAGGAATTAAATCAGCTTTATTTCCAACAAGTAATACTTTATTATTTCCCACGAAACGATGTAGGCCAGGTAACCAGCTACCATTAAAATCAAAAATATCTACAATTTTAACTACTAACGCATCCGATTTTCCAATTCCATTTAGAATACGTAGGAAGTCATCATCTGTTAATGATACATCTTGAATTTCGTTATAATGTTTCAAGCGAAAACAGCGTTGACAAATTACTTGTTCTTTCTCTAAAGATGAGGTAGGAGCATATCCCACTTCGTTTTTATCTTCTGTTTGAATTTCTACACCGCAACCAATACATTTAATTGTTTCAGTCAAACTTTATTCCTCCCAGTTAATTAAACCTTTTTTCTTCATATTTCTCATAATTCTTCGTTCAATTTTTCGATTAAAGCGCGTTACTAATCCGTCCGTTTGTGCTACCGGTACAACTAAAATTGTATGAAGTCCCACTCGGTTTCCACCTAAAACATCCGTTAGTAACTGATCTCCAATTACTACAACTTCATCTGGTTGCAGGTGCATCTCTTGTATCGCACGCTTAAACGCGCGAACAAATGGTTTACGCGCACTATGAATAAATGGAATACCTAATGGATCAGCAAAGTCTTTCACACGTTGCTCATTATTATTTGAAACGACCGTTACTTGAATACCTTGCTCTTTCATTTTCAAAAACCATTCTTCAAGTTGTGGCGTTGCATTTGGACGATCCCATTCAATTAACGTGTTATCTAAATCAGTAATGACACCTTTAATTCCACGTTTTTTCAAATCTTCTGGTTGAACATGATATACATTTTTCACATATTCATTTGGTAAAAATAGCTTCAATTTCTTTCACCTCTTTGAGGAGTTTTCATAAAAATTTTTCGACAACATATTTCGATATATGACCTGTGGATAAAATTGTACACATTTTCCACATTAATTTTTCAGCCAATTTGGAATTTACTAACAATCTATACACATTTTATCCACCTAGGTATGTGGATAACCACTCGTTTGTGACTGTCATATTTTTTTGGTACATTAAATGCAACAACGAATCAATCCTTAAATTATTAGGAGGTGACTCACCTTGAAAACAAAATATATGGAACAGTTGTCTACTGAGTTACTCACTGAGTCTTATTATAAAGCAAAAGAACTAAAATTAAATCCCGACTTCATTTTACTTATAAAACAAGAAATGATTAGACGCTCATTAGAGGACAAGCTTGTCAAATCGTCTTGATTACATATAAAGTGAAATTTTAATGAGCTAACTTGTAAAAAGAGCCATCCTGCGATGGCTCTCGAATAAACAAGTACTCCCATCTAGGGAATTTCATCATTAAGCATCTTTGTCCATAACTCTTGCTTACAGTTATAAAATGTTTTCTTTACTTATGAGCCGAACGAGTAGCAATTTTTTCACCAAGACGAAGCTCTTGTCCACTCTTCAATTCCTGCACTACTTCTATCATATCTTTTTCAAACAATAACACAACTGTTGAGCCAAATGTAAAGTATGCCATTTCTTCACCTTTTTGAACAGTGTCTCTTTCATGCAACAGCTCAATACTATTAACAAACATAGCTCCTACTTTTACAAGTGCCATATGTTCACCGTCACTATTTACTTCTGTAACAGAGCGATAATTTTTTGACAATGGCTCTTTCCCATATTCCATACCAGCTGCATTTACCGGATATGACTTTCTACCAAGTACAAACCTTTCAGTCACAGAACCAGAAAGCGGACTATGAATACGATGATAATGACTTGGGCTTAAATAAATAACCATGTATGTACCACCTGCATATCGCTTTGCACGTTCTTCATTACCTAGCATATCCACTATTGAATAACGCTTACCTTTAATATCAAATGTTTTCGTGTCCTCAATAGGACCGTGATCAGCAAAAACACCATCAACAGGACTAACGATACTCGATGCATCTGTATCAACACTACGCTTTCCTTCTTTTAGCTTACGCGTAAATAATTCATGCAATGTTCTATATTCCTTCAAACCCTTTTCCATCTCATCTTGGTTAATTTGAAAAACTTTCGCATACGATGGAATAATGATAGAGCTCAAACGAGATTGTGCAAATTTACGTAATATATAAGAAGTAAAACGACCATTTGTAAGTTCGATCATAAGTCGATATAATGTACGTCGCAAATTGCGAAACCTCCTAATCAGTCTATAACTTTAGCTTCCCCTTCTTTTCCTTCTATATCATATGTAAAATTGGTTCTTATTCCCACATATCATATAGAACTGTTTCATTATACATGCGGAAAACTAAGTATGGTATTATTCTTAAATTGTTTAGCACCCTCTAATATTACAGATAGAATCCGTCATTTTCAACAGTGAACATAGATTTCTTCTGAACACAACTCTTTTTCTTTCCTTATTTACAAAAAGAAAAGCAGCCCATTTTAAAATATGGCTGCTTGCAATGTACATTATTCTTTCGCTTTTTTCTCTTTCTCAGCTCTTACAAATTCATGGAACATTTTCATTAAAGCGCGCTTTTCAATTCTTGATACGTAGCTTCTGGAAATACCAAGTGCCTTCGCAATCTCTCGTTGCGTTTTCTCCTTATCAAGCCCCAGTCCAAAACGCTTCACGATTACTTCTTTCTCTCGTTCGTCTAAAATATCGATATACTCTTTAATCTTTTCTAACTCCATACTAAGCTGAATCATATCAATTACATCTTCAGACTCTGATTTTAATATATCGATAAGCGATATTTCATTCCCCTCTTTATCTTGCCCGATTGGATCATGAAGTGAAACGTCTTTTTTCGTTTTTTTCAGTACACGTAAATGCATTAAAATTTCATTTTCAATACAGCGTGCTGCATACGTCGCAAGTTTTGTACCTTTTCCTGCCGAATAGCTCTCGATCGCTTTAATGAGCCCAATTGTACCAATTGAAATTAAATCTTCTGCATCTTCCCCTGTGTTTTCAAATTTTTTAACGATATGAGCTACAAGCCGTAAATTATGTTCAATTAACAGATTTCTCGCTTGAGCATCACCTTGCTCCATTAACTCTAAGTACTTTCTCTCATCGTCTGATGATAACGGCTGCGGAAACGCATTATTCTTCACATAAGAAACAAAGACAAACACTTCTCGAACCATATATCCAATTGCGGCGAATAGACTCAAACCTTTCACCTCCGCCAAAATAGTGGTCTTTACTATGTGTATGTGGGCGTGAGGTTATTTGTGTCTGTACGATATAAATATGGAATCCTTAGCTTTTTGTCGAACGAAATACGTCTTTCATACCTGGAATATTTTTTCCAATGCATTACAATATGTTAAGTTCCAAAATTTTGAAAGAGGTGTTTTCATGCGATACGCTACATCACAAATCAGAAACCTTGTAATACTCACATCATCATTTTTCTTACTTTCAGCTTGCGGACAACAAACGTCTCCTACAAAAACTGAGGCTACTAAACAAGATACTGCCGTATCAAAAGACAGTGCAAAAACTGAAGATAGCCAAAAAACTGAAGACAGTGCAAAAGCTGAGAACAACGCAAAAACCGAGAACAACGTAAAAACTGAGAACAACACAAAAGCTGAGAACAACACAAAAGCTGAGAACAACACAAAAGCTGAGAACAACACAAAAGCTGAGAACAACACAAAAGCTGAG